>NZ_JBIAMC010000002.1:2626-556178 GCF_042873875.1 Streptosporangium sp. NPDC004379
TGGTAGCGGGGACAGGATTTGAACCTGCGACCTCTGGGTTATGAGCCCAGCGAGCTACCGAACTGCTCCACCCCGCGTCGGTGTGTGTCTAAAGATTACCCGCCCCCCGGAGACAAGGCAAATCAGCGGCGCGGCGGCCGGCGCACGGTGGGACGGAGGCAGGGAAATGCGAAGAGCCCGGATCTCGATGAGATCCGGGCCCTCGGCCTTGGTAGCGGGGACAGGATTTGAACCTGCGACCTCTGGGTTATGAGCCCAGCGAGCTACCGAACTGCTCCACCCCGCGTCGGTGTGTGTCTAAAGACTACCCGGCTTTGGCGGTGGACGCGAATCGGTTGACCTGCGGGGCTCTTCACCTGCTAGGGACTCGGTGACGACGTGGGGGTCGGGGTGGGCGACGGCGTGGCCGAGCCCGACGGCGCCGGGGTCGGCGTCGCCGTCGGAGCGGGGGACGCCGACGGCTCAGCGGCCGACTCCAGCTTCTTCAGCGCGTCCGAGAGCGCCTTCTGGGCCGCGCCGTACTCCGTCCAGTTGGGCGGGTTGGCGTTCAGTGCCTTCTGCGCCCTGTCGTAGGCCTGCTGGGCCTCGCCGATCGCCTGGTTCAGCGCGGTGTTCGGCTGGGCCGGCGTGTTCGGCTTGTTCACCTCCTGCTGGGGCAGCTGGGCGCCTTCCCCGAAGACCTGCTTCAGCGCGGCGTCCAGCGTGTCGGCGAAGCCGACCCTGTCGCCGTAGGAGACCAGCACCCGGCGGAGGATCGGGTACGGCTCCTGCCCGGAGGAGGCCGCGGTCTCCACGTACACCGGCTCGATGTAGACCAGGCCGCCGGCGAACGGCAGGGTCAGGAGGTTGCCGTAGCGGACCTTCGCCCCTCCGATGCCGAGGAGATTGAGCTCGCCGGAGAACTTGTTCTGGAAGTTGTTCTGCACCTGGCCCGGGCCGGGGATCGTCGTGTTGGAAGGCATCCGCAGGATGCGGAGCTTCCCGTAGTCGGGCCCCGGGTTGGCGTCCACGGACATGAACGCCGCGAGGTTAGGCCCCTGGCGCGGCACGAACGTGGTGGTCAGTGAGAACGTCGGCTCGGTCGTGTCCGGCATCTTGACCGACAGGTAGTACGGCGGCTGCTTGATGTCACGCTCACCCGAGGACGGGTCGTTGGGGACGTTCCAGAAGTCCTGGCCGCTGTAGAAGGCGCTCGGGTCCTTGATGTGGTAGCGGGACAGCACGTCGCGCTGGACCTTGAACAGCGCCTCGGGGTAGCGCAGGTGCTGCTGGAGGCCGGTGGAGATCTCGTTCTTCGGCTTGACGACACCGGGGAACGCCTTGCGCCAGGTCTGCAGGATCGGGTCCTTCTCGTCCCAGGCGTACAGCGTGACGGTGCCGTCGTAGGCGTCCACCGTGGCCTTGACCGAGTTGCGCATGTAGTTGATCTGGTCGCGCGGCTGCTGCACGACCAGGCGCGGGTCGGTGACGGTGTCCCGCGTCATCGCCTCCAGGCTCCTGCTGTCGGAGTAGGGGTAGGCGTTGGACGTGGTGTAGGCATCGACGATCCAGACCACCCTGCCGTCGACGATGGCGGGGTAGGAGTTGTCGTCCAGGCTCAGGAACGGCGCGACCTTGGCGATGCGCTCCTGCGGGTTTCGCACGTAGAGGATCTTGGACTTGTCGTTGACGTCGCCCGACAGCAGCAGGTTCATCTCGCTGTACTTGGCGGCGTAGAGGACCCTGTTGAGGAACGAGCCGACCGGGACGCCGCCCTTGCCCTCATAGGTGGTGTTCTTCTGGCCGGTGCCGCTGCTCAGCGGGTAGTCCAGCTCCTGGTTGCGGTCGCCGCCCACGATGACGTACTCGGGTGCGCTCGGGGACTCGCCGAAGTAGACCCGGGCCTCCTTCAGACCGGTCCGCTCCGCCAGGGAGCCGGTCACCGGCATGTCCTTGGCGTCGAAGGCGGGCAGGCCCTCGGCGTCGACCTTGTTGCCGGGCGCGGCCACGAAGCCGTAGCCGTGGGTGTAGACGAGGTGCCGGTTGATCCAGTTGTCCTGCTCGGCGGGCGGGCCGGTGAGCTCACGCACCGCCACCACGGTGTCGCGCGGCTTGCCCGACTCGTCCGGGTAGCGGTCGACGTCGAGCGGGTCGTGGAAGTCGTAGAAGCCGCGGATGCGCTGCTTCTGCTGGTAGGTCTTGGACACCAGGTTGGGGTCGAGCAGGCGCACGCCGGAGATCGAACTGTCGGCGCTGACGTTGACCTTCGAGGCGTCGCCCTGCGCGGCGTAGTCGATGACCTCCGTCTGGTCGACGCCGTACGCCTTTCTGGTGGCCTCGATGTTGCGGCTGATGAACGGCTGCTCCTTGCCCTGCTGGTTGGGCTTGACCTGGAACTGCTCGACCAGGGCCGGGTAGACCATGCCGATCAGGATGGCCGACAGCACCAGCAGGCCGAAGGAGACGCCGGGCAGCATGGCCCCGGGGCGGACCACCCCGGCGAAGAACAGCGCCGCGCAGATCAGCGCGATGATCGCCAGGATCGTCTTGGCGGGGTACACCGCGTTGACGTCGGTGTAGGAGGCGCCGTACACGAAGCCGCGGTCGGAGAAGACGAGGCCGTACCGGTCGACCCAGTAGGCGACCGCCTTGAGCAGCACGAAGACGCCGAGCAGCACGGACAGGTGGACGCGGGCGGCGCGGGTGGCGTGCACGCCGGGCGACTGGAGCCGGAAGCCGCCGTAGAGGTAGTGCACGACGGCCGCCATGACGGCCGACAGCACCACCGCGGTGAACAGGAAGTTCAGCACCATCCGCAGGAACGGATAGGTGAACATGAAGAACGACACGTCGTAGTGGAACAGCGCGTCGGTCTCGCCGAACGGGGTGGCGTTGACGAACTCCAGCCAGGTCTTCCACTGTCCGGCGAACGAGGACCCCGTGAAGAGGGCCAGCACCGCGGCGCCGATGAGGAAGATCATCTTGCGGTGCGGGTCGAGGGCCATCCGGTAGCGGTCCGCGCCGCTGGCGCCGCCGAACATCCCGGGGCCGAACATCGGCCGCGTCCGGTAGGCGAGGAGCATGTTGCCCCCCACCAGCCCGACCATCAGGACGGCACCCACGACGAACAGCACGATCTGGGTGACGATCACACCGGAGAAGATCTTGGTGTAGCCGACCGAGTCGTACCAGAGGTAGTCGGTGAAGACGCCGACGAACAGGAAGAACAAAGCGACGAGCGCGACGATGGCGATCGCCGTGGGAATCAAGAGTCGTGGCCGGCGGGGCAAGCGCATCGCCCTACCGGCTCCGGGGGTCCGGAAGCTCAAGGCCAACCCCTTGTCGTGAGAGCACGGTCCGTGTTTGGAAACCTACACCGGCGGGGGTTCGGCCGTGCTCAGCCCTTGGGCACGGTCCGGCCACAACGCCCGCGGATCCCGGGTTCATCGATGCCAACGTGCGGGAGCGCGGAACAGTGCCCGGAAGAACCCGGTGGAACCCCGGGAATCCGGACGGTCACCCCGCGTCACCGCCCTCCGGTACGGCCGTCAGCCCGCCGGGCAGCTCTCCGTCGGGCCGCCGGTGCGGATCGCGTCGACCGCCCGCACGGCGTCGTGGAGCGTGTTCACCCTGATCAGCTTGAGCCCGTCGGGGACCGCCTGGACGGCCTCGGCGCAGTTGCCCGCCGGGGTGAGGAAGAACGCCGCCCCGTCCTCGCGGGCGCCGACCATCTTCTGCTGGATGCCCCCGATGGGGCCGACCTTGCCGTCCGGGGTGATGGTGCCGGTGCCGGCGATGGCCTTGCCCCCGGTCATCTCGCCGGGGGTGAGCTTGTCCACGATGCCGAGGGAGAACATCATCCCGGCGCTCGGCCCGCCGACGTCACCGACGTTGATCTCCACCTTGAACGGGAACTTGTAGCCGACCTGCATGCTGACGCCCACGACGGGTGTGCCGTCCTTGGCGGCCACGGTGGGGGCGGCCACGGTAGTGCTCTGTCCCGCGCGGTTGACGGTGAAGGTGACCCGCTGGCCCGGCTTGTGCTTGCGGACGGCGGCGGCGACGCTCTCGCGGTCGGTCACGGCGGCGCCGTCCACCGCGGTGATCTCGTCCCCGCGCTTGAACCTCCCGTCGGCCGGCAGGCCCTTCTGGACGGAGGCCACGGTCACGACCGAGGTGAAGGGGATCTTCAGCTCGGTCAGCGCCGCCGCGGTGGCGTCGTCCTGGGAGCCGGTCATCTCCTCGCTGTTCTGCTGCTCGACCTGCTCCGCAGTGCTCGTCGGCGGGAAGATCGTCTCTTTCGGCACGACGGCGATGGTCGGGTCGAGCCAGCCCCGCAGCGCGCTGAGCAGGTCGATCCTGTTGCCGGGGCCGCCCTGGTATGCCACGGTGACGAGCCTGAGGGCGCCGGAGGTCGGGTAGGTGCGACGACCCTCGATGCTGATCACGGGCTTGCCCTTGACGTCTCCGATGGTGTTCTCGGTCGGTCCGGGACTCAGCACCACGTACGGCACGGGCAGCAGGGCGCCGACGATGCCCAGCAGGAGTGTGAGGATGCCGGCCACCGTCAGTGTCAGCGCTCGTCGTGACATGACAGGAAGCCTATTCCGTATCACCGGTGGGAGAACCGCGCACCCACCCGCCGGCGGCGGGCGTCAGTCGCAGGCCCCGACCCACTCGGTCGTGCCGTCGGCGAAGAGCTGGTTCTTCCAGATCGGCACGGTGCTCTTGAGGTCGTCGATCAGCCTGCGGGCGGCGGTGAACGCCTCGCCGCGGTGGGGGCAGGCGACCGCCACGACGACCGCGACGTCCCCCAGCGCGAGGTCACCGGTCCGGTGCACCGCGGCCAGGGCGGTCACCGGGAAGTCCGCGGCGATCTTCTCGGCCACCCTGCGCAGCTCCGCCTCGGCGCTCGGGTGGGCCGAGTAGGACAGCCGGGTGACCGGTCTGTCGTGGTCGTGGTCGCGGACCGTGCCGACGAAGATCGCCGTGCCGCCGGCGGCGTGGTCGCCGACCGCGGAGAACACTTCGTCGAGGGACAGGGGGGTGTCGCGAATGCCCAGCAGCCGGATGACGTCCACGCCGAAAGCCTACATCGCCGGTGCCCGGCGGCCCCGGCGCCGGAGTGCTCGATCGTGTGCGGCACGACCGCCGGACCCGCGTGCGGCGCGGGGACCGGACTCACACGCGCCGCGAGCACGCGCCGCGAGGACCGGCTCTCGCGTGCGGCGTGGGCGCCGGGCTCACGTGCGGCGCTTCTTGCGGGCCACGCGGACGATGGCGGCGGTGCCCAGGACCGCGACGGTCGCCCCGGCGGCGGTGAGGGTGGCCTCCTTGCCGGACAGGCGGCGGCCGACGACGGTGTGCCTGCCCTCGCGCAGCTCCAGCAGCTCGGTGAACGCGGCCTCGTTCGTCCACGCCGGCTTCCACCCGGCCTCACGCAGCGACACGCAGTCGACGACCCACGGGTAGACCACGTAGTGGAGGTCGGTGGCGGGCGCCGGGGTGACGCCCAGCCGGTGCAGGCGCTGGGCGGTGCCGAAGGTCAGCCCGGCGGGCAGCTCGAACCTGCGCAGCCCGGAGATCTCCTCGACCTGCTCCTGCTCCAGCCAGCCGTCGCAGCCCACGGCCACCACCCCGGAGACCGTGCCGAGCGCGGCCAGCTCAAGGGCCGAGACCAGGTCGTCGACGTGGCAGAACTGCCAGCGGGGCTCGCAGCCCTTGACGCTGAGCAGCCGGGGCGCCTCGAAGTGGCGGGTGACGACGCTGTCCACCCCGGGGCCGACCACGGCGGCGGGCCGTACCACGGTGACGTCCAGGCCGGGGTGGCTGCGCAGGGAGCGCCTGACCAGCGCCTCGATCTCCAGGTGGTCGCCGACCATGCCGGTGTCGGGCTCGGCCGCCACGGGGGCGTCCTCGGGCAGCGGAACGGGGTTGTCGGGTGTCGCGCCGTACACCATGGCGCTGGTGACGAGCACGACCCGGCGCACGCGGGCGGCCGCGCTGGCGGTGAGGACCGTCTGCGCGGCGCGCAGGTTGTAGGCCCTGCGTTCGGCGGGGTCGGCGTCGAGGGCGAAGTCTCCCGCCAGGTGGACGAGCACGTCGATGTCGGAGATCCGGTTCGCCAGAAGCGGATCCCTGACGTCGATGATCCTCCAGGTGACGCCGGGGACGTCGCCGCGCTGCTCGTCGATGGCCACGACCCTGCGGAAATCCGCAGAAGAGGCGACCTTCGCGAGGAACGCGCGGCCGGTTCCCGAGGCGGCGCCGGTGACGGCGACGACCGGGGACCGCGGGCGTTTCGAGGTAGGCACCATGTCCTCGCTTTGCACTGACCCGCCGTGTGACGGATAACGTGGCGGATGTGGACTCCTCCATCCTGCACGAGGTAGAGCGGTGACTGACTTGCCAGGTCGGGAAAACGACCCCAACGAGAACCCGTTCGCCATGTTCGGCGACCCTGAGCAGATCGCGGCGGCCATGCGCCAGTTCGCCGACATGCTCTCCGCGCCATCGGGTTCGGGCCCGGTCAACTGGGACATGGCGAAGAACATCGCGCGTCACGTGGTCGTCGCCGAGGGCGATCCGAGCGTCATGGAGGGCGAGCGGCGTCAGATCGTCGACGCCCTCAACCTCGCCGACCTGTGGCTCAACGAGGTCACGGCGCTGCCGGGCGGGACGGGCAGCCCACAGGCGTGGAGCCGGTCGGAGTGGATCGAGAAGACCGTCCCGGTCTGGCGGCAGCTCTGCGACCCGATAGCCGCGCGCATGGTCGAGACCATGAGCGGCACGCTCGGCGCGGCCGGGCTGCCCCCCGAGGCGCAGGCGATGGCCGGTCCGCTGATGGGCATGATGAAGCAGATGGGCGGCATGATGGTCGGCCAGCAGATCGGCCAGGCCGTCGGCTCGCTCGCCCGCGAGGTGATCGGTTCCACCGACATCGGGCTCCCCCTGTCGGACGACCCGGCGCTGCTGCCCGGCGGCATCGCCGCGTTCAGCCAGGGCCTGGAGACGCCCGCCGAGGAGATCCGCCTCTACCTCGCGCTCCGCGAGGCGGCGCACCACCGTCTGTTCCAGCACGTCCCGTGGCTGCGTGCCCACCTGCTCGGCGCCGTGGAGGAGTACGCCCGGGGCATCACCGTGGACGTCTCCGCGCTGGAAGAGCAGCTCCGCGGCCTCGACGTCAACAACCCCGAGCAGATCCAGCAGGCGCTGTCCGGCGGCAACCTCCTCAAGCCGGAGGAGACCGAGCGGCAGAAGGCCGCCCTCGCCCGGCTGGAGACCGTCCTGGCCCTGGTGGAGGGCTGGGTCGGCACCGTCGTCGACCGCGCCGCCGAGGGCAAGCTGCCCTCGGCCGCCGCGCTGGCCGAGACCGTACGGCGTCGCCGGGCGACCGGCGGCCCGGCCGAGCAGACCTTCGCCACGCTCGTCGGGCTGGAGCTGCGGCCGCGCCGGCTGCGCGAGGCCGCGGCGCTGTGGCAGGCCCTGGAGGCCGCCCGCGGAGTCGACGGGCGCGACGCCGTCTGGGGCCACCCCGACCTGATGCCCACCGCCGGCGACCTCGACGACCCCGCCGGTTTCGTCCACGGCGAGCCGGAGTTCGACCTGTCCGGCCTGGAGGCGTCCCTCAGGGAGTCCTCCTCCGCCGGGGACGAGGGCCGGAAGGACGGCGAGGGCCGTGAGGACGGCGCGGACGGCGCGGACGGCGGCGACGACCGGAAGGACGGCGGCGAGGGCGATCGCGGGTGAACCGGCCGGGCGAGCGGGCCGGCGGGCTCGGCGAACCGGCCGGCACGGCCAGGCCGGCGGTCCCGGTGACCTCGGTGGTTCCGAGGGCGCGGGCCGGCGCGGCGGACCCGGCCGGCGCGGAAGGCTCCGGGAGCCTGCGGGCGGACGCGGCGTCCGTGCTGCGGGGCTGGACCGCGCCGACGGCCGGGGAGGAGCTTCTGCGCGAGGAGTTCCTGGAGCACGTGCACGCCCACGAGGACGCGATGTGGCGCGAGTGCGTGCCGGGTCACCTGACGGCCACGACCGCGGTGCTGTCGCACGACGGCCTCCGGGTGCTGCTCACGCTGCATCCGAAGGCGGGGATGTGGCTGCCCATGGGGGGTCACTGCGAGCGCGGCGACGCGACGCTCGCCGCGGTGGCGCTACGGGAGGCGACCGAGGAGTCCGGCATTCCGGGTCTGCGGCTGCTTCCCGGCCCGCTCGCCCTCGACCGGCACCGGGTCTGGTGTCACCCGCCTCACAGCCATCACCTGGACGTGGAGTACGGCGCGGTCGCCCCGGCGGGCGTCGAGGCGGTGATCAGCGAGGAGTCGCTGGACCTGCGCTGGTTCCCGATCGAGGAGATCCCCGAGCTGTCGGACGAGGCGACCCGGCGGCTGGCGCGCCGGGCCCGTGAGGTTCTCCGTACCGGATAGCCGGGTGTTTTATGCTCGTCTCACACCCCCCTGACTACCGTTTCTGTCCACTGGCGTGATGAGCGAATCGGGGCGGCTTGAGGGTGAGAACGGCGGCCGGCGGAGACGTGGGCGGCGCGATCATGACGCCTGCCCGCCGGCGTCGGCGCGTCCCCGAGGCCCTCGCCTGGGCGGCGGTCGTCCCGTTCACCGCCTGGGCCGTGGCAAGGGTGGCCGGGCTTGAGCGCGGGACGCTGGCCACGCAGCTCATGACCGGCACGCCGTACGTCGCGGCCGGCTCGCTGGTGCCCCTCCTGCTGGCGTCGCTGTCCCGCAGGCGCGCGGCCACGGCGGTGGCGCTGGCCGCCACCGCGGCGCTGGGTCTCAGCGTGCTGCCGCGTGCCGTCGGCTCGGCGCAGGCGGCTTCGGTCTCAGGGCCGGCGCTGCGGGTGCTGACCCTCAACATGCTCTTCGGCAAGGCCGACGCGGTGGCCGTGGTCGATCTGGTCCGGCGGCTGAGACCCGACGTGCTGAGCGCCCAGGAGCTGACCCCCGGGCTGGCCGGGAAGCTGGACGCGGCCGGGCTGAAGGAGCTCATGCCGTACCGGGTGCTGGAGACGGAGTGGAGCGCGCGGGGCAGCGGCCTGTACGCCCGGAACCCGATGACCCGGCTGGACGACCTGTTCCAGCCGGTCGGGCACAACATGCCGGCCGCGCTGGTAACCGTGCCGGGCGCCAAGCCCGTCGAGTTCGTCGACGTCCATCCCTACCCGCCGCTGGGCGCACAGGTCCACGAGTGGGGGCGGGCCCTGGCGGCCCTTCCCCCCGCCGTCCCCGACAGGATCCGCGTCCTGGCCGGCGACTTCAACGCCAGCCTCGACCACGCGGCCCTGCGCGGGCTGCTGGCGCGGGGCTACGCGGACGCGGCCGACCGGGTCGGCGCGGGGCTCGTCCCCACCTGGCCGGCCAACAGGCGCGGCGTTCCGCCGATCATCACCATCGACCACGTCATGGTGGACGAGCGGGTGGGTGTGAACGCGGTGAGCGTCCACACCGTCCCCGGCAGCGACCACCGGGCCGTCTTCGCCGACCTGCGCCTGCCGCCCTGACGGCGTCGTCGTCCGGCGTTCAGGCCGACAGCAGCGCCCGCGTGTTCTCCCAGCCCTCCAGGCCGGGATCCAGCCGCGCGACGTCGCCCGGGGTGCGCAGGCGGTGCCAGCCGGGGCCTGTGGCGACCGTACGGGGACCGGGGGCCGAGGCGCGCAGCGACCGGACCGGGTCGGGATCGTCGAAGCCCACGCCGGCCCAGGCGGGGTAGGGCAGGTGGGCGGCTATCGCCACGGCGCCGCCGCCCACGGCCGGGCAGACCGCGATCCGGGCGCGGCCGAGCCGGCGGAAGAGCTTGCCGACCAGCAGGCCGGGCAGGTCCGGCGCGTCACCGCTCAGCAGCACCGCCTGCCCGCCGTACGGCGGGGCGCTCCCCTCGTGCGGCGGGATTCCGGGGGCGGGTCGCCGAGTGCCGGAGCCCTCCGAGCCCCCGGAACTCCCCGAGCTCCCCGAGCTCCCCGAGCTCCCCGAGCTCCCCGAGACGGATGACAGCGCCTCGAAGGCGGCGCGGACCAGGGCGGGGCCCGACAGGTCGGGGATCTCCACGACGGGCGTCCCGGGCCAGACGATCTCCTCCATGCCCGGCACGCTGGTCACCAGGACGGGTGAGACGAGGTCGAGCGCGGCGGCGAGCTCGTAGGTGTCCTCGGCCGCGGCCCTCAGGAACTCTCCGGCGTCCACTCCGGGCGGCGCCGCGTCCGCGATCGAGGGCGTGACGAGGACCGCCACCATGCGCCGCGGTGTCTGAGACTCCCGGGGCGTCTCCCACTCCCACTCCCGCTCCTGCTCCTGCTCCCGCTCCCGCTCCCGCGAAGCCTCTTCCGGGGTCTCCCCCAGGCCCTGTCGTGAGGTCACCATTCCTCCGCGGGGCTGTTGGCCGCCATGGAGAAGCCCTCCAGGAACCCCCTCGCCCGCTCGGCTCTCGGGTAGTGCTCCACCAGTGCCCAGAACCGGGGGCCGTGGCTGGGCACGAGCAGGTGCACGAGCTCGTGCATGATCACGTAGTCGACCACCCAGGACGGCATGCCGCGCAGCCGCGTGGAGATCCTGATGGTGCCGTTGTCGGGGGTGCACGAGCCCCAGCGGTGCTGCTGGTTGTCCACCCAGCGCACACTCGACGGGGTGGCCCGGCCGTCGAGGTAGCGGACCGACAGGTCGCGGGCCCGCTCCATCAGGTCGTCGTCGGAGGGTCGTCGCCGCTGCTCCTTGGCCGCCAGCCGGTCGAGCATCCGCCGTACCCACTGCTCCTCGTCGTTGCTGCTCAGTCCGGCGGGCAGCAGCACGATCGTCTTCTCGCCGTCACGGTACGCGGAAACCGTCCGCCGGCGACGAGAACTTCGACGGACCTCGACTGTCTCGGGGGGCACATATGAACGGTAGCCGAGAAAGATGAATTAACACCAGAGGGTGAGTGACGTTCCTGCTGGTCAATCCGTGTTCGTAGATTGTTCGGCGATGCCTGGAGGTTATGGCGGCTCCTTATCGAATTAACCTGGATAACACCCGCCTCAGGAGTCGCCGAATCGCGCGGGCCGGCGTTCCCGCTGCGCCGCCAGGCCTTCGCGCATGTCGTCGGAGACCATGGTGACCGGCTGGGCGAGGGACTCCCAGCGCAGCGCAGCGTCGAGGTCCGCGTGCCCGCCGCCCGCGAGCGCGACCTTGGTGAGCCTGGTGGCGGCGGGCGCGTTGGCGGCGGTCCTGCGGGCGATCTCGAACACCTCCTCCAGCAGGGAGGCTCCGGGAAAGGCCCTGGTGACCAGCCCGGCCGCGGCCGCCTCGGCTCCCGTCACGGTCCGCCCGGTCAGCAGCAGCTCCCTGGCCACGCCCACGCCGGCGACCCGGGGGAGCAGGTACGTCGCGGCCATCCCGGGGTGCAGGCCGAGCGAGGTGAAGGGGGCGAGCAGCTTGGCCTCCTCGGAGGCGTAGACCAGGTCGCAGGCCAGGGCGAGGCACAGGCCGGCCCCGACGGCGGCGCCGTTGACCGCGGCGATGGTCGGCACCTCCAGATCGGCGATCGACAGCCAGGTCCGGTAGAAGTCCAGCATCCGGTCGCGCAGGCCGGTCACCCCCTCGGCCGCGCGCTCGGCGAGCCAGGACAGGTCTCCCCCCGAGCAGAAGGCGCTCCCCGCACCGGTGACCACCACGCATCGCACTTCACGGTCCCGCCGCAGGGCCGCGACGGCGCCGCGCCACTCCTCGGTCATCCCGTCGGTCATCGGGTTGCGCCGTTCCGGGCGGTTGAGGGTGAGGACCGCGACTCCGCCGTCGCGCCGGTCGATCAGGAGCTCGTTCATGCGGGGAGCGTAGTGCAGGCCGCCCGGACGCCGGGGGCCGGAGCCCGATGGGTTTTCCACAGGTCACCGACCACGGTGCCGGTTATCCACAGGCCGGGGGAAACGCGGACGGGATCTTCCGTTCGCGTGGCACGCTTCCGGCACGTCGCCGTGAGGCCGTCAGGACACGGTGACGTCCCTGCCGGTGCGGCGTCCGCGAGCACTCCGCGAGCACGACGTCCCCGAAAGGCCGCATCGCCGACACGGCACCGCCTCACCGGGCGGCCGGGGAGGCGTCACGGCAGGGTGACCGTCCTCGCACGCCGGAAGGAGATCCCGTTGTCCCCGTCGAGATCACCCGAAGTGTCCATCCCGATGCGGCCTCGGCTGAAGCCCGCGTTGCGCCGGGTCGCCCGCGACGAACGCACCCTGCAGTTCGGGCTGCACCCCCGGCACGCCGTGATGCTGGCCGACCTGGAGCCGGAGGTCCGCCGCTGGGTGGAGGGCCTGGACGGCGTGCGCGACCTCCCCGGGGTGCTGGCGGACGCGGCCGACATCGGGATCGGTGAGGAGGGAGGCCGGGCACTGCTCGGCATGCTGGCCGGCCGGGGTCTGATGGACGACGCGGCGGCGGGCCTCGGCCCACTGCGCACACTCCCGCTGGCCGAGCGGGACCGGCTCCAGCCGGATCTGGAGATGCTGTCCCTGTCCCCCGGCGCCACGGACGGCGGGGTGGGCGCGCTGGCGCGCAGACGCGAGGCCCTGGTGCGCGTCCACGGCGCCGGCCGGGTGGGCGCGCAGGTCGCCGCGTTGCTCGCCGCCTCGGGCGTCGGCAACGTCTGCGTCGTCGATCCCGGATCGGCCCGGCCATGCGACATCGTGCCCGGCGGGCTGACCTGGGCGCAGGTGGGGATGAGCAGGCAGGACGGCGCGGTCGCCGTGATCACGGCCCTGGCTCCGGGGGTGAACGCCTGGACGGGTGAGCGCGCGGCCCGGCTCGCCGACGGCGCCAGACCGCCCGATCTGGTGGTGCTCGCCCCGGTGGAGCCGCTCGACGGCCTGCTCGTGCGGGATCTCCTCGACCGGCGGGTTCCCCATCTGCTGGTGACCGCCTTCGAGGGGTTCGGTTCGGTCGGTCCCCTGGTGCTGCCTGGACGAAGCACCTGTCTGCAGTGCCTAGATTTGACGAGACGCGACCGTGATCCCGGCTGGCCGATCGTCAGCGCCCGCCTGGGTGGCTTCCCCGCGGGTGAAATCGCCTGCGGAACGGTGCTCTCGGCACTGGTGGCGGCCACAGCGGCAGGTCAGGCGCTTGCCCTGCTCGACGACCGCGAGCTTAATGTGACCAACAGCACATTGGATGTATTGCCTGATTGGAGATGGAAGCGGCGATCCTGGAGTGTTCATCCTCAATGTCGTTGCTTCCGAAACGACTTTGGTTCACCAACAATGGTCGCGTCGGCTACCTGCCGCTGATAGACACCACACCGAAGGGAGGGAGCGGCGTCTCGCTGTACGGGGACCGGCCGCGAAGCCAAGGTGAGTGACCTTCCGCGCCGCGCCGTAGCGCGCTCCGCCAAACTGGCGTCCCTTCCGATCGGTTTCGCCGGTCGCACCGCTCTCGGCCTGGGAAAGCGGATCGGGGGCAAGCCCGCGGAGATCGTCACCCAGGAGATCCAGCAGCGCACCGCCGAACAGATCTTCAAGGTCCTCGGAGAGCTCAAGGGCGGGGCGATGAAGCTGGGCCAGGCCCTGTCCATCTTCGAGGCCGCGCTGCCCCAGGAGATCGCCGGGCCTTATCGCGCGACCCTGACCAGGCTCCAGGACGCCGCTCCGCCGCTTCCGGCGGCGACCGTGCACAAGGTCCTCGTCGAGCAACTCGGGGACGACTGGCGGGACAACTTCCTGTCGTTCGAGGACAGGCCGACCGCGGCCGCGTCGATCGGGCAGGTGCACAAGGCGGTCTGGCACGACGGCCGTACGGTCGCGGTCAAGATCCAGTATCCGGGTGCCGGCAAGGCGCTGCTCTCCGACTTCGCCCAGCTCGCCAGGCTGGGCAAGCTCTTCGGCGCGCTGCTGCCCGGCCTCGACGTCAAGAGCGTGCTCACCGAGCTGCGTGAGCGGGTCGCCGAGGAGCTCGACTACCTCAACGAGGCCCAGGCCCAGCACGCCTTCGCCCTGGAGTTCAGGGACGACCCCGATTTCGTGATCCCCGACGTCGTCGCCGCCAACGAGCAGGTGCTGGTCTCGGAGTGGGTGGACGGCACGCCCCTGTCGCGGATCATCGCCGACGGCACCAAGGAGGAGCGCGACCGCGCCGGACTCCTGCTGGTCCGATTCCTGTTCTCCTCCCCCGCGCGGGTGGGCATGCTCCATGCCGACCCTCACCCGGGTAACTTCCGGGTCACCGGCGACGGACGGCTGTGCGCCCTCGACTTCGGTGCGGTCAACCGGCTGCCGCAGGGATACCCGCCCGCCTTCGGGCAGCTGACCCGCATCTTCAACAGCGGTGACATGGCCAGCGTGGTGCAGGGGTTGCGGGACGAGGGGTTCATCCTTCCCCACATCGAGATCGAGCCCGAGTCCCTGCGGGCGTTCCTCGCTCCCTACGTCGAGCCGACCACGGCCGAGGAGTTCACCTTCAGCCGCGAGTGGCTTCAGGAGCAGGCCGCGACGGTCACCGACCTGAGGCCCGGCAACGTCGCGCGCCAGCTGAACCTGCCGCCCTCCTACGTGCTCATCCATCGTGTCCACGCGGCCGGGATCGGTGTGCTCTGCCAGCTCGGCACCACCGCCCGCTTCCGCGACGAGGTGGTCCGCTGGGTTCCCGGTTTCGACGAGGACGACCCCTGGGAGCAGGCCGCCGCGGGCTGAGACCGCGGACCGGAGCATCGGGGGCCGGACGCGGGGAAGACGGCATCGGGGGCCGAGGCGAAGCGGGGAGACGGCATCGGTCTGGATGCCGCGGGGAACCGCCTCGGGAGGGGCGGCAGACGAAGAAGGGGCCCGCCGTGGCGGGCCCCCGTGACTCAGATCGCATGTGCGGCCGCGTGGGCGTCCGGTCCATGCGGAGCGGACGCCCTTCACGAGGCCGGGTGGCCGGCCGCCCGGCCGGTGTGGCGGCCGGTCACCCGATCTCTTCCTCTTCGGTCAGCTCAGGCGTAGCAGCGCCTGATGGAGACGCGAGGTGGCGCGCTCGGCGTCACGGCGCGCGCGCCGGAGGCGCAGAACGCCGGAGGCCAGGCGCTGCTCCTCGGCCTCACGGTGAAGGGTCCGTATTCGGTCCCTGACCAGTTCTTCTTGCATAGAGGAGGCGGTCTGGCCCTGGGTGGTGGAGTAGGTCATCGGAAGTGGTCCTTTCGAAAGGTCTCAGGTTCTCGGTCGATCAGTTCTCGGTCGATCAGTTCTCGGTCGAACGGTTCTCGGTCACCGGTTCTCGGTCACCAGCTCTCGGTCAGGCGGCGAGGGGGGTCTTGCGCGGACGTCCGCGCGGACGCTTCCTCGGAACGATGACCCCCCTCAGGATGAGCTCGCCGCCCCACACGCCCCACGGCTCCTCGCGCTCGAGCGCGCGGGCCAGGCAGGCCTGCCTGATCGGGCAGCCTCCGCAGAGCGCCTTGGCGAACTCCACATCCTCAGGAGACTCGGCGAACCAGAGGTCCGGGTCGGTACGACAGGGGATTTCGGCTTCGTCGATCAGGTCCATGATCGTCTGGGCCCCCATCTTGTTCACCTCTCTGTATGGGTGTTGATCTTTGGTTACCTCTGGGTGGGGGTCAGGAATGACGCGGACAAACAAGAAGGCCGCGGATCCTGATTGCGGATCCGCGGCCTGGAGGCTATTAACCCCGGTCAGGTGATGACCGGAGGTTTCCTCCAGGGATGCGGACCACGCAGTCCACCGATTCGGACGTGCTGGGCCGGTGCGTAGCTTCCGCCCATGAGGGCCGGAGCACCTGCGGGAGCCGGGGCACCCGCGAGAGCCGGAACGCCCGCGACGCCTGCGGCCACCGGCTCGGCGGTGGCAGCGGCGGCGAACAGACGACCGGCCTGAGACCGGGCAGACTCCTCCTGCCGACGCCGGGAGACCGGACCAGCCGTGAGGATGGACCGGCCGCCACAAGGCAGGGCGGTGTCACCGCATGCGAAAGCGAGCCCCAGCTGGGACGGCATCATCATGTTGATTTTCACAGCGGACTCACCTCCGTCTACGGATCGTCGGGTTACGACACCCGACTTGCTTGACCATGACCCTAAACCCGGCCCCCGGGGGCGGGCAACATATTTTCTACCTGCAGTTTCCCACCTAATTGACCCGGATCATGGCCTCCTGGACCACCGACACGGCCAGCTCCCCGGAACGGGTGAACATCTCGCCCCGGGCCAGCCCCCGCGCGCCCCCGGACCACGGGGACTCCTGGGCGTACAGCATCCAGTCGTCGACGCGGAAGGGACGGTGGAACCACATCGCGTGGTCGAGCGACGCGCCGGAGATGTTCGAAGCCCCCCAGGCCAGCCCGTGGGTCAGCAGGACCGTGTCCACGAGGGTGAAGTCGGAGGCGTAGGCGGCGAGCACCACGTGCAGCAGCGGGTCGTCGGGAAGCTCGGCGTCGTAGCGGAACCACACGTTCGTGTTCGAGCCGCGCAGCTCGGGATCGCGGTGGGCCTCCCAGGTCAGGGGGGTGACGTAGCGCAGCTCCACCGGGCGCGGCCGGGACAGCCACTCCCGGTAGGGGGAGTCCTCATCGACGATCTGACGCATCCGGTCCTGGAACGAGGGCAGCCCCTCCGCCGGCGACACCTCCGGCATGACGGCGGCCTGGTGCTCGACGCCGGGCTCCATGATCTGGAAGGAGGCGGAGAGAGTGAAGATCGCCTTGCCGTGCTGGATGGCCACGACCCGGCGGGTGGTGAAGGACCGGCCGTCGCGGACCCGCTCGACGTTGTAGACGATCGGGACCGACGGGTCGCCCGGCCGGATGAAGTAGGCGTGCAGCGAATGGACGTGGCGGTCCGCCGGGAGCGTCCGCCCCGCGGCCACCAGGGCCTGCGCGGCCACCTGGCCGCCGAACACCCGCTGGATGCGCTCCTCCGGGCTGCGGCCGCGGAAGATGTCGAGCTCGATCTGCTCCAGGTCGAGCAGGTCCAGCAGCTCCTTGAGCGCCTCGTTCACAGGTCCTCCGTCTGGGTTCCGGCAGCGCGGCACAGGCGGAGCACCGCCTCGCCGTACCGGTCAAGTTTGACGCGTCCGATTCCCGGTATCGCCATCAGGTCCCGTTCGGACAGGGGCGCCCGTTCCGCGATGGCCTGCAGGGTTACGTCGGTGAAGACCACGTATGTCGGGATCTTGGCTTCCTTGGCGGCGTCCGCGCGCCAGGACCGCAGGGCCGAGAGGAGCCCCTCGTCGTAGTCGGCGGGGCAGGTGGTGCACCGGCCGAGCTTCTGCTCGGCCGCGGCGATCAGGGTCTTGGCGCACACCCGGCAGCTCACCGGCGCGGCGACCGTACGGCGTTCGCGGCGTTCGCGGTGCTCCCCGCCGGTCCCACCGGTCCCGTCGCGCCCGCCGCGACCCGGCGACGGGACGCGGGCGGCGGCCCGGCCCATGAGGCCGTCGAGGAACCGGGACGGCCGGCGCGAGCGGCGCCCCCCGGGTGAGCGCGCCAGCGCCCACGACACGCCCAGGTGGACGCGGGCCCGGGTGATGCCGACGTACAGCAGGCGGCGCTCCTCCTCGATCTGCTCGGGCGTCTCGGCGTAGACGATCGGCAGCATCCCGTCGGTGACTCCGGCCAGGAAGACCGCGTCCCACTCCAGGCCCTTGGCGGCGTGCAGCGAGGCGAGGGTCACCCCCTCGACCGCGGGCGCGTGCTGCTCGGCGGCCCGCCGTTCCAGCTCCGCCACGAACCCCGGCAGGTCGGCGCCGCCCGCGGCGAGTTCCTCGGCGAGGTCGGCCAGCGCCTTCAGCGACTCCCACTTCTCGCGTGTCCTGCCCCCGCTCGGGGGCTGGGCGGTGAGGCCGATCCCGGACAGGACGCCGTGGGCGGTGGAGACGAGGTCGTCGCCGGCCGAGGCGGAGCGGGCCGCGCCGCGCAGCAGCACGACCGCCTGCCGTACCTCGGGGCGCTCGAAGAACCGGTCGGCGCCGCGCAGCAGGTAGGGGATGCCGGCCTCGGTGAACGCCTGCTCGTAGACCTCCGACTGGGCGTTGACGCGGAACAGCACGGCGATCTCGCGGCTCGGCACGCCGCTCCTGATGAGCCCGGCGGCGGCCCGGACGACCCCCTGGGCCTCGGCGACCTCGTCGTCGTACTCGGTGAAGACCGGTTCCGGGCCGTCGGGGCGCTGGGCGAGCAGGGTCATCTTGTGGGGGGTCCGCGCCCGGTCGAGCACCCGATTGGCCAGCGAGACGACCTGGGGGGTGGAGCGGTAGTCGCGGAACAGCCTGATCACGGCGGCGTCGGGGTGCTCCACCGGGAAACCGGTGAGGTAGCGGGGGGTCGCGCCGGTGAACGAGTAGATCGTCTGGTTGGGGTCGCCCACCACGCACAGGTCGTCGCGCCCGCCGAGCCAGGTGTCGAGCAGCAGCTTCTGCAGCGGGTTGACGTCCTGGTACTCGTCGACGACGAAGTAGCGGTACTGCCGGCGGATCTCGCCGGCCACCTCGCGGTGCTCGGTCATCACGGCGGCCGTGAGCTCCAGGATGGTCTCGAAGTCGACCAGGTGCCGCTCCCGGCGGAGCCGCTCGTAGGCGTCGTAGAGCCGGAAGACCTCCTCGGCCGGGAGCGGCGGGGTGCGGCCCGCCTTGGTGACGGCCTGGGCGTAGTCCTCGGGGCCGATCTGGGTGGCCTTGGCCCATTCGATCTCGGAGGCGACGTCGCGCAGCTCCGAGCGGTCGAGGTTCCTGCGGAGGGAGCGGCCGGCGTCGGCCAGCAGCGGCAGCTTCGACTCGATCACGCTGGGCGGGTCGCCGCCGATGACGCGCGGCCAGAAGTAGGTGAGCTGGCGCAGCGCGGCGGCGTGGAAGGTGCGGGCCTGCACGCCCGGCGTGCCGAGCAGTCGCAGGCGCTGCCGGAGCTCCCCGGCCGCGCGTGTGGTGAACGTCACCGCCAGCACGCTCTGCGCCTCGACCGCGCCGCTGCGCACGGCGTACGCGATGCGGTGGGTGATGGCCCTCGTCTTGCCGGTCCCGGCCCCCGCCAGCACGCAGACCGGGCCGCGGACGGTCTCGGCCACCGCGCGCTGCTCGGGGTCCAGGCCCGCCAGGACGTCATCGAGGTCCACGCCGAGTTCCACGAACGCCCCCACAGACTGTCGAACGGGTCGGACGAAAACATCTTTCCAGCCGATGGCCACGACCCGGTAAGGCCGCCACCGTGCCGCGGCCAACCTATGTCGCCCCCCGAGATGCATAAACCGCCTTCTTTACTCCACAATGTGAGCGAAGTGGACTTCGGGGAAGGACGAGACTCGTGCGAACAGCGGTGACGGTGAGTGCGCTGGCCCTGGCGGCGTTGGCGTCCGGGCCCGCGATGGCGCACGCCTCCTCCATGTCCCTGGCCGTCCACGTGTCGGCGGCCACGCCCGTCACGGTGGGGTCCATCGGCGCGGCGGGGGCCGTCATGCCGGGGTCCGTCGTCACGGCGGGGTCCGCGTCCGCCGCGGCGGCGAAGGGCGACCCCACCCCCACCCCGACCCCGACGCCGTCCTCCACCTCCTCGGCGCCCGCCACCGGCGACTCCGACCCGCTGGCCAGGGGGACCATCGTCGACACCGTCGCGTACGGCCGGCACACCATGCAGCGGATGGACGTCTGGTACCAGCCCGACGAGCTCAGGCGGCCGGGTGTCTTCCTGATCCACGGCGGCTGGTGGTCGACCGGCGACAAGAAGCAGATGTCGGAGATCGCCCGGAGCTACGCCGAGCTGGGCTACACGGTCTTCAACCTCAACTACCGCCTCTCCGGCAGCGCGGCCTGGCCCGCGCCCCGCACCGACACCTTCGACGCCATCGCCACCGCGCGCAAGCACGCGGCCCTGTGGTCCTTCGACCCGAACGACTACGTGGTGATCGGCTTCTCCGCCGGGGGCCACCTGGCCACCGCCGTCGGCACCTACGGCGAGCGGAGGCTGCCGGGGCTGCGCGGCGTGGTCGGCGTCTCCCCCGTGATCTCGCCGATCACCGCCTACAACGACGGCGCCGACACCACCGACGCCTACCGGCGCAAGCTGCGCGAGTCCGCCGTCCGCCTCGCCGGAGGGTGCGAGCCCGTCGAGTGCCCGAAGGTCTGGAACAGCATGGAGGTGCCGCTGCACGCGAGCCGCGGCGACGCCCCCGTGCTGACGCTGCACTCGGAGGAGGAGTTCGTGCCGGTCGAGCACAGCCTCCGGCTCCAGGAGCGCCTGAAGCGGTTCGGCGTGCCGATGACGGTGCTGACCCAGCCGGGCGCCGACCACAGCTCGCCGATGTACCGGCAGGCCGGGGTGGCCGAGACGGTGCAGGAGTGGGTCGCGTCCCGGCTCCGCTGACGGCTTTCCCGGCCGCCTGTCGGAAAGGGCCCGGGGCCGGGCAGGAGGGGTCCGCGGGATCGGGCGGGAAGGGCCGGGGTGCCCGCCCGGGAGGGTTCGAGGACCGGGCGGGAAGGATCCGGGAACCCGCCGGGAGAGGTCCGTGGATCGGGCGGGAAGACGAACGGCCTTCGCTTTGTTGCCATGAGCGCCGAACATCACATGAGGGGATGATCAAGACATGGCGCTCACCGTTTACACGACCAGCTGGTGCGGTCCCTGCCGGCGGCTGAAGTCCCAGCTCACCCGCGAGGGCATCGTCTACCGGGAGGTCGACATCGAGCGGAACCCCGACGCCGCGGAGTTCGTCATGAGCGTCAACAACGGCAACCAGGTCGTGCCGACCGTCGTCTTCGACGACGGCACCGCGGCGACCAACCCCTCGGTGATCGAGGTCAAGGCGCGGCTGCGGGCCGCGGCGGCCGTCGCCGGCGAGTAGCCTCCGCGCCGGCCGTCCCGCCGCTCCGGCGGGGAGCGCGGCGGCGGCCAACGGTCCCGGTGGGGTGGTTCCCCCTGCCGGGATCGGCTTTCCCCGGACCGCGGAACCCGGCGGAACCCTGCGAACCCGGCGGGACCGCGTCGCGGATCACCGGCCCTCGCACGGCGACCCGCCGTACTGCGGGACCGCGTCGCCGATCACCAGTCGCCGGACAGCGGCTCGCCGTACCAGGTCTCGATCAGCCTCCGGGCGATCGAAAGCCCGGACGGCAGCCGCACCTCGCCGCTCTCCAGCGCGGCCAGCAGCTCCGCGCGGCCGAACCAGCGCGCCTCAGCGATCTCCTCCGGGTCGAGGACGAGCTCGGTGGAGGTGGCGCGCGCGAAGAAGCCCAGCATCAGGCTGCGCGGGAAGGGCCACGGCTGGCTGCCGAGGTAGCGGGCGCCGGTGACGCTCACGCCGACCTCCTCGGCCACCTCGCGGGCCACCGCGTGCTCCAGCGACTCGCCCGGCTCCACGAACCCGGCGAGCACCGACATCCGGCCCTCGCCCCACTCCGGACCCCTGGCCAGCAGGCAGCGGTCCTGATCGTCGTGGACCAGCATGATCACCGCGGGATCGACCCGGGGGAAGTGCTGGCTGGCGTCGCGGGGGCAGACGCGGACGTGCCCGCCCGACCGCACCTCCGTACGGCTGCCGCAGCGCGGGCAGAACTCGTGGGTGGAGTGCCACGCCTCCAGCGCGACCGCGTAGACCAGCAGCCCGGCGTCCAGGTCGCCGAGCAGCGCGCCGATCTGGCGGAGCCCGGCGACGACGACCTGTCCGTCCGGGACGGCGGAGGCGGCGACCGGGGAGACGATCCGGCCGTGCGAGGCGCCCAGGACGGGCTCCGGCAGCGGCGCGGAGATCGCGAAGTAGGCGACGCCCCCGGCGTCCACGCCGAGGAGGTAGCGCTCGCCCGCGGGTGCGTCCTCCGGGGCCGAGAGGACCAGTGAGAACTCGTCGCCCGACCGCCTGACCAGGGTGTTGCCGTCGTCGATGGTCAGGACCCGGGTGGCGGGATCGGCCCAGGCCCTCTCCAGCCACGCGGCGTCGCCCCGCAGCAGCGCCGAGCGGTCGACGGCGCTGCGCGCGAGGAGCAGCGGCCCCAGTAGTCCGTCCTGTGCTGTGATCTCCACGCTCTCCACGCCGTTCGCCTCCCAGACCGACTGGTCATCCTACGCCGCGTCCCCGGACGCCTCCCGCCGCGACCCCGGACCGGCCCGCAGGAGCGGTGCGGAGCGCCTCGCAGGGCCCGCCGCCGGACCGTCCGGGGTGACTGGCATCCTCATGTCAGGCCGGACATGTACCGTGTTTACGCCGAGACGCCAGCGTGATGATCTCCACCCGGTTAAGATGAACCGAATTAGGTTAGCCTTACCTGATAAACGGGGGTCCCCGCATTGCGCCTGTACCTCACCGCGCTCAAACCGACCGACTCGGTCACGGACGGGTTCCTCCCCGCGGCACGCGCGCTGGCCTGCGACGTCACGATCCTGACCGACCGCCCAGAACGGCACGCGGCCTCCGGGGCCGAGGTGCTGCGGTGCGACGTCCGCGACGCCCGCTCGGTGATCGACCTCATCGCCCACCACCACGCGCCCGACGCGATCTTCTCCAACTCCGACCATCTCCAGGCGGAGACCGCCCTCGCCGCCGCGTACTTCGGCCTGCCGGGCAAGGACTGGCGGGCCTGCCTCGCCGCCAAGAACAAGGCGCTCACCCGGCGGCGGCTGGCCGAGGCCGGGGTCGAGACCGTCCGCTCGGTACGGCTGGCACCGGACGACCCGGTCCCCCCCGACCCGCCGTTCCCCGCGGTCGTCAAACCGCGCGAGGGCGTGGCCAGCGAGGACGTCGTGCTGGTGGCCGACGCGGGGGAGCTCGCCACGGCCGTCCGGGTGATCCGTGGCCGGCGGCCGGGTGAGGCACTGGTGGTGGAGGAGTACCTCGACGGGCCGCTGCACACGCTGGAGACCCTCGGCGACGGCACCGACCTGCGGGTGCTCGGCGGTTTCCGCACCACGCTGGGACCGCCGCCGCACTTCGTGGAGGAACGGCTCGACTGGGCGGACCCTCCCGGAAGGGAGCACGTGCTGCGGGCCCTCGCCGCGCTGGGCGCGGGCTTCGGGGCCTGCCACACCGAGTACGCGATGACCCCGGCCGGGCCGCGGATCGTCGAGGTCAACTACCGGGTCATCGGCGACCACTGCGACTTCCTCCTCGCGGACCTGCTGGGCGTCCCGCTGTTCGAGCACGTTCTCGCCGTCCACCTGGGCGAACGGTTCGGCGCCCGGCCGGGGGACCCCGCGGGGACGGACGAGCGGGCGGGACGGGCCCCGGGGATCCCCGGGGGCGGCAGCGGCCTCCCGGACCTCCCGGACCCCGCGGGCCGACCCGCCGGGCACGGGACCATACTGAGCCTGGTGGCCGACCGGCCGGGGACCGTGACCGCGGCCCCGGGCGTGGTGGACCCCGCCCCCGGCGACCGGGTGCGGCTCTGGCACCGGCCGCTGCGTGCCGTCGGCGACCGGATCGAGCCGTCCAACACCAACCGCGACTACCTGGGCATCGTCCGCGCCATCGGCCCCGACCGGGCGAGCGTGGACGACGCCCTCGCGGCCTTCGCCGCCACCGCGCGCTGGGAGGTCGCATGAGCCACGCGAACGGCGGGCGCGGCACGGACGGCAGGCGCCCCGCGGACGGCGGGCGTCGCGTGAACGGCGGGCGCCCCGTGAGCGGTGCGCGCCCGGTGAGAGGAGGGCACGGCATGGACGGCGAGCACCGCGCGGGCGGGGCCGGCGGGCGGGAGCCGTACCTGGCGGCCCGGGTCCTGAACGCGCTGCTGCGCGAGGACTACGGCGGTCTGGCCGGACGGGTCACGCGGAGCAGGGACGGCGTCGTGCTGCTGCTGCCCACCGGGCGGCAGGTACGGCTGGCGGCGGGGTCGCCGTTCCAGGACTTCGTGGTCGCCCCGCAGGAGGCGCTGCGCCTGGCGGAGGTCCTGCACGCGCTGCGGGAGGTCTCCGCGCCCGCGGACGCGGCCGGGGTGGAGGCGTTCGCCCGGGAGTGCGGGGAGGCGCTGCGCGCCCTCGAACTCCACGACGCCCACCGCGAGGAGGTGCTGGCCCGCCTCGCCCGCCGTACCCCGGTGGGCCGGCGGACCGGCGGCGGGCGGCTTCCGGACGGACGCGGCGACGGCCCCGGCGGGCGGGTCCCCGTCGGTGTCGGCCCCGGATCGGGGACCGGGACCGGAGCGGGAGCGGGGACCGGCCCCCGGGCGGAGGCGGACGCCGGGCGGCTCGACGCGGTGCGCTACGAGGCGCTGGCCGCCTTCGTGGACCACCCGGTCTACCCGACAGCGCGCTGCCGGACCGGGCTGACCGACGAGGAGCTGGTGGCCTACGCGCCGGAGTTCGCGCCCGCCTTCGAGCTGCGCTGGGCGGCCGTGCCCCGGGAGCGGGTCACCGGGGCGGCACTGCCGTGCGCGCCGGAGTTCCCCGCGGTCGGGCTGCCCGGCGAGCTAGCCGGGACGCACGTGCTGTTCCCCGTCCACCCGCTGACGGCCCGCGCGGTCGAGGAGATCCCGTGGACGGTCCTGGCGCCGGAACCGTACCTCGAGGTCCGGCCGACGCTCTCGACGCGCACGGTCGCGCTCGACCGGCGCGCGCACCTGAAACTGCCGCTGACCACCAGCACGCTGGGGCTGCGCAACCGGCGGTCGATCAAGCCGGAGACGCTGGCCGACGGGGCGCGGGCCGAGCTGCTGCTGCGCCGCATGCCGGACCCGCGGGTGCTGCTGGCCGACGAGCAGACCCACGCCCACGCCGGGCACGAGTACCTCGGCTGGATGCTCCGCCGCCACCCGGCCGGGGAGATCGTCCCGGTGGCCGCGCTGCCCGCTCCCCTGCCGGGCGGCGGGCTGGTCGCCGAGGAGCTCGCCGGGCGGTGGTACCGGGGGGAGGCGGCGGAGATGCTCCAGGACTACCTGCGCCTGCTGTTCTCCTACAACGTGCGGCTCTTCGTCCGGTACGGCACCGCGCTGGAGGCCCACCAGCAGAACCTGTCGCTGGTGTTCGGCGACGGACCGGCCAGGCTGCTGGTCAAGGACTACGACGGCCTGCTGACCTCCCCGGGGCGGCTGCGGGCGGCCGGGATCGAGGTACCGGACTTCGCCGACGAGCGGATGCTGACCGACGACCCGCACGCGCTCGCCGACGTGTTCGTGACCATCACCCTGCACCTGGCCGCGACCGCGGTGACATCCGGGGTGCTGCCGCCCCCGCGGGCGTTCCGGCTGGTCCGTGACGCCCTGGCCGAGGCTCTCGACGAGCACGGCTACGACCCCATGGCCAGGCTGCTGCGGGCCAGGACCCTCGACGCCGCCCGGCTGGTCGGCAAGTCGATGGTCACCGCCGGGACGCTGGTGGACAGGACCCGCACCGGGGCGCGCGACGTGAACAAGTTCTACGGCACCAGCGGCCCCAACTACCTGCGCCAGATCCCCGCCGGCCCCCCGGCTCCCCGCGACGGCTCCACCCGTGACGGCTCCTCCCGTGGCGCGGCCGGGAGAAGGGCGCCGTGTTGACCGGCCTCGCGCTCACCTCCCCGGCCGCCGCCGCCGAGGAGGCGTCGCTGGCCGCGCTGCTGCGCTGCTGCGTCCGGGAGGTGGCCGGGCCGCGCGGGCTGGTATGGCACGCCGAGCCGTACGTGCTGCTGCGGGTGGCGGGCACCCTGCTGCGGGCCCGGACGTACGGCGGGCTGGCGCTGCGGTTCGACGGGCCGCCGGAGCGGCTGGACGAAGGGCGCTGGCGGCCCCTGTCGGTGGACCTGCTGGTCCGGCTCGTCGAACGGGAGCTGGGCGAGACCGCGGACGCGGCGAACGAGGAGTTCGCGACCCAGGTGGGGGCGAGCCGGGAGGCCATGGCGGCACTGGTCGCCGCCCGCCGGGACGTCCCGCCCCCGGCCGACCCGTGGCTCGCCTCGGAGCAGGGGCTGGTCTTCGGCCACCCGTTCCACCCCAGCCCGAAGGCGCGCGGCGACGCGGGCTGGCTGCGGCACGCCCCGGAGGCGCACGCGAGCTTCCCGCTGCGGCTGCTCGGGGTGCGCGACGACGTGCTGGCCGGGGCGGGCAACACCGGTCCGCTCGACGGGCTGGGCGCCGCGCCGCCGGGCTACACCCTCCTGCCCGCGCATCCGTGGCAGCTCGACCTGCTCGCGGCGGAGCTGGCCGCCCCGCTGGCCGACGGGAGGCTGACGGACCTGGGAAGCGCCTCGCGGGCGTCGGTCCCCACCTCGTCGGTCCGGACGGTCTACGAGCCGGGGATCGACCGCTGCCTGAAGTTCAGCCTGGACGTGCGGATCACCAACTGCGTCCGGAAGAACTCCTGGTACGAGCTGGCGGGCGCGGTGGAGCTGACCCGGCGCCTCACGCCGGTGTTCGCCGGCCTGGCCGAGCGGTTCCCCGGCACCCGGTGGCTGCCCGAGCCGGGCTACCGCTCCGCGGCCCTGGGCACCCGGCTGCTGGAGGGGCTGAGCGTGATCGTCCGGGCGAGCCCGTGGTCGGTCTGCCGTCCGGGGGTGACCCCGCTGCTGAGCGGCGCGCTGGCCGCCGCCGGCGACCGGCCCGCCGACCCCGCGCGGTGGTGGCGGGCCTACGTGGAGCGCGTCGCGCCGCCGGTGCTCGACGCCTACCTGACCCACGGCGTGGTGCTGGAGGCCCACCTGCAGAACGTGCTCGTCGGCGTGGACGCGGCCGGGCTTCCGGTGGAGGCCGTCTTCCGCGACATGGAGGGCGCCAAGCTCGTCGCCGGCCGTCACGACCTCGCCGGACTGCCGGGTGAGGTCGCCGCGGCGCTCACCTACGACGAGGAGGGGGGCTGGAACCGGGTGGTCTACTGCCTGATGGTCAACCACCTGCCGGAGATCGCCGCCCGGCTGGCCGGCCCCGACCCCGGCGCGGCGCGGGAGCTGTGGGCCGTGGCCGGGGAGGTGCTGGCCGGGTACGCCGGGTCGCGGGGCCGCCCGCGCCGGCTGTCGGACCTCCTGGCGGGCGCCCCGCTGCCCGCCAAGGCCAACCTGTCGGTCCGGTGGGCCCGCGCCGCCGACCGCCGCGCCGGGTACGTGCCGGTCGCCAACCCGCTGGCGATGGTCTCGTGACGGCCGCCGTCCCGCCGTACGGCCCGGCGCCCGCCGATCAGACCCCGGTCCCGGTCCCGGCTCCGGCTCCGGACGGTGCGGGAGCGACCCCGGAGCCGGACCGCGGCGGCCCGCCGTACGGCCTGGCGACCGCTGACCTGCCCGCCTACGTCTACGACCTCGCCGCGCTCGACGGGCACGCCGCCGCGGTGCGGGCCGCGCTGCCGGGGATCGAGCTGTACTACGCGGTCAAGGCCAACCCCGACGCCGAGCTGCTGAGGGTGCTGGCCCGGCACGTGGACGGCTTCGAGGTCTCCTCGGCGGGCGAGCTGGCGCACGTCCGGAGGCTCTTCCCGGACGTGCCGACGGCCCTCGGCGGTCCGGGCAAGACCCGGGCGGAGCTGTCCGCGGACGTCACCCGGCTGCACGTGGAGAGCCCCGGCGAGCTACGGCGGCTCCTGGCCTCCGGCCGCCGCGCCGACGTGCTGCTGCGGGTCAACCTCGACGTGCCGGTGGGCGGGGCGTCCCTCGCCATGGGCGGCGGCGCGACGCCGTTCGGCATGGACCCCGCCGACGTCGCCCGCTGCGCGGCGGCGCTGGAGGGGCAGGACAGGGTGCGGCTGCGCGGCGTCCACGCCCACCTGGCCAGCGGGCTCGCCGCCGCCGACCTGCTGCGGCTGGCCGGGACCGTGCTGGAGTACGCCCGCGCGCTCGGGGTGACGGAGGTCAACCTCGGCGGCGGCATGGCGGTGTCCTACGCCGACCCGGACGACCGCTTCGACTGGTGCTCCTACGGCGAGGGCCTGGCGCGGCTGCGCCGTCCGGGCGAGGTACTGCGGGTCGAGCCGGGACGGTCCCTGACCGCCTACTGCGGGCGGTACGTGACGCGGGTGCTCGACGTCAAGCGGGTTCACGGCGAGCTGTTCGCCGTGGTCGCCGGGGGCACCCACCACCTGCGCACCCCCGCCGCCAAGGGGCACTCCCAGCCGATGGCCCCGCTGCCGCCGGGCGAACCGGTCACGATCGCCGGGCAGCTGTGCACACCCAAGGACGTCCTCGCCCGCCGGGCGCCGGTCGCGCTGGCCCCCGGCGACGTCGTGGAGTTCACCATGGCGGGCGCCTACGCCTGGAACATCTCCCACCACGACTTCCTGATGCACCCGCCGCCGTCGTTCCGCTATCTGGGCCGGGCGGCGGTCCGGGACGGCCACCGGAGCGGCCGCCATGCCGAGGGGTGACCCACCGTTTTGAAGGTTTCATCTCGTGATGCCGGGCGCCTCGGGGAAAAGTCCCAACCGGGAGTTCAAAGATAGCGTCGAAGGCATGGTCAACGACATGAAAGACGCCGCCCACGCCGTCGACGCCGCCGCCGTCATGGGCCTGCTCCCCGCCCGGCCGCGGGTGCTCGCGCTGGGCGAGCCCACCCACGGCGAGGACGTCCTGCTCGACGTGCGCAACGAGCTCTTCCGGCAGCTCGTCGAGCGGGAGGGCTACCGGACGATCGGGATCGAGAGCGACTGCCTGATGGGCCTGGTCGTGGACGACCACGTCACCTCGGGCACCGGCACCCTCGACGAGGTCATGGAACGCGGCTTCAGCCACGGGTGGGGAGCCGCCCCGGGCAACCGTGAGCTCGTGCGCTGGATGCGCGAGTACAACGAAGGCCGGTCGCCGTCCGAGCGGGTGCGCTTCGCCGGTCTCGACGGCCCGCTGGAGATCAGCCACGCCGCGAGCCCCCGCCAGGCCCTCACCGCGCTCCACGGCCACCTCGCGGCCCGGGTGGACGCGGACCTGCTCCCCTGCGACGCGGAGACGCTCGACCGCCTGCTCGGCGCCGACGAGCGGTGGGCGAACCCCGCCACGATGATGGACCCCTCCGAGTCCGTGGGACGGTCGGCCGAGGCCGGGGAGCTGCGGCTGATCGCCGACGACCTGGTGGCGCTGCTCGACGCGCAGACCCCGCACCTCGCCGAGACCTCCTCACGGGAGGAGATGGAGCGGGCCCGCCTGTACGGGCGCGCCGCCGTCGGTCTGCTGCGCTACCACCACTGGATGGCCGACACCTCGCCGGGCCGCATGGCGCGGCTGCTGGGCCTGCGGAGTTCGATGATCGCCGCCAACGTCCTCGCCGTCGCCGAGCGGGGCCCGGCGCTGGTCCACGCCCACAACCTTCATCTCCAGCCGGGCAGGAGCGTGATGCGGATGGGGGACGCGCCGTTCGAGTGGTGGAGCTCCGGCTCGATCTTGAGCGCGCGCCTGGGCGGGGAGTACGCCTTCCTGGCCACGGTCCTCGGCACGATCCGGCACCGGGGAGTGGACGCCCCGCCCCCGGACACCGTCGAAGGACTCCTGTACACGCTCCCGGAGGAGCGCCTCCTTCTCGACCCCCGCCGGCTGACCGCCGTCCTCGGCGACGCGCCACCCGCCCCCCGCGTCTCCCCCTGGTTCGGCTACATCCCGATGAACCCGGCCCACCTGGCCGGGACCGACGGGATCGTGTTCGTCAGGGACCTCCCACCGAGCTAGGATTCCCCGGCCTCCGGGGCGGGGATCGCCGATGCCCGGGCCGCGTCAGGGTGTGCCGAACCAGGTGGAGAGCGCCTCGCGCAGCGCGGGTACGGCGGTGCCGGCGGGCTCATCGACGGGTGCGGCCCAGGCGATGTGGGCGTCCGGGCGGATCAGCAGGGCGTCGGCGGGCCGCCGGTCGGTCTTGGCGGTGTGGATGTCGACGCGCCGTCCCCAGTCGCGGGCGGCCTCGCGCAGATCCGTACGGCCGGCGAGGTCGAGGAGGACGGGCCGGGCGGGGTGCAGGAGTCCGGCGACGCCGGTGATCCCCCGGTCGGTGTGCAGGGTGAGGTCGGGGGCGAAGGTTCCGGCCAGCGGGTGGTGGCCCGAGCCTGGCATGGGGTAGCGGATGTCGGTTCCGGCGACGAGTGCTCCCATGCGGCGCAGCGGTTGTTCGTCGGCGAGCAGTTCGGAGAACACTTCGCGCAGTGCTTCGGCGGCCTCGTCGTGCCCGCGTCGCAACGCCACCTGGGCCCGGGTGTGCAGCATGGTACGGGCGCCGGCGAGGTGGCGTTCGTCGTGGTAGGTGTCCAGCAGGCCGCCCGGCGCCCGGCCGTGGAGTTCCGCGGCCAGTTTCCAGGCCAGGTTGACCGCGTCCAGCAGGCCGGCGTTGAGCGCCACCCCGGTGGCGGGGAACAGATGCGCGGCGTCACCGGCCAGCAGGATGCGCCCGGCCCGGTAGCGCTCGGCCTGGTGGGCCTTGAAGGTGAAGCGCGACAGCCGCGTCGATCCGGCCAGGGGCAGGTGCGCGCCGAGTACGCGGTGGATGCTGTCCTGAAGCTCGGTCAGCGTCATCGGGACGTCGTCGTCGTACTCGGTGCTCTCGTCCTCGATGGTGTAGAGGGAGACGCTCCGGGCGCCGGGTGAGGAGCCGACGCCGAGCAGGCCCCGGTCCGTGCGGGTGAAACCCGCGCGGACCGTGCCGAAGCCGGGGACGTCGAGATCGCCGTTGTCCAGCACGGTCACCTCGTCGGGCAGGGTGACCTGGGCCAGCCGGTTGACCTCCGGGTAGGTGACGCCGGGGAACGGGATGCCGGCCCGGTCCCGGATCCCGCTGCGCGCGCCGTCACAGCCCACCAGGTAGCGGGCGTTCACCTGGTACGGACCGTCCGGGCCCCGCACGTCCACCGTCACCGCGGTGTCGTCCTGGCTCACCCCGGTGACCTCGTGCCCGCGCCGGACGTCCACGCCGAGCTCGCCGGCGCGTTCGTCGAGCAGCCTCTCCAGCGACTGCTGCGGCAGCGGCAGCGCGTGCAGCGGCGGATCCGCCATCCGGGTGAAGTCCAGATGCACCCCGCCGAACGGGAACCGGGGCGCCGGGACGGGGCCGGTGCAGGCCGCCTGGAAGCGTTCCAGCAGGCCACGGTAGCGCAGCAGCTCCAGGATCTGCCCGCCGAGACCTCCGGCCTTCGGGGTGTCGCGGCGGTGCGGGTGCCGCTCCAGCACCAGCGGCCGCACCCCGGCCAGGCTCAGTTCACCCGCCAGCATCAGGCCGGTCGGGCCGGCTCCGACAATGATCACGTCGGCGTTCTTCATGTGTCGCATCTCAGTCCTCGATGTCGGCGACGGTGGAGACCGGGGTGGTGAGGACGGCGTCGAACGCGTCCAGGACGGGCGTGTGCAGGTAGGCGCTCTGGATCCGGTAGCGGTCGGGGCCGGGGGTCTCGCGGGGCGCCCTGCGGAGGTCGGCGATGCTCAGTCCGAGCCCGGCCTCGGCGAAGGCGGCCTCGACGCTTCCCGGCTCGGGCGGCTGCAGCTCGGTGTCCTCGATGGTGAAGCCGAAGCGCGCGTCCTCGTCGGGACGCATGTCGGCGGTGTGCCCGGCGGGGCTGGTCAGGGCGAGGGCGACGTAGTCATCGCCGAGCGCATGGTGAAGGTGCTGTCCCATGGGCAGCCCGGTGAGATGGCCGTCGAAGGAGACCGGCGTCTTCTGGATGTGGGCGTTGTGGGCCGCCAGCACGACGCGGGCGGCGGGGCCGAGGCGTTCCAGGTGCCACAGAACCGACCCGGCCATGTAGACGTCCCTGGCCGAGGTGTCGGCGGTCAGGCCGGTGCCGGCGAACAGGCCGGCCATGGCGCGGAAACCGTAGTCGGCGGCGCAGGCGGCCTCAAGGCGGCGCAGGGCGATGTCGTAGCCCTCCCGGCCGGTGCGGGAGACGTACAACGGCTCGACGGCGCGGAAGCGGATGAGCAGCCGCATCAGGGTCGCGCTGAGGGCGTCCTGCTCGGCGGCGGTCAGGCGGGTCCAGGCCGGTGCGGCCGAGGCCGCGGAGGCGCCGGCGAACGACTCGGCGATCCGCATCGCCTCCTGGATCATCGGGAGGACCTCGGGATCGGCCTCGCGCAGGTAGTCGGCGACCGGGGCGAGCGCGGGCAGCAGGGACCCACCGGCCGCCGGGACGTCGATCCCGGCGAAACGCACCGGCACCCTGGCCGAGGCGTTGTGCCGGCGCATCCAGCGCAGCGGTTCGCCGACCCCGACCGGGATCGCCTCGGCGAGCCGGGCCCGCAGCTCGTCGTCGGGGCCCTCGCCCTGGGCCCAGGCGTCCAGCGGGAACCCTTCGCTGAAGCCGTACTCGAAGGCCAGGACGGTGAAGCCGCAGCGTTCGGCCAGGAACCGCAGGATGCGCCTGCGCATGAGCGAGAACTCGGTGATGAAGTGGGAGTTCTCACCGATCGCGACGACGCGGGCCGCTCCGACGAGTTCGCGCAGCGGCTCCAGGTCGTCGAGCGGCGCCTCCGGGTCGAGGTGGGTGAGCGGGGCGGCGTGGTCGCCGAGCCAGTCGGTGAACGAGCCGGGATGGGACGGAGCAGACATCGGGCAACTCGATTCTGTGGTGAAGGGGATGTCAACGGCGGGTGGGAGCAGCGGTCACATCCGCGCGGGCGCCGCCTTCTCCAGGTCGTCGACGCTGCCGGACATGATCGTGCGGATATGAGCGGTGATGTGCTCCAGCGGCCAGTCCCACCAGGCCAGGGCCAGGAGGCGCGCGATGTCGGCGTCACTGTGGCGGCGGCGGATGAGCCTGGCGGGGTTGCCGCCGACGACGCCGTAGTCGGGGACGTCCTCGACGACGACGGCGCCCGAGGCGATGATCGCGCCGTGGCCGATGCGGACGCCGGGCATCACCGTGGAGCGGTAGCCGAACCAGACGTCGTTTCCCACCACGGTGTCGCCCCGTCCGGGCAGGCCGGTGATGAGGTCGAAGTGCTCGGCCCAGGAGCCGCCCATGATCGGGAAGGGGAACGTCGAGGGGCCGTCCATGCGGTGGTTGGCGCCGTTCATGATGAACCGCACCCCCTCGCCCAGCGCGCAGAACCTCCCGATGACCAGCTTCTCCGGCCCGTAGTGGTACAGCACGTTGCGGGTCTCGAAGGCGGCCGGGTCGTCGGGGTCGTCGTAGTAGGAGAACTCCCCGGCCTCGATCAGCGGCGAGGTGATGAGGGGCTTCAGCAGCACCAGGCGCGGCTGGCCGGGCATGGGGTGCACCACGGTCGGGTCGGCGGGAACGGGTATCACGAGAGCATCGTCTTTCCGATGAGGTGGTGAGGAACGTCAGACCCGGTCAACCGGGCGTCGGACGCGCCGGGGTGGGGCGCACCCGCTCGCGGTCCCTGGGGACGGGCTTCAGCCTGACCGTTCTTATCTGTACGGAACGTACCGTACCGATGGAATGATTTCCAAGCCAGGATCCAATGTCAAGTACGGACCGTTCCGTACCGATAAAGTGGCGGCATGACCGACACTCCCCACCGTCGCGGCGCCGACCGGACCGAGGCCATCATGCGGACCACACTGGAACTCGGCCAGGAGATCGGCTACGCGAAGCTGAGCATCGAGGCGGTCGCGGCCCGCGCGGGTGCCAGCAAGCAGACCATCTACCGCCGATGGCCGTCCAAGGGAGCCCTGCTGCTCGACTCGCTGTTGTCGCTGAACGAGCCCGGCCTGGACTACCCCGACACCGGCGACCTCGTCACCGACCTGCGCACGCAGATCTACGCGGCCGTCGACCTGCTGGGCAGGCCGCCCTTCGGACCCCTGTTCAAGGCCCTGGTCGGCGAGGCCCAGCACGATCCCCGGATCGCCGCCACGCTCAACGAGCGCTTCATCACCCCGCAGGCGGACAAGACCGTCGCCCGGCTGAAGACGGCCCGCGACCGGGGCCAGCTGTCGCCCGCATTCGACCTCGACCTGGCGATGGCGGTCCTGTCCGGCCCGCTGTACTTCCAGCTCCTGATCACCCAGGAGCAACTGACCCATGAGTACGTCGACCGGATCCTCGACGCCCTCCTCGCCGGGATGAGGCCCCGGCCCCAGGCCGGCCGGGAGCTCCCCGGAGCCCGGTGAGTCCTGACGCCCCGCCGCGCCCACGGCGGCCGTCGTCTCCGCCGGTCGCCGGACACGCCGGGTCCTCCGCGAACACCGCGGAGACCCGGGGCGGAGTGTCAGCCGATGGCGGGGACCGACTCGATGAGGGCGGCCAGGCCGCGCTCGTCGAGGAGGTCGGCCGGGCGGACGGTCTCGTTGGACCTGACGTAGTGGAACGCGGCGCTCACCGCCGGCAGGGGGACGCCGGCCAGGTGGGACCAGGCCAGGCGGTAGGCGGCGAGCTGCACCGACGCGGACGTCTCCGCCTTCCGGCCCTCGGGGCGGCGGCCGGTCTTCCAGTCGACGACCTCGTAGTGGCCGTCCGGGGTCTGGAACACCGCGTCCATCCGGCCCCTGACCAGCCGGTCGGCGATCATCGTCTCGAACGGCACCTCGACCTCGATCGGCTCCCGGGAGGCCCACTCGCTCTCCTCGAACCGGGCGCGCAGCTCCTCCAGGCGGGCGTCGGCCTCCTCGAAGCCGTCGTCGAAGGCGCCGGGCAGGTCGAGTTCGTCGATCAGCCGCTGCTGGCCCCAGCGGGACTCCAGCCAGCTGTGGAAGGAGGTGCCTCTGCGCGCCAGCGGCGCGGGCCTCCGCGGCACGGGACGGCGGATCCGCCGGGCCAGGGCCTTGGGGTCGGAGGCCAGCGTGACCAGGGAGGAGACGGTCAGGTGGGTGGGCAGCTCGACCCGGCCGCCGCCGCGCCGCCGGTTGGTCTCCCGCTCCCTGAGCAGCAGCTCGGTGTCGCGCGCCCACGCCCTGGCCCGTTCGCGGTCCCAGCCGCGCAGTTCGGCGAGGGTCCTGGCGTGCCGGTTGCCCGGGTCGTCCCCGAACCCGGCGAGGTGGGCGGCCTGGTCGGCGATGGTCACCGCCGCGTCCTCCCGCGCGTCCGGGGATGACGCCGCGAGCCCTCCGCCGGAACTCTCCGTAACACCCGGGGCCCCCGCGGCCTCCCCGGCCTCCCCGGCCTCTGCGGACTCCGGATCCGCCGGGGCGGCGCCGCCGGAGGCGTCCCACGCGTCCTCCGGGACGTCCCAGGGGGCGTCCGGGAAGGGGACCTCCTCGTCCTCCGGTGGGAGGGGGATGTCGCCGAGCGGCACGTACGGGTCCGCCGTACCGGCTTCGGAGCCGCCCGTCGTACCGGGCCCGCCCGCCGTACGGCCGGACGGGTCCGCGGGGGCGTCGCCGCCGGTGAGGGCGGCGAGGGCGGCCTCGACCAGGGTGGCGCCGTCGAGAACGGCCGCGTAGCGCGCGTCGTCGGGGCTGACCGGCCAGGCCGACTCGGCGGGTTCGGCGAGCAGCGGGTTGACGGCGTCCTCGGCCGCCTCGGGCGCCCAGGCCGCCACCCGGCCGCAGGTGTCGCGGATCTCCAGCAGGAACTCGGACGGCAGGAGCGGCTTGGACCCGGTGCCCCAGCGGTAGCCGGAGGCGATCAGCAGGTAGTGGGCGCGGGTCACCGCGACGTAGGCCAGGCGGCGCTCCTCCAGCAGGTCGCGGTCGCGGCAGCGCTCGTCGAAGTCGCCCAGCTCCTCCTTCGACAGCCCGGTCAGCCGGGGCAGGTCCGAGGCGTCGCCGCGCAACGGGTAGGGCAGCTTGCGGGCGTTCTCCGTCCACCGGGGACTGGTCGTCGGACGGGCCGGGAAGATCGTTCCCACGGTGAGCGTCCCGGCCTTGGACAGCGCCTGCGACATTCCGGGCACCACGACGACCGGCCACTCCAGGCCTTTGGAGGCGTGGACGGTCATCAGCTTCACGCTGTTGCTCTCGCCCACCCGGCCTGCGTCCAGGCCGTTCTCCTCCTCGTCGGCCGCCTTCAGGAACGCCAGGAAGGCCCCCAGCGTCGGGTCCTCGGAGTCCCCGGCGAACCGGGCGGCGGCGTCGAGGAACGCGTCGAGGTCGGCGCGGGAGGCGAACGGGCCGACGGCCGTCCCCCGGGCCGCCACCTCGATGTCCAGGCCGAGCCTGCGCTCGATCTCGGCGATCAGGTCGGGCAGCGGCTGACCGGTGTGGGCGCGCAGGGTCCGCAGCTCCTGGGCCATGGCGAGCAGCCGCACCCGGGCCAGCGGCGAGAACGCCTCCTGCCACTCGGGGCGTTCGGGCAGCTCGTCGAGGGCGTCGACCAGGCTGCCGCGCTCCTCGGCGAGGTCGGCCACGACCTGGTCCAGCGGATCGGACCCGGCGGACGGGCCCTCGGACTCCTCCCGGTGCTCGCGGTTCAGCTCGCGCGCCCGGTCGCCCAGCTCCTTGAGGTCGGCCGGGCCGATCCGCCAGCGCGGACCCGACAGCAGGCGCACCAGGGCGTCGCCCGCCGACGGGTCGTAGACCACCCGCAGCGTGGCCACCACGTCGGCGACCTCCGGTACGGCGAGCAGCCCGCCCAGGCCGACCACCTCGACCGGGATGCCGCGGGCCTCCAGCGCCCGGCGCAGCGCGGGGAACTGCGACCGTTTGCGGGCCAGGATCGCCACGTCGTGGGGTTGCAGGCACTGCGGGCCGCCCCAGGCGCTCTGCTTGGCCTTCCTGCGCTCGCCGTCGCCCCACGGCAGGCCGTCGGGCGCGCTCTCGCCGCCCAGCAGCCGTGAGATCTCCGCGGCGACCCACTCGGCCTCGTCGTCGGCGGTCTCGTGGAAGGCGCACGTCACCCGGCCGCGCTGGACGCGGTTGCCGCCCGGGACCAGCACCGGCACGTCCCGCGACTCCATCCGGAGCGGGAGCTGCACCCGGGCCGCGACGTCCAGCACGGCGTCGCCGTTGCGGAAGCTGACCGACAGGAACCTGACCGGGGCCGGCTCCCCGGAGGGGGTGCGGAAGTCGCGGGGGAAGCGGCTGAGGTTGCCCGACGACGCGCCGCGCCAGCCGTAGATGGACTGGCAGGGGTCGCCCACGGCGGTCACCGGGTGACCGCCGCCGAACAGCGCGCGCAGCAGGACGAGCTGGGCGTGGCTGGTGTCCTGGTACTCGTCCAGCAGGACGACGGCGAACCGGCCCCGCTCGATCTCCCCGACCTCGGGGTGGCCGGAGGCGATCCGGGCGGCCAGCGCCATCTGGTCGCCGTGGTCGACGACCTCGCGCCGCCGCTTGAGCCTGCCGTACGCCTCCACCAGCGGCAGGAGCTGCTCGCGGGCCCGCTGGGTGACCAGCGGGCGGCGCTGGGCCAGGGTGGGCGAGCCGGGCAGCTCTCCGTAGCGGTCGGTGAGCCAGGCGCCGACCTCCCGCACGTCCGCCGGGGTCCGCAGGTGCTCGGCCAGCTCGCCGGCCAGCTCCAGCACCGCCCGGGTGACGGTGGCCGGGCCCCACTCGATCTGCTCCATCGGCCCGTCGTAGCCGCTGACCACCCGCTGGGCGAGCTGCCAGGAGACGGCCGGGCTGATCAGGCGCATGGTCGGCTCCAGCGCCTCACGCAGGGCGTGGTCGGTGACCAGCCGGGCCGCGTAGGCGTGGTACGTCGAGATCGTCGGCTCGCCCTCCAGCAGCTCGGCGGGGACCTGCGCGGCGGCGACCAGGCCGGCCAGGCGCTCGCGGACCCGGTGGGCCAGCTCGCCCGCGGCCTTGCGGGTGAAGGTCAGGCCGAGGATCTGGTCGGGGCGGACCAGGCCGTTGGCCACCAGCCAGACGACCCGCCCCGCCATGGTCTCGCTCTTGCCGGACCCGGCGCCCGCGACGACGACCATCGGCTCCAGACCGGCCTCGATCACCGCGGCCTGCTCCGGGGTCGGGGGGAGGACGCCCAGCTTCTCGGCGAGCTGGATCGGGCTCAGCACGCGGCGCCCCCGCGCGGTACGGCCCGGCCGGGCGCGACGCGGCGCTCCCGGACACGGCACGGCGTGGCGCGGGACGCCGGGGAACGGCGCGGCGCGGCCCCGCGCCGGGTGGTACGGCTCAGCACACCTGGTCTCCGTTCTTGCTGACCGGGCAGCTCGACCGCACGGCGCACGTACGGCAGCCGTCGTTGACCTTGGCCTGGAAGAACGGACCCGACATGCCGGTCGCGACGGTCTCGACCATGTCGCGGGCCCAGCCGGGGTCGGCGTCCTCCGCCAGGGGCCGCTGGATCTGCTCCTTGGCGTCCTTCTTGCCCGCCGCGTCGCCCACCTGGACCAGGGCCGCCCCGCCGGGCTCGGTCATCCCGTGCCGCTGGAAGGCGCCCAGCAGCGCGGCGAGCTGGTACACCCCGAGCTGGGGGTGGCGGTCCAGGTCGGCGTCCTTGGGGCCGTTCTTGCCCGTCTTGATGTCGATGATCACCGCCCGGCCGTCGGCGTCGCGCTCGACGCGGTCGACCCGGCCCTTGATCTGCACGCCGTCGGCGAGCGTGGCGACGAACGCCTCCTCCAGGCCGACCAGCTCGCGGGGGTTCTCCCGGTGCCAGCGCAGGAACTTGGCGACCATCTCCTCGGCCACCCGGCGCTGCTTGCGGTTGTACCAGAGGCCGCCGAAGTCGAGCTCGCCCCAGACGTCGTCCAGGCGCTTGCCCAGCGTCTCCTCGCTCGGCATGCCGGTCGCGGCCAGCACGGCCAGGGCGTGCACGACCGTGCCCAGGCCCCGGGCCGCGTCGGTGCCGCCCGCGCCGACGGAGGTCTCCAGCAGCCAGCGCAGGCCGCACTTGGTGAAGTTCTCCACCGCCGAGGGCGAGATGCGCACGATGCCGTCGGGCCAGTTCAGCGGGCGGTCGTCGGAGACCGGGGTCAGGGCGTACCACTCGTCGGGGTGCGCGCCGGGAACCCCGGCGACGGCGAGCCGGGCCAGGTGCTCGGCGGCGGCCCTGCGCAGCGGGGCGGGCCGGGTCGAGTCGGTCACCGCCGAGCGCAGGTCGGCGACCAGCGCCGACATGCTCAGCCAGCGGGAACGCTCGTCGATCCCGACGTCCTCGCCCGAGCCGGGCACCAGCTCGGTGAGGAACCGGGAGGGGCGCTCCTCGCTGTCCTCCCCGCCGACGGCGGTGACGACGAGCCGCTTCCTGGCCCGGGTCGCCGCGACGTAGAACAGGCGGCGCTCCTCGGCCAGCACCTGGGAGGTCAGGGCTGCGGCGACGGCGGACGGGCTCTCGTTCTCGGAGCCGCGGGCCCGGGCGACCATGTCGTCGGTGCGCAGGACCGGGCCGTGCGGCCGCAGGTCGGGCCAGACGCCCTCCTGGACGCCGGCGACGACCACCACGTCCCACTCCAGGCCCTTGGATCGGTGCGCGGTCAGGATGCGCACCGAGTCGGCGTCGGGGGCGCGCTCGGCGAGGGAGTCTCCGGGGATCTCCTGGGAGACGAGGTCCTCCACGAACACCTCGACGCCGGCGTGCGGGAGCCGGTCGACGAACTTGGCCGCGTGGTCGAACAGCGCCACCACCGCGTCGAGGTCACGGTCGGCCATGGCGCCCCGGAACCCGCCCGAGAGGCTCGTCTCGGTCCACTTCTCGGCCAGGCCGGTGGTCTTCCAGACGGTCCACAGCACGTCCTCGGCGGTGCCGCCGCGCCGTACGGCCTCGGTGGCGCCGGCGATGAGGCGGGCCACCCGCTCGGCGGGCAGCGCCACGTGCGGCTCGACCCGGACCAGCTCCCGGGAGTCCTTGAGCGCGGCGACGAGGAGCTCACCGGACGAGCGGGGCGCCGGCGCCTCGCGCTCCTCCAGCGGGATCGGGAGCCCGTCCCCCTCCGGCGCGTCGGCGTCGCCGTCCCGCGGACCGGTCGCGCCGCCGCCGGGCAGGTCGCCGTCGGGCGTCGTGCCGCTCCGGACCACGTCGTCACGCGCGTCGCCACCGGGCACGTCATCGCCGGACGCGTCATCGCCGGACGCGTCATCGCCGGGGACGTCGTCCTCGCGGGACGGGTCGTCGCCGGGGGCGTCGTCGTCACGGGGCAGGTCGCCACCGGGGACGTCGCGTTCGTCGGGGTGGAGCAGCGCCTCGTGCTCGGCGATCCGCAGCGCCCTGCGCAGGCGGCGCACGCCGATCATGTCGGTGCCGCCGAGCGCGCCGGTCAGCAGCTCCTCGGCCATGGCCTCGTCGAGGTTCTCCGGGTGGAGCGCGACCTGGATCAGCCGGATCAGCGGCCGCACGCCGGGCTCCTGGAACAGCGGCACCTCCCCGCCGCCGACCACCGCCGGCACCCCGGCGCTCACCAGCGCGCGGCGCAGCAGCGGGAGCTGGCGGGTGGCCGAGCGGACCAGCACCGCCATCCTCGACCAGGGGACGCCGTCCAGCAGATGGGACCGGCGCAGCGTGTCGGCGACGACGGCGGCCTCCTGGGTCGCGCCGTCGGTCACCACGACCCGGACCTCGCCGGGGACGGCGTCCGGCAGGGCGCGCAGGTCACGGTGGTGGGCCGCGCCGCCGAGCGGGGAGGGCAGGCGGGCGGTGACGCGGCGGGTGGCCCGGAGCAGCTCCGGGCCGCTGCGGCGGCAGACGCGCAGCGCCAGGACGGGCGCCCCGGAGCCGTCGGCGCGGCGGAACCGGTCGGGGAAGTCCATGATCCCGCGCACGTCGGCGCCGCGGAAGCCGTAGATCGACTGGTCGGGGTCGCCGACCGCGACGAGGTCGCGGCCCTCCCCCGCGAGCTGCTGGAGCAGCAGTTCCTGGGCCGGGTCGACGTCCTGGTACTCGTCGACGAAGACGACGTCGTAGGCGGACCGCTCGCGCAGCCGCGCCTCGGGCTCGGCGAGCAGGGCGGCGGCGGCGCGGATCAGGTCGGCGTAGTCGAGCACCGGCTCGGCGTCGAGGTCGAACCGGGTGTGGTAGCGGTCGGCGAACCGCCCGGCGGCCACCCAGGAGGGGCGGCCGTGCGTGCGGCCCAGCTCGACGAGGTCGCGCCCGCCGAGGCCGATCTCGGTGGCGCGGGCCAGGAAGTCGCGCAGCTCCTGGGCGAAGCCGCGGGTGGCGAGGGCCTCGCGCATGTCCTCGGGCCACTGGAGGGCGCCGTCCTCCAGCTCGCCGTGGAGCAGCCGCCGGATCTCCAGCAGCTGCTCGGGGGCGGTCAGCACACGCGGCGGAACCCGTCCGGCGAGGACGGCCTCGCGGCGCAGCAGGGCGTAGGCGTAGGAGTGGAAGGTCATCGCCAGCGGGGTGCGGGTCGTACGGCGGATGCGGGCGGTGATGCGCTCGCGCAGCTCCTCGGCGGCCCTGCGGCTGTAGGTGAGGACCAGCACCCGCTCGGGGTCGGCGCCCCGCCGCTCGACCCGGTCGACGACGCTCTCCACGATCGTGGTGGTCTTGCCGGTGCCGGGTCCGGCGAGCACGAGCAGCGGGCCGCTCCCATGCGCCACCACCGCACGCTGGTGCTCGTCGAGCACGGGGGCAACAGCCTTCCCCGCGCCCTCACGACGTACCAGACGCCAACCCTGACCACTCACAACTCGTCATTCCACCAGATCCCGGACGATGATCGTGCCGAGTCGGCGCGAGTCGCACGGTGAAAGACGCCGCGGCGGCGGGCGGGCCGCCCGGAGGACCCCGCCGGACCTCGGAGGGGACGCTCCCCGGCAGCCGGGGGCCGTCGGAAATCTCACAGAATGTCTGAAGATCTCACCGGAGCCGGGACGCCGCGGGACACCGGAGCGCCCCGCGGGCCTTCCGGGCCGGATCCCACCGGCCCCGCCGGGGAACAGCGGGACCCGTGGACCGGGGCCTCACCGCGGCCCGGCCCCCGTGTGTCAGGAGCCGCCGAAGACGTGGTCCACCACCCGGCCGGTCGCCTTGCCGTCGTCGCGGGGCGCGTAGGTGCGGCGGAACCGCTCGTAGCGGTCGGCGTGCGCGGCGGCCACCTCGTCGATCGTCCGCAGCGCCTCCGTCACCTCGGCGGCGGTCGTCAGCAGCGGCCCGGGGACCTCGGCCGCGAGGTCGAGGTACAGGCCCCGCTTGGCCGAGTAGCGCTGCGCGTCGTAGGTGAAGAAGAGCATCGGACGGCCGGTCGCGGCGAAGTCGAACATGATGGCCGAGTAGTCGGTGATCAGCACGTCGGCGATCAACAACAGATCCGTCACTTCCGGATATGTCGTGACGTCCAGTGCGAGGTCGCGCGACACGTTCGGCGCCGCCTGCATCGGGTGTCCCCTGACCAGGAACGTGTGGCCCTCCCCGAGGACCCGCCGCGCCTCGGCGAGGTTCAGCTTCACCGAGGCGTTCCTGCGGTCGTAGTCGCGGAAGGTCGGCGCGTAGAGCACCACGGTGGAGCCCTCGGCGATGCCCAGCTCGCGCCGCACCCGCGCGGCGACCTCGTCCCGGTCGGGGGACGACAGCACGTCGTTGCGCGGGTAGCCGCTCTCCAGGATCTCCCCGCGGTAGCCGAACGCCTTGCGCAGGATCGGGGTGGCCCACGGGCTCTGCGAGATCAGCAGGTCCCAGCCGCGCACCTCGGCCGCCTGGCGGTGCCAGGCCGCCGGCTTCGGGTCACGCGACATGTGCGGCAGGTCGTTGCCCAGACGCTTGAGCGGGCTGCCGTGCCAGGTCTGCACGACCGTCTGGTCCTCACGGGCCCGGAACCACGGCGGCAGGAAGCCGTTGGCCACGACGTACCGGGAGCGCGCGAGCGCCGCGTAGTGCTCGCGGCTGCCGGAGCGGACCACCGTCGGGCGGATGTCCGGGCCGAAGCCCAGCTCGGCCGAGCCCGGCGGGACGAACGCGCCGTCCTTGACCACCCAGATGTGCTCGCGGTCGTCGCCGCGCCGTACGCGCTCCTCGTAGACCGCGCGGACGTTGCCCTCGTACTGGCGGCCGTCGTAGGAGACGTAGACGGTCGCGTCGGTCGGCTCCATGGCCCGCTGGGCGGGATAGAAGGTGCGCTGCAGCGCGTACAGGCCGCCGGCGCCCTTCTCGTCGTCGGGCACGTGCTCGGCGACGGTCAGCACGGGGACGTCGAACCGCGTGGAGACCAGGCGGTACTCCCGCCCGTCGCGGATCCTCGTCTCCTCGTCCAGCGAGCCGAGGAGGGCGTGGTCGGTGCGGACCGGCACGATCTTCCCGCCGGGGTCGCGGACCGCCATGCTCCAGGTGCCGCTCGCCAGCGAGACGGTCCCGGCGAAGCGGGGCATCGCGGCGGGCGCGAACCGCACCGTGAAGCGTTCGCCGTCACGTTCCAGCGGCACGGTGTGGATCAGGCCGGTGCGGTGCTTGAGGCTCAGCTCGACCGCGCCGGGAGCGGCGGGGTAGGTGCCGGCGAGGGTGAGCGTGCCGTCCGCGGACCAGGCCGCCTCGGAGACGACGGGGCGGACGCGCTGGGCGGAGACCGACACGCGGTCGCGCCGGTCGCCCAGCACGGTGATCTCCCGCTCGCCGATCACCGAGCGGCTCTCCGCGGCGCCGCCCAGCATCACCGGGGCCGCGGGCTCGCCCTTGGGCTCGACCCAGAGCCTGCCGCCGTCGCGCTCCTGCAGCAGGGACGGTACGGCGAGCGGCACGACGACGTCGGTGCCGCCCTCGACGGGGGTGAAGTCCGCGGCGATGCGGTGGCCGTCCAGCCGCGCGTTGCCCCTGGCGTGCTGCGTGCCGGGAAGGAAGACCCTCAGCTCCAGCCGGTCGCCGTCCAGCGTCACCCCGGTCAGCTCGGCCCGGGTGGGCTGCAGCGCGACCTGCAGGGCGCGGTCGGAGGTCCAGACCGGGCGGATCCACCGGCGGCCGCCGATGTCCAGGCCCGCGGGCCGCTCGGTGCGGCCGGTGGAGGGGCCGCGCAGCAGGCCGACGGCGCGGGCGCCGCGGCTCCAGATCACGATCTCCGCGCGCCACGTCGTGGTGTCGCGCACGACGGAACGGCGGCGCAGCAGCCGCCTGCCGCCGCGCAGCACGGTCCGCGCCCCGGCGCGCCAGCGCAGCGACCAGGGACGCAGCTCGGCGACGAAGCCGGACCAGTCGTAGTTGCAGCCCGCCTCGGCGGCGCCGTGGGTCGCCGAGGGGTCGAGGACGCGGCGGGTGCGCAGCCGTACGGGCGGCAGCCAGCGGGGACCGCGCAGCACGACGGTGGCGTGGTTGAAGCGGGGACCGCGGACCGACAGGCCCGCGAGGTAGGCGTGGCCGGTGATCCGCAGCCGTCCGCCCGACCAGGAGATGTCCTCGATCCGCGTGATCGGGACGAGGTCGGCGGCGCGCAGCCGGAACATGCTCTCCGGGAGCTCGTCCTGGAACGGCAGGTCGGCGTACCAGCGCATCTTCCTGCGGACCCGGCGCGACGGCTCGGCGCCCGCCGCGACGATCCTCTGGAGCGTGTCGCCCTCGATGAGATCGTCCGCCGCGCGGGTGTCGACCAGGTGGAAGGCGATCCTGCGAGCCACCGGCAGGTCGCGCTTGACCTTGGCGTCCACTCCGGCGAGGTACGGCTTGACGAGGGTGACGAACTCGCGCCTGCGGGCCGCGCCGCGCTTGACCGCGAGATCCAGCCGGGCGCCGAGCGGGCCAGCCAGGACCTCGGCGTCGAGCCGGCGGCGCTGGGCGGGCGTGAGCCCTTCGGCGAGCACCGTCGCCATCATCGATTCCAGGGGCTCCCCGCGATCGCAGAGATCCTGGACGACCTTCAGGCGGTCGGCGACGGGATCGCCGCCTGCCCGCGCGGGTGTGACGCCGGTGGCCATTGGGGGGAGGCACCGCCTTTCGGACAGATCGCTGTCCTACGCCATCGTAGTGGGCGCGCGGACGTCGATTACGCCCGATTTCTGGGCGTGCCATCCCATCTGGCCGTACGGATGTCCGCGCGGGAAGCCGAACCCCGCAGCGGGGTGCCCTCCCGGCGCCAGTGCTCCAGGCACCGCCGCTCGTGACCCGGCGGCGGGGTGCCGTCGGCGTGCACGACGCGCCACCAGGGCACGCCGCCGCCCCACAGGGACATCACCCGGCCGACCTGCCGGGGACCGCCCTCACCGAGATACTCGGCGACGTCGCCGTAGGACATGACCATCCCCGGCGGGATCCGCTCGACCAGGTCGAGCACCCGCTCGGCGTACGGTGTCGGGTGGCCTACCGGCTCCATGCGGCCGGTCCGGCGGCCAGGATCTCGTCGACCTTGCCGAACTCGTAGGACGCCGGGCCGTTCAGCTGCTCCAGACGGCCCTCGCGGATCGCGTAGGTCTCGCCGTCCTCGCCGACCAGGCTGGCGTTCAGCAGCGTCGAGACCCGGGCGAGCTGGGCCACGTGCCAGTCGGACCCGGGCGCGCCGGACAGGCCGCCGTCCCAGACCGCGACGGCGTGCAGGCCGTCGGCGTGGCGGGCCAGCACCTCGCCCTTCTCCTGTGAACCGCGGAACTCGAACCCCGCCTGCCCCAGCACAGTCGCGAGTTCCGCGAAGGCGAGAGGCGCCGGGCGCTCCACGCGCAACTCGTACCCCATGAGGGGCGACCTTAGCGAACCTTTGATCGCCTTCGTGCCGGAGATCCGAAGTTCGGACGGTACCGCGCACGAAGAGTGTCCGAACGGTGTCCAAACCGCGTTCGAATCGAGTTCGAACCGTCTCCTGGAGGCGCTCACCCCTCCGGTCCGCGCCGCGGTCCCGGCCACCCCGGCCGGCGCCGCCACGGAGGGCCGCCGGATCCGCCAGGACGGGCCGGTCCGCCCCGCCCCCCGGAGCCGGGGACGCCGCCCGGATCACCGGGGCCGCCCGATCCTCCGGAGCCGCTTCGGCCGGACGGCGCGGGCCGCCGGTTGAGCGCCACCGCGGCCCCGGCGAAGGCCAGCACCCCGGTCAGCAGGCCGGTGCCGTACAGCCACAGGCGCAGCGGGTCCGGGCCGGGCCGTTCCGGCGCCGGGGCCTGCGCGCCGGTGCCGAAGTGGTCGCCCGGAGGCCCCCCGGCCTCGGCGCGGACGCCCGCCAGCTCCCCGGCCCTGGTCAGCGCCGCCGCGGCGTCGACCACGCCGAACCCCACGTGGTCGTCGTATCCGGCGGTGGGCGGGGAGGCGGCGGTGGAGGTCAGGGCCCGCGACACGAGATAGGGCGGCAGATCCGGATATTTCGCTTTTATCAGGGCGGCGACCCCGGCCACCAGCGCGGTCGCCGCGCTGGTCCCCTCCGACGTGCCGTACCCGCCGCCCGGGAGCGCCACCGGCACGCCCACCCCCGGCGCGGCGACCGCGACCGACAGGTTGTCGCTGCTGAACGGCGCCGGCTCGCCTCGGGCGTCGACCGCCCCCACCCCGATGACCCCGGAGTATCCGGCCGGGAAGCTCCAGAAGGAGGTGCCGTGGCGCGCGGTGTAGGGGGATCCGCCGTCGTTCCCGGCCGCCGCGATCAGCACCACGCCCCGCGACAGGGCATAGGAGACGGCCTCGCGCTCGGCCCGGTGCGGCCCGTAGGCGCCCAGCGACATGCTGACGACCTTCGCCCCGTGGTCGGCGGCGTAGCGGATCGCGCGGGCCAGCGTGCTGTCGGCGCCCTGCCGCCGCTCCACCCTGGGCGGCGCGGCGGCGATCCCGCCCTCGCCGTCCTCGTCCTCGCGCGGGATCAGCGGCAGCGAGAGGATCCCGGCCTCCGGCGCGACGCCGAGCAGGCCGCCGTCGCCCTTGCCAGCCCCGGCGATGAGCGAGGCCATCGCGGTGCCGTGCATGCCCGGCTCGGGGCTGTCCTGGAGCACGCTCTCGGGGGATCCCATGTCGGGCCCGGAGACGACCCTGCCGCGCAGTTCGGCGACCCCGGCGTCCACCGCGCTGTCCACCACGGCGACGGTGACCCCCGCGCCCCGGGTGACCTTCCAGGCCCGCTCGACGTCGAGGACCCGCAGCACCCAGCGCTGGTCCCGGCGCACGTCCGCGGCGGCGGGCGGTACGGGGAGCAGCACGTCCGCGGCGGCCCGCGGCGCGGGGAGCGGCGCCTCCGCGGCGGCGGGCGGCGCGGGGACCAGCAGGAAGATCGCGGCCAGGGCGCCCGCCACCCGCGTCCGGCCCGGCCTCAGCACACGTTCCCCTGGGTGCACTGGGGAACGGCGCTGGGCTCGTCGCCCAGCGCCCGGGCGATGCGCCCGGCGACCGACTGCGCCACCGGCCACAGCTCGCTGTGCAGGATCTCCTCCGGCGCGACCGCCTCCCGGGTGCGCCCGTCGGCGTATCCGGCGGTGAGGAACACGACGTAGGGGCCCACCCCGATCCAGGCGTTGCGCTGGCGCTGGGCCGCGCCGAACAGTGCGGCGGCCGTGCCGGGGAACGCCACGGGCCGCACCCCCACCCGGTCGTCGACGGCCAGCCGGGAGGTGGCCGCCATCCGCCGCTCCTCGTCGCCGAGGACGGCGACGCCGACGGTGATGACGAAGGTCGAGGTCTGGTCGGCGTAGGTGGCCCGCAGCAGCGTGCGGCAGCCCTGCTCGGCGAGGGTCGCGCCGACCGGGGCGTCGGTGCCGGCCCGGCAGGGGACCTCGGGCGCCAGGCCGATCCGGCGGGCGTACTGCTGCGCCCCGCCCAGGCCGACGTACTGCAGCTCGGTGGGGAAGACCAGGGTCGCCGGCCAGGTGTGCCAGCGCCCGGCGATCTCGTCCTTGACGTAGCGGTCCTGCTCGGCGGGGGTGAGGGGGCGCGATCCGCTCTCGTGGACCAGCCCGGCCGCGCCGATCAGCACGTCGGTCATGGCGATGACCAGGATCAGCCCGGCCAGGAGCAGGAAGACCGCGCGGAACCGCACTCCCTGTTCCAGGGCCGCCAGCGCGGCGCGCTCGGTGGCGGCCCGGTCGCGGGACGCGGCCGGCCAGGGGCGGACCCGCCGGGGGACGGCCGGGGCGGAGGCGGGAGCCCGCCGTCCTCCGGCCGCGGACGTCCGGGAGCCGGGCGGCGGCCACCCGCCGCGGGCGCCGGACGCCGGGGCCGTCAGGCGCCGCCGCGGCTCCTGCGAACCCCCGGGCATCGACATACTTCGATGCTACGTCGCCGGGCCCCGCCGCCCTATGCCTCCCCGCCACCCGGGACCGCCCGCGTGTCCGCGCCGTCCGGGACCGCCCGCGTGTCCGCGCCGTCCGGGACCGCCCCCTCCCCGCCGTCCGGAGCCGGTCGCGCGCCGCCCCCCGGCGCGGTCAGGGCGTCCGCGCCGTCCGGGACCGGCAGGGCCGTCCGGCGGCGGCGTACGGCGCGGGCGGAGACGGCGAGCACCGCCAGGGACGCGGCGGCCCCCAGTCCCGCGGCCCCCGCGATCCCCCCGTACAGGTTGATCCTGTCCCGGTCGCGCCGGACGACCTGGACCGGTCCGGCCGCGCGGCCGACCGGGCGCGCGGGGTCCTGGACCGCCCCCGCCCCGGCGGTCAGGGTGTGGCGGTGGATCCTGGCGGCCTCGGCCAGCGCCCGGGAGGCGTTGACCACCCCGAACCCCAGGCCGGTGTCGTAGCCGCCGCTCGGCCGCCGGGTGGCTCCGGCGGTGAGCGCCTGCGCCACCAGCGCGGGCGACATACGGGGATATTTCGCTTTGATCAGCGCGGCGACGCCCGACACCAGCGCAGCCGCCTGGGAGGTGCCGCGACCCACCCAGTACTCGTCCCCGGGGCCCGCGCCGAGGACGTCCACCCCGGGCGCGGCCAGCAGCACCGAGGGGTTGCGGTTGGAGAAGGACGCCCGGCGCAGCCTCCGGTCCGCCGCGGCGACCGAGACGACCCCGGGGAAGGCGGCCGGGTAGGAGTAGGGGGCGTAGCCCGTCCCGGCGGACTCCCGGCCCCCGTCGTTGCCCGCGGCGGCGACCAGCACGACCCCCTTGGAGATCGCGTAGCGGACCGCCGCCCGCTCCTCCTTCGTCGCCAGTTCCTTGGAGATGGACATGTTGATCACGTCGGCGCCGTGGTCCACCGCGTACCGGACCCCCCTGGCGACCACGTTCTCGAACCGCGCGGCGGTGTTGAACCGCTGGAAGCCCGGCTCCTCGTCCTCCAGGATCACCCGCACCGACAGCACCTCGGCCTCCGGCGCGACGCCGACGACCCCGTCGGCCCCGCCGGGACCGTGCCCGTGCCCGGCGATGAGCGAGGCCATGTAGGTGCCGTGCAGCCGCGCGGGGGCGACGCCCGGGGGGTTGGCGCCCCTGGTGAAGTCCCTGCCCCGCACCACCGAGCCGGTGAGGTCGCGGTGGGCGGCGTCCACCCCCGAGTCGAGCACCGCGACCGTCACGTTCTCGCCCCTGGAGGTCCGCCAGGCGTTCGGCAGGTCCAGCGTCCGCAGCACCGGCTCCTGGGCGGTCCGCACGTCGTCGGCGCGGGCGGCGCCGGCGGGCCCCGCCGTACCGGCCGCGGCCAGGAGGAGCACCGCGACCGCCGGGGCCGCGCGCCTCAGCACCGCCACTCCCCGGAGGCGCAGTCCGGCCGCGCGGGCGTGGCGAGGTCGGCGAGGATCCGGTCGGCGATGTCGCCGGCGAAGGAGAACACGGTCGGCCGCTGGATCCCGGCCGCGCGGGCGGGCCTGCCGTCCACCTGCCCGAACGTGGCCAGCACCAGGTACGGCCCGGCCCGCCGTGCCAGGCCGCCCTGCCGCTCGTCCTGACCGAACCGGTCGGTGACGGTGCCGGGGAAGGCGAGCGCCCGCAGTCCCGGCGCCGGGAGGCCGCCCCTGGGCAGCGCCGCCTCCGCCACGGTGGCGCCCTGCTCCGTCCCGAAGGCCGCGACGCCGACGGTGACGACGACCCCCTGGAGCCCGTCGATGTAGGTGGCGCGCAGGATCCCCCGGCAGCCCGCCCGGCGCAGCGCCCCGCGGAGCGCGGCGTCCACCGCCCGGTCGCACCGGGTCTCCGGTGAGATGCCCACGCGCAGGGCGCTCTCCCGTCCGCCCTGTTCGGCGGCGTAGCCGACGGTGCCGGGGAAGATCCGTCCGGCGGGCCAGGACCGCCAGCGCCGGGCCAGCTCGCCGAGGGAGGCCCGCTCCAGCTCCGCGGGGGTCGGCCCGCGGGTGAGCTCGGCCGCGGCGGTGCTCGCCGCCACCGCGGCCACGATCGCGCAGGCCAGTGTGAGCAGCGAGGCGATGACCGGCGTCGGCCAGGCGCGTCCTCGCCGATCATGTATCCCGCTCACGCATTGACCTTAATGCGGTCGGACGACTGCGAACCGCCACAAATGCAAGCGTGAACCGCCACGGAACCCGTGGAACCCGTGGAACCCGTGGAAACGACGACCGCCCGGCCGCGCGGGGTGCGCGGCCGGGCGGTCGTACGGAGGGCGGCCGCCCGTACGGCGGCCGCTGGGCCGGGGTCGCCCGCGGCCACCGGGCCGCCGGGACGACGCCGCCCCCTGTCGGATCAGTAGGTCGGCAGGCTCGGGTCGATCGTCTTGACCCAGCTCAGCACGCCGCCGCCCACGTGGACGGCGTCGGAGAAGCCGGCGTTCTTGACGATGGCCAGGCACTCGGCGGACCGGGCGCCGGACTTGCAGTGCAGGACGATCTTCCTGTCCTGCGGGAGCCGCTCCAGCGCGGAGCCGTTGAGGAACTCGCCCTTGGGGATGAGCACGGCGCCGGGGATGGAGACGATCTCGTACTCGTTCGGCTCGCGGACGTCGACGACGAAGACGTCCTCGCCGGCGTCCTGCATGGCCTTGAGGTCGGCCGCGCTGATCGTGGAGCCGGAGGCGGCCTCCTGGGCCTCGGCCGAGACCGCGCCGCAGAACGCCTCGTAGTCGTCGAGCAGCTCGGTGACCGTCGGGTTCTTGCCGCAGAGCACGCACTCGGGGTCCTTGCGGACCTTGACCGAGCGGTAGTTCATCTCCAGGGCGTCGTAGATCATCAGGCGGCCGACCAGCGGCTCGCCGATGCCGGCGATGAGCTTGATGGCCTCGTTGACCTGGATGGAGCCGATCGAGGCGCACAGCACGCCGAGCACGCCGCCCTCGGCGCAGGAGGGCACCATGCCGGGGGGCGGGGGCTCGGGGTAGAGGCAGCGGTAGCAGGGGCCGTGCTCGGCCCAGAACACGCTGGCCTGGCCGTCGAAGCGGTAGATCGAGCCCCAGACGTACGGCTTGCCGAGCAGCACCGCGGCGTCGTTCACCATGTAGCGGGTGGCGAAGTTGTCGGTGCCGTCGACGATCAGATCGTACCCGGAGAAGATCTCCATGACGTTGTCGGTGCTCAGCGCGACGTTGTGCACGACCACGTCGATCAGCGGGTTGATCTCCCGGACGCTGGCGGCGGCGCTCTCGGCCTTGAGACGGCCGACGTCGGACTGGCCGTGGATGACCTGGCGCTGCAGGTTGGACTCGTCGACGACGTCGAAGTCGATCACGCCCAGCGTGCCCACGCCCGCGGCCGCGAGATACAGCAGCGCGGGTGAGCCGAGACCTCCGGCGCCCACACAGAGCACCTTGGCGTTCTTCAGACGCTTCTGACCGGCCATCCCCACGTCGGGGATGATCAGATGGCGCGAGTAACGACGCACCTCGTCGACGGACAGCTCGGCTGCCGGCTCTACCAGCGGTGGCAACGACACAGTTCTGCTCCCGTTTCAGGGGTCTTCAAGAGGCGGCCGGGCACAGGGCGAGCACGGCGCGCACCACTGACAACCCGGGGGTCGTCCCGGTCATTCCCCGATCCGTGACCGGGCACCCCCGGCGTCTCCGGCACTCCTGCCATCCCCGGCGTTTCCGGCGCTCGCGGCACTCCCGGCGCTCGCGGCACTCCCGGCGCTCTCGGTGATGAGCTGCCTGGCCTCCCGGGCCACCCGTCCCGGGACCTCCATCTGCGCCACGTGCCCGGCGTCGGGCAGCAGCACCAGTCGCACGCGCGGGAACGTCCGTCCGGCGCGGGCCGCCATCCGGGGGTTGACCAGCCGGTCGTAGCGGCCGTGGACGACCAGTGTGGGCGCGGTCACCCGGGCCGCCTGCCGCCACAGGTTGTCCTCACCGCGCCGGAAGTACTCGGCGACGAGCCCGCGCGCCGAGCCGATCATCGACTCCCCGGCGTACGGCAGGCCGTCCCGGCGGCGCAGCTCCTCCGCCGCCTCGCGCAGCCGGTCGGGGTGGACGCGGCCGAGGTCGGCGTAGCACATGGCCATCGTGGCGTTGATCCTGCGCTCCGGCGGCAGCATGCTCAGCCGGCTCGCGGCCCAGTCACCCAGCCTCGGCACCGCCGACAGGGCCACCCGCGCCGGGCCGTACCGGGGGGTCAGGTCGGGCAGCGCCGGGGAGACGAGCGTGAGGGAGCGGACCAGGTCCGGGCGGGTCGCGGCGATCCGCACGGAGATCGCGCCGCCCATGGAGTTGCCGAACAGGTGGACGGGCCCGGCCGAGATCCGCTCGACCAGCGCGGTCACCGAGCGGGCGTGGGCGTCGATCGAGTAGTCGGCGCCGGGCGGCTCCGGGGAGTAGCCGGCCCCCGGGAGGTCGACGGCGTGCCCGGTGACCAGATCCGACAGCTCGGCCATCAGGTCGGTCCAGTTCGTCGCGGAACCGGCCAGCCCGTGCACGTAGACGGCGGTCTCGGCCGGTCCCCGCGGGGTGGAACGCACGTGGAGGCGCTGCCCCCCGATGTCGACCATCTCGCCCGGCCAGGGCGGAATCAGCTCCATGACCCCTTGTCCTCTCGCGTCGCGCCCGTGACGGCCCCTGATCCGACGATACCGGTCACCGCCCACCTCAGCACAAAAGCGACATTAAAGACATTTCACAGCAAAACAATTAATAAGAGTCTAACCGCGGCGATAAATAGATAAGGCAGAAGTAAAAGCCGCCAATCTCTGTTTGTCGCCCAAGGGGGGCGGAAATCAAGTCTGCGAGAGATCGGCCCTTAAGGGCCATCTCGGGCGTTTTTCGAGAAATCGAGAAAACGCCAGAGCGGGGCAACCGATCCTTTCAAGGGGGAAACGCAATGCCCAAGTTCAAGAGCGTCTTCGCGGGGGTCGCGGTCAGCACGGCGCTGGCCGGCGGCATCGTCAGCCTCGGTGCGGCCACCACCGCGACCGCGGCCAACGCCGCCGTGGCTCAGACCACCGTCGCCGGCTTCCAGACCTGCGGCGGCTGCGGCGGCGGCTGCGGCTGGCGTCGCTGCGGATGCGGTGGCGGCTGCGGTCGTCGTTGCAGCCACAACCGCTTCCGGCTGAGGGTCATCACCGTCAACAACAACCACAACAACGTCCGGGGCGACAACCTGCAGGCCCAGCGTCAGCGCCAGTTCCAGGAGGACCGGGACTTCGACTTCAACCGGTTCGACCCGTTCACGGGTGGCGGGGACTGACCAGTCGCCCGGCCGGGACGCGGCACGCGCCCCTAGCGGGTGACCGCACGCGACCCGGCTCGCGACCGTGACGAGTTCCAACCCGCCCGGGGGGTGAGGCCCGGGCCCGCACGAGGACACCGTTCTCCGCGAAAGACGGTGCCCGACCGGCGGGCCCGGGTGCCCCGGGGGAGACGAGACGACTCGGCACGGCGCCCGTCGGCCGGCACGGGATATTCCCGTACGGCATTCTCCGAATGGGACCGGGCGGCCGGCGCCGCCGGAAAACCCATTCCATGGCCACCGCTCGCAACGGCGCGTCATCCGCCGGACGGCGCGCATTTTCAAGAAGCGCAGAGAAACGAGCGGGAAACCGCTCATCGAAAAGGGGAAAGACAAATGTTCAAGACTGTTCTCGCGGGCGTCGCGATCAGCACCGCGCTGACCGGCGGCATCGTCAGCCTGGGTGCGGCCACCACGGCCGCCGGCGCCACCGTGGCGCAGACCACCATCGCCGGCTTCCAGACCGGCTGCGGCGGCGGCTGCGGCTGGGGCGGCCGCCGCTGCAGCCACCGTCGCTTCAGGCTGCGGGTCATCACCGCCAACAACAACTACAACACCGTGCACGGCGACAACGCCCAGGCCCAGCGCGAGCGCCAGGCCCAGACCCGCCGTGACTTCGAGTTCGAGCGCTTCAACCCGGTGATCGTCGGTGGCGGCCGTGACGAGGGTGCCGCCGGCGGTGGCGCGGCCGGCGCCGCGCCGACCAGCTGACACCCGGCCGATCACGGGCGGACCTCGCGTCCGCGCGCAACGACGGGGGCCTCACCGGCATCGAGCCGGCGGGGCCCCCGTCCCCATGTCCCCGCGTGTCCCCGGCTTCCGGGAGCATGTCTCCGCGCTCCGGGAGCGGGACGGTCCCGCCGTACGGTGACCGCGCCGTACCGGGGACGACCGCCGGACCGGGCGGCGGTGGAGCGGCGTGCCGGGCGGGACGGCGTGCCGGGCGGGACGGCGTGCCGGGCGGGACGGCGTGTCAGACGGAGCGGCGTGTCAGGCGGGACGGCGTGCCTTCCCCTTGCGCGGCGTCTTCGCCTCCCCGCTCTCCCCGGCGGATCCAGCGGACCCGGCGGACCCGGCGGACCCAGCGGACCCGGCGGACCCGCGCGCGGCGGTGGGCGCCCCGCCGGGCGGCCGCCGCCGCTTGGCCGCCTCGACGCTGGCGCGGAGCGCGGCCATCAGGTCGGGCGCGGGACCGGGCTCGGGCGCGGCGGCCGGCGTGACGACCTCGCGGCCCGCCACCTTGGCCTCGATGACCTCCTGGAGCGCCTCCCGGTAGGCGTCCCTGTACAGCGCGGGGTCGAAGTCGGCGACCATGCTGTCGATCAGCGACTCGGCCATCCTCAGCTCCTGGGCCCGCACCTCGGTCTCCTCCTCCAGGAACCCGAAGTCGGCCTGGCGCACCTCGTCCGGCCAGAGCATCGTCTCCAGCACGAACACCCCCTCCCTGACCCGGAGCACCGCCAGCGACTCGCGCTGCCGCAGCGCGACCTTGACGATCGCCACCCGGCGGGAGCGTTCGAGCGCGTCGCGCAGCAGCACGTAGGGGCGCACGCCCTCGGAGTCGGGCTCCAGGTAGTAGGACTTGTTCAGCAGGATGGGGTCGATCTGGTCCGCCGGGGAGAACTGGAGCACCTCGATCCGCCGCGAGGTCGAGAGCGGCAGGTCCTCGAAGTCCTCGCTCTCCAGGACGACCACCTCCCCGGTCGGCAGCTCGTAACCCTTGGCCACGTCGGCGTAGGGCACCTCCTGCTCGCAGACCTCGCAGATCCTCCGGAACCTGACCCGGCCGGCGTCCTCCCGGTGCACGAGGTGGAAGGAGACGTTGCGCTGCTCGGTCGCGGTGTGCACCCCGACCGGGATCGTGACCAGCCCGAACGCGATCGCGCCCTTCCAGATGCTCCGCATGGTCTCTCCCTGTCTCGGGACCGCCCCCGCCGATCTTCGCACGTACGTTCGGAACATGAACGAGGTGGATGTAAAAACTCACCAACAGGGCAGTTACCCGCCATGGGGGTTCCGATGCCCCGCCTTTCGCGGCGGGCGGGACCCGAGGTCGTACGCTGGGCGATGTCCGATGTTCGCCCGGTCACACGGAAGAACGGAAGCAGACGAGTGGCTGAAATCAACGCACGCGGTCAGGGTCCGGCGGATCTGGACGACGAGACGCTCACGGATCTTCCCGAGGGGGAGGAGATCGGGATCGAGGCGACCGACGCCGACGCCGCCGAGCAGACCCGCCCGGCGCGCGACGACGCCCCCGGCCGGGTCTCGGGGATCTCGCCCGAGACCCCCGAGGCCGACGCCGCCGAGCAGACCCGCCCGGTGCGGGAGGACGGCCCGGACTGGCCGGATCACATCCCCCTCGACGCCGACCCCGCCGACGCCGCCGAGCAGACCCGCGTGGTGGAGCTCGACGAGGACGACTATCGCTGACCTGGTTACCCACGCGTAGGATGTCGCAGGACAGCAGGAGCACCCGCAAGGAGAACGCCGTGACCGCTACCCCGGACGCCAAGCCCCGGGGCACCCGGCTGCCCCGGATGGCCCGCCGTCGCCAGCTGCTCAGCGCCGCCCAGGAAGTCTTCGTGGAGAACGGCTACCACGCGGCGGCGATGGACGAGATCGCCGAACGGGCCGGCGTCAGCAAGCCGGTTCTCTACCAGCACTTCCCCGGCAAGCAGGAGCTCTACCTCGCCCTGCTGGACGTGCACGTGGACGACATGATCGCCCGCTGCCGCGACGCACTGGCCTCCACCACCGACAACAAGCAGCGGGTCCAGGCGGCGATCGGGGCGTTCTTCGACTTCGTCTCCACCCAGGGCGAGGCGTTCCGGCTGGTCTTCGAGTCCGACCTGCGCAACGTCGCCCCGGTCCGCCAGCGCATCGAGCGCAACCTCCGCGAGAGCGCCGAGATGATCAGCCAGGTCATCCAGGAGGACACCGGCTGCTCCAGCGACGAGGCCCGGCTGCTCGGCGTCGGCCTGGTCGGCATGGCCGAGGTCAGCGCCCGCTACTGGATCAGCAGCGGCGGCTCCATCCCCAAGGACGCCGCCACCCAGCTCATCGCCCGCCTGTCGTGGCGCGGCATATCGGGCTTCCCCCGCACCACCGCCGAGCACTGACGGGGCGGCACGGCGAGCACCCGCGGGGCCGTACGGCCGAGCACCGGCGGGCGTCCGGCCGGACGCCGGCGGAAGGCGACGCGTCTGTTCGCTTGACGCGATCAAGCGGCGCTCGCGGCTCCGATGGGGTGACCATGGGACGAGCAACCCTCGTCGAAAGGGAGCAGGATGGAAATCAAGATCGGCGTACGCTCCGTGCACCGCGAGCTCATACTGAACACCGAGCTGACGGCCGAGCAGATCGAGGAGGAGCTGCACCAGGCCCTCGCCCCCGAACGCGGCGTGTTCAGCATCACCGACACCGGCGGCCGCAAGGTGCTGGTCCCCATCGCCTCGCTCGGTTTCATCGAGATCGGCGAGGAGGAGAACCGGCCGGTCGGCTTCGGCGGCACCCTCTGACAAGACGGGAGTCCCCGGGGGGCCGACCGGCACGGGCCGGTCAGTCTCCCGGGCACCGTCCCGGACGGTCCTCCCGTCCCGGGAGGCGGCAGCCCGGCGGGCGTCTGCCCCGGTGGACGGGGTGGCGGCCCAGGCTGACGGCGGGGCAGTCCGCGTCCCCCCGGCGCAGCACGGCGCGGAGCGCCCAGCGGTTCGGTCCACATCTGGTCGGAGGAGTGCCGTAGCGGCGCGGGACCCTCATGTCTCGCACCGTACAACCGTCCGGCGACTTCACGCTCCCCGATCAGCCGACATATCCGGGGGCCGCGTCTCGGCCCCGGCCCGTCCGGGAGGCGGCGCCTCGGCTCCGGGTGGCCTTTCGGGGCACCCGGCCCTGTGCGACCCGGACCCTCGGCGCGCCCGTCCGCCGTCCGGCCGGGCTCAGGGGCCGGGGGTCAGCCCCAGGGCCGACATCCGCTCGCCGTGGGCCTCGGTCAGCCGGCCGAACATCCGGGTGATGTCCTCCCCCGCCGCCTCCACCAGCAGCGCCGCCAGCTCCGGCCGGGCCTCGGCCACCCTCCGGCCCTGGTTGAGCGACTCCCCCACGAGCCGCCTGGCCCACAGCGCCAGCCGCCCGCATACCACGTGATCGTTCTCGATGGCCGCGCGCACCCGCTCCACCGCGAACTGCGAGCGTCCCTCATCGACGAGCACCTCGTCGACGAGCCGGCGGGTCTCATCGTCGACCAGGGTGGCCGCCTCACGGTAGAAGTCGAGGGCCATCCCCGTGCCCACGTACGCCTTGACCAGGGCCTCCAGCCAGTCGTGCGGCGCGGTCCTGGCGTGCCAGTCGTCCAGCGGCCCGACGAACGGCGCCATCGCCTCCTCCGGGTCCGTCCCCAGCGCGGCGAGCCGGTCGCTCAGCAGCCGGAAATGGGCGTACTCGGTCACGGCCAGGTCGCCGAGCGCGGCCCGGTCGGTCAGCGTGGGGGCGAGCCGGGCGGCGTCCTCGGCGAGCCGTAGGAAGGCGGTGAGCTCGGCGTAGGCGAGGACACCGAGCAGGTCGGCGACACCGGGAGGGGAATCACTCATGCAGGGAAGCCTACGAGCTACCGGGCCCCGCCATTCCGCAGGAATACCAAGAAATCGGTTCCGCGTTGTGGTATCGAGTACACTGCTCTGTGAAAGTGCGACCGCACCCGTGTTAACCCAGGAGATTTCACCTCCTGGACGCCCCCGAAGTCGGCATGACGCCGCAGCGGTCGCTGATGACATCAGAGGGCCGGCCCTTCCGCGAGGACCCGGGCACGGGGAACCATTTCAGCCCGTGGTCCCGGCAGGACTGCCTTCAACGGAGACTTAGGCAGGCCAAGCTGACGACGTTCCGAGACCTCGGAGTCAACCCGGAGATCGCTGACGCCCTCGAGACCGAGGGCATCACCACGCCGTTCCCCATTCAGGAGATGGCACTCCCCCTGGCGCTCAACGGCCAGGACATCATCGGACAGGCGCGTACCGGCACCGGCAAGACGTACGCCTTCGGCGTCGCCATGCTGCAGCGGGTGGGCAAGCCCAGGAAGAACCGCAAGAAGCCGCGCGGGCTGGTCGTCGTGCCGACCCGCGAGCTGGCCGTCCAGGTCACCGAAGACCTGGTCACGGCGGCGGGAAAGCTGGGCTCGCGGATCCTCACCGTGTACGGCGGGCGCGCCTACGAACCTCAGATCGAGGCGCTCAAGCAGGGCGTCGACGTCATCGTCGGCACCCCGGGCCGTCTGCTCGACCTGGTCAAGCAGAAGCACCTCGACCTCAGCCAGATCAGCGCCCTCGTCCTGGACGAGGCCGACCGCATGCTCGACCTGGGCTTCCTGCCCGACATCGAGCGGATCATCAAGCTCATCCCGGCGGAGCGGCAGACGATGCTGTTCTCCGCGACGCTGCCGGGTGAGATCGTCGCCCTGTCCCGGCGTTACCTCAGCCGCCCGACCCACGTGCGGGCCGAGAACAACGACGCCGAGGCCGAGGCCACGCCGCAGACGACGCAGTTCGTCTGGCGTGTGCACCGGATGGACAAGGTCGAGATCGTGGGCCGGCTCCTGCAGTGCGAGGGCCGCGGACTCACGATGATCTTCTGTGAGACCAAGCGGGCCTGCGACAGGGTCGTGGAGGACCTCAAGGAGCGCGGCTTCGCCGCCGCGGCCGTCCACGGGGACCTCGGTCAGGGCCAGCGCGAGCAGGCGCTGCGCGCCTTCCGCAACGGCAAGATCGACGTTCTCGTGGCGACGGACGTCGCGGCGCGCGGCATCGACGTCGACGACGTCACCCACGTGGTCAACTACGACTGCCCGCAGGACGAGAAGGCCTACGTGCACCGGATCGGCCGCACCGGCCGGGCGGGCAAGACGGGCGTCGCGGTGACCTTCGTGGAGTGGGAGGACCTCACCCGCTGGAAGGTCATCAACAACGCGCTGTCGCTCGACTTCGCCGAGCCGGTCGAGACCTACTCGACCTCCGCGCACATCTACACCGACCTGGGCATCCCCGAGGGCACCAAGGGCGTGCTGCCGCGCGCCAACCGCTCCCGCGCGGGCCTGGCGGCCGAGGAGATCGAGGACCTCGGGGAGACCGGCCGCAGCCGCTCGCGCGGTCCGCGCCGGGGTCGCGAGGAGGAGTCCAGGGAACGCCGGAGCCGCGAGGAGGAGTCCAGGGAGCGCCGGGAGCGTCCGGCCCGCACCCCCCGGGAGCGTCGCCGTACCCGGGGCGGCCGGAACGCCCAGGAGGCCGTACAGGCCGCCGGAGCGGTGGAGGAGCCGTCCCGGCCCGACGCCGGGGGTGCCCGTGACACCGCGGTCCCCGAGACCGCCGTGGCGGCCGGGGCCGCCGGCGAGCGGAACGCGCCGCTCGTGACCGAGGAGGCTCGGCGCCCGGTCGCCGAGCCCGCCGTGCCGGAGACGGACGCGGCGCCCCGCGAGGACGCCCGGGAGGAGCGCCCCGCGAGGTCCCGTCGCCGTAAGTCCGGCCTGAACCCCGAGGTGAGCCTCGGCGGCGAGGATCGGAGCGCCCCCTCCCCGGACGACGCCGTCCGGGAGGAAGTAGTCCAGAGCGGTACCGTCCGGGATGAAGTCGCCCGAAATGACACGGTCCGGGACGAAGCCATCCGGGACGACGTGGTCCGGGAAGAGGAGCCGGCGACCGGCCGGTGGGACGACGAACCCGACGTCCCGGCCTCCCGCCCGCAGCCGGAGAAGATCGTTCCGGCGAGTCCGTTCACGGTGATCTTCCAGTCGCCGGACCTCGCGACGGACGACGACGAGATCGCCCCGTCGGCGGCGTCGGAGCGGGCGCAGAGCCGCCGCCGTCCCCCCGCGCGGGGGCAGCAGCGGGGTCCGCGCCGCCCGCAGTAGGCGGCGGAGCCCGGCGGAAGGCACGGAGGAGAACGAGGGGGCCCGAACCGCACCCGCCCCGGAGGGGGAGGGCGGCCCGGGCTCCCGCCGAAAGGGGCGCGACCCATCGGATCGCGCCCCTTTTCCGCATCTCAGGCGCACGAAGGCACTCCGCGGGGAGAGGTATCGTGGGGCCACGTGAGTACGCCACGATTTCTGACCCTGCCTCCTGGCGTCCGTTCCCGGCGGATCGAGACGGCCGTTGGGACCTTCGCCGCGCTGGAGGCCCTGCCGGTCAGTGGCATAGCCGAGCGCTGGCCAGCGCTGCTGGTCCCCGGCCTCACCGGCAGCAAGGAAGACTTCATCGCGGTCCTGCAGACCCTCGCCCAGGCCGGCCGCGAGGTCATCGCGATCGACATGCGGGGCCAGTACGAGACGGAGGGCCCCGACGACCCCGCCGCCTACACCTGCGCGGCGCTCGGCAACGACGTCGACGTCCTGGCCCAGCACGTCGGCGGGGGCGGCCCCGTCCACCTGGTCGGCCACTCCTTCGGCGGCCTGGTCGCCCGCGAGGCGGTCATCGACGGCCGCACCAAGTTCGCGTCCTACACGCTGATGAGCTCGGGCCCCTCCTCGATCCCGGGGGTGCGCGCCCAGGTGAGCCGCGCCATGCTCGCCGAGCTGCCCGAGGCGGGCATCGAGCGGCTGTGGCAGACCCGGATGGAGCCGGAGGCGCTGGCGGCCGGCGTGCCCGACGAGATCGTCGAGTTCCTGCGCGGGCGGCTGCTCGCCAACTCCGTGACCGGGATGGTCGCGATGACCCGCCAGGTGCTGTCGGCGCCGGACCGCTGCGACGACCTCGCCCAGGTCGGGGTGCCCACGTTCGTGCTGTGCGGCGAGCACGACGACGGCTGGCCGCTGGAGACGCAGGCGGAGATGGCCCACCGGCTGGGCACCGAGTGCGTGGTCCTGCCCGGCGCGGCCCACTCCCCCGCGGTGGAGGCCCCGGAGACGACGGCCGCCGCGCTCACCCGGTTCTGGAACGAGTCCGAGGCCCGCCTGCTGAACTGAGCGGCCCCGACGGCCCCGACGGCTCGGACAGGGCCACGAGGGGTCCCCGGACCGGCCCGGCGGACCGAAGGTTCCTGAGCCGGGCCCGGCGGGGCCGGGATCAGTCGTCGGCCAGGGCGGCCCAGGGGTCGCGGTCGCCGGCGGCGGCGCGGCCCTCGGGGCAGTGCTTCCGGAAATCGCACCAGGAACACAGGGGACCGGTCCGGGGCGGGAAGACCGCGTCGATCTCCGCGGGGACCTCCGGCGGCGTACGGCCGGCCTCCGGCTGCGTACGGCCGGCCCGCCCGGTGGAGCGCGCCGGGCCCGCCCAGGCGCGGTAGCGGTCGTCGGCCTCCGACGCCTCGGTCGCGATCTCCTCGGCCCGCCGCAGATGACCGGCCAGCGACTCCTCGGTGTGCTCCCACTCCACGATCGAGCCGCTCGGAAGGTGGTGCAGCTCCACCCGGCGGCAGGGGGTGCGCAGCATCCGCTCCGAGGCCACCGCGTAGACGGCCAGCGCCAGGGAGAACCGGGCGTCGTCGGTGGTGGAGGGCCGGCGGCCGGTCTTGTAGTCGACCACGACCAGCTCCCCGCCGCGCCGGTCGAGCCGGTCGACGCGGCCGGAGAGCGCGATGACCGGGGTCCGCGCGGCGACCGTCCGCTCAACGCCGACGGGCTCGTCGGCGGGGTCGAGGGTCGCGGCGTAGGCGCCGGTCATCTCCGCGGCCCGTTTCCGCCAGGCCGCCGACTGCTCGGCGTCGCGGAAGCCCTCGCCGATCCACCCCCTGCCGACCAGGGTGGCCGCCGTCTCCGGCGTCCGCCGCTCGTACGGCTCGCGCCACCACCCCGCGAGGGCGTTGTGCACGCTGATCCCCACGCTGTTGTGCGCCCACGCCGGCCCCCTGGACGGCGCGGGCCGGTCCATGTAGGTGAACCGGTAGCGCCGGGGGCAGTCGAGCCAGGTGTTCAGCCGCGACGGCGTGCAGGAGTAGAGCCGCCGCGGCATGCCCTCCAGGGGTAGCTGGTCCACGGGGTCACTGGTCGCGGAGGTCGAGGCGGATGCCGGCCGCCTTCGTGCCGTCGGTCAGCGGACCATCTGCCTCACCGGTCCCGCCGGTCTCCGGGCCGCGGAGCAGCGAACCCGACAGCCAGTCGTCGAACCGCGGCTCCAGGGCGCCGATCGTGGTCTCCTCACCCTGCGAGGGCAGCACGCGCGTGGCGTGGGGCAGGGTGAACAGGCGGCCGCCGATCGCGGTGAGCTGGTCGGCCAGCGCGGGGTGCTCGTCGCCGAGCCTTCCCGGCCCGTCGGCCTGCAGGGTCTTGCCGGTGAACACCGCCGACAGGGCCTCGCAGTAGAGGGAGACGCCGCCCTGCGAGACGCCCGGGGTGGACATCACCTCCAGCTCGACGTCGGCGACGCCGAACACGCCCTCGTCCTCCATCTCGATGTCCGGCCAGGTCTCCGGCCAGGTCCGCCGCCACAGCGGCCGGTCCTTGGGGTGCAGGGCGACCACGGCCTCGTCCCGGGCCGCGACCTCGATGGCCGCGCCCACGTGGTCGGGCAGGCCGTGGGTGCAGACGACGGCCAGCACCTCCCGCTCGCCGACCTCCGCCAGGATCGTCTCCGCGTCGCGCGCGGGGTCGATGACGATGACCTCCTCGTCGTCACCGATGATCCAGGTGTTGTTCTCGACCTCGTACTCGACGCCGTCGACGTCGACGGTCCCCTCGGTCACCACTCGTTCGATACGCGCTGTCACGCTTCCGAACTTTACCCGCAAGCCGCCGGAGACCCCGTCTTCCCGGCTCTCTTCTCAGTCCTCTTCGCCGGTCTCCACCGGCCCCTCGCCGCCCAGGCGCGGCGAGAACGCGCCGAACGGCAGGTCCAGCGCCTGGTCGTGGTCGCGCAGGTCGCGCAGGGACAGCTCGGCCAGGGTGATGAGGTAGCCCGCCTCGGGCGGCCAGATGACCAGCCACAGCCAGTTGCCCAGCGCCTCCCCGGCGTACACCGCGCGGTCGGGCGTGCCGGTCACGCACCACAGCGGGGTCGGCCGGCCGTTGATGTCGAGTTTGGCGTGTGCCGGGCCCTCGTCGAACCCGATGCCGGGGTCGGGGCCGTCCAGTCCCGCGTACCCCGCGCCCAGCCCGACGCCGGGCTCCTCGGCGACCACCAGCATGTCGGCCGGCCCCCGGGTCAGGGACGGCCCGGAGAGGGCGACCACGGTGGCCCTGGCCCCGGTGCGGTCGTCTCCGGCCTGGGCCAGGCCGTTGACCAGGAATCCCTGCGGCAGCGGCCAGGGCAGCCAGACGGGCACCTGGGCGTCGCGGGCGACGGCCTCGACGGCGGCGGCGGAGGGGTGCATCGGCGCCTGCAGCGGCAGGACGTCGCCGTGCCGGGCGCATCTCCAGGCGCTCGACCAGACGCTGGGCGCGCGGAGCGGGCCGAAACACCGTGGGCAGGTAGGCGCGGCTCTCACGATTACCCACGGTGCGTCCTCGGCGCCCCCTCCGTCAAGGGCACTGCTCGTTATCCCGCCGTAATCTTCTCAACGTGCGGGTAAATTGTGTGGGCGCGATCGTCCGTGACGGTTCGGGGCGGCTGCTCCTCGTACGCCGGGGGCGCCCGCCCGGCGAGGGGCTGTGGTCGGTGCCGGGCGGCCGGGTCGAGCCCGGCGAGTCCGACGCCGAGGCGGTGGCGCGCGAGGTGCTGGAGGAGACGGGCCTGACGGTCGCCGTGGGCCGCCTGGCCGGCTCGGTGGACCGGCCGGGACCCGGCGGCGTCGTCTACGAGATCCGCGACTACCTCGCGGAGGTGCGCGGCGGCGTCCTCGCGGCCGGCGACGACGCCGCCGACGCGGGCTGGTTCTCCCCCGGCGAGCTGGCCCGGCTCCCGCTGACCCCCGGCCTGCTCGCGGCCCTCACCGAGTGGTCGGTCATCGCCCCGCGGTGAACCCCGGACGCCGTACGGCACGGCGGCCGGTCATCGCTCCGGGGCGAGCGTCGAGCGCCACACGGTGAGGTGGTCGGCGTCATAGGTGGTGGAACGGCCCAGCGCCACCACCCGGTCCCCGGCGATCGCGACCGCGCCCAGCCACTGGGCGCCCTCGCCGCTCTGGTTGCCCTGTTCGGGGTCGTGCCGCAGCCAGGTCGCCCCGTCCTCGGAGGTCCAGACCGCGCTGTCGCCGTCACCGGGGACGCCGTCCCAGCCGACCGCCACCACGCCGTCGTCCGTGGCCGCCAGGTCCTGCACGGCGGCGGCCCGGCCGGCCGGGAGCCAGGAGACGCGCCAGGTCGTCCCGTTGTCGGCCGAGACCGCGCCGAAGGGCCGGTCGCCCTGGTCGGTCCGGGCGGAACCGGTCGCGACGATGCTCCCTCCGTGCAGGACGACGTGGCGCAGCCCCGCCGACGTCGCCCCCGGCGGCAGGAACGGTTTGCGCGCGGTCCAGGCGACGCCGTCGGCGGACACCCAGACCACACCGGTCTCGTGCCCGGCGGTGCCGGCGCCGCCGACGGCCACGTAGCCCGTGGAGGTCGCCGAGACGTCGTGCAGCCGCACCCCGCTGCCGCCCGCGGGCAGCTTCTCCGCCCTGGTGTAGCGCTTGAGGTCCGGGGTGAACCACAGCACGGGGACGCTCCCGGCCGGGCCGCGGTCCTCCCCGGCCAGAACGTAGCCCGAGGGCCCGGCGGCCACCGCGTGCGGGGCGAGGAAGTCGTGGTCGGCCGCGGGTGCGAGGGGGCCCGCGATCGGGACCCGCCGCCAGTTCGCGCCACCAGCCGAAGGGCCGCCCGCCGAGGTGAGGAGCAGCGGCTCGGTGGAGGAGGCGTCGGTCATGGTGCCGCCCACGGCCAGCCAGCCGTGCCTGCCCTGCGCGACGTCGGCGAGCGACTGGCGCCGCGGGCCGCCGAGGGCCTGCGCCGGGCCCGCGGCCGTCCAGCTCTGCCCATCGGCGCTGGTCCAGACGCCCGCGTCGCCGGAGGCGGTGCCGACGGCGACGAACCCGCCCTCCCCCGCGGCCACCCGGGCGGTCTCCCGCTCGGCCCTGGCCAGTCCCTCGATCCCGCCCAGCGGGACCGGCGCGGCCCGGCCTCCCCTGGGAGCGGTGATGAGGACCAGCCGGTTGTCCACGTCGGCGGCGCGTTCGTCGCCGCCGACGACGAGCGTTCCGGTGCCGGAGACGGTGACCGCCCGCAGCGAGCCGGGGACCTGCCCGAGGTCGGTGGACCTCGCCCAGTCGTGACCGTCCTTGCTGGTGTAGACGGCGTAGCGTTCGAAGGCCGTCTCGGCGATCGCGGCCACGCCCTGCGGCGAGGAGGTCAGCCGCCGGACGCCGGTGCCGTCGGGGTCCATCCCGGTGATCTTGCCGCACCGGTTCCAGTCGTCGCCCTGTGAGGAGCAGCGGACCTGGACGTCGCCCTTCTCGCCGCGCTGCTGGGCCGGGACGAGCACGAACCCGCCGGCGGAGGCCGCGAGCGTGCCCGGCTCGGGGATGACGCCGTCCAGCTCCGTCCCCGTCCGCAGCCAGGTGCGTCCGCCGTCGGCCGAGCGGAGGATCACCGAGGACGACCGCCCCTGCCCCGGATCACCGAGCGCGACCACGGCCTCTCCCCTGGCCACGACCGCCTTGAGGCCCCGCACCCTGTCCGGGGCGCCGATCTTCGAGGTGTCCACCCTGCTCCAGCCGCGACCGTCGGGCGAAACCCAGGCGACGGCCCCGGCGGTGCCGTCCGGGAGCACGGCCGTGCCGACCGCGACGAAGCCGGAGGACGTCCTGGCCAGCTCCATGATCTTGTCGCCGGTGACGAACGCGCCCGTGCCGGCGGGATCCACCGCGGTCCACTCGTAGCCGTCGGCGCTGGTCCACAGGCCCTGACCGGTGCCGAGGAGGTCGTTGCCCGCGGCCAGCCAGCGGCCGTCGCCGCCCGCCACCGCGCCGACGGCGGTCGGCCCGCCCTGGAAGCCCGCGGGCCCGTTCACCCTGCCGAGCCGCCAGGTCGAGCCGCCGTCGGTGGAGACGAGGAAGAGCGGCCTGGGCACCGGGCTGGTGGTGTCGCTGCCGACGGCCACCACGGTCGAGCCGTCGGCCGCCATGGCGTTGAGCACCTGGCTGGAGCCGGTGCCCCCGGCCTCGGGCTGCGCGACGAAGGCGGAGTCGCCGGAGCCGCTCTCGTCGCCGACCAGCCGCAGCCCGGTGCCGAAGGGGTCGCCGACCCATCCCCACAGCGCCAGGCCCCCTGCGACCGCGACGGCGAGGACCATGACGACCGCGACCGGCACGACCAGGCCGCGCACGCTCCTGCGCCGCGTCGGGCTGGAGCGGCGCACGGCCGAGGGCGGCGGGGAGGAGCGGTGGTGCCGGCCGCCGGCCGGTCCGCGCCTGCCGGGCGGGCCCTGGGCGACCAGCAGGTCGGGCCGGGCCGGGCGGCCTCCCGGGGGACGCCCCACGCGGCGCACCGGCTCGAAGTCGTCGTCGTCGGGTACGGCGTCCGCCCCCGGCGCCTCGAACCCGGGCGCGCCGCCGGGCACCCGCGGCGGGCCGGAGGCCACGAGCATGTCGGGCCGTACGGCGCGACGGGGGGCGGGCCGCGGCGCGGCGTCCCCGTCCTGCTCCCGATCCCGATCCCGATCCCGATCCCGATCCCGCTCCCGATCCCGATCGCGGTCGCGGTCGCGGCCCTCGGGAACGAGGTCCCCGGGAGCGGAGTCCTCGGGGAGGCCGTCGCGGGAGGAGGAGTAGGGGCGGGTGTGCGGGCGGCGACGCTCGCCGCCCAGTCCCTCGGGGCGCGCCCGCAGGGGCTCGTCCTCCTCCGGGACGGGAGCGGAGAACGGCGGGAGCATCCAGGGGGAGGCCAGCGGCACTCCCCGGGGGCCGTCGTCGGAGGGTCCGGGCGGGAAGTGCCGGAGGGTGGGCGGGTAGTCCTCGGGGCGGCGGGGGCCGCCCCCTGGGATCGCGTCGTCACCGGCGCCGTCGTCCGGCGGCCGTTCCGGTGAGCGCGGGTCGTGGGGGCCCGGGACCACGCTCAGCACCTCCTCGCAGGAAGCCCGTCTCGGCCCGGGATCACCCTCCCGGACCGTTCCAGCCGTCTCCGTGACACCCCGCCGCGATTGCCGGCCGGGCGGTGAAACCCACGGGACCTACTCCTACCCCGTTCCGCCTAAACGATCACCTCCGCGGGGCGGCCGGGGCCGGAACCGTACACAGTCCAGAGCAACACGCCGGAGCCACGCTGGCGAGACCTCTCTAGTCAGATTTACATGCGACCCACCAGAAACATCATCTTTTAAGACCGTATTTCCTGAATCTCGGCGGACCGAAAACACCGTCCGCCCGCCCACCTGTCCGCCACGGCCCGCACGCCCCTCCGGCCCGGCCGCCCGGACTCCGGCACCCCGCGCTCCCGCCCGGTCATCCGTACCGCGATCGGGCCCGGTCGGCCGATCCGACCGGGGTCAGGCGGACGGCGGGGTGAACGACGCGGTACGGCCCAGCCCGGCGGCCCGCCCCTTGGCCGCGACCACCAGCGCCATCTTCCGGGACGCCTCGTCGATCATCTCGTCCCCGAGCATGACCGCGCCGCGCCTCTCGACCGTCGTGTAGTACTCGTAGGCGTCGAGGATCAGCTCGGCCCGGTCGTAGTCGTCCTGGGACGGCGAGAACACCTCGTTGGCCGCCTCGACCTGCGTCGGGTGCAGCACCCACTTGCCGTCGAAGCCGAGCGCCGCCGACCGGGCCGCCACCCGGCGGTAGCCGTCCAGGTCCTTGATCGCGAGGTACGGGCCGTCGACGGCCTGCAGGCCGTGCGTGCGGGCCGCCATGAGGATGCGCATCAGGACGTAGTGGTAGGCGTCGCCCTCGGTGTAGCCGGGGGGCTGCTCCCCGACGACCATGGTCCGCATGTTGATCGAGGCCATGAAGTCGGCCGGGCCGAAGACCAGCGTCTCCAGGCGCCGGGAGGCGCCGCCGATGGCGTCCACGTTGACCAGGCCCCGGGCGCTCTCGATCTGGGCCTCGATGCCGATCCGGCCGACCGGCAGCCCGTTCGCCATCTCGATCTGGGTGAGCAGGACGTCCAGCCAGGCCACCTGGGTGGCGTCCTCCACCTTCGGCAGCATCAGGCAGTCGAGGAACTCCCCCGCCCCCTCCACGACCTCGATGACGTCCCGGTAGGTCCACCGGGTGCCCAGGTCGTTGACCCGCACCACCCGTGTCTTGCCCGACCAGTCGCCCTCGCGCAGGGCGGCCACGACGTTCCGGCGCGCCTCCTCCTTGGCCGGCGGCGCGACGGAGTCCTCCAGGTCGAGGAAGACCTCGTCGGCGGGGAGGCCCTGGGCCTTCTCCAGGAAGCGCGGGTTGCTGCCGGGGACCGCGAGACACGAACGTCGGGAGCGCATGGCGACACCGTAACGGGACGCCGCCCACCCCGGCGCGCCGGACCCGGCGCTATGGCTGTCATACAAAGTCTCACCCCCGTTCTTGGCGGTGCCCCCGTGCGCGTCGCGCCGGAGATGTCCGAATAATGAGGAACCAAGCTTCAGCAAAGGGAGACGAGAACGATGGCAAACGCTTCTCCGGCGGTCCGGCCCGCCGTACTGTCCGACCTCATCCCCGGGTCCCGGGTGCGGGACGCCGCGCTCGTCGCCGGCGGAGCGGTCCTGACCGGGCTCGCGGCGCAGCTGACCGTTCCCATGTGGCCCGTCCCGGTCACCGGCCAGACCTTCGCGGTCATGCTCGTCGGCGCGGCCCTCGGCATGAACCGCGCGGCGCTCAGCATGATCCTCTACACCGTCGTCGGCGTCGCGGGCGTGCCGTGGTTCCAGGGCGGCACCGCGGGCTTCGGCGGGGCCACGTTCGGCTACGTCGTCGGCTTCATCGCCGCCGCCGCCCTCGTCGGCAGGCTCGCCGAGCGCGGCGGCGACCGCACCGTCGCCCGCACGGTCGGCACGATGGCCCTCGGCAACCTGGTGATCTACGCCTTCGGCGTGCCGGTGCTGATGGCCGTCACCGGGCTCGGCCTGGGCGGCGCGCTCGCCGCGGGTGTGATCCCGTTCCTGCTCGGCGACGCCGCCAAGATCGCGATCGCGGCCGGTCTGCTCCCGGCGGCCTGGCGGCTCTCCCGCCGCTGACCCGGACGCGAGGACGCGCGGGGCCCGGACGCGAGGACACGCGGGGCCCGGACGCTCTCCCGCCGCCGGGGACGCCGGGCCCGCAGGCCGTACATTCGCCGCATGGGTGTTATCGAAGAGGGCGCCAAGAAGTCGGGGATCCTGTGGCTCTCGCTGGACCGGCCCCGGCTCGCCTGGCACGTCTGGCACGACGGCGCGATCTACGTGGTGACCGGCGGCGGTGAGCAGGACCTTCCCGGCCTGGCCGAGGCCGGGGTGGTCGGGGTGACCCTGCGCAGCAAGGACAACGGGGCCAGGCTGGTCTCCTTCGACGCGGCGGTCGAGGTGGTGGACCAGGGACGCGCCCCGGAGGCGGTGGCCGCGCTGGCCAAGGAGCGGCTCAACGCCGCCGACGGGGCGGGGCTGACGGCCCGCTGGGCCGAGGGTTCCCGGGTGGTACGGCTGACGCCCCGCGAACCGGCCCCCTGACCCGGGACCGGCACGGCGCCGGTCCGGCGGTACGGCCGGCGCCCCGATCCGGGACCGGCACCGCGCCGGCCCCGCGGTACAGCCGGCGCCCGTGAGCCCGCTCCCCGGCCCGCCACGGCTTCCGCCGGGCCGGCCGGGGTCACTCCGGGGCTCCGCGCGGGTCACCCCGCGCGGGCCGGCTCCGGGAGCTCCACCACCGCCTGGGGCAGCTCCCCGGTGACCCGCTGGGCCAGGTAGGCGCCGGTCAGCACGACGACGCCGCCGGCGATCTGGAAGAACCCGAGCGCCTCACCCGCCAGCAGCCAGGCGACCACCGCGCCGATGATGACCTCCAGCGTGCCGACCGTGGAGCCGACCGCGGCCGACAGCCGCCGGATCGCGATGACGCCCAGGATGTAGGCGGCGACCGTGGCGACCGCGATCAGCCAGAGCGCCGCGGCCCACACCGGCAGCGCGAAACCGCCGCCGGCGTCGGTGGTCAGGGTGAACGCCCGCCACGGGATGTCCCACGGCCGGGAGATCGGGACGAGCACCACGGCCGCGCCGAGCAGCCCCCAGGCGATCAGGCCGAGGGGGTCGATGTCGTCGCCGAAGCCGTCGCTGAGCAGGAAGTATCCGGCGCCGCAGGCCGCCGCCCCGAAGGCGAACACCAGGCCCAGCGGATCGAGGGACAGGCCCGTCCACACCTCGACCACGACGGCCAGCCCGGTGACCGCCACCACCGCGCCCAGGTAGGCGGCGCGCGGCAGCCGTACCCGCCGGACGAACCGCACCCAGAGCACGACCAGCACCGGCGAGGTGTACTCGATCAGCAGGGCGATGCCCACCGGCAGCCGGGCGACGGCCGCGAAGTACAGCGACTGCACCCCCGCCACCGCGACCACCGAGTACACCAGGACGAACGGCAGCCGCGAGCGCGGGACGCGCAGCGCCCCCGGCCTGAACAGGGCGAGAACGCCGACGAGCAGCAGGGCGGACCCCGCCATCCGCACCCAGACCGACTCCATCGGCGACAGGCCGCCGCCCGCGAGATACTTGGCCATCGTGCCGGAGAAGGCGAAGGAGCAGGCCGACGCGACCGCTATCGCCAGGGCCGCACGTCTCATGATCAGCCTCCGCGTAATTACCGTTCTAAGCTTTTGATGCTGTCACGACATTCCGGGCCACGGCAAGGGGCCGTCCGAAATGTGAGCGTCGTTTGAACCGGCCCATCCGAAGCGCGACCTACGCTTCAAATGTGAAGATCTTCATCGCGCGCCTGTCCGGGGTCGCGGTCTTCGACCCTGCCGGGGACCGCGTCGGGAGGGTACGGGACGTGGTCGTGTCCATCTCCGGCACGGTCCCGCCGCGCGTGCACGGGCTGGTGGTCGAGGTCCAGGCGCACAGGAGGGTCTTCCTGCCCATCACCAGGGTGCGGGGGTTCGAGGCCGGGGCGGTCGTCTTCGGCGGTCAGATCAACGTGCGGCGGTTCGAGCAGCGGGCCTCGGAGTCCCTGGCCATCGGCGAGATGCTCGACCTGGAGGTGGAGGTCGGCGGGGAGCGGATGACGGTCCTGGACCTCGCCATGGAGGAGACCGGCCGCGGCGAGTGGTCGATCACGAAGGTGGCGGTGGTCCGCGGCGGCCCGCCCCGGGGACTGCGACGGCGGCGCGGCCCGACCAGGATCGTGGACTGGTCCGAGGTCAGGGGGCTCGGCGCGGTGCAGCGCGACCAGGGCGCGGCCAACCTGCTGGTCGCCTTCGAAACGATGCGCGCCGCCGACCTGGCCGGCGCCCTGCACGACCTCCCCGACAAGCGCCGGATCGAGGTGGCCGCGGCCCTCGACGACGTACGGCTCGCCGACGTCCTGGAGGAGATGCCGGAACGCGACCGGATCGGCATCATGAGCCGGCTCAAGCCTGCCCGGGCCGCCGACGTCCTGGAGGAGATGGACCCCGACGACGCCGCCGACCTGCTGCAGGAGCTGCCGCCCGAGGACGCCGAGGCGCTCATGGCGCTCATGGAGCCGGACGAGGCGGCCCCCGTACGGCGGCTGCTGGTCTATCCCGAGGACACCGCGGGCGGCATGATGACGAGCGAGCCGGTCGTGCTCCCGCCGACCGCGACGGTCGCCGAGGCGCTGGCCCACATCCGGCAGCGGGAGATCACCCCGACGGTGGCCGCGCAGGTGTACGTCGCCCGGCCTCCCATCGAGACGCCCACCGGGCGCTACCTCGGCCTGGCCCACTTCCAGCGGCTGCTGCGTGAGCCCCCGTCGGCCCTGCTCGGCGCGGTCATGGACACCTCCATCGACCCGATCAAGCCCGGCTACACGCTGCGCCAGGTGACCTGCTACCTCGCCACCTACAACCTGATGGCGGTGCCGGTGGTGGACGAGGCGGTCCGCCTCGTCGGCGCCGTCACCGTGGACGACGTCCTGGACCACATGCTCCCCGACGACTGGCGGGAGCGGTACCGAGGCCCCGGCGGCGAGCATGACTGACCGGCTCGACCTGCCCAGGGAGACGGGGCCGCGGCTGCGTCCGCAGTACGACCCGGAGACGTTCGGGCGGATGGCCGAGCGGTTCGCCCGGTTCCTCGGCACCGCCCGGTTCCTCGTGTACATGACCGTCTTCGTGACGGTGTGGCTCGCGTGGAACGTCCTCGGGCCGCACGGCTGGCGTTTCGACCCCTACCCGTTCATCTTCCTGACCCTGATGCTGTCGCTCCAGGCCTCCTACGCCGCGCCGCTGATCCTGCTCGCGCAGAACCGGCAGGACGACCGGGACCGCATCCAGAACGAGCTCGACCGGGCCGCCGCCGAGCGCAACCAGGCGGAGGTGGAGTATCTCACCCGGGAGATCGCCGGCCTGCGCCTGGCGCTGGGCGAGGTGGCCACCCGCGACTACATCCGCTCGGAGTTCCAGCGGCTCCAGGACGAGCTGCAGGAGTCCTGACGCGGTGCGTCCGGCACGGACCGGCGTTGTGACACCCCGCCCGGCCGCGCCGTCCCTCACCGGCCGCCTCGGCCCCCGCCCGGCCACGTCGTCCTCCCGGCCGCCTCGCCCGGCCGCGTCACCCCTCGCCGGGCGGCGGTCCGGCGAGCTTGGCGAGCGCGGCCGCGCACCGGCGCAGCTCGCCGTCGTCGAGCGCGCCCAGCAGGTGGGTGCGGACCGCGCGCAGGTAGGTGGGGGTGGCCTCGGCCAGCCGTACGGCGCCGCCGTCGGTGAGGACCGCGAACAGGCCCCGGGCGTCGTCGGGACACGCCTCCCGCTCGACCAGGCCGTCGCGCTGGAGGCGGTCGACGAGCCGGGTCAGGCCGCTGCGCGACAGCAGCACCCGATCGGCCAGGTCGTTCATCCGCAGCCGCCGGTCCGGCGACTCCGCCAGCCTGGTCAGCACGTCGTAGGAGGCCAGGGCCAGGTCGTGCCCCAGCAGCAGCTCGGCCTCCAGCGCCCGGGTGATGCGCGCCTGCGCCCTCTGGAGCATGCGCCAGAGGTCGGCTCCCCCGGGCCCCACGGACCCCTCGGTCCCCATGGACCCCTCGGTCCCCACGGTCCCTTCGGAGCCGCCGGACCCCCCGGAGCCGGTGGCCTCTCTCGGCTCGCCCGCCGTCACGGTCACGGGGTAACCTTAGAACGTTGCACATGCATCTACATAGGGGAATCCCCCGAATTCGGCGCCCGCCGCCGGATCCCGGAATTCCCCGTGGCGACCCCGGGTTCATACCATGGGCCGTGACTTCTCTCCGCTCCCTCCGGGGAGCGGCTCCTCGCCCAGCCGCTGGGTGTCGCGACGCACGGGCACCCGCCCGCACGACCCGCCCGGACGATCATAGACAAGGAGGGACGGCACCCCGTCGCCCCGCGCGACGGCCGCTGCCGACACTTCGATGGCACCTACCCCGGAACTGGTGACGGCCGCCCTCGCGACCGTCAACGATCCCGAGATCCGTCGGCCGATCACCGAACTCGACATGGTCAAAAGCGTCGACATCTCCCCCGACGGGGTGGTGCGTGTCGGGATCTTCCTCACGGTGTCGGGCTGTCCCATGAAGGACACCATCACCCGCGACGTCACCGCCGCGGTCTCCCGGATCGACGGCGTGACCGGCGTCCAGGTGGAGATGGACGTCATGAGCCCCGAGCAGCGCAAGACCCTGCAGACCAAGCTGCGCGGCGCCAAGGGCCCCGAGAAGGAGATCCCCTTCGCCCAGCCCGGCTCGCTGACCCGCGTGTTCGCGGTCGCCTCGGGCAAGGGCGGCGTCGGCAAGTCCTCCGTCACCGTCAACCTCGCCGCCGCCATGGCCGCGAGCGGCCTCAAGGTGGGCGTCGTGGACGCCGACATCTACGGCCACAGCGTGCCGCGTATGCTCGGCGTCTCCGAGCGGCCCACCAAGGTCGAAGACATGATCATGCCGCCGGTGGCGCACGACATGAAGGTCATCTCGGTCGGCATGTTCAAGCCCGAGGGCAACACCCCGGTCGTGTGGCGCGGCCCGATGCTCGACCGGGCGCTGCACCAGTTCCTGGCCGACGTCTACTGGGGCGACCTCGACGTGCTGCTGATGGACCTTCCCCCGGGCACCGGTGACATCGCCATCTCCGTGGCGCAGCGGATGCCGTCGGCGGAGATCCTCGTGGTCACCACCCCGCAGCAGGCCGCCGCCGAGGTCGCCGAGCGCGCCGGGTCCATCGCCGTGCAGACGCACCAGCAGATCGCCGGCGTCATCGAGAACATGTCGTGGCTGCCCTGCCCGCACTGCGACGAGCGGATCGCGGTGTTCGGCGAGGGCGGCGGCCAGACCGTCGCCGACGCGCTCACCCGCACCCTCGGCGCGCGCGTGCCGCTGCTCGGCCAGGTGCCGATCGACATGCGGCTTCGTGAGGGCGGCGACGAGGGCAAACCGCTGGTGCTCAGCGACCCCGACGCCCCGGCCGCCGCCGAGCTGATCCGCATCGCGAACGGCCTGGGCAAGCGGGCCGGCAGCCTGCGGGGCATGCAGCTCGGCATCTCCCCGACCCGGGGCCGCTGACCTGGCGGCCGTGACCGGGTCCCGGGACGGCGCGAGGCCCCGGCCGGTGAGACGGGCCGGGACGGCGCGAGGCCCGCACGGCGACGGCGGAGAAGCCCGGACGACGGAGAAGAGGAGGTGCCCCTTCGGCGGGGGCCCTCCTCTTTTTCTCATATTCACCCTTGCCCGGCCTGCCGGGCAAGGGTGTCCTCCCTCGTCCGGCCTCCCGGGTCAGGTCGCCTCGGAGTCGTACGGCGGGACCTCGCCGTAGCCCAGCTCGCCGTCCGCCGGCGCGTCGTAGGAGCCGGCGGCGACCGGCGTGGCCGTGGCGGTGGCCGCCGCGGCCGCGCCGTTCCAGTCGTCCTCCAGCTCACCGGTGAGGTGCTTGCGGACGAAGTTCTTCGGGTTCAGGTCGGCCGGGTCGAAGTCGGCGAACTCCGGGCCCAGCCCCGTCCGGAGGTCCTGCTTGGCGGTGTTGGCCATCTGCCGCAGGTTGCGCAGCGTGCGGCCGGCCTGGGCGGCGGCCTGCGGAAGCTTCTCCGGGCCGAAGACGAGCAGGCCGATGACCACGAGCGCCACGATCTCAGGCCAGCCGAGTCCGAACACTGTGATCTCCTAACGGGCAACGCCGGGCGGCTCCCGGGGCACACACACCCCGGGAGCTTCCAGACTAATGTCCCCGCGCCCGCGCCCGCACCCGCCGGTGCCCCCTTCAGGAGGGGGTGGGCGAGGGCTGTGCAGTCGCGGCGCCGATGGTCACGACGGCCGTCTTCTCCTGGCCTCCGCGCTGATACTTGACCGTCACCTTCTCGCCGGGCGCCTTGTTGCGGATCACCGCGATCAGCTCGCTGCCGTCCTGGAGCACCGTGCCGTCGACCTCCAGGATGACGTCGCCGGGCTTGAGGCCCGCCTTGTCGGCGGGGCCGTTCGGCTCGACCGGCTGGGCGCCGCGCTCGGCCTCGCTCGCGATGCGGACCCCCGCGCCCTGGTAGGTCTGGTCGATGGTGACGCCGATCCGGGACTTCTTGGCGACGCCGGTGCTGATCAGTTCCTCGGCGACCCGGCGCGCGTGGTTCACCGGGATGGCGAAGCCGAGGCCGATGCTGCCGCTCTGGCCGCCGAGCGACCTGCCGAGCGTGGCGATCGCCGAGTTGACCCCGATGACCTCGCCGTTTCCGTTGACCAGCGGGCCGCCGGAGTTGCCGGGGTTGATCGCGGCGTCGGTCTGGATCGCGCTGAACCAGGTGGTGTCGGAGCTGTTCTCCTCGCCCGCCTGCACCGTGCGGTTGAGCGAGCTGACGATGCCGGAGGTGACGGTGCCGGTCAGGCCGAGCGGGGAGCCGATGGCCACGACCGGGTCTCCGACGACCACGTTGTCGGAGTTGCCGAGCGTGGCCTGGGGGGCGCCGAAGGTGTCGTCGGGCTTGACCACGGCGAGGTCGGACTCGGGGTCGCGGCCGACGATCCGGGCCGGGGTGGACTTGCGGTTGCTGAACTGGATCTGGATCTCACCGCCGTTGGCGGCCCCGGCGACCACGTGGTTGTTGGTCACCACGTAGCCCCCCTTGATCAGGAAGCCCGAGCCGGTGTTCGCGCCCGAGCCGCCGCTGACCGCCAGCGAGACCACGCTGGGCAGGACCCGGGAGGCCACGCCCGCGATCGAGTCCGGCGGCCGGGCCGCGGAGCCGTTCGGAGGCTTGCCCAGGCTGAAGGACGGGTCGGTGCCGGAGGCCGAGGACCGGGTGAGGAGGTAGGTGCCGAGGCTGCCCAGCGTCGAGGCGAGCAGCGCGATCACCACGGCCAGGACGACGAGGGTGCCGGTGCGCGGCCCGCGCCTGCCGCCGGGGGCCGCGCCGCCCACCGGGGGACCGGGGGGCGGGGCCCAGCCGGGACCCATGCCGAACGCGTGCTCCGGCGGGGGAGGCGGGCCCACCGGGGTGGTGAAGATCGCCGTGTCGTGGTGGATCCTGCCCGACGGGTCGCCCCAGCCGCCGCCGGGGCCGGAGCCCTGTCCCGGGTTCCGTGCCGGATCCTGGGCAGGGTTCCACGCCGGATCCTGGCCGGAGTCACGGCCGGGATCCTGAGCGGGGTTCCAGGCCGGGTCCTGACCGGGGTCGCGGCCGGGATCCTGGCCCGGGTGCCGGGCCGGGCCCTGAGCGCCCTCCCCGGGCCGGGCCGCCCACTCGCCGGTCTCCGGCCACCCGGGCCCCTCGGCGGACCCGGGACGCTCGCCGGGATCCTGCTGCCCGTACGGGTCCTGCGGGCCGTACCGGCCCGGCCGACCGGGCTGACCGGGGTCTCCCAGCCGGTTCCAGCCGTCGCCGCGTGGCGGCTCGCCGCCGGGCGGCGGCGCCTCTCCGGCGGGCAGGAAGTCCGGACGAGAGGGTTCGGGGGCGGCCCCCCTGTCGTCGGCGAAGCCCGACGGCGTGCGCCCCTCGGCGTCGTTCGCCTCGTGGGGACGGGTCTCGTCGGTCATCGAATATTCACCACTCCTTGCCTCGCACGAGGCCGCTCACCGGAACGATCCGGCAATCCTCCCCTGAGCGGCATACGAGAGATGTAAAACGTGCCTTCCCGAAGGGATCGGAGCAGAACGGCGGACGGCTCGCGTCCCCCGGGTGGTGCGGCGCCCCGGTCCGGGCCCGTACGGCGCCACCGCTGCGATGTCGGCCATGCCGGCCGGAACGCCCGCGCGGACGGTGTAGACATGACCTCCACTCGCCCAGATCGTCTCCTGCTCGACTGAGTCCCGGATCCAGATCGTATGCCCGTTGCGTCGCCCTACATGCCAGCCATGGAGCTTTTCCCATCAAATCCGGCAAAGGGGATGGAATTCGACGCGCCTCCGTGAGACGCGGTCCCTGACGCGGCGACGCGCCCTCGAACCCGGCGACGCGCCCCCGGGACACCGCGGCGCGGGGGACGTCACGGGGCGTTCCGGACACGGAGGACGCGGCCCGGAACGCGGCGACGCGCCGCCGGGCGGCCCGGGCGGCGCGTCGTCACGGGGCGCGGACGGATCCGGCCCGTTGGGGGTCAGGGGATGGGCGACGGGGTCGGCGTCACCGTACCCGAGGGCGTGGCCTGCCGGTGGTGGTTGGCGAACATGTCGGCCGGCGGCGCGTGCGTGGCCGGGGCGGAGCCGTTCACGGCGAACATCGTGCCGATCGCCACCGCGGCGGAGGCGACGCCCACCGCGACGTAGCCGAACCTCCTGGATCGGCGGACTCCCGGACCGCGGCCGCGCGGCCGGTTGTCCGGCGGGGCCACGCTGTGCATGCTCGGGATCGGCGCGCCGCCGAAGGTCCGCCCGGAGGGAAAGGGCCGCTCGCGCGGCGGCAGCGGGCCGCCGGGCTCGGCCATCCTCAGCAGCGACACGGACAGGTCGGCGGGCACGGCGGGACCGTCCAGGGACCGCAACCGGGTCTTGATCGCCCGCACGGCGTCGACCTCGGCCCGGCAGGCGGCGCAGAAGGCGAGGTGCGACAGGGCGCGGTCGCGCTCGTGGTGGTTCAGCTCACCGTCGACCAGCGCCGAAACGCGTTCTCCAAGATGACTCATGCGCACTCCTTGCCAAGCGGCCAGAGGTGATGCCCGTCACGACTGGGACCGGTCATGCGAACTCCTCCCCGCGGGTGATGGTCGGGGGGAGCTGGTCACCCCTGGGCGCGCGGTGTTCCAGCGCGTCACGCAGCTGTGACCGGCCGCGGTGGATGCGGCTGCGGACGGTGCCGAGCTTCACCCCCAGCGTCGCGGCGATCTCCTCGTAGGAGAGCCCCTCGATGTCGCAGAGGACGACGGCCGCGCGGAACTCCGGCGCGAGCGCGTCGAGCGCCGCCTGGATGTCGGGCTCCAGGTGGGTGTCGTCGTACGCCTGCGCCGGCGACGGCTCACGCCCGCGCAACCGCTCGGCGGCGTCGTCGGCGAGACCCTCGAACCTGATGCGCTGCCTGCGGCGCGCCATGTCGAGGAACAGGTTGGTGGTGATGCGGTGCAGCCAGCCCTCGAAGGTGCCGGGCGTGTAGTTCGACAGGGACCGGAAGACCCGGACGAAGACCTCCTGGGTCAGGTCCTCCGCGTCGTGGACGTTCCCGGTCAGCCGGTACGCCAGCCGGTAGACGCGGGCGGAGTGATTGCGGACCACCTCCTCCCACGTGGGAGGTGTCCATTCGGACACGGGAGCTTCTGCCTGGTGGTTGGGATCCTCCACCGGCACTCCTCTCTCCGGGACCACCGCTATCGCCATAGTGCCTGGTTTCGCCCCTTCATGTGCACTGCCTGTCCTGAGGACCGGCAAAGGCCGCTTAAACCGTGCAACGCACCGGGGGCGACATGAGTTCCCGATCCGGCCCGGCTCCCTTAGGCTGCGACCCAGTGCCTATATGGACTATGGGCCCCACTGCCTGACTGTGTACGGAGAAAGCGGGAGGAGAGGCCGATGGCAGAGTCGCCGACACGTCCGTTGGAGGCCACTCTGGCCTATGCCGACGGGTTCCACACGGAGGACGAGATTCTGCGCACCGCGCGGCAGCGCGGCGCGGAGGTGGGAGCGCCTGCCGTCCCGCCCGGCGGCGGCGCCGCCCTCTGCTTCCTGGCCACGGCCATCAACGCCCGCGCCGTCGTGGAGATCGGCACCGGCTGCGGGGCGTCCGGCCTGTGGTTGCTGCGCGGCATGCGCCGGGACGGCACGCTGACCAGCGTGGACGTGGAGCCGGAGCACCAGCGGCTGGCACGGGAGGTCTTCGCCCAGGCGGGCTTCTCCGGGGGCCGGGTCCGGCTGATCACCGGCCGGGCGCTGGACGTGCTGCCCCGCCTGTCGGACGGCGGCTACGACCTGGTCTTCTGCGACGGCTCCCGGCAGGAGTACGCCGACTACCTGGCCGAGGCGCTGCGCCTGCTGCGCCGCGGCGGCATCGTGGTGTTCGGCGACGCCCTCTTGGGCCACCGGGTCGCCGACCGGACGCAGCGCGACCCGGACACCGTCGCCATACGGGAGCTGGGCAAGCTCGTGCAGTCCGACGAACGGCTGCGCCCGCTGATGATCCCCCTCGGCGACGGCGTCCTGGCCGCCGTCAAGCTCGACGACTAGACGCCGCGCCGCGGGCCCCCGCCACGGCGGAGGCCCGTCGGAGAGGCCCCCCGTGCCGGGGGCCCCCCCCCGGCGGGGGCCCCCCCCCGGGGGGGCCCCCGGCACGGGGGGCCCGGCTCACCGGCCGGTGAGCCACTCCAGGAGCAGGCGCACGCCGTACCCGGTGGCGCCCTTGGCGAAGAGGCCCTCGTCGGCGGTGCTGCGCCCGACGCCGGCGATGTCCAGGTGCGCCCAGGGGCGCTTGCCGGTGAACTCGCGCAGGAACAGCGCCGCGGTGATGGAGCCCGCGCCGTAGGTGGATCCGGCCTCGACGTTGGTCAGGTCGGCCACGGACGACTCCAGGGCCGGCGCGTAGTCGTCGATCAGCGGCATCCGCCACAGCCGCTCGCCGGAGGTCTCGCCCGCCGCGGTCAGGCCGGCGGCCAGGGCGTCGTCGGAGGCGAAGACGGCCCCCAGCCCCTTGCCGAGGGCGATGCCGATGGCCCCGGTCAGCGTGGCGATGTCCACCATGACGTCGGGGTCGAGCTCGGCGTCGGCGTAGGCCAGCGCGTCGGCCATCACCAGGCGCCCCTCGGCGTCGGTGTTGAGCACCTCGACGGTCCGCCCGCCGTACTGGGTGATCACGTCGGAGGGGCGCTGGGCCGAGCCGGAGAAGGAGTTCTCGGCCGCGGCGATCAGCCCGGTGACGCGGACCCGCGCGCCGAGGGCGGCCAGCGCGCCCAGCACCGCGATGACGACGGCGCCGCCCGCCATGTCGGTCTTCATGAACTTCATGCCCTCGGTGGGCTTGAGCGACAGGCCGCCGCTGTCGTAGGTGATGCCCTTGCCGACCAGCACCACGTGCTCGGTGGCGCCCTCCGGCTCGTACGACAGCTGAATGAGGCGCGGCGGGTTGGGCGAGCCCTGGCCGACCGCGAGGATGCCGCCGAAGCCCTCGGCGCGCAACGCCTCGGCGTCCCACACCTTCGCGGTGACCCCCTGCTCCAGGGCGCGCTCGGCGAGCCAGGCGGGGGACTTCACCGACGACGGGGTGTTGGCGAGGTCCCTGGCGAGCGCGACCGCACGGGCGACCGTCTCGCCCCGTTCCACGGCGGCCTCGGCCCCCTCGCCGACGAACTCGATCCGCCCCACCGGGCCGGGCTTCTGCGGCTCGCCCATGCGGAAGGTGTAGGTCGCCAGCAGCGCGCCCTCCACGAACGCCGCGACCGGCCCCTCGGGCAGTACGGCCCGCAGCCCGTCGCGTCCCCTGCCGCGCCGGGCCACGGCGGCGCCCGCCTTGCGCAGCGCGTCGGCCGAGCCGTCGCCGACGCCGTACAGCAGCACCCGGCCGACGGAGTCGCCGTCGGCGACGGGCACCTCGACGATCTCCCCGGCGTCGCCCTTGGCCCGGTGGTGGGCCAGCAGCGCGGCCACGGGCACCGGCAGCGCGACCCCGGCGGCGGCTTCCTGGAGGGCGAGGTCCGGGCCGAACGGCACGGCCAGCAGCCCGGCGTCCCCTGCGGCCCGCTCACCCCCGTCGGCGGGCGCGCCGGCCGGTCCGGCGGCGGGCAGGCCGAGGCCCTCCGCGGGCCGGGAGACGAGTGAGCACGGGGAGATGGGCATGAGAACACTCCAGTCGGATCAGCCGGGACAACACCGCGGCCCCGGCGCGAGCCGCCTCTTCGGGCGGCCCGGCGGCCAGGGCCGTGGTCATGTATTCATCGGTCGCGGTCGCGCGGGTCGTGGCGGGTGTCATGCTCCGCGGGGAGCGTTCAGGAAGACCCGGCGGCACCGCCGTATCGGATCGGGATCAGCCGACGATCTTCTTCAGTTCCTCGCCGAGGGAGACAGCCTCGTCCGCCGAGAGCTCGACGACGAGCCGGCCGCCGCCTTCGAGGGGAACACGCATGACGATCCCCCTGCCTTCCTTGACGACCTCCAGCGGACCATCGCCGGTCCTCGGCTTCATAGCCGCCATGCGTGTATCCCTTCCTGCTTCGGGCTCCGGATCTTCCGTCAGACCCGAGGGTGGCCGACGCATTCACGTCTTCTGTGATGTCCTATTATCCCGCCTCCGCGCTCGGAATGGTAACGATCAGCCTCCGCTTCGGCTCATCCGGCAATGGGCACCGTTGTCCGTGACCCCGTCCGGCGACCAGACTTGTCCCCGTGAACGCCCGCGCCGCACTGTTCGATCTGTACGGGGACCACCTGCGGCCCCGGGGCGGCCGCGCGTCCGTGGCGGCCCTCGTCCGGCTGCTCGCACCCTTGGACATCGCCGGTCCCGCCGTCCGCACGGCCGTCTCCCGGATGGTCCGGCAGGGCTGGCTCGCCCCGGCCAGACTGCCCCAGGGACCCGGCTACGAGGCCACCGGCAAGTGCGTGCGCCGCCTCGACGAGACGGCCGCGAGAATTTACCGAGTTGAGACGATCACCTGGAACGGCCGGTGGCACATCCTCGTGGTGGAACCGGTGCGCGAGCGGCCCCGGCGGGAGCGGCTCCGGGCCGACCTCTCCTTCATCGGGTACGCCCCCCTGACGGAGAGCACCTGGATCGGGCCCCGCCCCTCCCCCGAACTGGACGGGGTCCTCGCCGCCGAGGGCGCGCGGGCCGACCGGTTCGAGGCCGTGCTGGACGGCGACCCCGCGGCGCTGGCCGCCCGCGCCTGGGACCTGGACGGCGTCGGGGCGGCCTACGAGGAGTGGCTGTCCCGGGCGGTCGACCTCGTCGGCGGGCTGCCCGCGGACGCCTCCGACGACCGGGTGTTCGCCACCCGCAGCAGGCTCGTGCACGGCTGGCGCAACTTCCTGTTCCGCGATCCCGGGCTGCCCGCCGGTCTGCTGCCGTCCGGCTGGCCCGGGGAGAAGGCGCGGGCCTACTTCGAGCGGGAGGCCGCCCGGCTCCTGCCCGCCGCCGCCGCGTTCGTCGACCGCCACCTCACCCTCGCCGAGCAACCGCAGGCCGCCGGTCGTCCTCCGGCCGAACCTCAGGAAGCCAAGGAAGCCAAGGAGCCAGCTTCATGAACGACGTGAACGACGTCCTCTACTCCGTCGGCGACGGCGTCGCCGCCATCACCCTCAACCGGCCGGAGGCGATGAACTCGCTGACCCTGCGGGCCAAGGCCGCCCTGCTGGACGCGCTGACCCGGGCCGCGGAGGACCCCGTCGTGCGGGCGGTGCTGCTGACGGGCGCGGGCCGGGCGTTCTGCGCGGGCCAGGACCTCGCCGAGCACGCCGCCTCCCTGGACGCGGGGCAGGGGCTGAACGACACCGTGCGCTCCCACTACAACCCGATCGTCCGGACGATCACCGAGATGAACAAGCCGGTCGTCGCCGCGGTGAACGGCGTCGCCGCCGGGGCGGGCGCCTCCCTGGCCTTCGCCTGCGACCTGCGGATCGCCTCCGAGAAGGCGAAGTTCGCCATGGCCTTCACCGGCATCGGCCTGGCCCCCGACTCCGGGGCCTCGTGGACCCTGCAACGCCTGGTCGGCCCGGCCCGCGCGGCCGAGCTCCTGCTGCTCGGCGAGCCGCTCGACGCGGCCCGCGCGCTGGAGCTGGGGGTCGTCTCCAGGGTCGTCCCGGCTGACGGGCTGGGCGCCGCCGCCCGGGAGCTGGCCGTACGGCTGGCACAGGGCCCGACGAGCGCGTACGGGGCCACGAAGCGGGCCCTGGTGTTCGCCGCGGGCGCCTCCCTGCCGGACGCCCTGGACCAGGAGGCCCTCCTCCAGGACGAGTGCGCGAGGACCGACGACCACGTCAACGCCACCCGCGCCTTCCTCAGGAAGGAGCGGCCCGTCTTCGAGGGTCACTAGTCGAGGACAAAACCAATCCAATAAGGATGGTCCACAACAAAACTATCTGTTAGCGTCTCTCCTGTTGCCCCACGGAACAGGAGACGACCGTGTCGTTCGCATCCCCTCCCAGATCCCTGGCCCTCGGCGTGCTGTCCGCCGCGGGACTGATGACGATCCTGGACGGCAGCATCGTCACCGTGGCGATGCCGGCCATCCAGAAGGACCTGGACTTCTCGCCCGCCGGCCTCAGCTGGATCGTCAACGCCTACCTCGTCGCGTTCGGCGGGCTGCTCCTGCTGGCCGGGCGGCTGGGCGACCTGATCGGCCGCAGGACGATGTTCCTGGCCGGGAACGCGGTGTTCACCGCGGCCTCCGTGCTGGCGGGGACCGCGGACGGCCAGGGCATGCTGATCGCGGCGCGGTTCGGCCAGGGCGTCGGCAGCGCGATGGCCTCGTCCGTCGTGCTCGGCATCCTGGTGACGCTGTTCACCGGGGAACGGGAGCGCGGGAGGGCGATCGCGGTCTTCGCCTTCACCGGGGCGGCGGGCGCCTCGCTCGGGCAGGTGCTGGGCGGGGTGCTCACCGACCTGCTCGACTGGCACTGGATCTTCCTGATCAACCTGCCGATCGGGCTGCTCACCATCGCGCTGGCGATCCCGGCGCTGCCGCGCGACCGCGGGCTCGGGCTCGCCGCCGGGGCGGACGTCGCGGGCGCCGTGCTGGTCACCTCCGGCCTGATGCTCGGGATCTACACGGTGGTCGGGATCGAGGAGCACGGCTGGCTCTCGGCCCGCACGCTCGGCCTCGGCGCCGTCTCGCTCGCCCTGCTCGCCGGGTTCGTCATCCGCCAGGCCACCGCGCGGACCCCGCTCATGCCGCTGCGCGTCCTGCGCTCGCGCAACGTCGCGGGAGGCAACCTCGTCCAGATGCTCACGCTGTCGGCGATGTTCGCCTTCCAGATCATCGTCGCCCTCTACATGCAGAAGGTCCTCGGGTACGGCGCCCTCGAAACCGGCCTGGCGATGCTCCCGGCCGCGGTGTCCATCGGCGCCGTCTCGCTCTTCGTCTCCGCGCGGCTCAGCGCCCGGTTCGGCGCGCGCTCCGTCCTGCTGGGCGGCCTGCTCCTGCTGCTGGCCGCCATGCTGTGGCTGACCCGCGTCCCGGTGGACGCGCGCTACACGATCGACCTGCTGCCGGTGATGGTGCTGATCGCGGGCGGCGGCCTGGTCCTCCCGGCGCTGACCACGCTCGGCATGTCCGGCGCGAGCGAGGACGACGCGGGCCTGGCCTCCGGCCTCTTCAACACCACCCAGCAGATCGGCATGGCCCTCGGCGTCGCGGTCCTGTCCACGCTGGCCGCGTCCCGCACCGAGGAACTGCTCGGGAACGGCGAGAGCCGGGCCGCCGCGCTCACCGGCGGTTACCACCTGGCCTTCGCCACCTCCGCCGGCCTGCTCGTGGCGGCCGTCCTGGTGGCGCTGACCGTGCTGCACCGGCCCGGGGGCACGCGGGCCGAGGCGACCGGGCACGACGGCGGGGTCCCCCTCACCGTCTGACCGCCGCGCCCGGCGGACCGGCTCCTGGAACCACCCGATCACGGAAAGAACGGATCCCGATGAGCGAGAACGAGTACGGCCCCGGCCAGGGCCCCGGCGCCCGCCCCCTCACCGAGGAGGAGGTGACCCGGATCCTCGGCGGACAGCGGTTCGGCGTGCTGGCGACCGTCAAACGCGACGGCCGCCCGCACCTGGCATCGATGGTCTTCGGCTGGGACGCCGAGGAGCGGGTCATCCGCTTCTCCTCGGCCGAGGGACGCATCAAGGTGACGCACCTGCGACGTGATCCGCGCGCGACCCTGCACGCCCAGGGTGAGAACGTCTTGTCCTACGCCGTCGCGGAGGGCGAGGCGGAGGTGTCGGAGGCGAGCACGGAGCCCGGTGACGCGATCGGGCGGGAACTGCTGGCGATGGCCGGCGGCTTCGGCGATCCGGCGGACGAGACCGCGTTCCTCGAACAGATGGTGAAGGACCGGCGCGTGGTGATCAGGCTCAGGGTGTCCCGCCTGTACGGAACGGCCCTGGACGCGCCCGCGCGGAACTGATCCCCGCGGGATCCGGTCCGGGAAGGCTCACCGGGGCGGCGCCCGGCGGCGTGACCGGGCGGGACCGGAGGTCAGCGGCAGGCGTCGCGGACCCAGCAGTCGGCCAGGTGGTCGTTGACCAGGCCGATGGCCTGCATGAGGGCGTAAGCGGTGGTGGGGCCGACGAAGCGGAACCCGCGCGCCCGGAGCTCCTTGGCGAGCGCCTTGGAACCGGGCGTCTGGGCGGGCACGTCGGCCAGGGTCTTCGGGACCGGGGAGCCGGGGTCGGCGTACCGCCAGACCAGCTCGGACAGGCCCACGTCGAGCGCGACCCGCGCGTTGGCGACCGCGGCCTCGATCTTGGCCCGGTTGCGGACGATGCCCGCGTCGCCCATCAGGCGCTCCACGTCGGCCGGGCCGAACCCCGCCACGGCGGGGATGGAGAACCCGGCGAAGGCGGCCCGGAAGTTCTCCCGCTTGCGCAGGATCGTGATCCACGACAGCCCGGACTGGAACGCCTCCAGGGTCAGCCGCTCGAACACCCGGTCGTCGCCCTCGACCCTGCGGCCCCACTCGTCGTCGTGGTAGGCGATGTACTCGGGGGCCGAACCGGCCCAGCCGCAGCGCACCGGCTCGGTCATCGTGCCTCTCGCATCTTCCGGTCGCCCGTCTCCCGGTCGCCCGCTTCTCTGCCGTCCGTCTCCCTGCCGCCGCGTGCGGGGCCGTCGCCGGGCTCCGGGGCCGCGCCGCCGTCGTCGCCGTCCTCACCGCCGTCGCCGTCGTCGCCCCCGCCGTCCTCTCCGGCCGCGGCGGCCTCCTCCGGGCCACCCCGAGCCGGAAGGCCGGGCTCATCCCGGTCCGGGAAGGCGGACCCGTCCTGGGGCGGGAGATCGGACTCGTCCTGATCCGAGAGGACGGGCCCGGCGCCGCTCGCGGCAATCCGGTCGCCGTACGGCACGGCGGAGGCGTCCGGGGAGCCGTTGGAGGCCGCGAGCGTCTCCGGACCGGCCTCCAGCAGCTCCGTGGCGCCCCACGGCGCCTCGGGCTCGTGCTCGGTGCGCGGGCCGCCCAGCGGCCTGGCGTAGGCCTCCTGGCGGGCCTTGAGCCGACCGGCCAGCAGCTCCGACACCCGCTGCTCCAGCACCGCGATCCGGGTGTCGCGCTCGCTCAGCGCGGCGGCGACCCGGTTCAGCGTCTCGTCCACACTCTCGGTGTGGTAGCCGACGAGGCTCACCGGCAGGTGCAGCGCCATGAGATCCACCGCACCGAGCTGCCCGGCTTCGGGCAGGCCGAGCGGCGGGATGTCCGGGATGAATTCCCCCAGCTCATCACCCCGTCCCGTGGCGATCGCCCAGACACCGGCGAGTATGGCGATGGCGGCGAGCGCGAGCGCGAGTACGACCAGCACATACGAATCGTGCCACAACTCCCCTGATCTAAGGTTGGGGTCATGGCAGCTCTTGTTGTGATCGGTCCCGGAGACCCGGGCGATCCCGGCTGGGTCGAGGCCCGCTCCGTCGCCGAGATCGCCGAGCTGACCCGTGCCGGGCACACCGTGTCCGTGACCCCCGCGGCCCTGGCCGGGACCACCGGAGCGACCGGGATGGCCGGGACCGGACAGGCCGCCGGGGCCGAGGAGGTCACCGCCGGGACGTCCGGGAGTGGAGACGCCGGGGAGCCCGGGGCCGGGGACGCCGGGAGCGCCGGGGAGGCCGCGGAGCTGGCCGTGACCGCGGTCTGCGTCTGGGCCGGGGCGCGGGTCCTGCGCACGACCCGCCCGGGCCCGGTACGGCAGGCCGCCGAGATGGCCGACGCCCTCGCCGGACGGCGCCCGCCCGCGCTGACCCGCCGCGGCCTGGCCTGAGACCCGCCACGACCCGCAACGGCCCGTCCTCCGGGCCCGGCCGCCCTGCCGCCGCGCCGTACGGCGGGGTGCCCGCCTCGCCGGCGGCGAAGGGTCCCCGACCGCGGGGCGGCTACGGCGTGGACTCGCCGATCTCCTCGGGGCTCGGCACCAGGTGCCGCGTCCGCCTCTCCAGGTGCTGGAACGCCTCCTCGACCGTGGTGGTCCAGGAGATCGCGTCGAAGACGTTCGGCCGGGTGAAGCCCGCCTCGTGCAGGTCGTCCACGAGCTGCCGCAGCGGCGCGTAGAGCCCCCAGGGGTCGAGGATCACGAGCGGCTTGTCGTGCAGGCCCAGTGTGCGGGCCGTCCAGATCTCGAACAGCTCCTCCAGCGTCCCGATGCCGCCGGGCAGCACCAGGAACGCGTCGGACCGGGCGTCCATGACGCCCTTGCGCTCCCGCATGTCGGTGGTGACGATCATCTCGTCGGAGTCCTCGTCGGCGACCTCGATGTCGACCAGGGCCTGGGGGATGATCCCGACGGTGCGGCCGCCGCCCGCGCGGGTGGCGCGGGCCACCGCGCCCATGCAGGAGACCCGGGCGCCGCCGCTGACGAGCGTGTGCCCCCGCCGGGCGATCTCGGCCCCCACCTCCTCCGCCAGCGTCAGGTACTTAGGGTCGATCTTCTGGCTCGACGCCAGGAACACGCATACGAACACGATGAGACCCTACGGCGCGCCTTCCACCGGCTTCCACCGGATTCCGGGCTCCGCCCGACGACGGCCTCCACCGGATTCCGGCTCCGCCGCGCGACGGCCCCCACCGTGCGAGGCCCCCACCGTGCGAGGCCCCCACCGCGCGGGGGCTCCTCCGGGCGACGGCTTCACTGCGCGTCGCCGACCATCTCCGCGGCCGCCCGCTCCTCCTCCTGAAGCCGCCGCGACCGGTTCCGGTCGGCGTCGGTGATGATCCGTACGGCCTCGTCCACGTCGTCGGTGACGTGGATCAGGTCGACGTCGGCCGGGGAGATCTTGCCGGAGCCCACCAGGGTGGTCCTCATCCAGTCGAGCAGGCCGCCCCAGTACTCGGTGCCCAGGAGCACCACGGGGAAGGAGGTCACCTTGCGGGTCTGCACCAGGGTCAGCGCCTCGAACAGCTCGTCCAGCGTGCCGAAGCCGCCGGGGAGCGTCACGAACCCGCACGCGTACTTCACGAACATGGTCTTGCGGACGAAGAAGTAGCGGAACTCGATGCCGAGGTCGACGTACTCGTTCATCTGCTGTTCGAAGGGGAGCTCGATGCCCAGGCCCACGGAGACGCCGCCCGCCTCCCTGGCGCCCCGGTTGGCCGCCTCCATGCAGCCGGGCCCGCCCCCGGTGATCACGGCGTAGCCGGCCTCGGAGAGCTTGCGGCCGAGCTCGATGCCCATCTCGTACTCGGGCGTGCCCTCCTTGGTCCGCGCGGACCCGAAGACGGTGACCGCCTGGGGCAGCTCGGCGAGCTGGCCGAAGCCCTCCACGAACTCCGCCTGGATGCGCATCACCCGCCAGGGGTCCATGTGCAGCCAGTCCGCCGGCCCCCTGCGGTCGAGGAGCCTCTGGTCATGGGTGGAGTCGGAAACGAGGGCGCCGCGCATCAGGGAGGGACCCTGCCGGCGTTCCGGGCGTGTCTTCTTCATGCCGAACACGCTAGCCCGTTCAACAAAAATCTTGAAAAATCTCCCGGCGAACACGGAACCGGATTTCGCCGAACGCGCGTCTAACCGCCGAGGGTGCTGCTCGGGACTGAAAGTGGCTTTCCCCGTCAAATGGCCGACGAGGAAAGCCACTTTCATTTGGGCCCCGGCCCGTCCGGCTCGCCGGGCGGGCCGTCGGCCCGGACGACCGGGCACGCGGACCGCCGGGCGTGCCGGCCGTCAGCCCAGCCAGTCGAGCATTCTGCGCTCGCACTCGACGATCTTCTCCAGCGTGACGTACTCCCCCCGCTGGTGCGCGAGATCGGGATCTCCGGGCCCGTAGTTCACCGCCGGGACACCGAGACCGGAGAAGAGCGAGACGTCGGTCCAGCCGAGTTTGGCCCGCGGCTCACCGCCGACGGCCGACAGGAAGGCCGCGGCCACCGGATGGGACAGGCCGGGCCGCGCGCCGGGTGCCCCGTCGGTGAAACGGACCTCGAACCCGTCGAACACCTCGAGCACGTGGTCCCGGGCCGCCTCCAGCGACAGGTCCGGGGCGAAGCGGTAGTTGACGGTCACCACGCACTCGTCGGGGATCACGTTGCCGGCGACGCCGCCGTTGATCGCGACCGCGTTCAGGCCCTCGTGGTACTCCAGCCCGTCCACGACGGGCCGCCTGGCGCGGTAGCCGTCGAGGATCGCCAGGACCGGCCCGGCCGCGTGGACGGCGTTGACCCCGAACCAGGACCGGGCGCTGTGCGCGCGCTTGCCGCGGGTGACGACCTGCGCCCGCAGCGTGCCCTGGCAGCCGCCCTCGACCACGCCGTCGGTGGGCTCCATGAGCACCGCGAAGTCCCCGGCGAGCCAGTCGGGACACCGGCGGCTGAGCCGGAGCAGGCCGTTGCGCTCGGCCTCGATCTCCTCGCAGTCGTAGAAGACGTACGTGACGTCCCGGCCCGGCTCCGGCAGCGCGGCGGCCAGCCGCAGCGCGACCGCCACGCCGGACTTCATGTCGGAGGTGCCGCAGCCGTACAGCAGGCCGTCCTCGACCCGGCTCGGCAGGTTGCCGGCGACCGGCACGGTGTCGATGTGCCCGGCGATCACCACCCGCTCGCCGCGGCCCAGTCCGGTGCGGGCGACGACCGCGTCGCCGTCGCGGTGCACCGTCAGGTGCGGCAGCGCCCGCAGCGCCTCCTCGACCGCGTCGGCCAGCGCCTTCTCGTGGCCGCTGACCGACTCGACGTCCACGATCCGCGCGGTGAGCGCGCCGACGTCCTGTGTGAGATCCAGACGCGTACTCATGCCCGCGACCCTACCGGCCCGGCCACGGCCCTCCCGAGGGCACGTGACCGTACGGCGGGCCGCCACGGCCGGTTCCGCGGGGAGGGCTCCGTACGACGGACCCCGTACCACGGACCCCGTACCACGGACCCCGTACCACGGACCCCGGCACGGCGGGCTCCGGCACGGCGGGCTCCGGCACGGCGGGCTCCGCGTGGGCGCCCGGCCGGTCGGCGGGCCCGCCACGACCGGGTGGACCGGCCCGGGAACGGATCTCCGCACCTCGCCGGACCGGTAGGTTCTTCAGGGTGCGACGGCGCTTCTCCAAAGGGGTCATCGCGATCATCGTGATCGTGGTCGTGCTCGCGGTGGCCATCACCGTGGGCGTCTTCAAGCTGCTCCACCGGGTCCCCACCCTCGCCGGGCCCGGCGAGGGCTGCCGGGTCAAGACCCCGCAGGGCACCCGCGACCTGGACATCGAGCAGGCCCAGGTCGCCGCGGTCATCGCGGCGGTGGCGGCCCGCAGGAAGCTGCCCGAGCGGGCCGTGGTCATCGCCTACGCCACCGGCATCCAGGAGTCCAAGCTCTACAACCTCACCTACGGCGACCGCGACTCGGTGGGGGTGTTCCAGCAGCGGCCCTCCCAGGGCTGGGGCAGGCCCGAGCAGCTCGTGGACCCCGTCTACGCCACGGGGAAGTTCTTCTCGGCGCTGGTGAAGGTCAAGAACTACCGCAGGCTGCCGCTCCACGAGGCGGCCCAGCGGGTGCAGCGTTCGGCCGACGGGTCGGCCTACGCCCAGCACGAGGACGACGGGAAGATCCTGGCCGCGGCGTTCACCGGACGGGTGCCGGGGGCCGTGCACTGCTGGTTCCCCCCGAAGCCGAGCAAGAGCCCCACGGCCGCCCGCGCCACGGCGGCGGCGAGCGCGACACCGCTGCCCGCGGACGAGCGGGCCAGGCGGCGGCTGGCCCGCGCCCTGGGGCCGGGCGCCACGCTCGACACCGACTCGCGCAGGCGTGGCTGGCTGGTGGCCTCCTGGTCGGTGGCGCACGCCCAGGAGTTCGGGCTGCGCCGGATCCGCTACGACGGCCGGGCCTGGACGTCGGCGAAGGGCGAGGACGGCTGGCGTCCGGACGCCGCGGCGTCGGCGGGGCGGGTCGAGATCTCCTGACGGGCCGGGCCCGTCAGGTGAGGTCGGCGCGCCGGTGGAAGGTGATCGACCCGGGCGGCAGCGGCTGGGCGTGGAAGGACCTCCAGCGGTGACCCTGGAGCCGTTCGAAGCTGAGCAGGCGGCCGTCGGCGGCGCGGTATTCGGCGAAGTCGAGCAGTCCCCGCTCGGGCATGCTGACGCCCTCCCCGCGGAAGGCCGCCGTGCCGCGCTCCACCGGGAAGAACTCGACCCCCTCGACGGTCAGCGTGGTCTTCGCGGGGATCATGCCCTGGGTGGGCACCCGCGTCCACAGCAGAACCTCTAGGTGGAGCGCGCCGTCGGAGCCGGGACGCGTCTCGATCGACAGCCACCGGTCGCGGCGGGAGCCGTCGTCGAGGAGGTACTCGACCCACTGGTCGCCCTGCCACGACAGGTACAGGGCGCCCATGACGCGGCTCCGCGCGCCCTGGCACTCGATGGTGTCGCCCACCTTGATGGCGCGGGGGTCCGGGTAGTCGACGCCGGCGTGGCCCGCCTCCGGCCCGGACGGCGACGGCGTGAACGGTAGCGCGGCCCCGGGGGACGGCGGCGCGGCCCCGGTCCCGGTCTCGGCCCCGGGGGGCACGGCTCGCGCGGGGGGTCCGGGGGAACGGCGCGCGGAGCGCCGCCCGCCCCGCCGGGCGGCCACCAGGAGCACACCGGCCAGCAGGACGAGGGCGACCACGCCCAGTCCGACTGCCACGGCGGCCCCAGAGGTCATGCCGCCGGATCCTACTGGAGGCGTCGCACCGCCGCACTTATCCGCTCATCCGTCGCAGTCACCGCGATCCGGACATGCGACGCGCCGGCCGGGCCGTAGAAGTCGCCGGGGGCCACCAGGACGCCCTTCTCCGCCAGCTCCCGGACCTGCGCCCAGCAGTCGGCGCCGTTGGACGCCCAGAGGTACAGCCCGGCGGCGGAGTGGTCGATCTTCCAGCCGGCCGCCTCCAGGGCGGGACGCAGCACCGCGCGCCGGGCGGCGTAGCGGGCACGCTGCTCCTCGGCGTGCCCGTCGTCGTCCAGGGCGGCGGCGGCCGCCGCCTGCACCGGCCCCGGCACGATCATGCCGGCGTGCTTGCGGACCTCCAGCAGCCGCCGGACCAGCGCGGGGTCGCCCGTGACGAACCCGGCGCGGTATCCCGCCAGGTTGGAACGCTTGGACAGCGAGTGCACCGCGAGCAGGCCCTCGTGCGAGCCGCCGCACACGTCCGGGTGCAGGATCGAGATCGGCTGTTCCTCCCAGCCCAGCTCGATGTAGCACTCGTCGGAGGCGATGACGGCCCCGCGCTCGCGCGCCCAGGCGACGACCTTCCGCAGGTGCTCGGCCGGCAGGACCCTGCCGGTCGGGTTGGACGGGGAGTTGACCCAGACCAGCGGCACCCGCTCCGGGCCGAGCGAGAGCAGCCCGTCGGTGGCGTACGGCTCGGCGCCCGCGAGGCGGGCCCCGACGTCGTAGGTCGGGTAGGCCAGCTCGGGGAGGACGACCCGCTGCCCGGGTCCGACGCCGAGCAGCGTGGGCAGCCAGGCCACCAGCTCCTTGGAGCCGATCAGCGGAAGCACGTCCGCCTGGTCGACGGTCACCCCGTGCCTGCGCCGCAGCCAGCCGGCCGCGGCGGCGCGGAGCCGCTCGGTGCCGTGGGTGAGCGGGTAGCCGGGGCTGTCGGAGGCGTCCGACAGGGCCTGCCGTACCAGGGCGGGGACCGGATCGACGGGGGTGCCCACCGACAGGTCGACGATCCCCTCGGGATGCGACCCCGCGAGCTTCTTCAGCGGCGTGAGCCGGTCCCATGGGAAGTCAGGCAGATCGATCACGGCTCTCCCCCGCTGGAGGTCTCCCCCGCCGGCGCGGGAGACGGCTTGTCATCGGTGCGGCCCCGCACGGCGGGGCCGGGCGGCCCCGCCGTGGAGGGCGGAACCTCGCCGGGCGGGGCGGCCAGGGGCCGCCGCCGCCCGCCGGCGTTCGCTCAGTGGTCCTCGGCCTGCGGGGGCAGGACCGAGACGACCGGGTGGTCCTTTTCGATCTTGCCGACCTTGGAGGCGCCGCCGGGCGACCCGAGCTCCTCGAAGAACTCCACGTTGGCCTTGTAGAAGTCCTTCCACTGCTCGGGAAGGTCGTCCTCGTAGAAGATGGCCTCGACGGGGCAGACGGGTTCGCACGCACCGCAGTCCACGCACTCGTCGGGGTGGATGTAGAGCATGCGCTCACCCTCGTAGATGCAATCGACGGGGCACTCCTCGATGCACGCCTTGTCAAGGACGTCCACGCAAGGCTGCGCGATGACGTAGGTCACCTGGGGCTCCTTCTTCCTTTACGCACCTGGGCGCGACTTCGACCGCGGGGTTGCTACGCCCTAGTATTGCCGTGCCCGTCACATGTCCGAAACGGGAGGGGGCAAAAACAGTGGCCCCAGGCCTCGGCGCTCGCCTCGTCATCACCATAACCCCATCCGACGTGGGAAAAAGGGTAACCACGCGACGACGGGTCCCCGAAGGCTTCCGGGACGCGGTGGGCGTGCTGGAGTTCTGGCACGGCGGCACGCTGGGCGTGCGCAGGCGCGACGGCTCCCTGGTGGAGATCGCCGAGGACACGCTCGCGGCGGCCAGGGTGGTGCCGGAACGCCGGGGTTAGGCCCGCTCCCCGGGGCCCGCGTCCGCGCACCGGCGGCACGTCCGCGGGACACCGGGACCCTTTCCGGCGTAACCCCTTTCCCAAGAACGGTCGCGCCTCCTCGACCGCCCCGCGCGTCGCGGCGAGTATCCGGTGGGTGACCGTACGCATCAGCGCCGCCGCCGTGGCCCTCGTCGCCACGATCGCCGGGTGTGGCGCCCCGGCTACCGAGACCAGGCCGCTTCCACCGGTCAAGGTGGACGCCGCCTCCATGCGGGAGGGGTTCTCGACCATGGACCGCCTGGTCGAGGCGGCCCGCAAGGAGGGCACGCTCACCGTGATCGGGCTGCCGCGTGACTGGATCAACTACGGCGAGATCATCGACACCTTCTCCCGGGAGTACGGGATCAAGGTCGAGCAGCTCGAACCCGGCGCGAGCAGCCAGCGGGAGATCCAGGCCGCGGGCCGGCTCAAGCCCGACGTGTTCGACCTGAGCCTGGAGGTCGCCGCCGCCCACGCGGGCTCCTTCGCCCCCTATCGGGTGCAGGGCTGGCTGGACGTCCCCGACCGCGTCAAGGATCCCGCGGGGCGCTGGTACGCCGCGTACGGCGGCTACATGTCCATCGCCTACGACTCCTCGAAGGTCGCGGCCCCGTCGTCCTACGCCGACCTGCTGCGGCCCGGCTACCGCGTCGCGCTGCCCGGCGACCCCCGGCAGTCCGCGGCGGCCTTCGGCGGGGTGATGGCGGTCTCCCTCGGCGACGGCGGCGCCGAGGTGGAGCGGGGCGTGGAGTTCTTCGACCGCCTGCGCAAGGCGGGCAACCTCGCGCCCGGGGAGCGGACGGCCAACGCCGTCATCGACTGGGACTACCAGAACGCCACGCGGGCCGCCGCGGCGGCCGGGGCGGGCCGGCCCGGCTGGAAGGTCGTCGTCCCGGGCGGCACCGCGCTCGCGGGCTACTACGTGCAGGCGATCAGCAGGAACGCGCCGCACCCGGCCGCCGCGCGGCTGTGGGAGGAGTTCCTGTTCTCCGACCGGGGCCAGAACCTCATGATGAAGGGCTACGCCCGCCCGGCGCGGATGGAGGCCCTGCGGATGCGCGACGCCCTGGACGGAGCGCTGGCGGCGAAGCTGCCCGCGACCAGGGCCGAGCCCGTCTACCTCACCGTGTCGGAGATCGACGCGGCCAAGGGCTATCTCCGGCACCGCTGGGACGGCAGGAAGACCGGCTGACCCGCGGTTCCGTCGTGCGGAACCTTTCGCCCGCCGCGGTCGTGCAGGCGGCCCCTCACCACGGCGAAGATCCGCGGAGTGGAACCCTGGGGACTCGCGGGACGTCCGCCGGCCGGAGGGGCTCACGGGACTGACATGTCGGGGCATCTCCGAGGCTCTAAAGTGTCCGGAGAGCACCGGCAAGAGGCCCGTGGTGTTCGGAAGAGAGCTGACGTCTTGCTACACGACACCCCCGGCATGACGAGGTGGAGCGCCCACGACACCGGCTTCGGATACGTCTCCGCGTACGGCGCGCCCCTGGTCGACCTGCTGGACCCGCGGCCGGGCGAGCGGGTCGTCGACCTCGGCTGCGGCATCGGGGTGCTGAGCGCCGAGATCGCCGCCCGGGGCGCCCGCGTCCTGGGGATCGACGGTTCGACGGCGATGATCGAGAAGGCCCTGGCGCGGTATCCCGGGATCGACTTCATCGTCGGCGACGGCGGCGACTTCACGGTCGCCCAGCCGTACGACGCGGTCTTCTCCAACGCCGCGCTGCACTGGATGGGCCGCGATCCGGACGCGGTGATCGCCAGTGTGCGGGAGGCGCTGACCCCGGGCGGGCGGTTCGTCGCCGAGATGGGCGGCGCGGGCAACTGCGCCGCGCTGACGGCGGCGATGTCCACCGCCTGGCGGGAGCACGGGCTGCCCGAGCCCGACCTGCCGTGGTACTTCCCGACCCCGGCCGAGTACGCCGCGCGGCTGGAGCGGGGCGGGTTCGTCGTCCGGCTGCTGGAGTACTTCGACCGGCCGACCCCCATGGACGAGTGCCCCGACGGGGCGGCCGGCTGGGTGCGGATGTTCGCCGGGTCACTGCTCCGCACGCTCCCCGCCGGGATGGTCGATTCGCTGCTGCGCCGGGTCAACGAGCTGGCCGCTCCCGCGCTGCGCCGGGAGACCGGTTGGATGGCGGATTACGTGCGGCTCAGATTCGCGGCCGTACGCCGCTGAACCGGCCCGATGCGCCGGGGTGATTTGCCAGACTATGGTCTGTTCCATAAGTCTCGTTCCCCGGCGACGTGAAGCGGATCGGGCGGCTGGAGGGGCTGGAAGGGGAGCGGATGAACTTCTGTCTGAGTGACCTCGTGCCGCCGCTGCGCTGGAGCGACGCGGGCACGATCCCGGAGCTGGCCGACCAGCCCGATCTGCCGGACGCCTGGTGGCGCAGCCTGCCGCTGCACCGGGTGCTGGCCGTGCTGGGCCCGGACCGGCTCGCGGAGCTGCTGGCCCGGATCGCCCTGGACCACTGGCCGGCCGCCGCCGTGGGCGACGTGCTGCCCGCGCTGTACGTCCTGGACCCCGACGAGGCGGACGAGCCGTGCACCGCCATCGCCCTCGACCGCACCGGCTCCTGGGCGGGCCTGCTCGCCCTCACCGGCCGCGAGCTGCGCGACCAGCCCTTCATTCAGGCGTTCCCCGTGGTGCACGTGCTGTTCGGCGCGGTGCTCGACCGCTTCGCCCATCCCGGGCGGACCGGAGCCGAGGCCGGAGCCGGACCGGTCTCCGGCGCCGGGCCCGAGCCGCTTCCGGGATCCGTCCCGGAACCGCTTCCGGAATCCGTCCCGCAACCCGCCCGCGCGGCCGGACCCGAGCCGGCCGCCGCCCCGGTGTCCGGCCCCGAACGTGAACCGGCCGCCGAACCCGAGCCCGCGCCGGCATCCGAGGCCGTTCCCGACGCCGGACCGGCCGTCAGACCGGCCGCCGCACCCGAGCCCGGCGCCGAACCCGGACCCGCCGCCGGTCCCGCCGCCGAGTCCGAACCGGACCCCGTGGCCGAGCCGGCTTCCGAACCCGAGCCGATTTCCGGACCCGAGCCGACCGCCGAATCCGAGCCGGCCTCCGTGGCCGGGGCCGAGCCGGACCCCGCGGTGCCACCGGCCGTGGCGTCGCCGGCCGCCGCGCCGCCGGTCACCGCGTCACCGGTCGCCGCGGACGCCGGAGCCCCGGCCGGGGACGCCGCGGACCAGGCCGGGGACGCCGCGGACCAGGCCGGGCCCGCCGGAGAGCCCGCGTCCCCCGACCTCCCCGCCCTGCTGGACGCGGCCTTCGCCGACCTGGACGACCGGAGCTGGGCCGTCGCGCAGAACAGGGTGTTCAGCGACGACCCCGCGGCGGTGGAGGCGCTGGCCAAGCTCTTCGCGGTGCCGCCCGCCGCCATCGCAGAGGCGGAGGCGGACCTGCGGCGGCGGCTCGCCGAGTGGCTCGCCTCGCCGGAGGCGGCGCCGTACCGGGAGCATCTGGCGGAGGTCAGGCGGACCCTCGGCAAGGCGGCTCCGAAGTCGCGCCTGGTCTCGGCCGCCGGCTGGCACCGGCGGGAGCTGCCCTCCCTCGACGTGCCGGCCTGGCAGTTCGTGCTGGCCACCCTGGACGGCTACCACCTGGTCGACGAGTGGCTGGTGGAGGGCGACATCGTGGAGCTGCGCCACCACACCCGCGACGTGATCAGCCAGGCGAAGCCGCCGCTGACCATGACCAAGGCGCTGTCACTGGTCGCCTCGCTGGGCATCCACCCCGACGTGTCCAAGGAGTGGCTGGAGAACGTCCCCCAGCTCCGCATCCTCAGCGCCGGGCAGAAGACCCCCCAGCGTCAGGGCGGCGGATCCCAGACCGGGCGCTCCAAGGAGGCCAGGGGGCCGAAGGACTCCAGGGGCCCCAAGGAACCGAAGGGGGCCGGGGACAAAAGCGGGGACAAAAGCGGGGACAAAGCCAACGCGAAGGCCGGGGACAGAGCCGGAGCCCCCGTGCCGCGGGCCTCGGCGGAGAACGCGGGCCGGGAGCCGGACACCCCCTCCGGGGAGGCGGACCGGCCGCCCGGCGGGACCGGAGGACGGCCCGGCGCGGCGGGGCAGGCGGGCCGGTCGCCGTTCCGCCCGCTGAAGGACGTCGCGGTGACCCGGCGCTGCTTCCGGCAGCCGGACGGCCGCTGGTGGCTGCGGGTCGACATCGCCGCCGAGCACCTGCGGGGCGACGACTGCCCGCTGCCCAGCGGTTTCGCCGCCTACCTGGGCATGTCGCCCGGCGCGGCCCGTACGGTCGACAGCGCGGTGGGCGAGGTCACGCTGAGCTGGCGCGAGGGGCCCGTCCTCTCGTCGCTGGGGCCGCTCCTCGCCGACGTGGGCGCCAAGGAGGGGAGCCACCTGTTCCTGACGCTGTCGGACGAGGGGGTGCTGCGCGCCAGGCACCTGCCCGCGGCGGACCCGGGTGACGAGCCGCTCTCCCGGGCGCTCCGGCTGGTCGGCTACACCGCCCTGGGCGGCACCCCCGAGCAGGCCGTACGGGTCATCGCCACCCGGGTCGGCATGACGGGACCGATCAGCTCGCCCGACCTGCTCAGCCGGCTGCGAGAGCGCGGGGACCGCGACCTGCTGTCCCTGATGGCGTAGCCGATGCCGCGGCTCGCCATCTCCCCGGAGTTCCCCCTGGAACTCGGCGCCCTGGCCCAGCCGGCGCGCCGGGACGTCGTCGTCGCGGTGCGCCGGTTCATGCAGGGCGTGGCGGGCGCGCCGCACCCGGAGCGGATCAGGGGGGCCGGCGACCCCAGGGTCGCCACCCTCCGGCTGGCCGAGGGGCACCGCGGCGTCGTGGTCAGGCAGCGCGACGTCCACTGGCTGCTGACCGTGCTGCCCGACGCCGAGGCGTGGGCCTACGGCCGTCGCCACCGGTTCGGGGTCAACACCGCCCTGGGCGTGGTCGAGACGTGGGACGCCGAGGCGCTCGGCCGGGCCGAGCCCGCGCTGCGCCGGGCCGCGTCCGCCACCTCCGCGCGGCTGTTCGCCGACAACTGCGACACCGACCTGGCCGAGCTGGGCGTCGACCGGCGGTTGCTGCCGCTGGTCCGGCTGATCACCGACGACCTCGCCCTGGAGGCGCTGGAGCCGCTGCTGCCCCCGACGCAGTACCAGCCGCTCGCCGCGCTGGCCCGGGGCGAGTCGCTGGCCGGGGCGTGGCGGGAGCTGGACGCCTGCCGCGCGGTCCCCCCGGACGGACGCCCGATCGATCCGGACGACCTCGCCGCCGCGCTCCTGCGCAGCCCGGACCGGGCCGTCTTCGTCGGCAGCCCGCACGAGCTGAACCACGTGCTCGACGCCCCGGACTGGTGCGTGTTCCTGCACCCGCCGCAGCATCGGCTGGCCTACCACGGGCCGTACGAGCGGCCGGTGCTGGTCACCGGCGGCGCGGGCACCGGCAAGACCCTCGTGGCCCTGCACCGGGCCGCCTTCCTGGCCCGGCGCGGCGCGGGCCCGGTGCTGCTGGTCACGTTCTCGCAGAAGCTGAGCGCCGAGTTGTCCGCCCGGCTGGACCTGCTGGTCGAGGACGAGGAGGTCCGGGAGCGGATCGAGGTCGGCAACGTCGACCGCCTGGCGCACCGGGTCGTCTCCGGGGTCGAGGGGCGCGCGCCCGCGCTGGCCGACTCCGCCGACCTGGCCGCGCTCTGGGAGGAGAGCGGCGGCGGCCACAGCCCGGCGTTCCTGCTGCGCGAGTGGGAGCAGGTGGTGCTGGCGCAGAACCTGCGGACGATGGAGGAGTATCTCGCCGCGCCCCGTCCGGGCCGCGGCGTGGACCTCGGGCCCGAGGAGCGGGAGTCCGTGTGGCGGGCCGTCGAGCACGTCACCGGGCGGCTGCGGGAGCGGGGCAAGCGCACCCTGCTCCAGCTCGCGGCGGAGGCGTCGCTGCTGCTCGGCCGGACGACCGGCGACCTGCTGGGCGACGAGGCGCCGGTCCGCGAGCCGTACCGGCACATCGTGGTGGACGAGGCGCAGGACCTGCATCCGGCGCAGTGGCGGCTGCTGCGCGCGGCGGTGCCGTACGCCCCCGACGACCTGTTCATCGTCGGCGACCCCCACCAGCGCGTCCTCGACACGCGGGTGCCGCTGGGCTCGGTGGGCATCGACGCGGTGACGACGCGGCTGCGGGTGTCGCACCGGCTGCCGCAGGAGATCCTCGCCTGGGCGGTGCGGCTGCGCGGCGGCGGGCCCGCCGACGGCCTGGTGGCCGGCGTCCAGGAGATGTACGGTTTCCGCTCGCCCGGCCACGGGCCCCGCCCGATGGTGCGGGCCTACGATTCGCCGGAGGAAGAACTGACCGGTCTGGTGGTCCAGGTGAGAGAGTGGGTCCGGGACGGCGTGCCGCCGCGGGAGATCGGGGTGGCCGCCAGGACCGCCGGTCTGGTGCGCGACGCCCGGGCCGCGCTGCGCGATCTGGGGGTGGGAGTGACGACACTGCACGGAATGAAGGGTCTGGAGTTCCGGCGGGTCGCCGTGATCGGCGTGGCCGACGGGATCGTGCCCGCCCCCGGAGCGCTCACCCCCGCCGCGGAGGATCCCGCCGCGCGGGCGCACGATCTGCAGCGCGAACGCGGCCTGCTCTACGTGGCCTGCACCCGGGCCAGAGAGCTGCTCTACGTGTCTCACACGGGACGCGCCAGTCCCTTCCTTCCCACCTGACTACCTATTCTGGACTGCGGATATCTTCCCCTTTTGCGGTTGGACCCCAATGAACCTCAGCCTGAGCGACATCGTGCCACCCCTGCGCTGGACCTCCCCCGGCCAGGTGGCGCCGATCGCAACCGATCCCCGTCTCCCCGAGGCGTGGTGGCAGGCGCTACCGCTCGACCGGGCATGCGCCGCCATCGGGACCTCCGAGGTCTCAGGACGCCTGGCCGATCTCGCTTTGACGTGCTGGGGGCATCTGACGCTCGGTGACGTCCTGCCGTTGCTCAGGTTCGCCGATCCGGCCGCCAGCGTCCGCATGTCCGAGGGGCTCGGCCGCGAGGCGGTGCACGGGCTGTTCACCGAGGTGCTGGAACGGCTGCTCGAACCGGTCACCCCGGAGAGCGCCGCGGCCCGGCAGCGTCCCGCCCGGCAGGACCGGCCGCTGCCGGAGCTGATCGACGAGGTGTTCGCCGACCTGGACGAGCGGCAGCGCGCCATCGCCAGGGACCGCCTCTACGCCTCCCAGCGCGCCACGCTCGACGACCTGGCCCAGCGGTTCTCGGTGACCCGGGAGCGCATCCGGCAGATCGAGCGGGACCTGCGCGACCACGTCGAGGCGTGGCTGGCCGGCGAGGGCGCCGCGCCGTTGATGGCCCACGTGTCGTGGCTGCGGGGCCGGCTGGGTTCGGCCGTGCCCGCCGACGACCTCGCCGCGGCGGTGCCGTGGCACCGCACCGACCTCACCACGCTGGGCATCCCGGCCTGGCGGTTCGTGCGGACCCTGCTGACCGGCTACGAGCAGGTGGACGGCTGGCTGGTCGCGGGCGGGTCCGACGAGCTGCGTGAGAAGACCCGGCAGCTGTTCGCCGACGGCCCCCGTCCGCTGGACGAGGCCGTCACGCTGGTCAGCCAGCTCGGCATCCGCGAGGACGTGGCCGAGCGCTGGCTCGTCTCCGTGCCGCAGCTCCGGGTCTTCGAGAACCACGTGGTGCCGTGGCCGCGCAGCGTCAACGACAAGGCCGAGGCCGTGCTCGCGGTGGCGGGCAGCGCGCTGACGCCCGAGGAGATCCAGGAGCGCATCGGCGAGGACTACAGCCTCGTCGGCATCCGCAACCAGCTCACCGCCGACGACCGGTTCCTGCGGCTCGACCGCAACAGGTACGGCCTGGCCCGCTGGGGCGGCGACCAGTACCTCGGCATCCGGGAGATGATCGCCCGGGAGATCGAGCGGGCGGGCGGCGAGGAGTCGGTCAACACGATCGTGGCGAACCTCACCTCCCGCTACGACGTGAGCGAGAGCTCGGTCCGCGCCTACGCGGGCGGCCCCGGCTTCGAGCGCACCCAGCGCGGATGGATCCGGGTGGCCGGCGCCGAGCAGACCGACTACCAGCCGCGCCGTGACGTCTCGGCGACCCGGCGCTGCTTCCGCAGCCGCGACGGGCGCTGGTGGCACCGGGTGGACATCAACGCCGAGCACCTGCGCGGCTCGGGTTCCCCGCTGCCCACCGGGTTCGCCGCCCACCTGGGCATGGCCCCCGGCGGTCAGCTCACCGCCGCCACCCCCTCGGGCGACGTGGTGATCAGCTGGCACAACCAGCCGACGATGGGGTCGATCCGCCCGATCCTGGTGGCGGCCAACGCCTCCGAGGGTGACCACGTCTTCCTGACCGTCTCCGACGGCGGCGAGCTGCTGACCCGCTTCCTGCCGGCCGCCCCGTCGACCCTGCCGTCGCTGAACCGGGCGCTCCACCTGATCGGTTACACCGCCCCGGTCGCCTCCGAGGCCGAGGGCGTCCGGCTGATCGGCGCCCGGATCGGCCTGCCGGAGGGCTCGGGCCGCGACGAGGTCCTGGCGCGGCTGCGCGAGCGCGGCGACCGGGAGATCCTGGCCCTGCTGGACGGCACGGCCGCCTGAGCCCGGTTCGCGGTCCTTCCGCCCGGCCCCGCCCGCGGGCGGGACCGTACCCGCGGGCGGCGCCGTACCCGCGGGTGGCGCCGTACGGTCCCGGGCGGGTGGGCCGCCGCGCGCGGGCGGCGGTTAGGCTCGGGGCATGTTGCGGCTGTACGACACGCGGAACCGCCGGGTCGAGCCGGTCCTCGCCGAGGGGGCCCGCTCGATGCGCATGTACACCTGCGGGCCGACCGTCTACCGTCACGCGCACCTGGGCAACCTGCGGTCCTACCTGCTGTCGGACCTCATCCGCCGGGTCTGCGAGCGGCGCGGGGTCAGGGTGGTCGTCTGCCGGAACATCACCGACGTCGGGCACCTGGTGGACGACGCCGAGATCGACCCGACCGGCGAGGACAAGGTCCTGGCCCGGGCGCGGGCCGAGGGCCGCTCCGCCCTCGAACTCGCGCGGTCCTACGAGGAGGCGTTCGGCGCCGACACCCTCGCCCTGAACATCCGGCCGCCGGAGCACTCCCCCCGCGCCTCCGAGACGATCGAGGCGATGATCGAGCTGATCGCGAAGCTGATCGAGAAGGGACACGCCTACGCCACGCCCGACGGGTCGGTCTTCTTCGACGCCGCTTCCTTCCCCTCCTACGGCGAGATCTCCGGCAACCGGCTGGACCGGCTGCGGCCAGGCCACCGGGTGGCGGGCGTCGACGAGCGCAAGCGCTTCCACGCCGACTGGGCGCTGTGGAAGCCCGCCGACCGGGAGCTGACCTGGGAGTCGCCCTGGGGGCGCGGCTTCCCCGGCTGGCACGTCGAGTGCTCGGCCATGTCGCTGCGCTTCCTCGGCGAGCGCGTCGACGTGCACACCGGCGGGATCGACCTGCGCTTCCCCCACCACGAGGACGAGCGCGCCCAGTCCGACGCGGCCGCCGGCCGCGAGGTGGTCACCCACTGGGTCCACGGCGAGCACCTGCTCTTCGAGGGCCGCAAGATGGCCAAATCGACGGGGAACGCCGTCCTGCTCTCCGACGTCACCGAGGCGGGTCTCGATCCGCTGGCCGTACGGCTGGCGATGCTGGAGCACCCCTACCGCCGTCAGATGAACCTCACCTGGGACGTCCTGCGGGCCGCGGACCGCACCCTGCGGCGCTGGCGCTCCCGGGTGGCCGGGTGGTCGGAGTCGCCGAGCCGGCCGATGCCCGCCGAGCGGGTCTCGGCGATCGAGGACGCCTTCGACGACGACCTGGACACCCCGCTGGCCCTGCGGCTCCTGCGCGAGCTGGAGCGCGACGAGTCGATCGCGCCGGGCTCGCGGCTGGAGGCGTTCCTCCACCTCGACCGGATCCTCGCCCTGGACCTCGCGTCCGAGATCGGCCGGGCCCCGAGCCTGCCCGCGGGCGCCGCCGAGCTGCTGGACCGGCGGGAGCGGGCGCGGGAGGCCGGGGACTGGCCCGCCTCCGACCGTCTCCGCGACGAGCTGGCCGCCCTGGGCGTACGGGTGGCCGACACCCCGCAGGGCCAGATCTGGTCCTGAGGGCCGGACCGCTCGCGCTCCACCCGGTTCCCGAAGGGCCCGTGAGGGCCGGACAGAGGTCCCGCACGCCGGGTGCCAGGGCGTTCGTCGCGGTGAGGTCCCGGACCGCGCTGCCGGCCGGCCTGTGAACGGCTCTCCCGGCGGGCTCGGAAGCGGCGCTCCCGCTCCAGGGTGCTGCCAAACTTGTTCGAGCACGTCGCATAGGAGGTCTTTGTGAGGTTCCGGCCGTATGCCTGGATGCCCCGGCCGCTCAGGTGGCTGGCTCGGGCGTTCACCGTCGTGGTGGTACTCGCGGTCGTCATCGCCGGGGTGGGCGTATGGGCCGTTCGCTCGTCCTTCCCCCAGCTCTCCGGCGATCTGAAGGTGGACGGCCTGTCGGGAAAGGTCACCGTCTACCGCGACAAGTCGGGTATCCCCCAGATATACGCCGACTCCGCCGAGGACCTCCTCCTCGCCCAGGGCTACGTGCACGCGCAGGACCGCTTCTTCGAGATGGATTTCCGCCGGCACGTGACCGCCGGGCGGCTGTCGGAGATGTTCGGCTCGGCGACCCTGCCCGAGGACAAGGCCATCCGCACCATGGGCTGGCGCAGGGTGGCCGAGAAGGAGCTGCCGCTGCTCGACGAGCGGACCCGGCGCTACCTCGACGCCTACGCCAAGGGCGTGAACTCCTGGATGGAGCGCAACCGGGGCTTCGCCGACCGGAGCCTGGAGTACGCGGTCCTCAAGCTCACCAACTTCGGCTACAAGCCCGAGCCCTGGACCCCGGTGGACTCCCTCGCCTGGCTCAAGGCCATGGCCTGGGACCTGCGCTCCAACATGGACTCCGAGATCGGCCGGGCGATCGCGGCGAGCAGGCTGTCCGCCGACCGGGTCGGGCAGCTCTGGCCCGGCTACCCCTTCGGCGCCCACCAGCCGATCGTCACCCGCGGCACGGTCACCGACCGTGAGTTCGACCAGAACCGGGAGCCCGGCGACAAGGACGCCGCCACGCGGTCCGGCGCCGGGACGGACACCGGCACGGGCGCGGGCGCGCCGCCCGGCATCGGAACGGCTCCGGGCGCCCCGGCCGACGCGGGCACGGGTGCCGGCACGCCGGCCGACGCCGCGGGCACGGGTGCGCCGGCCGGTACCGGGGTGGAGGCGCTGGCCCGCGCCTCGCGGGTACTGCGGGCGGTGCCGAACCTGATGGGCGACAGCGCCGACCCGAGCGGCATCGGCTCCAACTCCTGGGTGGTCGGCGGCTCGCACACCGGGTCCGGCAAGCCGCTGCTGGCCAATGACCCCCACCTGTCGGCCAACATGCCCTCGGTGTGGTACCAGGCCGGACTGCACTGCCGTACGGTGAACGCCGGGTGCCCGTTCGACGTCACCGGGTTCACCTTCTCCGGCGTGCCCGGCGTGATCATCGGCCACAACGACCGGATCGCCTGGGGCTTCACCAACCTCGGGCCCGACGTCGCCGACCTGTACCTGGAGCGGACCAAGGACGACACCTACCAGTACATGGGCGCCTGGAAGCCGCTGACCACGAGGACCGAGACGATCCGGGTGGCGGGCGGCGACCCGGTCCGCCTCAAGGTCCGCGAGACCATGCACGGGCCGATCGTGTCCGACGTCATGGACGACGTGAAGGACACCATGACCGGCGCCGACTCCGCCTTCGGGGAGAAGGCCGACGCCGTGGCGCTGAAGTGGACGGCGCTCGAACCCGGCCGGACCGCCGACGCGATCTTCGAGCTGAACACCGCCCGCAACTGGCAGCAGTTCCGCGCCGCGGCGAGCAGGTTCGAGGTGCCCGCGCAGAACCTCGTCTACGCCGACGTCGACGGCAACATCGGCTACCAGGCGCCCGGCCGCATCCCGGTGCGCAGCCGGGGCGACGGCACCTGGCCGGTGCCGGGCTGGACCGGGGAGTACTCCTGGAAGGGCGTCATCCCGTTCGACGAGCTGCCCAGCGCCTACAACCCGCCCGAGGGCTACATCGTGACGGCCAACAACGCCGTCATCGACCCCGAGCGCTACCCGAACCTGCTCACCAAGGACTGGTCGTACGGCTACCGCTCCCAGCGCATCGCCGACCGGCTGAAGGACGAGCTGAAGAAGGGCAAGGTGGACGCCTCGACGATGGGCGAGATCCAGAAGGACAGCCGCAACGGCTTCGCCCCCGTCCTGGTGCCCAGACTGCTGGACGTGAAGGTGGCCGGCGGCGCCGCGGACGCCCGCGAGCTGCTGAGCGACTGGGACTACTCCCAGGGCGCCGACTCCGGGCCCGCGATGTACTTCAACGCCGTCTGGCGGCACCTGCTCATCGAGACGTTCAACGACGACCTGCCCGAGGGCGCCCGGCCGACCGGCGGGGACCGCTGGTTCGAGGTGGTCCGCCTCATGCTGGAGACGCCCGACGACCCGTTCTGGGACGACTCCCGCACCAAGGGCGTCGAGACCCGCGACGACATGCTGCGGAGCGCCATGGCCCTGGCCTACGACGAGCTGCGCGACCGCCTCGGCCCGGACGTCAGGGCCTGGCGCTGGGGCGACCTGCACACGCTGACGCTCACCAACCAGACCTTCGGCACCTCGGGGATCGCCCCGATCGAGTGGCTGTTCAACCGGGGGCCGTTCGCGGTGGGCGGCAGCAAGGACGCGGTCGACGCGGCCGGGTGGGACGCCCAGAAGGACTACTCGGTGCAGACGGTGCCCTCCATGCGCATGGTGGTCGACCTGTCGGACCTGGACAGGTCGCAGTGGATCAACCTCACCGGGGCGTCGGGGCACGCCTTCCACGACAACTACGCCGACCAGGCGCCGCTGTGGGCCGACGGGAGGACCGTCCCGATGCCCTTCCACGAGGAGGCGGTGAAGAAGGCGGCCACCCACACCCTGACGCTCAACCCCTGACGGATCCCGGCCGGTCCCGCGGCGGGCGGGACCGGCGCCAGCGCGGCGGGCGGCGGGGGTAGCCGCCGTCCTCCAGGCCGGCCAGCCGCTCGAAGACGTTCCAGGCCGCCTGGTGGCCGCTGAGCAGCAGGGACACCACGGCCGCGACGCCGTACGCCGGGAGCATGGGCAGGCCCAGGCAGGCCGCGTACTGCGAGGTGTGCCGGGCCTCGTGCCGGAGCAGCGCCCCGGTGAGGTAGCCCTCGTCGTGCCTGGTCAGCACCACGTTGCCGACGGTGAACGCGCCCGCGATCGGCAACGGCAGGCGGTAGCCGTGGGCGAGGACCAGCCCGCCGGGGCCCGGCGCGGTCCTGGCCCGGCCCGCCCGCGCCACCAGCAGCCCCAGCGGCGTGGACAGGTTCGCGTAGTTGACCGCCCGCCGTACCCGATACAACCGCCGCATACCGCACATTGTGCGCCCCCTCCGAATCCCCGTCACGGCCCGTCCGGTATGGCCCCGGCAACCGGGAGACGGCGGCCCGGAAATGGGCTCCGCGGGACGCCCGACGGCGGTCGGTCAGGAACCGGTGCCGCGCTCCCCCGGGGCCCGTCCGGCCGGGCCGGCGCCGAGGGAGCGCTGGGTGAGCAGCCACGAGCCGCCGCGGGTCGACGGGGTGAGCAGGACCGCGACCAGCGCCGCGAGCAGGCCGCCGTAGAGGTAGACGTAGCTCGACAGGTCGTCCGCGATGACGACGTCGCCCTCGGGCCGCCGGCCCATCCAGATCATCGTGACCACCAGCCAGGCCGCCGCGGGCGTCAGCGCCCCCAGCTTCCCGCCCGTCATCCGCCCGCCGACGTGACAGGCGGCGAACAGCACGGCGACGCAGCCGACGGCCGAGATCGGGACGGGCCAGAGATACCACGAGTGCTGGAAGGCGCCCACGACCCCGGAGACGAGCCCGAACAGGACGAGCACGCCGTACGACGCCGCAGTGACCGTCGCCTCCGACGGCCCCCGCCGGGCCGGGTTCCGCTCCTGCGCGTCCTGCGCGGGCATGGGGTCCATGGGGATCGAGGCTAGTCGATGCCGGCGAACAGGTCGTCCTCCAGCTTGTACGGCTCCCCCAGGCCACCGGCCTCGACCGGCAGCGAGGGCGTCGCCGGGCCCGAGGCCCCGGCCCGCAGCACGAAGTGCTCCACCCTCGCCACCTCCTGGCAGACGTCGTTGGACAGGGCGAACCAGGGGGCGTCCACGGTGATCTGGGTGGCGTGCGCCCGCATCGCGGCGAGCTTGTGCCCGAAGTACGCGCGGACGTCGACCTCGGTGGTGATCTCCTCGTCCGCGCGGCCGGGTGCCGAGTCCGCGTCCTCGACGCGGAACCGCGTCCCGGTCGCCCGCATCGCCTCGACCGCCCGGCGCGTCGTGGAGCGGGCGACCGCCGTCAGGTAGAACTTGGCGATCCGCCAGGGCTCGCCCTCGCCGAACGCCGGGTCGGCGGCCAGCTCGAAGGCCCGCCAGGAGACGCGGTGGGCCTGGATGTGGTCGGGATGGCCGTAGAAGCCGTCCTCGTCGTAGGTGACGAGCACCTGGGGCCGCACCTCGCGGATGACCTTCACCAGCTCCCCGGCGGCCTCGTCGAGACCGGCCCGCCAGAAGGCCCCGGGACGGTCGTTGGAGGGGACGCCCATCATCCCGGAGTCGCGCCAGCGTCCCCGGCCGCCCAGGAAGCGGTGGTCGGCGACCCCCAGCTCCCGGCAGGCGGCGGCCAGTTCCCCGGCGCGGTGCCCGCCGAGGGCGTCGTCGCGGTCGGCCGCCAGGTGCGCGAGCTCCGGCGGGATGACCTCGCCCTCCTCGCCGAGCGTGCAGGTCACCAGCGTGACGTGTGCGCCTTCGGCGGCGTACCTGGCCATGACGCCTCCGGTGCCGATCGACTCGTCGTCGGGGTGGGCGTGTACGAGCAGCAGGCGCCGGTCAGTCATGGCTCAGAGGTTATCCGGCGCCCGATCCCCGCCCGGCACCGACACGGCCGCTCCCGGCGGCCTCCCCGGATCCCGCCCGCCGGGTCCCGCCGGTCCTCGCGGACGCGCGCCGGTCCTCGGGGTACGCCCGGACGTCCGGCGGCACCTCCGCCCCGGGAAGGCGGAGCTGGCAAGATGGCTCACATGAGTGAGAGCTTTCCTCGTCTTCACGCCAGGACCCGCCGGTTCACCCTCGGGGCGCCGCGCGGTTTCACCATCGCCCCCGGCGGGGATCGCGTCGTCTTCCTGCGGTCCAAGGGCGGATCCGACCCGGTCACCTGCCTGTGGGAGTACGACGTCGCCGGCGGCCGGGAGCGGCTGATCGCCGACCCGCGCGCCCTGGCGGGCGGCGAGGAGGACCTGCCGCCCGAGGAGCGGGCCCGCCGGGAGCGCAGCCGGGAGCAGGCGGGCGGCATCGTCGGCTACAGCACCGACGCCGCGGTGACCACGGCGGCCTTCGCGCTCTCCGGGAGCCTGTACGCCGCCGACCTGAGGACCGGCGGGGTGCGCCGGCTGAAGACCGCCGGGCCGGTGATCGACCCGCGGGTGTCGCCCAACGGCGGTTACGTCGCCTACGTCACCGGCGGCGCGCTGCACGTCCAGGACCTGGAGGACGAGGTCGACCACGTGCTGGCCCGGCCGGAGTCGCCCGAGGTGACGTACGGCCTGGCGGAGTTCATCGCCGCCGAGGAGATGAACCGCATGCGGGGCTACTGGTGGTCCCCGGCCGGTGACGCGCTGCTGGTCGAGCGGGCCGACGTCTCACCGGTCGAGCTGTGGCACATCGCCGACCCGGCCAACCCGTCCCGCCCGGCCGTCGAGCAGCGCTACCCGTCGGCGGGCACGCCGAACGCGAAGGTCGAGCTGTTCGTGCTGTCCCTGGACGGCTCGCGGGTCGCCGTGCCGTTCACCGACGAGTACCTCGTCAACGCCGTCTGGGACGCCCACGGCCCCATGATCGTCACCATGCCGCGCGACCAGCGGTCCAAGCGGCTGTTCGCCGTCGATCCGGCCACCGGCGCCACCACCCCGCTGCGGGAGGACACCGACCCGGCCTGGGTGGAGGTCTACACCGGCGTGCCCGGCCGTCTCACCGACGGGTCCGTGGTCTGGGTCGCCGCCTCCGAGGGCGGCCACCGCCTGTTCGTCGGCGACGAGCCGGTCACCCCCGCCACGCTCCAGGTCCGCGAGGTCCTCGACATCGAGGGCGACACCGTGCTGTTCCGGGCGAGCGGCGAGCCCACCGAGATCGCCCTGTGGGCCTACCGGGACGGCCGAATCACCCTGGTCAGCCCGGCCGGGAGCGGCGTCTACAGCGGTCACACCGCGGGCGGCACCCTCGTGCTCACCGCCCAGGCGATGGACCTCGAAGGCGCGATGACGACCGTCCTGCACCACGGCAGGCAGTGCGGCCACATCCCCTCCTACGCCGAGCGGCCCGGCCTGGACCTGCGGGTCTCCCTGATCCGGGCGGGCGAGCGCGACCTGTCCACCGCCGTGATCTTCCCGACCGGGCACGAGCCCGGCTCGGCGAGGCTGCCGGTCCTGATGGACCCGTACGGCGGGCCGCACGCCCAGCGCGTGCTGGCCGCCTCCGGCGCCTACCTGACCAGCCAGTGGTTCGCCGACCAGGGTTTCGCCGTGGTCGTGGCCGACGGCCGGGGCACCCCGGGCCGCGGGCCCGAATTCGAGCGGGCCATCCTCAACGACCTGGCCACCGCGCCCCTCGAAGACCAGGTGGACGCCCTGCACGGCGCCGCCGCCCGGTTCCCCGACGACCTCGACCTGTCGCGGGTCGCCATCCGCGGCTGGTCCTTCGGCGGCTTCCTGGCGGCGCTGGCGGTGCTGCGCCGCCCGGACGTGTTCCACGCGGCGGTGGCCGGCGCCCCGGTGACCGACTGGCGGCTGTACGACACCTGCTACACCGAGCGTTACCTCGGTCAGCCGGGCGACGGGCACTACGAGGCGTCGTCGCTGTTCGCCGACGCCGAGAAGCTGGAGCGTCCGCTGCTGCTGATCCACGGCCTGGCCGACGACAACGTGGTGGCCGCGCACACGCTGCGGCTGTCGTCCGCCCTGCTGGCGGCCGGCCGCCCGCACACCGTGCTGCCGCTGTCGGGCGTCACCCACATGACGCCCCAGGAGGTCGTGGCGGAGAACCTCCTGCTCCTCCAGGTCGACTTCCTCAAGAAGGCCCTGGGCTAACGGCCCGGCGAGGAACCCGCCGGCCCCTCCGCGACGGACGGGACCGGCGGGTCCTCTTCCGCCTTCTCCCGGCGTGCCGCGTACTCCCGGACCTCGGCCAGGAGTTCCCGCTTCCCGGCTCGGACGGCCTCCTCACCGCCGGCTCGCCGTACATGCTCGGCCCGGACGTCCTTCCACCGCACGTATCCACCCACGCGGCGCTCCTCCTGGCGTGTTCCTCTGGAGCGGACAGGCTATGGCCCGCCTCGAACCCGCTGCTCAACCGGTCGAATGCTTCCAGGTCCCGGATCGAGGGAACCTGCGCGCCTCCCCCGCCCCTGCGGACCGCTGGTGTCTCCGGGGAAGGCCGGTCCCGTCTACGGGGAACGCGCGGAGCGGTGACCGACGGGGGCGACGGACACCGCTCCCGAGACCGGTCGTGAGACTGCGCGGTCCGCATGGGCGGGGGAGGCCGAGGGCCGGGAGCCGTGTGGGACGGCTCCCGGCAGGCGGGGCGGCGAGATCCCTCCTTTCCCGCCGCCCCGCCCGTCTTTCAGCAGGCGTGCCCGGACAGCACCGCCGTCCAGACCGCCTGAGCCTCGATGATCGTCTTGGGCGCGGTCTCCTGGACGTGGGGTGCGCCGGTGAGCTGGACCGCCCGGCGTAGGAACGCCCGCCCACCGCCGAGGCACAGTTCATAGACCGTCGCCCGGCAGGGGCAGGTCCAGGCCACCGGCCGTACCCGTACCAGCGATCGGTACGGCGCCCGCCACACCAGTCGCTCGCAGCCGTGCCATGTGGGGGCTTAAACAGTGGCTCACCGCGGGCATGCGCCGCGCTCCTCCGGCTCCGTCGGGTGCTCGCGGCGCAGGTCGGCATAGCGCCGGGCGACCCGCCGGGCGGCCTTGGCGGGCTCCAGCGCCGAATGCCCGGCGTAGACGGGACGGCGCTGGCGGGCGTTCCATTCGGTGCGCCACCAGAAGCGCCGCCCGTCGCACCAGACGAGCAGGTCCACCCACACCGCCACGACCGCCAGGCCGTACCCGTCGTGAACGTCGGCGGTGATCTCATGCTCGGCCAGAGCGGCGCGGAGCGCCTCAGCGGCATCCACCGGTTCAATCTCACCGAGGGAGAAAGCGGTCACCATTGTCCCTGTCGGGGTGTCCCGTGCGGGAATCATCTGCTCTTCGTGGCGGCCACATCCACATTGAGCCGTCTGGCCTGCTCCGTAGGGCAGGGCGTTGGTTCCTGAAGTGTCATGGCCCACTCCTCAAGACGAGGTCACGTCTCCTCGAATGAGGCTACATACGTACGTACCTGCAACCGTAACTACGTACACTGCTACGTAACTTCGATGCCATGGCCATCGACCCCAGCGCCGACCGCCCGGTCTACAAGCAGCTCGCCGACCTGATCCGGGCACGCATCGAAGAGGGAAGGCTCCGCCCGGGGCAGAGGCTCCCCGCGGAGAGCGACTACGTGGCCGAGTTCGGCATCTCCCGCGACTCCGTCCGCAGGGCCATGGCCGTACTCAGAGGAGAAGGACTGATCGTGACCGAGCTACGAGGCTCACGGGTCCGCGATGCCGGCGAGGCCGTCATCGTTCAGCTGGCCCCGGGCGCTCAGGTCACCGCCCGCATGCCGACCGAGCCGGAACGCAAGCAGCTCGGCGTGGCCGAAGGCGTACCCGTCCTGGTCATCACCGAGCCGGACGGAGAGACCCGCCTCCTTCCCGGGGACCGGACCATCCTCAAAATCGACGCCCAGAGCTAAGCCCACGCACACCACGATCACCGGCAAAAAGCATCAGGAGCCACTTGAGACCAATGCCTACCGGATGAGAATTCCTCATTTCGAGCATCGCACCTGACGTGGAGGTCGCCGAGATCACCTCACCGGCGCGGGGTGCCGTGCCAGCTGCTCCACAGGGCGGCGTACGAGCCGCCCGCCGCGACCAGCTCGTCGTGGGAGCCCAGTTCGCTGATCCGGCCGTCCTCGACCACCGCGACCCGGTCGGCGTCGTGCGCCGTGTAGAGGCGGTGGGCGATGGCGATCACCGTACGCCCGTCGAGGACGGCGGCCAGCGACCGCTCCAGGTGGCGGGCGGCCCTGGGGTCGATCAGCGAGGTCGCCTCGTCCAGGACCAGCGTGTGCGGGTCCGCCAGGACCAGCCGGGCGAGGGCGATCTGCTGGGCGTGGGCAGGCGGGACCGCGTGGCCGCCGGAGCCGACGACCGTGTCCAGGCCGTCGGGCAGGGCCGCGACCCACTCGGCGGCGTCCACCGCGGCGAGCGCCGCGTGGACGGCGTCGTCGTCGGCGTCCGGACGGGCGATCAGCAGGTTGTCGCGCAGGGTGCCCCGGAAGACGTGGTGCTCCTGGGTCACCAGGGCGACGTGGCCGCGCAGGCCGTCCAGCGGCAGCTCGACCAGCGGGACGCCGCCGACGGTGACCTCGCCGTCGCGCGGGCCGTGGACGCCCGCGAGCAGCCGGCCCAGCGTGGACTTGCCCGCGCCGGAGGGGCCGACCATGGCCAGCCGCTCCCCCGGCCGGACCACCAGGTCGATGCCGTGCAGGACGTCGTGGCCCTCGCGGTAGGCGTAGCGGACGCCGTCGGCCCGCATCTCCTCGCCGTCCGGGACGCGCGCGCCGGGCGCGCGGTCGTCGGGCACCTCGGCGACGCCCAGCAGGCGGGCCATGGAGGCGCCGCCGACCTGGAGCTCATCGATCCACATGAGCAGCCGGTCCAGCGGGTCGATGAGCTGCTGGACGTAGAGGGTGGCGGTGGTGACCTGGGCCAGCGTGACCCAGCCGTTCGTGTGGAACAGGCCGCCGATGACCAGGGTCGCCGCGATCGGGATGACGTAGCCCATCTCCACCGCGGGGAACCAGACCGTGCGCAGGCCCAGGGTGTAGCGCTCGGCCGCCCAGGAGCGGGCGATGTCGTCGTCGGTACGGCGGTGCCTGCGCTCCTGCAGGCCGAGGGCCTCCACGGCGCGGGCGCCGTTGACCGTCTCGGCCAGGCCGTCGGTCATGTCCGCGTAGGCGGCGCTCTCACGCAGGTAGCCGTCGCGCGCCCGCTTGAGGTACCACCGGGTGGTGAACCACAGGACCGGTACGGCCAGCAGCGAGGGCAGCACCAGCAGCGGCCCGGCGACCAGCAGCGCGCCGATGGTGATCACGCAGGTGACCAGCGCGATCAGTGTCTCGGGCACGGCGCGCCGTACGGTGCGCGACAGCGAGTCGACGTCGCGGGAGGTGCGGGAGATCAGGTCTCCCGAGCCGGCCCGCTCGACGGTGGACAGCGGCAGGTCGAGCACCCGGCCGACGAACTCCTCGCGCAGCTCGGCGAGGACCTTCTCGCCGAGCGCGGAGGAGGCGTAGACGGCGTACCTGATCAGCACCGCCTGGGCGGCCAGGAACGCGGCGATGCCGAGCGCGACCGCCGTGACGTTCACCCCGGTGCCGTCCTGCACGTCCTGGACCAGCCGGCCCAGCAGCCACGGCACGGCCAGGCCCGCGACGGCGGCCAGCGCGTGCAGGCCGAGCGCCAGCGACAGGGCGCGCGGGTACTTCAGGGTGAGCCGGCGCGCGTAGGCGCGGACCTGCGCCTCCCCCGCGACCGGGAGGATTTTTTTACTCACGATTCTCCTCGGGTCACGACGGCGGCGTAAGCAGGGGTGGTGGCGAGGAGGTCGCGGTGGGTGCCCTGGGCGCGCACCACGCCGCCCTCGACGTAGATCACGTGGTCGGTGCGGTCGAGCACCAGCGGGCTGGTCGTGCAGACCAGCGTGGTACGGCCCGCCCGCGCCTTGGCCAGCCGGTCGGCGACGCGGGCCTCGGTGTGGGCGTCCACCGCGCTGGTGGGCTCGACGAGGATCAGCACCTCCGGGTCGGCGAGCAGCGCCCGGACCAGACGGAGCCGCTGCCGCTGGCCGCCGGAGAACTCCCGGCCCGACTCGGCGACGTGCCCGTCGAGGCCGTCGGGCAGCGCGTCGACGATGTCGGTGGCGCACGCGGCGTACAGCGCGTCGGCGAGGTCGTCGTCGGAGGCCGTGCCGGCGATGTCCAGCTCGTCGCGGAGGGTTCCGGCGAAGAGCGCGGCGTCGTTGTCGGCGACCAGGATGCGGCGGCGCACCTCGGCGATCGGCAGGGTGTCGAGCCGCACGTCGCCGAAGTCCACGTCGCCGTCGCGGTAGCGGCCGAGCCGGTCGGCGATCACGGCGGCCTCCTCGGGCGTGGGGGCGGCGATGGCGGTGAACGTGCCGGGCCGTACGGCGACGCCGGAGGCCACGTCGCGCAGCAGTCCGCCCGGGGAGGTCGCGGCGCCGCCGTCCACCTCGGGTTCGAGAGAGAGGATGCGCACCACCCGGCGGGCGGCGACGTGTCCCTTGGTGAACTTGTCGGCCGCCTCGATGAGCGTCCGCAGGGGGGTGATCAGGAAGGCGGCGTAGCCGTAGAAGGCGACGAGCTGGCCGACGGTGATCTCGCCCCGCGTCGCGAAGGTCGCGCCCAGCCAGGTGACCGCGGCGATCAGCAGGCCGGGCAGCAGGATCTGCGCGCCCTCCAGCAGCGACTCGACCGAGGCGACCCGCACGCCGGCCCGCCGTACCCGCTGGGACTCGGTGACGTAGCGGTCGGCGAAGACCTGCTCGCCGCCGATGCCGCGCAGCACCCGCAGGCCGGCGACGATGTCGGCGGCGCGGGTGGACAGCTCGCCCGTCAGGTCGCGATGGGCGTGCTGACGCCGGTTCAGCGGGCGCAGCAGCGGCGTGACGGCGAGGGCCATGGCCGGGACGCCGACGAGCACGGTCAGGCCGAGCGGCAGCGAGGTGCCGATCAGGATGACCGTCACCGCGACGACGGCGACGACCGAGCCGCTGCCGCGCAGCAGGATGTCCATCGCGTTGCCGATGTGGGCGATGTCGGAGTTGCCGACGCTGACGACCTCGCCGGTGGACATGCGCTTGGGCAGGGTCGCGCCCAGCCGGGTGGCCTGCCGTACGGTGACCTGGACGGTGCGGTAGGCCCCGGCCAGCCAGTTGTAGACGGCCATCCGGTGGCGCAGGATCCCGGCGGCCGACTGGAGGGCGCCGAGGCCCAGCAGCACGAGGCCCCAGGTGAGCAGGGCGGAGGTGTCCCGGATCCGGACGGCGTCGATGCCCCTGCCCATCACCATGGGCACGAACGCCATCGCCAGCCACCACAGGGTGGAGTACCCGGCGCCGATGAGCAGGGGGCCGGCCTGGTTGCGGGCGACCCAGCACAGGTACCGGAACGGACTGCGGGCGTCAGGAGTGCCGGGATCGGCGACAGGTAAGGAGCGCATGGCTCTCATAGCCTGACAAGATCCCCTCTCACCAGGCAAATCATTTTCCGGCAAACGATCACGTCAACTCTGGTTGACACAATCACCGCGTCAACCTAAATTGACAGACATGAGCGACACGGCACAGCTGGCCTCCGACGCCGGCAGCCGCGACCCCGCCGTCGGCCTCCGGGCCGTGCGGGCGCTGCGGATGCTCGTCGACCGACTGGAGGCCCTACAGGTGGACAACGCCCGCGAGCAGGGCTGGTCCTGGCAGGAGATCGCGCACTGCCTGGAGGTCAGCCGGCAGGCGGTGCACAAGAAGTACGCGGGCGGCCGCGGGCTGCTGAGGAGGGAGAGGTAGATGTTCGAACGGTTCCAGGGGGACGCCCGGCAGGCGGTTGTCGGCGCCCAGGAGAACGCCCGCAGGCTGAACCATCGCGTCATCGGTCCCGAGCACATCCTGCTCGGCCTGCTCGACCGGCCCCAGAGCCTCGCCGCGCGGGTCCTCGCCCGCCACGGGCTCGACCACGACCGTGCCTACCGGGAGGTCGCCCGCCTGGCCCCGCCGCCGGGCGGCGGCCTCGACGCCGAGGCGCTGGAGACCATCGGCATCGACCTCTCGGCCGTCCGGGAACGGGTCGAGGCCGTCTTCGGCCCCGGGGCCCTGGACCGCGGATCCGCGCGGGGCCGGCGGCCCGGCGGGCACATCCCGTTCAGCCCCCGGGCGAAGAAGACGCTGGAGCTGTCACTGCGCGAGGCCGTACGCCTCAAGCACGGACACATCTCCGACGGCCACGTCCTGCTGGGGATCCTGCGCGAGGGCCAGGGCGTGGGCGCGCGCGTCATCACCGGCGCGGGCATCGACACCGAGACCCTCCGCCGGGAGATCACCGCCGAACTCGGCTGACGGACGACCACGGTGCGGGAGGCGCCTCCCCCCGGCGCCGGACCCCAGGCACGACAGGGCCCGGACACGGCGAAGCGGGCCCCGGCCGTCGTGACGACGACCGGGGCCCGCCCTGTCGCGGGGACCTACTTCGAGGCCCGCAGGTAGTCGCGGTTCATCCGGGCGATGGTGTCCAGCGGGATGCCCTTGGGGCAGACCGCGGTGCACTCGCCGGTGTTGGTGCAGCCGCCGAAGCCCTCGGCGTCCATCTGCTCGACCATGGCCTTGGCGCGGGACTCGCGCTCGGGCTGGCCCTGCGGCAGGAGGCTGAGGTGGGTGATCTTGGCGGCGGTGAAGAGGGATGCCGAGCCGTTCGGGCAGGCCGCCACGCACGCGCCGCAGGCGATGCAGGTGGCCGCGTCGAAGGCGTCGTCGGCGTCCTCCTTCTTCACCGGGACGCTGTGCGCGTCGGGCGCGGACCCCGCCGGGACGGAGATGAAGCCGCCGGCCTGGATGATCCGGTCGAACGACGAGCGGTCCACGACCAGGTCCTTGATCACCGGGAACGGCGCGGCCCGCCACGGCTCGATGGTGATGACCGCGTCGTCCTCGAAGTGCCGCATGTGGAGCTGGCAGGTGGTGGTGGCCACCTGCTCGCCGTGCGCGACACCGTTGATGACCATGCCGCACATGCCGCAGATGCCCTCGCGGCAGTCGTGGTCGAAGGCGACCGGCTCGTCGCCCTCCAGGATGAGACGCTCGTTGAGCACGTCGAGCATCTCCAGGAAGGACATGTCCGGGGAGACGTCCTCCACCCGGTAGGTGACCATGCGGCCCTTGTCCTGGGCGTCCTTCTGGCGCCAGATCTTCAGGGTGAGGTTCATGCCCGCGGCTCCTCGTTTTCGCTCACTCGCCCGGCGCGGGCGTGGACGACGTCGCCGTGCTCGCCGGCCCGCCGAATCACTTGTAGCTCCGCTGGGTCATCTTGACGTACTCGTACTCGAGGGCCTCCCTGTGCAGGATCGGCCCCTCCTCGCCGTGCTCCCAGGCCGCGACGTAGGCGAAGTTCTCGTCGTCGCGCAGCGCCTCGCCGTCGGCGTCCTGCGACTCGGCGCGGAAGTGGCCGCCGCACGACTCGGTGCGGTGCAGGGCGTCGAGGCACATCAGCTCGGCCAGGTCGAAGAAGTCGGCCACCCGGCCGGCCCGCTCCAGCGCCTGGTTGAGCTCCTCGGCGGTGCCGGAGACCTTGACGTTCTTCCAGAACTCCTCGCGCAGCTCGGGGATCCGCTCCAGCGCCTTGCGCAGCGACTCCTCGGTGCGCTCCATGCCGCAGTAGTCCCACATGAGCTTGCCCAGCTCGCGGTGGTAGGAGTCGGCCGTACGGGTGCCGTCGTTGGTCAGCAGCCGCTCGATCTTCCGGCGCACCGCGGTCTCGGCCTCCGCCACCGCGTCCTCGTCGACCTCCCCGTAGGGGCCGTTCGCGAGGTAGTCGCCGATGGTCGTCGGCAGCACGAAGTAGCCGTCGGCCAGGCCCTGCATCAGCGCCGAGGCGCCCAGGCGGTTGGCGCCGTGGTCGGAGAAGTTGGCCTCGCCGATCACGAACAGGCCCGGGATGGTGGACTGCAGGTCGTAGTCCACCCACAGGCCGCCCATGGTGTAGTGCACGGCCGGGTAGATGCGCATCGGCTGGGTGTACGGGTCCTCGCCGGTGATGCGCTCGTACATCTCGAAGAGGTTGCCGTACTTCTTCTCCACCGCGTCGCGGCCGAGCCGCCTGATCGCGTCGGCGAAGTCGAGGTAGACGCCCAGCCCGCCGGGGCCGACGCCGCGGCCCTCGTCGCAGACGTTCTTGGCCGCGCGGGAGGCGATGTCACGCGGGACCAGGTTGCCGAACGCCGGGTAGATGCGCTCCAGGTAGTAGTCGCGCTCGTCCTCGGGGATCTCCGAGGCCGGCCGGGCGTCGCCCTTCTGGAGCGGCACCCACACGCGTCCGTCGTTGCGCAGCGACTCCGACATCAGCGTCAGCTTGGACTGGTAGTCGCCGCTGACCGGGATGCAGGTCGGGTGGATCTGGGTGTAGCACGGGTTGGCGAAGTAGGCGCCGCGCCGGTGCGCCCGCCAGATCGCCGTGGTGTTGCAGCCCTTGGCGTTGGTGGACAGGAAGAACACGTTGCCGTAGCCGCCGCTGGCCAGCACGACCGCGTCGGCGGTGTGCCGCTCGATCTCGCCGGTCACCATGTCGCGGACGATCACGCCGCGTGCCCGGCCGTCGGCGACGATCAGGTCGAGCATCTCGTGGCGGGTGTGCATCTTGACGGTGCCGGCCGCGATCTGCCGCTCCAGCGCCTGGTAGGCGCCGAGCAGGAGCTGCTGGCCCGTCTGGCCGCGGGCGTAGAAGGTGCGCGACACCTGGGCGCCGCCGAAGGAGCGGGTGTCCAGCAGGCCGCCGTACTCGCGGGCGAACGGCACGCCCTGGGCCACGGCCTGGTCGATGATGTTCACGCTGACCTGGGCCAGGCGGTAGACGTTCGACTCGCGGGCGCGGAAGTCGCCGCCCTTGACCGTGTCGTAGAACAGCCGGTAGATCGAGTCGCCGTCGCCGCGGTAGTTCTTGGCCGCGTTGATGCCGCCCTGCGCCGCGATGGAGTGCGCCCGCCGGGGCGAGTCCTGGTAGCAGAACGACGTGACGTTGTAGCCGAGCTCGCCGAGCGTCGCGGCGGCCGAGCCGCCCGCGAGGCCGGTGCCGACCACGATGACGTGCAGCTTGCGCTTGTTGGCCGGATTGACCAGCTTGGCGCTGAACTTCCGCTTCTCCCAGCGGTCCTCGATGGGACCCTCGGGAGCCTTGGTGTCGCGGATCGGCGCGCCCTCGGTGTAGTTCATGGTCATCTCTCGCTCACCGTTCCTCGTTCACCGCGCTGGGGACAGTCCTGCCGTGCGGCCCGCGCCGCGCCCGCCGTACGGGTCCCGCTCACTTGACGATCCCGGCCATGACGCCGGCGGGGACCGCGAGGAAGCCGAGGACCATCACCACGGCGATCGTGACGGCGACCGCGTTCAGCGTCCGGTAGCTGCGGCGACCGGCCCGTCCGAGGGTCTGGAAGGCGCTCCACAGGCCGTGGCGCAGGTGCTGGCCGACCGCGAGGACGGCGAGCACGTAGAACAGCGTCACCCACCAGCGCGAGGGGGCGAAGCCCTCCACCAGCCGCTCGAACGGCGTGCCCGCGCCGCCGGCCGGGTTGACCGTGCCGAAGGTGAGGTCCAGCAGGTGCCAGATCAGGAAGAAGAAGATCGCGGCGCCGCCGTAGCGCATGAAGTGGATGGCGTAGCCGCCGGCCTGGGACCTCCGCCGGACCGCGTACTTGACCGGGCGGGCCCGGCCCGCGCGCCGCGCCAGGGAGACCGCCGCCCACACGTGCAGCGCCAGCGCGACGACCAGCACGACCTCCAGCCCGGTCAGCAGGACGCGGTGCGGGAGGATCGGCTCGCCGAGGGTCCGCAGGGAGGCGGCGTAGGAGTTGAACTCCTCGGCGCCGAGGAAGCTCTTGAGGTTCCCGATCATGTGGACGACGAGGAAGAGCACCATGACGGCGCCCGTGACGGCCATCACGGCTTTCTTGCCGTTGGAGGAGCTCAGGAACCCGCCGCGCCTCCTGGCCGTCTTCTTGGCGGCGGCGTCGCCGGGGGGATTGATCGACGCGGTGGCGGAACCGCGCTCAATGGTGGCAGTCACGGATGCGACGCTAGGCACGGGGCCTTTCCGCCGTCCAAGTCATCGTGAGCCTCGTTTCCATAGCCCGCGGCTATCGGCTCTGCGTCGGCGCAGGTTGAGAGCGCGCATCCGGCGGCGGGGTGCGAGTAATCTCACATCGTCCCCCTCCCAGGGGGCCACCCCGGATCCGCCCCCGGGGCATCCGTACGCTAAATGCGTGCAGCTCCAGCAACTCGCCTACTTCGTGGCGGTCGCCGAGGCACGGCACTTCACCCACGCCGCCGAGCGGATGCGCGTCGCCCAGCCCTCGCTGAGCAAGCAGATCAAGGCGCTGGAGGCCGACCTCGGGGCGCCGCTGTTCAGCCGTGCCCGGGGGAACGTCACGCTCACCGCCGCAGGCGAGGCCCTGCTGCCGCTGGCCCGGCGGATACTGGCCGACGCCGACACCGCGCGGCGGGAGGTCGCCGAGCTGGCGGGGCTGCGCCGGGGGAGGGTACGGCTCGGCGCCACGCCCTCGCTGTGCGCCGGGCTGATGGCCGACGCCCTGGCGCGGTTCCACCGCGACTACCCCGGCATCGAACTGCTGGTGGAGGAGGGCGGCTCCCGCGATCTGGTCCGTGCCCTGGCCCGCGGCCAGCTCGACCTGGCGCTGATCATCATGCCGCTGCAGAGCGACGACCCGGCGCTGGCCACCGAGGAGGTGCTGCGGGAGAACCTCGTCGTCGTCTCCCCCACCGACGCGCCGGTGCGCCGGCCGTACCTGCGGATGGAGGAGCTGCGCGGGCGGCCGATGGTGATGTTCCGCCGCGGCTACGACCTGCGGGAGGCCACGCTCAGCGCGTGCCGCCAGGCCGGGTTCGAGCCGCGGCTGTCGGTGGAGGGCGGCGAGATGGACGCCGTGCTGCGGTTCGTGGAGGCCGGGCTGGGCATCGCGCTGGTCCCGTCGATGGTCCTGGACGGCCGTCCCGGGCTGACCGGCACCCCGCTGGCGCCCCCGGGGCTGCAGCGCACCATCGCCATCGCCCACCGCAAGGACGTCGAGCCCACCCGGGCGGCCCGCGCCTTCCACGACACGCTGCTGTTCTTCCTCGCCGAGGCCGCGCACGACGGCAGCCTGCCCGAGGGGCTGGAGCTGATCACCACCGGCTGAGCGGCCCGGCGCGGTCCGGCACGGTCGGTCCGGCACGACCCGGCGCGGCCCCGGAGCCCTCCCGGGCGCGGGATCGGCGCGGCGCCGCCCCTGCCGGGAACCGGCGCGGCCCCTTCCGAGGCGCCGTCACCCCGGCCGGCGCAACGGAAGTCTCACAACGGCGCAACGGTTTCCCGATCGGCGCGCGCGAGGCGGGCGGGCCGTACAGGATGGGATCCAGGCAGGATGGATGCGGGGCGACGACGGGCGCGCCGGATCGCCGCCGCCCGGCCGGACCGTGAGGGGGCCACCGGGCGGTTGCGAGAGGGCCGCGAGGCCGCGGGCCTGATCATCACACGTTGAGTCCTGGTGTCACACTATTCTTCATACGTTGACAAGGTGCCCCCAATCCATGAAGAGGCGTCCGTGACCGCCCCCTCCAACGACACGCTCACGATCCTCCTCATCGAGGACGACGCGGGCGACGCCTTCCTCGTGGAGGAGCTGCTCGGCGAGTCGGAGAACCCTCATAAGATCATTTGGGCGCGCAGCCTGGCCGAGACCAGGGAGCGGCTCACCCCCGACGTCCAGTGCGTGCTCGTGGACCTCTCCCTGCCCGATGCCAGCGGCCTGGAGGCGCTGGAGCAGGTGCTGTCGATGGCGCCCGACACCGCGGTGCTCGTGCTGACCGGCCTCAACGACACCCACGTCGGCGTCGAGGCCGTCGCCGCGGGCGCCCAGGACTACCTCGTCAAGCAGGACGTGGAGGCCAGGCTGCTGGCCCGCGCGATCAGCTACGCGATGGAGCGCAAGCGCGCCGACCTGGCGCAGCGCAGCCTCGTCGAGGCCCAGCTGACGGCCAAGGAGAACGCCCGCCTCGAACGCAGGCTGCTGCCGGTCCCGCTGCTGGAGTCCGACGGCCTGGACCACCAGGCCCGATACCTCCCCGGCCGCCGCCGCGCCCTGCTCGCCGGCGACTTCTGGGACACCGTTCAGGGGCCCGACGGCGCCGTGCACGTGGTCGTCGGCGACGTGTGCGGGCACGGCCCGGACGAGGCGGCCCTGGGCGTGGCGCTGCGGATCGCCTGGCGGACCCTGGTCCTGGCCGGGCACACCGGCAACGAGCTGCTGCGCACCCTCGACTCGGTGCTGCGCCTCGAACGCAAGTCCCCGGAGATCTTCACGACGCTCTGCATCGCCACGATCGACGCATCCCTGGACCGCGCCCGGATGCACGTGGTCGGCCACCCCCCGCCCCTGCTGATCCGCGACGGAGCGATCGGCGTGCTGCAGGGCACCCCCTCCGGTCCCCCGCTGGGGATCTTCCAGGGCGTCGACTGGTCGGAGATCGAGGTGCCGCTGGGCGACGAGTGGTCGATGCTCCTCTACACCGACGGCCTGATCGAGGCCACCGTGGGCGGCGGCCCCGACCTGCTCGGCACCGAGGGGCTGCTCCGGCTGGTCCACGAGCAGGGCGGCATCCACCTCGACCGGCTCATCGAGCGGGTGATCGAGCTGAACCGCGACGCGCTCAGCGACGACCTGGCCACCGTCCTCATCTCCCGGCCCGGCGGAGTCCCCCGGCCCGGCGGGCAGGAGCGGGAGGAGGCGTGATGAGCGACCGCGGGCGCCTGCGCCCGCTGCCCGTCCCCGAGCCCGCGACGGGCTTCGGCAAGCTCCGGGTCGGCCAGTGGTTCCTGCTCACCGGCGTGCTGATCGCGGTGGCCCTGGCGATCACCGGCCTCTTCGCGGTCGCCTCGATGAAGGACTTCACCCGGCTGCGGGGCGCCGTGGTCGACGTCGTCGACCCCGCGGCGCTGCGCACCCTGGAGATCTCCAACGCGCTGTCCGCGCAGGAGAGCGCCGCGCGGACGTACGGCAGGACGAACGAGGAGCGCTCCCTGCTGGCCTACCGCTCCGCCGTCGCCGACGAGCGCAGGGCGATGGCCGAGCTCGAACGGCTCATGCCCCGCATCCCGGAGAGCGACGCGGTCCGCGCCGAGGTCCAGCGGCTCAAGGACACCGGGGACGCCTGGCGGCGCGACTACGCCGAGCCGCTCATCGCCTCGGTGCCGACCTACAAGACCGAGTCCGCCCAGCGGATGGCGCCGGTCAACGGTGAGCGGTTCACCGAGGTCCGCCGATCGCTGTCCACCCTCCAGACGCATCTGAACCGGCTGCACGACGAGGGGAGCGCCCGGCTGAACCAGGGCTGGTCCGCGCTCTACGTGGCGCTCGGCGTGATCGTCGCCGTCCTGGCCCTGGCCGGGGTCGGCGCGGTGCTGATCGTGCGCTTCGCCGTACTGCGCCCGCTGGCCGAGCTGACCGAGCAGGTCCGCGCGGTCGGCCAGGGAGACTTCGACCACCGCCTCAAGGTCGAGCGGCCGTCGGAGCTGTCGGAGCTGTCCGGGCACGTCGACGCCATGCGCCGCCGCATGCTGGCGGAGTGGCGGCGCGCCTCCGAGGCGCAGGCCAAGCTGGAGGAACAGACCGCCGAGCTGCGGCGATCCAACAGCGAGCTGGAGCAGTTCGCCTACGTCGCCAGCCACGACCTGCAGGAACCGCTGCGCAAGGTGGCCAGCTTCACCCAGATGCTCGACCAGCGCTACGGCGACCAGCTCGACGCCCGCGCCAAGCAGTACATCACCTTCGCCGTGGACGGCGCCAAGCGCATGCAGCTCCTCATCAACGACCTGCTCGACTTCTCCCGGGTGGGCAGGATCGGCGGGGAGATGACCACGCTCGACGCCGACGTGCCCCTGCAGGCCGCGCTGAAGAACCTCGCCGCGCCCATCGAGGAGGCCGGCGCGACCGTGACCTGCGACGAGCTGCCCGTGGTGCACGGCAACCGGTCCCAGCTCACCCAGCTCTTCCAGAACCTCATCGGCAACGCGGTGAAGTTCCGCTCGGAGGAGCCGCCGAAGGTCCGCATCGGCGTGCGGCGCGACGGGGAGATGTGGGAGTTCTTCTGCGCCGACAACGGCATAGGCATCGACGGCAAATACACTGAACGCATCTTCCTGATCTTCCAGCGCCTGCACGGCCGGGACGCCTACGCCGGCACCGGCATCGGGCTGGCCCTGTGCAAGAAGATCGTCGAGTACCACGGCGGCCGGATCTGGGTGGAACAGCCGGAGCCCGGCACGACGGGGACGACCTTCAAGTGGACCCTTCCTACTGGAGAGACCGATGAATGACCTGCGCTGGATCGACGTGCTCCTGGTCGAGGACGACCCGGGTGACGTCCTGCTGACCAAGGAGGCGTTCGAGCTCAACAAGGTCCGGAACAAGCTGCACGTCGTCAACGACGGCGAGCAGGCCATGGCGTTCCTGCGCCAGGAGGGCGAGTACGCCGACGCCCCCCGGCCCGACCTGATCCTGCTCGACCTCAACCTCCCCCGCAAGGACGGCCGGGAGGTGCTGCAGGACATAAAGTCCGACGAGAAGCTGCGGGGCATCCCCGTGGTCGTGCTGACGACGTCGGAGTCCGAGGAGGACATCCTGCGCAGCTACAACCTGCACGCCAACGCCTACGTCTCCAAGCCCGTCGACTTCGACCAGTTCATCAGCGTGGTCCGGCGCATCGACGACTTCTTCGTGACCGTGGTCAAGCTGCCCGGCAGCAACCAGCGGTACTGACCTCTCTCCTCTCTGCCTCTGTCGCGCCCGGCCGGCGCGGGGCCGCCGCGCGTCGCGGCCCCGCGGCCCGCCCGCCGTCCTCCCGGGCGGCCCTCCCGTACGGCCTTCCGGGTGCCGCCTCCCGTGCCCCCGCGCGGCCTTCCGGCGCCGCCTCCGGTCCGCTTCCGGCGCCGCCTCCCGTGCCCCTCCGGCCCCTCCTCCGGACGCCCACCTGCTGATCTTCACCGGTCCCGCTCCGCCGCTCTGCGGGCCTCTCAGCCGCCGTCCGCCGTGACCGACGATCTCCCCACGTCCCGCCTTCGCGGGCGGTCTTGACTGGCCGGTGACTCCTTCCTGACCAACGTGACAGGAATCACACCGAGAGTGGGAAAATGTGAGTGACCTTTCTCACACAACCCCCGGGCCGCGTCGTAACGTATCCCCCACCAATACGCGCGCGCACGCTGAGCCGGCGCGACGACGACCCGCGGTGCGCCGCACAACTTAGATCACCCGGACCCCCGGCAGCAGGGTTCGCGGGAGGTGGAAGGTCGACGATGACCCAGACAACGGCCGAGAACACGGCCAGAAGGCAACGTGCGCAGATCAAGGAACGCACCCTGCGGACGGACCGGTGGTGGCGCTACCCACTGGTCACCTTCATCATCTTCATGGCGTTCCTGATCTACGCCACATGGGCGATCTTCGATAAGAGCTTCTTCGTCTCCCCGTACCACGCGCCGTTCGCCTCCCCGTGCCTGGCGCAGGCGACCTGCCCGGAGGAGGCGCGGCTGTTCGGCTTCGCGCCGTTCGGCGACTGGTACACCCTGCCGCCGGGCCTGCTGATCCTCGGCCTGCCCGCCGGGTTCCGCTTCACCTGCTACTACTACCGCAAGGCCTACTACCGCGGCTTCTGGCTCTCGCCCCCGGCGTGCGCGGTGGGCGAGCCGCACGGCCGCTACACCGGCGAGTCCCGCTTCCCGCTGATCCTGCAGAACATCCACCGCTACTTCTTCTACGCGGCGATCGTGATCGGCCTGATCCTCGCCATCGACGCGGTGAAGGCCCTCATCGGCAAGCCGTTCGGGCTCGGCACCTGGATCCTGATCATCAACGCGGTCTTCATCAACCTGTACACGCTGTCGTGCCACTCCTGCCGGCACATCACGGCGGGCCGCCTGAACCACTTCTCCCGGCACCCGCTCCGCTACCGCGCCTGGGGCTTCGTCTCCAAGCTCAACGCCAAGCACCAGGAGCTGGCGCTGATCTCGATGTTCACGGTCATGGGAGCCGACCTGTACGTCCGGCTGGTCGCCAAGGGCATCGTCAACTTCCCGTTCGCATAAGGATCTGCTGTGGAAATCGAGCGTCACGAATACGACGTCGTCGTCATCGGCGCCGGCGGTGCGGGACTGCGGGCGGCCATCGAGGCCCGCCAGCAGGGCAAGCGGACCGCGATCATCTGCAAGTCGTTGTTCGGCAAGGCGCACACCGTCATGGCCGAGGGCGGCGCCGCCGCCGCCATGGGCAACGTCAACAGCGACGACAACTGGATGGTGCACTTCCGCGACACCATGCGCGGCGGCAAGTTCCTCAACAACTGGAGGATGGCCGAGCTGCACGCCAAGGAGGCCCCGGACCGGGTCTGGGAGCTGGAGGCATGGGGCGCGCTGTTCGACCGCACCAAGGACGGCAAGATCAGCCAGCGTAACTTCGGCGGGCACGAGTACCCCCGGCTGGCCCACGTCGGTGACCGTACCGGCCTGGAGATGATCCGCACCCTGCAGCAGCGGGTCGTCGCCCTCCAGCAGGAGGACGAGCGGCGGCACGGGGACGCCGAGGCGTACATCAAGGTCTTCGCCGAGTGCACGGTGACCCGTCTGCTCAAGGACGGCGACGCGATCTCCGGCGCCTTCGGCTACTGGCGGGAGAACGGCAGGTTCGTCCTCTTCGACGCCCCGGCGGTCGTGCTGGCCACCGGCGGCATCGGCAAGTCCTACGTGGTGACCTCCAACTCCTGGGAGTACACCGGGGACGGCCACGCGCTGGCGCTGCTGGCCGGGGCCAAGCTGATCAACATGGAGTTCATCCAGTTCCACCCCACCGGGATGGTCTGGCCTCCGTCGGTCCGCGGCATCCTCGTCACCGAGTCCGTCCGCGGTGACGGCGGGGTGCTGAGGAACTCCGAGGGCAAGCGCTTCATGTTCGACTACATCCCCGAGGTGTTCAAGGACAAGTACGCCACCACCGAGGAGGAGGCCGACCGCTGGTACGGCGACCAGGCGAACAACCGCCGTCCCCCGGAGCTGCTGCCCCGTGACGAGGTGGCCCGCGCCATCAACTCCGAGGTCAAGGCCGGTCGCGGATCGCCCCAGGGCGGCGTCTTCCTGGACGTCTCCAGCCGGCTGCCCGCCGCCGAGATCACCCGGCGGCTGCCGTCGATGCACCACCAGTTCAAGGAGCTGGCCGACGTCGACATCACGAAGGAGCCCATGCAGGTCGGCCCGACCTGTCACTACATCATGGGCGGCGTCGAGGTGGACGCCGACACCGGCCAGGCGTCCGTCCCCGGTCTCTTCGCGGCCGGCGAGGTCTCCGGCGGCATGCACGGCTCCAACCGGCTCGGCGGCAACTCGCTGTCCGACCTGCTGGTGTTCGGCCGCCGCGCGGGCGCCGGGGCCGCCGCCTACGTCGACGGCCTCCGGACGCGGCCCAAGGTCGCCGAAGACGCGGTGGAGGCGGCCAGGACCGAGGCGCTGGAGCCGCTGGAGCGGTCGGGGGAGAACCCCTACGTGGTCCACCAGGAGCTGCAGCGGACGATGAACGAGCTGGTCGGCATCATCCGCAAGTCCGAGGAGATCACCGAGGCGCTGGAGGCGGTGGGCAAGCTCAAGGAGCGGGCCCAGCACGTCGGGGCGACCGGGAGCCGGATCTACAACCCCGGCTGGCACCTCGCCCTCGACCTGCGCAACATGCTGCTGGTCTCCGAGTGCGTGGCCAAGGCGGCCCTGCTCCGCGAGGAGAGCCGCGGCGGCCACACCCGTGACGACTTCCCGGGCATGTCGGCGGAGTGGCGCCGCAGGCTCCTGTCCTGCGCCCTGGCCCCGGACGGCTCGGTCACGGTGGAGGAGAAGGTCCAGCCGTCCATGCGCGACGACCTGATCAGGCTCTTCGAGCTCGACGAGCTGAAGAAGTACATGACGGACGAAGAGCTGGCCGGTCTCGACACGTCGGTCAAGGAGTGACATGAGCTACAAGGCGAAGTTCCGCGTGTGGCGGGGCGAGGGCGGCGAGGGACGGCTGGAGGACTTCACCGTCGAGGTGAACGAGGGCGAGGTCGTCCTCGACATCATCCACCGGCTCCAGGCCACCCAGGCGCCCGACCTCGCGGTCCGGTGGAACTGCAAGGCCGGCAAGTGCGGCTCCTGCTCCATGGAGATCAACGGCAAGCCCAAGCTCGGCTGCATGACCCGGATGTCCACCTTCACGGAGGACGAGACGATCACCGTGACGCCCATGCGGACGTTCCCGGTGATCAAGGACCTGGTCACCGACGTCTCGTTCAACTACCAGAAGGCCCGGGAGATCCCGTCCTTCACCCCGCCTGCGGACGTGAAGCCGGGCGAGTACCGCATGCAGCAGATCGACGTCGAGCGGTCCCAGGAGTTCCGCAAGTGCATCGAGTGCTTCATGTGCAACAACGTCTGCCACGTGATCCGCGACCACGAGGAGAACAAGCCGGCCTTCGCCGGTCCGCGCTTCCTCATGCGGATCGCCGAGCTGGACATGCACCCCTACGACGTGGCGGACCGCAAGGACTCCGCGCAGGAGGAGCACGGCCTCGGCTACTGCAACATCACCAAGTGCTGCACCGAGGTCTGCCCGGAGCACATCAAGATCACCGACAACGCGCTGATCCCGATGAAGGAACGCGTCGTCGACCGGAAGTACGACCCGCTGGTCTGGCTCGGCAACAAGATCTTCCGGCGTTCCGACACGAAGCGGTGACCGCCTCCCCCGGCGGATGACCGCTGACGGCGGTGTCCGCTGACGGCGCCGGCCACGCCCCCGCGTGGCCGGCGCCGCCGCTTTTTCACCGGGAGGAGACCGTACGGCCGGCGTGCGCGCCGGGTCCCGTCAGTGAGCCGTCTCCGGCAGGTCGTCCGTCCACTCGGCCTTCTCCGTGCGGATCGCGCCGTCCTTCCCCGGCTTCGTGGAAGCCGGGGTGAAGGCCGACTCGCGTAGCCGCGCCGCCTCGACGTCCACCACCAGCTTGATCTCACCGTCCGAAACCTTGAGCAGCAGGCTCTCTCCCCCGTCGGCGGTCCCGAGGCTCCGGACGTCGGGCAGCGCGGCGAGCGCCCGGAAGGCGGCCTCGCGGACCTCCGGCGGTGCGGGCATGCGGGACAGGACATCGAGCAGCGGGACGTAACGGGCGGCCTCCTCGTTGAGCACCCCCGTCGCGTGCTCGGTGAGCCACGCCACCAGGTCGTCCGGACCCGTGGGGAGCCCCTGGATCTGCTCATAGCTCAGCCTGGTGCCCTCCAGGTCGAACCCGTCGGTCCAGTGCCCGTGGCCGCCGTCGTTCTTCTCGACCTCGCCCTTCCCGCTCCGCCGGACCCAGGACCTGCCGTCACGCGCGGTCCAGGTCTCCACGGACGACGTCGCCGGTTCCTGCCCGGGCACGGTGTCCGTGTTCACGGTCTTGACGTACCAGTAGGCACCCGGTTCCTCGGGAGCGGCCGCCGCGGCGGTCGCCGCGGCGAGCAGGATCTGCCGCCCCGACCTCTGCACGACGGTCGTCGGGCCGGCGGAGACGGCGGAGGTGACGGCGGGCGCCCCCGCGGGCCCGGCGACCACGACCGTGACCGCCGCGGCGCCCGCGGCCAGGGCCGCCGACGCGGCCAGCAGTATGCGTGTCCTCGACGGCAGGAACCGGCGGTCGCGCCGCGCCGGCGCGGCCGGAGAGGCGACGGCATGCCGTACCAGGGCCTCGCGGGCGGCGGTGTGGGCGGCGTGGGAGGGAGCGGCAGGCCGGGGCCTGGCCTCGTGCAGCATCTCGAGGTCGTCCATTCTCAAAGCTCCTTCTCTGTGGTGGCCGGTCCGATGTGGTCCAGTGCGGCGCGGATCCTCTTGCGGGCCCGGTGCAGCCGGGTGCGAACGCCGGCGGAGGTGATGCCGAGCGCCTCGGCCGCCTCCTCGTGGCTCAGTCCGGCCCACGCGACCAGCAGCAGCGCGTCCCGGTGGGCTTTGGAGACCTTCGCCAGGGCCGCCATCAGCGGCTCACGGTGCGCCTGGGCGTCCAACCGGCCCGCGACCCGATCCGCGTGGTCGTCGTCGACGTCTCTGAGGTGCGTCCGGGAGAGCGCCCGGTAACGCCGGGCCTCCGCCCGGTGGTGCCGGGAGAGCAGATTGGTGACGATCCCGTACAGCCAGGGCCGGGCGTCGTCGCGGGACAGGTCATAGCGTTTCCGGCGGTCGAACGCGATCAGGAAGGTCTCCGCGGCCACGTCGTCGGCCAGGCTCGGACCCAGCCGCTGCGCGGCGAAGCCGTGGATCTGGAAGTAGTAGCGGTCGAAGACGACGGCGAAGCTTTCCGGGTCGTTCCAGGATCGTTCGATGATCACCGCGTCGCTGAGCCCTTCGGCGGTGGACACCTGGGGCGCCGCCGTCATGGTCGGCTCTCTCGTGTCATCGGCTGCCTTCCGTGGTTCGAGTGGTCGCGCTCCTTCGCCGATGCACGGAAAAGCGTTTCACCGGTGACCGCGGCGCCGCCGTCCACGCCGGGACGCGCCGGCGGAGAACGAGAGGCGACATCGGTGGTCGCCGATCCGCCGACCGATGAGGAGCCGACGGTCCCGCCGGCGTTCGCCGCCTACATCGTCGACACGCGGCCGGTACGCGCTCTCGGCACACGGTTCCGGGGCGTGGTTCCGGCACGCGGATTCGGCACGCGGACTCGGCACGCGGACTCGACGCACGGTCCCGGCGCGATCTCGGCACGCGGACTCGGCACGCGGACTCGGCACGCGGACTCGACGCACGGTCCCGGCGCGATCTCGGCACACGATTCCGGCACGCGGGCTCGGCGCAAGGTCTGGGGTACGAGGTTCCGGCGCGCGGTGTCGCCGCCACCGAGTCGCTCCTACGCGACGGCGACGCCCGGTCTCCCGGACGGCCCCGGCGGGACGCACGTGCCCGCCCGCACCGTCAGCGGACGTCTGGACGGGGACGCGTCAGGACGAGCGGCGGAAGAGCCCGCGCTTCTTCCTGCCCTCGGCCCCCTCCGGCAGGGGATGGGTCACCGTACCCGTGAGCCCGGTGTCGGAGGGTGTTCCGGGAACGGGCCCCTGGCCGACGGGAGCTCCGGGAAGGGCCTCATGGCCGGAAGGTGTTCCAGGAACGGGCTTCTGGCCGGAGGGAGCTCCGGGAACGGCCTCCTCGCCGGAGGGCGTCCCGGAAACGGCCTCGGGACCGGCGGCGGCCTCGGCGGAGCCGGGCTCCCGGGCCGGCTCGAAGAAACCCCGGGTCCGGTCGCCGGGCTCATCCTGCTCGGGGAAGGACGGCGTGCCGGCGTGATCGGCCCCGGACTCACCGATGGGGCCGGGGCGGTCGGCCGTCCCACGGAACAGGTCGTCGTCCGTCTCGCGCGGCAGGAGATCGCCGGGGCCGGCGGGCCGGGCGGCCGGGCCGGGGAAGTCGTCCTCGTCCAGGGCGTGGAAGGTGCCCGGCACGTCGGGCGCCATCGCCTCGTCGTGCACGCCGTACATCCCGTCGTGCCCCGCCGGACCGTACGGCTCAGCGTACGGCGGATATCCGGCGGATGCGTGCTGCTCGTGGCCCTGCGGCGGGTACCCGGCGGGTGCGTGCTCATGGCCCGGGTGGCCCGGCGGCAGGTAGGCCGTCTCGTACGGCTGCCCGCCGTACGGGTGCTCGTACGGCCGGCCGTACGCCTCGGGGGCGTAGCCCTCGGGGTACCCCTGCGGATACATGTGCATGGGCACCAGGCTGACGATCGGGGCGTAGGCCGTGCCGCCCTGGTAGGCCGGCGGGAAGCCCGGCGCGGCCGCGTAACCCGGACCGGCGGGATAGCCCGCGGGGCCGGCGGGATAGGCCACGGGGTCGATCGGGCCCCGGTAGTCCGCGGCGCGGGGACCCGCCCGGCGGACGGCCGCCGCGTGGGCGAGGCGGCGCAGCCTGCCCTCGAAGATCAGTACGGCGAACAGCACCAGCAGCACCAGGATCAGCGCCGGGATGGCGAGCTGGCCGCTCAGCGTGGCGCTGTCGAACTCCGAACCCGCGTTGCGGATCTCGTGGCGGACCGGCGCGGAGGCGGGCTCCTCGAACGGGGTCTCGCTCGGCGGCGGCGTGGCGGTGGGGACCGCGGTCGGCTGCGTCTGCGGCTGCGTCTCGGTGCTGGGGAAGGACGGATCCGGGTCGCTGCTCGGCGGCGCCACCGGATCGTTGGCGGGGGTGGTGGGAGGAGGCACGACGGGAGCCGCGGAGGTCTGCTGCGGAGGCGGCACCGTCACGGTCTCGTGCACGGTCTTCGTCGGCTTCGGCGTCTTGGGCTTCTTCGGGGGGACGATGACCGTGGTGTGCACCGTCCGGGGAGCCGGCTTCGGAGGAGCGGGGGGCTCCTCCTCGGGGGGCGCGGTGACCGTGACCGTGACGATCGGCGTGGGCTCGTCGGCGCACGGGGCGGAGGGGTCGGTGTCACACCCCGGGATCTCACCGGGGGTGTCGGCCACCAGCATGGTCGCCGGATCGGAGATCGGAGCGGTGAGCGGCGCGGCAGCCAGAAGCACCGCCCCGCTCAGTCCGAGAGACATGGCGACGGCAGATAAAGCCGCCGTCCGTCGCGATCGCGCCAACCCTGCCCTCCGCGAATTTCCCAGCCTTAAACCCGCCAAGGAAATACTAGTTGGGCAAAAGTAACAGTAAACCGCTTTCTACGATACGGGCCGCCGATTTTCTACGATGCGGGCCGCCAGTTACGCCGGCGCTGGATCCTCATCCGGAGCCAGAGCAGGAGCAGCAGACCACCGACCGCCGCCCCGACCGCGGGCAGTCCCCGCACGTCGGACAGCACTGAGCTCGAACTGGTCGCGGCCTCGATCTTCGCGCTCGACCCGTCGAGCTCCCGGGGAAGCGGCGCTCCCGGCGGCATCGCCAGCGGCGACGGAGCCCCGGGCACGCCCGGCGCGAGCGGGGCCCCCGGGACACCGGGGGTCATCGGCGCTCCGGGACCGCCCTGCTGCGGGTAACCCTGCTGCGGATAGCCCTGCTGCGGGTATCCCTGCTGGACGGGCGGCTGACCCATCTGACCCGGCTGACCCATCTGGCCGGGCTGACCCATCTGGCCGGGCTGCTGGGGCAGCACCGGCATCTGGCCCGGCGTCATCTGCCCCTGCGGGAACATGGGCGGAGGTCCCATCTGCGGCGGCACCTGGGGAAGGACCGGCATCCGCTGGGGCACCGGCGCCATCTGGCGAGGCATCGGCGGCATCTGCTGGGGCATCGGCGGCATCACCGGGAACTGCCCCATCTGCTGAGGCATCTGCTGAACCGGGGACAACCGCATGCCGACGGCCCCCTGCCTCCGGGCCGCCCGCTGGGCCGCGCTGTTCCTGAGCGTCGCCCTCCGGCCCTGGAGCCTCGGGACGGCCTGCGGCTGGGTCGCCATCGCCGTCCGCGGCACCCGCGGGCCCTGGGCGGAACCGCGAGAAGCGCTCCCCTGCCCCGGTGCGACGCCGTGCTCCTGCACGACGGGCGCCTGCGATGCGGGGTCCTCGTAGACCGGGAGGTTGCGCCGGGACGCCGGGATGTCCTCCAGGACCATCGGCATGCCCCGCTCCTCCGAACCCGCCTGCCGGGGGCTCGAACCGGGGTCGGCGGCGAGGATCCGGGTCTCGGGCCGCACCGCGCCGTTCTGCGCGGCCGGCCCGCCGGGCGTGAGGGCGGCCGTACCGGGTGTGAGGGCCGTACCGGGTGTGAGGGCCGTACCGGGTGTGAGGGCCGTACCGGGTGTGAGGGCCGTACCGGGTGTGAGGGCCGTACCGGGCCGGGAGAGCAGGGTCGTCGGCTCGTCCGGAAGCGCCCCGGTGGCCTGGCCGGCGTCCTGCACGCGCTCCCCGAACATGCCGGGCATAGTCTCGGGGACCGCCCCGGTGAGGGCGGAACCGCCGGTCAGCGGCGTCCGGGCGGTCCCGGCGGAACCCGCCGCCACGCCCCCGGAGCCCGCAGAGCCCACGGCTCCGGCGGCTTCCGTCCCGGGGCGCACCGCGTCTCCGGCGCTCCCGGTCACCGCGGTGCCCGCGGCGTTCCCGGTGAGCCCGGCCGCGCCTGTGCCCCGGGTGCCCGTGCCCCGGGTGCCCGTGCCCCGGGTGCCCGTGCCCCGGGCGCCGGCCTCCTGGAGACCTGTGCCCTGAGCGCCGGCGCCCCGGACCTCTCCGGTGCCCGTCCCGGTTCCGGAGGTCGTGACGTCACCGGAGCCTTCCGAGCCCGGGACGGCTCCGGCCGCATCGGCGCTCCGTGCGCTGCCCGGAACCGGGATGCGCCCACCGGCAGCGGAGGCACCCGCCGCCGCGGCGCCGTCCGAAGCACCGGTCGAGGCGCTGTCCGAGGTCCCGTTCGAGGTCCCGTTCGAGGTCCCGTCCATGACGTCGCCCGCGGCATCGGAGCGCTGCGCGGTCCGCGCCGCCGGGATCCGCATCGTGGTCCGCGCGGTCCGGGTGACCCACTCGCCCCGGGCGTCGCGGATCCGCGCCACCGCGGTCAGCTGGACCTGGCCGGCCTCCTCCGGCGCGCGCAGCACCACGTCGACGGGCACGTGAGCGCCGGCCCTCTCCATCGAGCAGGTCAGCGCACCCCCCGCCGCCCGGCCGTTCTCCGCCTGGGCGTCCACCGGAGTCTCCGCGGCCTCCCCGGCCGAACCGGCTGCCGAACCGGCCATCGGACCGGCCGCGACGTCCCGGGCCCCGGTGGCGCCCGGAGCCTCCGCGGTCCTCTCCACCGGACCGGACACCGGAACCGCGCCGACGCCCCGGAACCCGGCGGCGTCCGCCGTACCGCCCGCCGGTGGGGCGTCCACCGCGGGTTCTGCCGCGAGCGGTCCTCCGCCGGGTCCGGCCGCCGGGTGGGCCGGGTGGAAGGCCGCCGCGCGGGCGCCTCCCGCCGCGGGAGCCCCCGCTTCCTGCGCCCCCTGTGCTCCCTGCACGTCGGGCGCGCCCCGCGTGCCGGCGGCCGGGACGTCCCGGCCGGACCCCTCGGTCAGCGGGGCCCCCTCCGCCGCGGCCCCGCGCGGCGGGCAGCCGACGTCCTTGAGCGCCTCCGCGGGCTCCGAGGAGACGGCCAGCCACGCCTCGTCACCGGCCCCCTGCAACCAGAGCCGGAACCGGAACTCGTCGGCGGCGGCCCCGGACGGCGCGGCGGAGTCGCCCGCCGTCACCGCCGAGGCGTCCGCCGCGACCTCCCCCGGCGTCGACCCGGCCGACCCCGGTGTCACGTCCGCGTACGCGGCCGGGACGCCGCCCAGGATGAGGGCCCCCGCCCCCACCGCGGACACGACCCGGGCACGCTGCAACCACTCGGTCACCGCATCTCTCCGATCCCCCGTTACGAACGCGCGTCATCAGCACGTTGAGCAACGACAACCCTACCGTGAGTAGCGGGTCAGATACCGCCAAGATGACCATGTACGGCGCGCACGATCGGCAGGTCCGCGGGCAGCCACTCCACGTCGAACAGCTCATGGGCGGCCAGCCAGCGCAGTTCCAGGTGCTCCTTGGCCTCCGGCTCCCCCTCGGTGATCCGCGCCATCCAGACCCGGAGCACGTAGTCGCCGGTCAGCGGCCAGTCGCCGCCGACCTGGACCCCGGCCGCGACGATGACCCCCAGCTCCTCCAGGCACTCGCGGACCAGGGCCGTCTGGTCGTCCTCCCCCGGATCGACCTTCCCCCCGGGCAGCTCCCAGCCGCCGGCCAGCTCGGGCGGCTCGGCGCGCTGGGCGGCGAGCAATCTGCCGTCGCCGTCGAGGATCGCGGCCCCGACGACGACCTTCTTCACGCGGAACTCCTTCAGCCTTGCTCCTTCAGTCTGAGCTGTTCGAGGACCTGCGGGTTCTGCAGCGGGCGGGTGTACCCGACGATGCCGGTGCGGTCGCGGTAGGTGGTCACCTTGATCGGCCCGCACAGTGTGCACCGTGCCTCCACCATCTTGCCCGGCGAGACGACCATGCCGACGTGTCCCGGGTTGTTGGCGCTCGTTCCTGGCCCAGCGTTGAAGAAGACCAGGTCACCGGGTTGCTCCTCGCCCGCGTCGACCCGCACCCCGAAGGGCCACTGACCGAAGGTGGTGCGCGGGATCGTCAGGCCGGCGCTGCGGTAGGCCATGTAGATGATCCCCGAGCAGTCGAAGGCGTCCGGCCCGGTGCCGCCCCACACGTACGGCTTGCCGCGCTGGGCGAGCGCGTACTGCAGGATCTGGGCCACCGCCTCGCTGGGCGCCGCCTGCACCAGCGGCTCGTCGCAGGCGGGCTCGGCCTGCGGCGGCACGGCGACCGCGCCGTCCTCGGCGTATCTCCGCGCGATCTCCATGACCTGGTCGACGTACCACCAGGCCCGGTTGTAGACGAACAGCGACCGCCGCACGTCCTCCGGCGCGCCGTTGCGCTTGAGCATCTTCGCCGCGCCCAGGATGGCGTCGGCGGGGTTGTACACGTCGGCCCAGCCGTCGCCGTCGCCGTCGGAGGCGTAGCCGTTGAACTTCGAGGGAATTTTGATCTTCGCCTTGCCGCCCCACGTGCCGATCAGGAACTGCATCGGCCCGGCGGCGCCGGCGTAGTTGGTGCCGCTGCGCACCCCGGGCAGGGTGGAGCGGCCGTGGTCGGTCTCGCGCTTGCCCACCCCGGCGAGCACGTTCCACTGCACGCCGACCTGCTTGCCGTACTTGCGGTACAGCTTCAGGTAGTCCGCGGGGATGTCCGAGGCGGCGGCCTTGGACTCGGCGCTGACGTTCTTCACGGCCGCCTCGCAGTCGGGCAGCCCGCCGCCGCCGACGATCGACGGGAACGTGCTGACCATCATCATCGGCGCCATGATCAGCGTGAGCAGGCAGACCCCGGCGACGCCGAGGATCAACGGGATCCGCGTCCTGCGCCCGGCCCTCACCGCGGGCCGCCGTTCATCCGTCCTCCCCTGGCGGCGAGGTGCGGTCGTCCCCCTCCTGGCCCGCGTCGGCCGGCTCCAGGTTGTGGACCCGCCACTCGGTGCCGACCTCGATGAGCGTGACGGCGTAGTCGTCGGTCAGGCCCCGGGGCCCGGCCTTGGTGGTGATCTTCTGGGTGCCGGTGACCACGAAGGTCACCGAGGTGTCCTGCACCTGCCGGATCGCCTTGACCTCGGCGCTGCCGACCGAGACGACCTGGTCGGCCTTGTTGGCCTCGATCGTGCCGGGCGAGGAGAAGGTGCGCAGCAGGACGTCGGCGAACTCGGTCGTGGTGTAGCCGCCGACCCGGTCGCCGTAGGCCGCCGGGTCCTCGTCGTAGCGGTAGGTGCCGTACGCGGCGGTGAACCGCCGGGCGTAGTCCGCGGCCGCGGCGAGCTCCTGCTTGGTCATCGGCAGGTAGGAGTAGACGTCGAAGGGCGCGTCGCTGGCCGTGGCCGCGGGGCGGGGCGGTTCGGCGCTCACCCGCGCCCGCGCCTGCGCCGTCGCCCGGTCCGCCCGCGCCGGGTCCTGTCCGGCCGGTTCCCCGCCCGGCTGCCCCGACATCATCGTCAGGTAGACCCCGACGCCGGCGAGCATCGCGACCAGCACCGCGAAGACGAGTCCCCGGCGGTTGCCGCCTTCTGCCATCGTCAGTCCGCCTCCGGCTTCGAGGCGCGCAGCCAGAACGGCGCGGGCGCGTCATCGGCCTGCCTGTCCCGCTCGGAACGGCTGGGCAGCCAGAGCGGGGGAGCTTCGGACCGCCGCTCGGACCGGCCGGGATCGCGCCTGGAGCCTGAGGAGCCGCCGGAGCCGAACAGGCCGCCACCGGACCCCGAGGAGCCGCGCGAGCCGCCCGACGACCCGCCGGAGGAGGAGCGCGACGAGCCGCGCGAGGAACCGCCGGAGGACCCGCGTGAGGGCGGATCGGAACGCCGGGACCCGCCGCCACCGCCGCCGCCGAAGAGGCTCGCGCCGCTCCGGCCGCCGCCCGAGGAGGACGGCGCCGCGGACCGGCCCGCCGTCGAACCGGACCCGCCACCCGGGGAGGAGCCGCCCCGCGGGGCCCAGCCGCCGCCGGACCGCCCGCCGAACCAGCCGTTTCCGCCGCGGCCCCCGGAGGAGCCGCCGGACCTGACCGTGGACCCGCCGGACCCGCCGGACCCGCCGGACGCGCCGGATCCGCCCGCCGTACGGCCGGACCCGCCGCCCACCGCGCCGCCGGCCGCCCCGGAGAGGTTGAGCGGCGGCGCCGCGCCCGGACGCGCCGCGGTGACCGGACGGCCCCCGGCCTTGCGCCGCCCGCCCCCCTGGGCGTCGGTGTCCAGCGGCGCGGGCTGCGCGCCCGCCGGGACCCGGGTGCCGGAGGGCGTGCCCGCCGCCGCGCCGCCGTCCTCGCCGCGGACCCTGCCCTGGGCGACCGCCGCGGCCGCCGTCGCCGCGGACGCGCCGGTGGCGAGCGCCGCGGCCTGCAGCGCGGGTTCGGCCTTGCGCATGCCCCAGCGGCCGACCCGGGCCGCCGCGACGGGCGGCAGCACACCCGCCGCCCGCTGTAGGGTCGGCGCGGTGGCGGCGTCGCCGAGCACGCGGGTGGCGAGCGTGTGGCCGTCCATGGAGGCGAACAGGTGCTGGAACGGCCGCCGGTAGAAGAACACCGCGATCGTCAGCAGGGCCATGAACATCACCTGCATGCCCCACGGCATGGCGGTGGAGATGATCAGGGCGTAGCCGTACACCAGGACGCCGAGTACCAGGGCGAGCACCGCCTGCCGCAGCAGCGTGCCGACCAGCATCTCCACCCAGCGCATCGCGATGATGCGGCCGGAGCCGGGATGCACGCCGAGCAGCAGGAAGATCGGCCCGAGGATGAGCAGCAGCAGGAACCCGACCTTGAGCACCAGCAGCGAGACCGCCACCAGGAAGATCAGCACGCCCGCGACCATCGCGGCCAGCAGGGCGCCGATCGCGATGCCGAGCCGGCTCGTCCAATCCTTTCCCTGGAACAGGAAGAAGATCGGCGTGTTCTCCAGAGGCTTGGCGATCTCCTCCTCGTACCGTAGCTGGTGGGAGTTGGTCGCGGGCAGCTGCGCGGCCCGCATCTCGGCGGCGTCGATGGCCTGGATGTCCAGCAGCCTGGGAGCGAGCTTCTGCACGACCGGGGCGGTCGCGTCGGCGGTGCCGAACTCGCCCATCAGCCACGGCTTGCAGACCAGCACCGACCAGAGCGCGTCGGCGTTCTGCTCGACCCCGGGGACGCCGGCCTGGCCGTAGCCGCCGGACCTGACCTGGGGAGCGGGGTCGTCCTTGGCGGGCACGCAGGAGGTGCCGCCCGCGCCGGGCAGGCCGGAGAAGGCCGAGTTGACGACCTCGCCGGTCTTGTCGGTGACGACCTTCCCCAGCGAGGTGAAGTCGCCGGGGCGGCTGAAGAACCAGACCGCCACGGTGACCGCGAGGACCATCCAGATGACGCCTTCGGCGGTGGTGGTCGCGCGTTTGCGGATGAGGCCGTACCAGGCGAGCCAGATGGCGCCGAGGATCACGACCGGCCGCAGGTACGGCCAGTACATGGCGTTCGCCAGGTTGGTCACGATGTCGTCGACGACATCCTTGATCGACTCCAGTGGGCCCTCGGTCGCGGCCGCCTGGTAGGTGGTGATGGTCAGCCGGTCGAGCGACTTGGCCCAGGAGAAGACCGTGTTGGCCCAGGCGTTGCCCAGCACCGCCGCGACGTCGTCGCAGCCCAGGTTGTAGGTGTGCCAGAACTGGCCGCTCATGCCGTAGGTGGCGTAGTTGCCCTGCGCCGCGGCGGTCGTCCCGGGCGCGGCCGGGGCGGGCGTCGGCGTGATCGACGCGCCCGACGCCGCGGGCCGGTCCGGGTCCGGGGGCTTGACCAGGCCGTCCACGCCCGAGCCGACGACCTCGGGGGTGAGGTCCGGCGACAGGTCGCAGGGTGCGGCGACGGCGACGGACCCCTCCCCGGGGAACACCAGGGGCAGCGCGAGGAAGGCGGTCAGCGCCACCAGCGCGATGGCGATCCGCCTGCGTAGCCGGCTGCGGGGACTTCTCTTTCCCTTCCGGGAGCCCCCGTGCCCGCCGCGGGACTTCACGTGCCCCTTGCCGGAGCCCTTCATGAGCGCACCTCCACCGCCACGGCGCCCTGCCTGCTGACTCGGTCTCCCCCGGGCTGACCCTGGGGGTCGGCCGGGGGCCTCTCGTGGGTCGGGTTCGTGTCGAGCCAGCGCAGCAGCTCGTCGGAGATGAGGTCCACCCCGATGCGGCCTGCGCGGCCGTCCAGGTCGCGGAAGACGCACTCGCCGTTGCCGAGCGAGCGCAGGACCGCCTTGTGCTCCTCGGAGGGCTCGACCCCGAGCAGCGCCATCACGTGGCCGACCTCCACCCGCTCGGTGGACCGGAACGCGAACACCGACGACAGGCAGTTGGTCACCTGCTCGCTCAGCAGGTCGCCCGCGTTCTGCGAGACCAGGACCAGCGCGGTGTTGCGGGAGCGGCCCATCCGGCTCACCTCGGGCACCAGCTTGGCGCCCTCGGGGGTGGAGGTGATCGCCCACGCCTCGTCCAGGAAGATCGCCTTGGGGGTCCGCCGGTCGAGGCCGTTCATCAGGCCCCGGGCGAACTGCGCGACGAGGTAGAGCAGAGCCACCGACAGCCGCTGCTCGTAGGAGTAGTCGTCGCGGCCGGTGGCGGCGTCCGGGAGGGTCAGGCCGCCGAGGGTGAAGACCGTGGTCCAGCCCTCGGTGTCGATCTGCTCGCCGCCGGAGGGGTCGAAGCAGAGCCGGGCCAGATGCATCTCCGACATGGAGCGCAGCACCGCGCCCAGGTTCTTGGAGGCGGCGTCGTCGGTCTGCTCCAGGAACTCCACGACCTTCGCCAGCGAGGGGTCCTCACCGTTGGCGACCGCCGCGACCGCCTGGATCATCGCCGACTCCCGCTCCTCCGACATGCGCGGCAGCAGCAGGCGCAGGGTCTCGCTCGCCATCGTCTTCTTGGCGGCGATGTCGTCGCCGAAGGAGAACGGGTCCAGCAGGCCGGGGGCCGCCGAGCCGAGCGGGATGATCCGCGCCCTGCGGCCCCGGTTGCGCAGCAGCTGCACCAGCGACTCGGCGTCGCCCTTGGGGTCGATGACCGCGACCGTCACGCCGCGCAGCGCCATCTGGTAGATCATCAGCAGCGCCAGCGTGGTCTTGCCGCCGCCGGGCTCGCCGGTGATCGCGATGGCCGTCGGGCGGTTGCGGGTGGCCGCCACCAGCGGGTCGAAGTGCACGATGCTGCGCGCCCGGCCGAGGGTCTCCCCGATGTACGGTCCCATCCACCCGGCGCCCGACTCGTCCACCCGGTCGCCGAGGTCCACGGTCGCGGTCGGCATGCCGCCCGCGATGGTGCGCAGCGGCTGCCGCTGGGCGTAGGCGTTGACCCGGACCCGCTCGCCCGGCAGCGCCTCGCAGAACAGCGAGAACTGGTCGCCGGTGGAGTTGACGATGTCGATGCCCATGTCGCGGTAGTGCTCCACGACCGCCTCGACCCGCTGCACGCAGATCTCCTCGGTCGGGGCCGACACGATCAGCCGGTGCCAGCCGTACACGAACGGCAGGCGTTCCTTGGTGATGCCGTGCTCCAGCATCCGGGCCGCGTCGATCTGCTCGGCCAGCGCCAGCGGCGCCTCGGCGCCCGCCTCGCGGATGTGGATGTCCATGTCGCGGGCGTGGGCGAGCTTGCGCGCGACGTCCTTGCTGGCCTTGACCGGCGAGATCAGCCGCATCCGCGACGAGACCTCCACCGGGAACGGCAGCTGGTCGGCGAAGTGCATCCACGGCTCGCCGTCGGGGAACGGCATCAGGTCGGGGAAGCGGGCGAACGACAGGTGCGCCACGTAGGAGTCGCCGTACGGCTGCTCGATCCGCAGCAGCGACCTGCCGTTGTGGATCTGCCCCTCGACCAGCGACTCGATCTCACCCTGCCCCCACCTGCGCTTGGGGCTGGCCGAGGCCGGCGGGTCGCCGAGGGAGCCGGTCGCGGCGTGCTGGAACAGCCAGGCGATCTCGGTGGAGGTGGCGTGCCGGGCGTACAGGGCGCTGGCCGACAGCGCCCGGCCCAGCCGCTCGGCCTGCTCGGTCCACCGGGCGACCTCGGTCCTGGGGACGTGGTCGTCGTCGATGCCGAGGGCCTTCTCGCCGCGCTGGTAGAAGCCGAAGATCTGGGAGAGCACGCCGTCGCCGACCTGCCTGCCGCGCGGCCCGAGCCGCACGCCGAGGTAGACCTCCTTGGACCAGAAGTCCTTGGCCCACACGTGGCGGTACATGTCCTCCAGGTAGTCGCGCCAGCCCGGCCCCTCGTCGGAGGTGGCGTTCAGCGCCATCGCCCACTCGGCCGCCGGGTAGGTGCGGTGCGCCACCCGCAGGTGCACCTCGGCGTCCGGCATCCGGATCGCCGCCAGCGCGATGGTGATGTTGGTGGCCAGCGCCTCCCGCTCCTCGGGGGTGACGAACTCGTAGCTCACCGTCGGCAGCCTGAAGTAGGCCCAGACCGCCGAGTCGGTCAGCAGGATCCGGTCGTCGAAGTACCGGACCGCGAGACGGCTGTGCGCCCGTGACGCGCGGCTCACCCGATCCCCCCCGTCCGGCCCCCGGCGTGACCCGCCGGCCGTACGGCGCGACCCGCCCGGCCACCCGTCAGGCGTACGGCGCCGGTCCGCCCGCCCGTCCGCCCTGCGCGGCCGTTCACCACGTCACCTCGTCACGCCCGTACACCACGTCTCGTCCCGCCCGGGGGATCACTTGGCCAGCTCCTCCTCGCTCGATCGGACCGTCTGTGCCGTTCCGAGTCCCGCGACCACGACCCCGGCCAGTGCGAGGTACGCCCGGCGGCCGGCAGTCCGCAGGTGGGACGGCTCGACCAGCTCGGACCTGCCCGGGGCCAGCTCGTCCTCCCACGGCACCCGCACGATCGCCCGGCACCTGCCGCGCGCGACCGCCTCGGCCTGCTCGACGTCGCCCATGCTGCGGCGGCTGACGCCGTTGACCACCAGGACCGCGCGGCGCCGCAGGTCGGCGCAGCCGTGCCCGTCGAGCCACTCGTAGGTCATGGCCACCGCGTCCGGGCCGTCCTCGCTGGCCGGGACGACCAGGACGAGCTGGTCGGCGTAGGGCAGCACCCGGGCGGCCAGCGCCGCCGCGGGGTCGACGACCACGAGCTTGTAGTGCTGCTCCAGCGTGTCCATGGCCTGGCCGAGCCGCCGGTCGGAGAAGAGCGTGCGGTCCGCCAGGCGCTGTTCGGCCCCGGCGTCGCTGTCGCCGGCCAGCACCTCCAGGCCGGAGGCGCAGCGGCTGGTGTAGGCGCGCATGCCGAGGTATCCGTGGACGGTGTCGAGGCCGGCCAGCAGCGAGGTCAGCGTCTCGGGCGACTCGCCCCTGACCCGGCTGGAGAGGTTGTGGCGGCCCACGCCGGCGTCGACCGCGAGCACCCGGTCCTCGCGGTGCCGCGCGAGGGTGTGCCCCAGCATGAGCGCGGTCGTGGTCTGCCCCGCGCCGCCGGTGCAGCCCAGCACGACCACCCGGCGGCTGCCGGGGAACGGCGCGGTGGCCCGCGCCTCGTCGATCTCCGAACCGTCCGTACGGCCTCCGCCGCCGGGCCCGACGACCACCTGGGCCAGCCGCCGCCACCCGCCGGAGGAGTCACGGCCGACGACCGACTCCACCCGGCGGATCCGGGCCGCGCCGGAGACGGGCTCGTCGCCGCGGGTGGTGCGGGGCACCGGCACCGCGGGCGCCACCGGGTCGGCCGCGGGGCCGGTCGCCGAGGGGACCGCGCGGATCGGGACCCCGCCGGAGCGCGCCGGGGGGCGCTCCGCGGGTCGCGCCGGAGGATGCTCCGCGGGGTGCTCCGCCGGCTCGGGGGGATGTCCGGCCGGCTGCCCCGAGGGGTGCTCCGCCGGGTGCCCGGAGAGGGGTTCCGCGTGGCGCTCCGGGGACCGCGTCCGCCGCCGCTCGGCGAACCGCTCCAGCGACGCGGGCGCCTGCTCCCCGTCCCGGCCGGCGCCGTCGGCACGGCCGGCTCTCGGGTTCGGGACCTCCTCGGCCCGGCCCACGCGGCCTGCCTCGTCGGCGCGGCCGGCCTCCGCGGAGGCGGCGAGCCTGCGCAGCCGCCGCAGCGCCTCGGTGTCGATCGGCGGTGTCGCGGCGGACGACCCCCCGGAAGCCGCGGGCCGCGCTTCGGGAGCGGCGGGCCGCTTCCCGGTGAAGACCGTGCGCGTCTCCGCGGCGGCGGGGGCCTCCCGGGCCGCCGGTACGGCGCGCGCCGGGTCCGCCGGGCCCGCCGCCGGGCTCATCGCCCGCACCGGCGCGGTTCCGGCCGCGGCGGGCGGGCGCGCGGCCGGCGGCTCGGCGCGCGCGGGCGCTGCGGGATCCCCGAGGGGCGGAGCGGGCTCGGCGGGGCTCCCGAGGGCCGGAGCGGTGCCCCGGCGCGCGGCCCGGACCGCGCCCCACGCGGCGCGGCCCCGGCTCGTCTGCTCCCCGCCGATCGTCTCCGCGGCGTACCCGCGGGCGGTCGCGTCCTGGGTGGCCTCCAGGGCCGCCGCGGCGGCGGCCGCCACGGCGGGACGGACCTCGCGGGGGGAGGCGGCGCGCCCGGCCTGGGTGTGCCGGGCCTTGCGCGCGGACTTCACGCGGACGTCGGCGGCCCGCCGGGGGGCGGCCCGCCAGACCTTCCCGGTCAGGGTGATCTCGGTGGGCTCGGCGACCGGCGCCATCCGGCACCAGGTGCGTGGCTCCCCCATGTAGCGGGTCTGCGACTGCAGCAGCTCGGTGAGCCGCTTGCTCTCGATGACCGGGCGGGTGGACAGCCAGGTCACCACCCCGGGCGGCACGATGTAGAGCACGTGCCAGGGGGCGTCGAAGGGCAGGCCGAGAAGCGCGAGCAGCAGCGACCAGGGAACCGCCACACCCACGAACACACCGATCCAGACAATGGGAAGCGGCATCGGCAGCCGTAGGTCGTACAGCTTGTAGAGCCGCTTCTCAATCCGCCAGATATTGGTATACGTGGGCAGATCCACGCGCTCCTCCTTTCCGCCTCTCGTTCTCTGACCGCCTGACGCGGTCTCAACCCCCCGTGATGCCCAGTGCGCCCGCGATCGCCTTGGCCGTCACCTCGATGATGTTCGGCACGTAGAAGATCACTCCGATGGCGATGGCCAGGATGATGAACTGCACGAACCTGGTGATCTCCCTGGTGAAGAGGAAGAAGAGGGCGACGACGGAGACGACGACGAGGAAGAGCGGGGCGAAGAACCTGCGGAGGAAGTCGGCCAGGCCCTGGGTGTTGACGCCGGTCGGAGGAGCGGTCGGCTGAGCGAGGTCGATCGCGCTCAGCAGGATGGTCTTCAGGGTCACTTCTCGTCCTCCGTGCTCATGATCGCGCTCGCCGGGCGGTCACGGGTGCGTGACACGCGCGCCGGGACCCGCCTGCCGCCGGCTCGCCGATCAGGGGGGGTCTGTTCACTGTGCTCCGGCACCGTTCGATCATGAGCTCCCCACAGACCGCTTCGCGCCTCGGATGTCCTTGACGAACCACTTGTCGCCCTGTTTGACCACGGTGAGCCGGTAGGACTGCTCCAGCTTGCCGTTCATCTCCCCGGGGTCGGACGTGGTGGAGTCCGTGGAGGAGCCGGAGCCCGAGGGCACGCCCCACACGACCGTGGCCGTCACCTCGCGGGTGGCGCCGCCGACGAGCGGGACGTCGAGGTCCTTGAGCTCCGCGAAGGTGAAGGCGCCGCCGAACCCGTCCAGGGTCACGCCGGCGGCGGCGTACCGCTGCAGGGAGACGGTGTCGCCCGCGGCGTACGCCTTGAAGAAGTCGGCCAGCGGGGTGCGCAGCTCCTGCTCGGCGGCCTCGTCGCTCTCCGGCGCGGCGACCGGGGGCAGGTTGGCCGGGGCCGGGGCGGGGAGGATGCCGGGGCGGCCGGAGACGACGAGCCTGCCCTTCTCGGCGTCGTAGTAGACCGGCACCGACAGGAGCTGGCGCCGGTTGCCCGCCTGGAACGCCATGGTCACGACGGCGTTCCGGTCGTCGACGATCTCGGTGTCGTACGGCTGGACCGCTCCGGCGGCCATTCGCCCCAGCCCGTCCCAGCCGAGCTGCGGCTCGGCGGCGTCGGGGAGATAGGGGGCCAGCCTGGCGGCCCTCTCCGAGGCCCGGACCGCGTCGAAGTTCAGGTAGACCGCCGCGAACTGGCTGGCGAAGGAGGTGGCCCGGCCGACCGGGAACCCGGAGTCGGCGGAGACGGCGGACGGGCCGCTCACGGCGGTCTGCCCGGTGGCGCGCTCGAAGATGGCGCGCACGCCGTTCACCACGATGACGACGATCAGCGCCCAGATGACGATCCGGCCGACCCAGACCAGCCACCGGCCGCCTCCGCCGGACCAGCGGCCCCGCGAGGCGCCGCGCCCACGCGCCGGGGCCGGGTCGAGCTCCTGATCGTCGAGGGAACCCGGGTACGCCGACAGCTCGGCGTCGCCGGTGATCCGAGGATCACGCTGGAGCGCTGCCCTTCGAGCCATCATTCCTCCGCTCGCGCCGATCCCCCGGCCGGCGCGGTTTCGTATTACCCGCGACCCCGTTAACCATGGTCAAGGACTTACTCTAACCGCCTCGCCGATTGTTCCAGGAAAGCCACGCCTATGCTGCAGGCATCGTCCTTACCGAGCAAACCGGGTCTGGGACGCCGACGGCGCGGTGACCTGCGCCGTTCGCGGAGAGAAAACATATTCCTCCAGGTCGGCGCATGCCTCGATTACTGAAACGCCACGCATTGCTCACCAAACAGCACCGAGACTGTCCCGACCTGCGCATTTATCCCGGAAAGCATTACTCAGCGTCACTGAATGACGAATCGGACCTGCTCAGCCGAGCAGGCCCGCCGGGAGGTCGCGGCGCGGCAGGCACCCGCGAGGCGCCGGGCCGCGTGCCCGCGGGGGAACGGCCGCCCGCCCCGGGACATGCTCTCCCCCGGGCGCGCGGGCGTACGGACAGCGCCACCGGCGACCCGGCCGGGCCCCGATCCTTTCTCGCGGACGCGCGGGCGCGCGGAGTTCAGTCGCCGGGCGGGAGCATGGCCCGGCGTCCCGGAGCGGCAGGGGACTGGACGGTCATGCCGCCGTCGACGACGAGGAGCTGCCCGGTGAGGTAGCGCGACTCGTCGGAGGCGAGGAAGACCATGGTGTGGCCGATGTCCTCCGGGGCACCGAGGTAGGGCAGGGCGTTCGTGCGCTTGAGGTCGTCGACGACGTCCGGGGGCAGGTTGTCCAGCAGAGCGGGGGTGACCACCGCGCCCGGCGCCACGGCGTTGCAGCGCACGCGGTGCGGGCCGTACTGCACGGCGATCGACTTCGTGAGGTTGATGACGGCGGCCTTCACCGCGCCGTAGGAGATCTGCACGACATCCCCGACCAGGCCGGCCACGGAGGCGGTGTTGATGATCGAACCACCGCCGGCCCGGATCATGTGGGGGATGGCGTGCCGGGAGCCCAGGAGCGTGCTGCGCACGTTGAGGGCGACGGCGCGGTCGAACTCGGCCATGTCCAGCCGCAGCAGGTCCAGGTCCGCGCGCGGGTCCGTGCCGCCGACGTGGTTGCAGAGGACGTCCAGGCGGCCGAACTCGCCGACGGCGGCGCCCACCATGCCCGCCACGGAGTCCTCGTCCATGACGTCCACCGTCAGCGGGAGCGAGCGGCCGCCGGCGGCATCGACCAGCCGGGCCGTCTCCAGCGCGGCCTCCCCGTCGCGGTCGGCCACGGCGACCAGGGCGCCCTGTGCGCTCATCAGCCGCGCGGCGGCGCGGCCGATGCCGCCGCCGGCTCCGGTGATCAGCGCGACCTTCTCCTTCAGGCGGTTCATCGAACGGTCCCTCGCTCCCCCATCGGCATGTCAACAGTGATGACATCGTATGTCATCTATGATGACAAACCTCTTCGGCGGAAAAGGAAAGGGGCCGTCCATGACGGTGGGACCGCAGGTCCCGGCACGCCGCCGGTCGGCGGCGGCGACCCGGCGGGCGATCTCCGAGGCGGCGCGCGAGCTCTTCGCGGACAACGGCTTCGAGGCGGTGGGCATCCGGGTCATCGCCGCCCGCGCCGGCGTGGACGCGGCGCTGGTCATCCGTTACTTCGGCTCCAAGGAGCGGCTCTTCCTGGAGGTCATGGCCGTCGACCTGCCGATGACCGCGATCATGGAGGGCCCGCTGGAGAACCTCGGACCGGCCCTCGTGGAGCATGTGCTCGACCTGTCCTCCTCCCCCGCGGGAACCCTGGCGGTGACCTCGCTGTCCGCGCTCTTCCGCGCCTCGGAGCGGGCGCCGGTCCAGCAGACCCTGCGCGAGACCATCGAGAGGGCCTTCGCCGTCCCACTGGCCGGCCGGCTCCGCGGCGGCGACGCCGAGTTGCGGGCCCATCTGATCGCGGCCCAGATCGGGGGTCTGCTCACCTCCCTGCACGTGGTGCGGGACCCGGTGCTCGGCCGTGCCGACCGGGCGAGCCTGGCCGCCCGGTACGGGGCGGCCATCCAGCGCCTCGTCGACGGCGAGGACTGAGCCGCCCCGGCCCATACAGACGGCCGCGCTCCGACGGTACGGACGTCCCCGCCTCGCCCTCCACGGCCTTCGGCTCGCCGCGGCCGGTGAGTCTGCCGTCAGGAACCGGCGCTCTCGGCGCATGCGGCGCCTGACGCCCCCGGAGACCACCCGGCGCGTTCCACCGCGGTGGAACGGATTTGCTGAATCCGCAAACGAATTCGCCATCCGGGCGGAATCCTCCGCATGCTCGGTGTGCCCGGCGTGCTCGGCATGTTCGGCGCCGAGGCGGTCGGGGAAACGGAACGACGGACGGAGCCGCTGGGGCGTTGAAGGCCGGCGGTCCCGAAGGAGGGCGCATGTCGCGACAGGCCATGGAGATCACACATCGATCGGTGTCCTCACCGGGGGGCCGGATCCACATCGCAGAGCAGGGAACCGGGCCGCTGGTGCTGCTCGTCCACGGCTTCCCGGAAACCTGGTACTCCTGGCGCCACCAGATGCCGGCGCTCGCGGCAGCGGGATATCGCGCGGTCGCCATCGACGTACGCGGCTACGGCCGCTCCTCCGCACCGGCCGCGACGGACGCGTACCGGATGCTCGACCTGGTGGAGGACGGCGTCTCGGTGGTGCACGCCCTGGGCGAGGAGACCGCGGTCGTCGTCGGCCACGACTGGGGCGCCACCATCGCCGCGACGTCCGCCCTGCTCAGGCCGGAGGTCTTCCGGGCGGTGGGACTGCTGAGCGTTCCCTACACCCCGCCCGGCGGGCCCCGCCCCAGCGACGTCTTCGCGCGGCTGGGCGGGGACGAGGAGTTCTACGTCTCGTACTTCCAGGAGCCGGGCCGCGCCGAGGCGGAGATCGAACCCGATGTACGCGGCTGGCTCGCGGGCTTCTACGCGGCCCTGTCCGCCGACACCATGCCCGCGTCCGGCGCCCCCGATCCGCACTTCCTCGGCAGAGGGGGGACGCTGCGCGACCGTTTCCCCGCCGGACGGCTGCCCGCGTGGCTCGGCGAGCGGGACCTCGACGTCTACGCCGGAGAGTTCGAACGCACGGGCATGACCGGGGCGCTCAACCGCTACCGGAACATGGACCGCGACTGGGAGGACCTCGCCGCCTTCGAGGGCGCCCCCGTCACCCAGCCGTCCCTGTTCGTCGGCGGCGCGCTGGACGCCTCCACGACGTGGCTGGCCGACGCGATCGAGGCGTACCCGGTCACGCTGCCCGGCCTGCTCTCCTGTCATCTCCTCGACGGCTGCGGCCACTGGGTCCAGCAGGAGCGTCCCGCCGAGGTCAACCGGCTCCTGACCGACTGGCTCGCCGCCCTGCCCGCCTGACGGATCCGCCTGACGTGCCCGCGCGCCACCCGGCGAGGTGGGCACCCGGCCGGATGACGGGCGGCACCGTCCGGACCGTCGCTCCCTGTTCACGGGCGGAGCCGGCCGGGGTCCGCTTCCGCACCGGTCAGAGGCCGTCGGGGCGGTAGCGGGCCCGGATGTGGACGCGTTCCCCCTGGGGGCCGAAGATGCTGAGGAACTCCACCGGGCGCTCGTCGGCGTTGCCGAACCAGTGCGGGAGATGGGTGTCGAACTCGGCGACCTCGCCGTCCGCGAGGACGAAGTCCCTGTCGCCGAGCACGAGGCGCAGACGGCCGTTGAGGACGTACAGCCAGTGGTATCCCTCGTGGGATCGGGGGGCGGGCTCGCGGCCGTCGGTCAGGCCCGCGGGAAGGATGTGCTTGAACGCCTGCAGGCCGCCGGGTTTGCGGGTCAGGGGGACGATGGTCACGCCGTCGCGGGTGACCGGCTTCGGGTACACCCGGGGGTCGAGATCGGCCGGGGCGCCGACGAGTTCGTCGATAGGCATCCGGTAGGCCCTGGCCAGGGGCAGCAGGAGTTCGAGGCCGGGCCTGCGGTGCCCGGACTCCAGCCGGGACAGGGTGCTGACCGGGATGCCGGTGGTCTCGGACAGGGCGGTCAACGTGACGCCGCGGCGACGGCGCAGTTCGCGCAGCCGGGGCCCGACCGCGGTCAGCACGGTGTCGAGGTCATCGTTCATACGACCACTGTGTCCACATTTTTGCATTTTCTGCAAAAAAGTTTGCCGGGAGGGCGAAACGGGGGCACCTTGGCGGCGAAGGTGGCCGCGACGCCCGGGGGTTCCCGGGCGGCGACGGCGATCAGCACGAGGCGGCGGCGACCGGTGCCGCCGGAACCGGCGGGACGCGCGACCGCGACCGGCGGGACGGCGGACCCGCGACGGCGGCCGGCCCGGCGGCTCGCCGGGCCGGCCGCCACCAGACAGACCGACGAGAGGACCGAGCCCATGAACGCAGACCAGTGGGACGAGATGTATCGCAGCCGCGACCGCCTGTTCAGCGGCAACCCCAACGGCGTGCTCGTCACCGAGATCACCGACCTGTCGCCGGGCCGGGCGCTCGACGTCGGGTGCGGTGAGGGCGCCGACGCGCTCTGGCTGGCCCGGCGCGGCTGGCAGGTCACCGGGATCGACATATCCGAGACCGCCCTGCGACGCGCCGCGGCCTCCGCCACGGACGTCGAGGACCGCGTGGCCTGGGAGCGGGCCGATCTCATGACCACGCCGCCCCCGGCGGGCGCCTTCGACCTGGTGTCCGTCCAGTACTTCCCGCTCCTGCGCCGGGCGGGCCAGGCCGCGCCGCGCGGTCTGCTGGACGCCGTCGCCCCCGGCGGCACCCTGCTCTTCGTCACCCACGCCCTCGCCGACCTGCCCCCACACCCGGAGGGGGACTTCGACCCCGCCGGCTACTACCAGGTAGACGACATCGCCCGGCTCCTCGACCGCACCTGGGACGTCCTCGTCGACGAGACCCGCCCCCGCGTCGTCCCGCCGCCCGCCGGCACGCACCACGCCCACGACACCGTCCTGCGGGCCCGGCGCCTGCCGTGACCCGGACCCGGGAAAAGCCTGAGGGCCCGGCTCCGAAGAGCCGGGCCCTTTCCGGCCCGCGTCTCCGCAGGACCGGCGGCGTGGCGCCGGCGGGCATGACTCGAACGCACCCAGCGATCAGTAGCGGTAGCCGGGGGCGAGAGTGATGATCTCCTTGTCCGTGACCAGGTAGACAAGGCGGTGCTCGTCGTCGATCCGCCTCGACCACACCCCGGGCAAGGCGAAGGGACCGGCCCCCGAAGAGACCGGCCCCTCGCCACCGGTGAACCCGACAGAACACCCGGCCCACGTGAACGAATCGATCAGACGTTGAAGCGGAACTCCACCACGTCGCCGTCGCGCATCACGTAGTCCTTGCCCTCGATGCGGGCCTTGCCCACCTGGCGGGCGGCGGCGATGGAGCCCGCCTCGACCAGCTCGTCGAAGGAGACGATCTCGGCCTTGATGAAGCCCCGCTGGAAGTCGGTGTGGATGACCCCGGCCGCCTCGGGGGCGGTGGCGCCCCTGCGGATCGTCCAGGCCCGGGTCTCCTTGGGGCCGGCGGTCAGGTAGGTCTGCAGGCCGAGGGTCTCGAACCCGACCCTGGCGAGCTGCGACAGACCCGACTCCTCCTGCCCGACCGACTGCAGGAGCTCCAGCGCCTCGTCGTCGGAGAGCTCGACCAGCTCGGACTCGATCTTGGCGTCCAGGAACACGGCCTCGGCCGGGGCGACGAGCGCCGACAGGCGGGCCCGCAGCTCGTCGTCGGTCAGCTCGTCGGCGTCCAGGTTGAAGACGTACAGGAACGGCTTGGCCGTCAGCAGGTGCAGGTCGCGCAGGTCGGCCGGGTCGATGCCGGCGCCCTTGGCCCCGGCGTACAGGGTGGTGCCGCCGTCGAGGAGCTTGACCGCGGCCTCGGCCGCCTCCAGCGCGGCCCGGCGGTCCTTGTTGGTCCGGGCCTCCTTCTGAAGACGCGGGACCGCCTTCTCCAGGGTCTGCAGGTCGGCGAGGATCAGCTCGGTGTTGATCGTCTCGATGTCGCGCTCGGGCGAGACGGCGCCGTCCACGTGGGTCACGTCGGGGTCACCGAAGACCCGGATGACCTGGCAGATGGCGTCGGTCTCGCGGATGTTGGCGAGGAACTGGTTGCCGCGCCCCTGCCCTTCGGAGGCGCCCCGGACGAGGCCGGCGATGTCGACGAACTCCACCTTCGCCGGGAGGATCTTCGCGGAGCCGAAGATCTCGGCCAGCTTCTCCAGGCGCGGGTCGGGAACGCCGACGATGCCCACGTTGGGCTCGATGGTGGCGAACGGGTAGTTCGCCGCCAGGGCGTTGGCGGTCTTGGTCAGCGCGTTGAAAAGCGTCGACTTGCCTACATTGGGAAGTCCGACGATGCCGATGCTCAGGCTCACGTCAGCCGAGTTTACGGTGAATCACGCACTGCTATCCGCCGGAGGCACGTCACGGGGCGGTAGACGGCCTGTCCGCTCGTCTGCAGATAGCGGTCGGAGCCGGGCGGACAGAGGGCGGCGGCGGTGGTCCTGGCCGTCACCTTGGCCCACGCGCGGGCCGACCCGCAGGGGATCCTGCCGAGCGCGCCACGGGCCTCGGCCCGGCCACGCGGCTCGGCCACGCAGTCCCCCACCGCGGGGATCCTGCCCTCCCGCCCCAGGCAGACGATCGTACGGGGACCCGCGGCGAGGGAGTCGAGCGTGGCCGCCGGACACTGCCCGGCCCGCTCCACCACGGCCAGCGCCCTGCCGTACCAGCCGCCGGAGGAGCACGGGCGCTCCCCGCCGCGCGCGGTCACGCAGTCGCCGGCGCGCAGCACCCCGCCTCCCGCGCCGGGGTCGCCCGGATGCGGGGCGGCCAGGTTGCGGACGCACGCCGTACGGCTGTACGAGGCCGGCGGCGAGGAGAAGCCGGGGGTCGGGGAGACCGGCGGCGCGGACGATCCGGAGACCTGGGAAATCGGCGGCGCGGACGACCCCGAGGGCGGGGACGGCGGGGCCGGGGTGGTCCCGGCGGGGACCTCCATGAGCCCGACGATCTCGTCGGTGTCGGCCGGGCAGTCCTCGGGCCGGTCGCCGACCACGGACAGCACCCGCCCGTCGGCCGACCCGCACGGCACCAGGCCGAAGCGGACGCCGTCCCGGCTCACACAGGCGCCCCGCTCCCACGCCAGCGAGAGGGCGCCCGGGGCGGGACGCGGGCTGGTGCGCCCGGAGACGTACACGCTCGCGGCGACGATCGCCGCCAGCACGGCCAGGATCGCGCCGACGAGGGCCAGCGCCGTCTTCGGCTGCGAGCCTTTCGCGCCCATCGGATCATCACCTTCCGCGCATGAACAAGTACCAAGAGTGACGATACGTGCTCTCGCAGGTGAAATGCGTGACCGGCCGGAAAGGCGTGTCGGAAGGCCGGGAACGGCCGGGCCTGCGATCATTCCGGGGTGGATGTCACGGCACTCGTCTTCCAGCTCGCCATGGGCCTCGCCGCGGGACTCGCGATCGGGTTCCTGCTCGGCAGGGCGCGCGCCTCCTCCGGCGCGGCGGAGGCGAGCGCCCGCGTGGCCGACGCCGAGGCGCGCGCCAGGGCCGCCGAGGAGAAGGCCGCCTACGTCGAGGAGCAGCTCGCCGAGCGGTTCCAGGCCCTGTCGGCCCGCGCCCTCGACGCCAGCAACCTGCGGTTCCTGGAGATGGCCGAGTCCCGGATGGCCGCGGGCCGCGCCGAGGCCGCCGGAGAGCTGGAACGGCGCAAGCAGGCCGTCGAGCACCTGGTCGAGCCGCTGAAGGACACCCTCGCCCGCGTCGAGGCGCAGCTGCGCGACGCCGAGTCGGGCCGCCGCGCCGCGCACGCAGAGCTGGCCAGGCACATCGACATCGTCCGCGAGAGCAACGACCGGCTCCGCCTGCAGACCGACACGCTGGTCCGCGCCCTGCAGCGGCCAGAGGCCCGGGGCCGGTGGGGCGAGCTGCAGCTGCGCCGGGTCGCCGAGATCGCGGGCATGCAGCGGTTCTGCGACTTCGACGAGCAGGCGAGCGTCACCACCGCCGACGGCGCGCTCCGCCCCGACATGGTCGTACGGCTCGCCGGCGGCAAGAACGTCGTGGTCGACTCCAAGGTCTCCCTGGCCGCCTACCTGGAGGCCGCCGAGTCCGGCGACCCCGGCCGCAGCGCCGCCCGGCTCGACGCCCACGCCCGGCACGTGCGCGAGCACGTGGACCGGCTCGCCGCCAAGAGCTACTGGCAGGCGTTCAGCCCGGCGCCGGAGTTCGTGGTGCTGTTCATCCCGGGCGAGGCGTTCCTGGCCCCGGCGCTGGAGCGCGACCCGGAGCTGCTGGAGCACGCCATGCGGCGGCGCGTCCACATCGCCACCCCCACCACGCTGATCACCATGCTCCGCACCGCGCAGTACGCCTGGCAGCAGGCCGCGCTCAGCGAGAACGCGCGGGCGGTCTTCGACCTCGGCAAGGAGCTGTACGAGCGGCTGGGCAGCATGGGGCGGAACGTGGAGACGCTGGGCCGGTCTCTGAGCCGGGCCGTGGAGTCCTACAACCGGGCCGTCGGCTCGCTGGAGACCCGGGTGCTGGTGAGCGCGCGGAAGCTGAACGACCTGGGGCTGGTGGAGGGCGACCTCGACGCGCCCCGTCCGGTCGAGGACCTCGCCCGCGCGCTCACCGCCCCGGAACTGCTGGGAGAAGAGGGGCTAAGCGCGCCTCTTGTGTCCCGGTTGAACGGTAAGTTGGCGAACGACCTGTCCTAGCCTTTCCCTCATCGCCGCGAGCCCCGGTGCCGCGGCGCGGGACGCGGCGACGAGGGACCCGGGGTCGAGGGAGCGAGTGTGAACGGTCGAGGCGACGGACGGCCGCCTGGCGGGGTGATCGTGTGAACGAGCGGGGGCGGGGCGGCGGCGTCCGCCTGACCGCCCGGGGCGCCGTGGTCTCCGTGCTGGCGTTCACACTGCTGGGCTGCCTCCTGCAGGCGCTGTTCGGGCCGCCCGCCCTGACCGGGGCGGCGTTCGTCGCCGGATGCGCCGTCGCGGTGGCCCTGGTGAACCGGCGCGACCTGCTCACCCTGGTGGTCTCGCCGCCGTTGGTCTTCTTCGCGGCGACGCTGCTCGCCGAGGCGGTCAGGTCCCTGGGGTCGGCCTCGCCGCTCCGGACGCTCGGCCTGGGCCTGTTCACCACGCTGTCGGCGGGCGCCCCCTGGCTGTTCGGCGGCTCGCTGCTGGTGCTGGCCGTCGCCTGGCGGCGCGGCCTGGCCGGATGCGTGCGGGAGCTGCGGGAGGAACTTCGGGCCGGCGGCCCCGCCACCGTCCCGCGCCCGCGCCGGGGCGAGGCCGGCGCCTTCGCACCCGAGCCCGAGGGCTACTTCGAGCCGAAGGTGTACGGCACGCCGCGCGAGGACGCCTGAGCCGCTCCCCCGAGCGGGCGTTCTCCGCGCGGGCGTTCTCCTGCGCGTCCGGGTGTTCCCGCGATTCCGTGCCCCGGGTGCTCGCGCGCCCGGTGGCCGCGGGGCTCTCCCGGACGGGGCCCGGCGGCCGCGCGCCCGCCGTACGGCGGGCGCGCGGGTGAGGCGCGGGATCAGACGCCGGCGCGGAGGTCCTTGCGCAGCTCGTGCGGGAGCGCGAAGCGGACGCTCTCCTGCACCGACTCGACCTCCTCGACGTCCGCGAAGCCGCGCTCGGCGAGGTGGGCCAGGACCTCGGTCACGAGCTCGTCGGGCACCGAGGCGCCGCTCGTCACGCCCACCGTGGTGACGCCGTCGAGCCACTCGTCCCTGATGAACGAGGCGTCGTCGACGAGGTGGGAGGCGTCGGCCCCGTGGTCGAGGGCGACCTCCACCAGCCGCTTGGAGTTGGAGGAGTTCTGGGAGCCGACGACGATGACGAGCTGCGAGGCGGCCGCGATCTCCTTCACCGCGACCTGGCGGTTCTGGGTGGCGTAGCAGATGTCGTCGCTCGGCGGGTCGATCAGGTTGGGGAAGCGCTCCTTCAGCCGCGTGACCGTCTCGGTGGTCTCGTCGACCGACAGCGTGGTCTGCGACAGCCACACGAGCCGGTCGGGGTCCTTGACCTCGACGGTGCCGACGGCGTCGAGTCCGTCGACCAGCCGGATGTGGTCGGGCGCCTCACCGGCGGTGCCCTCGACCTCCTCGTGCCCCTCGTGGCCGATGAGCAGGATGTCGTAGTCCTGGGAGGCGAAACGCCTGGCCTCGTTGTGGACCTTGGTCACCAGCGGGCAGGTGGCGTCGATGGTCCGCAGGCCGCGCTCGGCGGCCTCCCGGTGGACCGCCGGGGAGACCCCGTGGGCCGAGAAGACGACGATGGCGCCCTCGGGCACCTCCTCGGTCTCCTCGACGAAGATCGCCCCACGCTTCTCCAGCGTCCGGACCACGTGGGTGTTGTGGACGATCTGCTTGCGCACGTAGACCGGCGCGCCGTACAGCTCCAGCGCCTTCTCCACGGCCTGGACCGCACGGTCGACGCCGGCGCAGTAACCGCGCGGCCTGGCCACGAGGACGCGCCGAGTCGCGGGGGTCTCGAAAGTCATGTTCTCATGCTACGTGGAGCCACCGCCGGGCCCGCCCACCCATCGACGAACTCAGCCGACACAGGTCTTGCCAGACTATGTAGCCGGGAACAGACCTCCAGGGAGACGACATGACGGTCCCCAACATCATCCGAGATGTCACCAGAAAAGCCAAAGACCTGCCTCTTCACATGCTCCAGTCGGCGCTGAGCGGGGTCGGCCAGGCCCTGCTGCTCGGTGACCGCGTACGGAGCACGATCAAGCGGCTGACGAACCAGGAGGAGGCCGAGGAGCGGCGCGGACCGGCCGGGGAGGCCGCCGAGCCGGCGGGACGGACCGGGCAGGCCGGGCAGTCCGGGCTGGACACCGCGCGGGACGCCGACGAGGAGCCGCGCGAGAAGCCGCGCCGCGCGCCGGTCATCTTCGCCCCGCGTCAGGACGCCGCCGCGTCCCCGGCCGGGGAGACCGCCCCCGCCGAGGAGGCCAGGGCGGGGTCCAACGGCGCCAAGGCCCGCCCCGAGCCGGTCATCTTCGCCCCGGCCAAGTCCAGGACCGCCGAACCCGAGGCGGCCGGATCCGAGACCGCGAAGCCCGAGGCCAGGAAGCCCGAGCCCACCGGGACCGAGGCCACGGAGCCGGAGCCCGCGAAGCCCGAGACCGCCGAAGCCGAGGCCACGAAGCCGAAGGCCGACGAGCCGAAGGCCGCGAAGCCCAAGACCGCCAAGCCCGAGGCCGGCACTTCCGTCCCGGAGACCGCCGTGGCCGAGACCGCCGAGCCGAAGGCCGCGGAAGCCGCGGAGGCCGCGGAGGCCGAGGTGGCGGAGCCGGAGCCCGCCGCGCCCGAGGCCGCCGCGCCGAAGGCCGCGAAGCCCAAGGCGGCGAAGCCCAAGGCAGCGAAGCCTGCCAAGGACAAGACCGCCAAGCCGGCCAAGACCGCCAAGCCCAAGGCCGCCGAGGCCGGAGCCACCGAAGCCACCGAAGCCGCCGGAGCCGCGACCGCCACGCCGGACGCCGGGGAGAAGCCCGCCGCGACCACGGAGCCCGTGTCCGTCGAGCCCCCGGCCGCCGAGGCCGCCGAAGCCGTCAGGATCACCGAGGCCGCTGTCGCCGCGCCGCCGGCCGCCGAGGTCGAGGTCACCGAGGTCCGCGTCGCCGCCCCCGGCGAGGCCGACACCACCGTGGTCGAGGTCACCGGCACGAAGACCGCCCGGCCCGAGGGCGTCGAGCCGACGATCGCGGCCGTCGAGCTGCCCGAGGAGCCGATGCCCGGGTACGGCCGGCTGACGGTCGCCTCGCTGCGCGCCCGGATGCGCGGCAGGTCCGCCGAGCAGATCCGGCTGCTGCTGGACTACGAGCGGGCCACCACGGCCCGCCCGGAGGTCGTGCGGATGTACGAGAACCGCCTGGCCAAGCTGGCGGCCGCCGAGTAGGCGCCGGCGACGCGTAGGCTCCGGCCATGAGCTCGAAGACGACACCGGAGCAGCCGCTGCCGGTCCGCACGGTCCTGCAGATGGTCGGCGGCTGGATCGGCAAGCTCGGCACCGTCTGGGTCGAGGGCCAGATCACCGAGCTGACCGCGCGCGGCGGCACGGTGTTCCTGACGCTGCGCGACCCCGTGGCCAACATGTCGGCGCGGGTCACCTGCCCGCGCGGCGTCTACGAGGCGACGGTCCCCCGGCCGGTGGACGGCGCCCGGGTCGTCATGAACCTGAAGCCCGACTTCTGGGTCAACCGGGGATCCTTCGCGTTCACCGCGCTGGAGATGCGCCCGGTGGGCGTGGGCGAGCTGCTGGCACGGCTGGAGCGGCTGCGCCAGGTGCTCGCCGCCGAGGGCCTGTTCGGGGTGGACCGCAAGCGGAGGCTGCCGTTCCTGCCCGGCACGATCGGGCTGATCTGCGGCCGTGACTCGGCCGCCGAGCGTGACGTGCTGGAGAACTCCCGGCGCCGCTGGCCGGCCGTGCGGTTCAAGGTCGAGCCGGTGGCGGTTCAGGGGCCGTACGCGGTGACCGAGGTCACCGAGGCGCTGCGCAAGTTCGACGCGGACGGCGAGATCGACGTCATCGTGATCGCCCGGGGCGGCGGGTCCATGGAGGACCTGCTGCCCTTCTCCGACGAGTCGCTGGTCCGGGCGGTGTCGGCGTGCCTGACCCCGGTGGTCAGCGCGATCGGCCACGAGCAGGACAACCCGCTGCTCGACCTGGTGGCCGACGTGCGGGCCTCCACGCCCACGGACGCGGCCAAGAAGATCGTCCCGGATGTGGGAGAGCAGCTCACCCTCATCCGCCAGCTCCGCGACCGGGGGCGCCGGGTGACCGCCGGCTGGCTGGACCGCGAGACGGCCTGGCTGTCCGCGGTCCGCTCCCGCCCCTCGCTCGCCGACCCGGTCCGCGAGGTGGAGCGCCGGGCCGAGCAGGCCGAGCAGCTCAGGGAACGCGCCAGGCGCAGCCTGACCGCCTCCCTGGACCGGGCGGGAGACTCGCTGACGCACCTGCGGGCCCGCCTGGTCGCGCTGTCGCCCGCCGCGACCCTGGAACGCGGTTACGCGATCGTGCAGCGCCCCTCGGGCGACGTCGTACGGCTGGCCCGCGACACCGCCCCCGGCGAGGAGCTGACGGTCCGGTTCTCCGACGACCGGGTGGCGGTCCGGAGGGACGCGGAGCCGACCGGCTGACCACCGGACGGAACGGTTCCGGGGACGGCCCCGGGGCGGACCGGTGGCGCCGGAGCGGGCGTTCCGCCGCGGACGTGTCCGTGACGGCCGCGGGAGGACCGGGGAGCCGGGCCGTACGGCCTATGGTGGGTACGTGGCCGATGAGAAGACACCGTCGTACGAGCAGGCGCGCGAGGAGCTGACCGAGGTGGTCCGCCGCCTCGAGGCGGGCGGGCTGACGCTGGAGCAGTCGATCGAGCTGTGGGAGCGCGGCGAGAGGCTCGCGACCGTGTGCGAGGAATGGCTGCAGGGCGCGCGGGTGAAGCTCGCCGCCGCCATGGCGCAGCGCCGCCAGCCCGACCTGTCGGGCGACTCGCCCTTCTGATCTCCGGCCCCCCCGGCCTCGCCGGGAGCGCGTCAGGGGGTCGGCTTCGGCTGCTGCCTGAGGGAGGCGGCCAGGGCGGTCAGCTCGTCCCACTGGGCGGTGCCGGTGACGACGACGGTGGCGTCGGGCAGGAGCCGGACGAGGGAGCGCTGGTTCTTGTCCTCGCGGAAGCGCTGCTCCCAGGTCACGCCGCCGATCTGGATGTTCCCGGTGACCTCGGTGGTGCCGGCCATCCGGGAGGCGAAGCCGGCGGCGGGCTTCTCGTCGCTCTGGGCGAGCATCGCGTGGGAGCGGCGGGCGGTGGCGAACCCGAGCCGCCACGTCGTCACGCCCTTCTCCTGGGTCGCCCGCGAGCTGTTCGGGATCCAGCGGGCCGGCACCTGGGACGGCGCCCACACCTCGTACGGCGCGGAGCGGCGCAGGTTGGCCACGTCCATCGAGTAGTCGACCCTGGGGATGTGCTCGGTCCTGCTCTGCGGCGTGACCAGCAGGAAGAGGCCGACGGCCGCGAGGCAGACGAGCATCGCGAACGCGTAGCCGTAGAGACCCTGAGTGAACCGTCGCACGATTGTCGAGACTAGCCGCCCGGCGGGGCGGTCCGTTCTCCGGGGCGGGTACGGCGAGGCGTCCCGGAGCCTCCGGGAAGGCGCGTCCGCGTCCCCGAGCCGGGGACGCCCCCGGTCCTCCCGGGTGGCCGGCACCGCCGGGGCCACCGGAGGGGACGGCCCTCCGAGGAGGGTCAGGGGCGGCGGATCTGCCCGATGATGGCCAGTACGTTCTCGGCCAGCTCGCGGGAGGCGGCCTCGTCCTCCGAGAGGGCGACCTCCGACACGGCGGCGGCCAGCGCCCCGGTGAGGACCACCACCAGCGCGCCCTCGTCCCCGTCGAAGAGGGTGGCGTTGCGCTTGGCCCACTGGCGCAGCCGGTCGCGCATGACGACCTCGAAGCCGGGCGGCCCGTCGCCGCGCAGGAACAGCGCGGACAGCTCGCGTTCGGCCAGGCACCCCTCCAGGTAGGCGCGGGCCCCGGCGATGAACAGCCGCATCGGGTCGCTCTCGCCGCCGGCGCGGGCCTCCTGGACGGCCTGCCTGGTCCGCTGGGTCTGGCGGGTCTGGAACTCCTCGAACAGGGTCAGGTAGAGGTCGGCCTTGCCGGAGAAATGGTGGTAGAGGCTGCCGACGCTGGCCCCGGCCCGTCCGACCACGTCGGTGACCCCGGCCTCGGCGAAGCCGCTCTCGACGAAGGTCTCCCGCGCGGCCGCCAGGAGCGCGACGCGCGTGGCGGCGCCCCGCTCGGAGCCCCGCTGGGACGCGCCGGCCACCGGCCGTGCCGCGGGCCGTACCGTTTCGCCGCTCATCGATCACCTCTGTGGGAACCCCCGCTCTCGGGCGGGAGGTGGAGTCGGGACGGCACATTATCCTCCCCAGCCGGGCAGAAAAGGGGGACAACTACGATCGTTGTCGTAATCGACGAGAGGGGCCCTTCTCCATGTCCGACCAGATGTCCGTCCCCGCCGCACTCGCCACGGGTGAGCACGCGCCCGACCGCAACCTCGCCCTGGAGCTGGTCCGGGTCACCGAGGCCGCCGCGATGGCCGCCGCCCGCTGGGTCGGGCGCGGCGACAAGAACGGTGCCGACGGCGCCGCGGTGAACGCGATGCGCCAGCTGATCAACACCGTGTCGATGAGGGGCGTGGTGGTGATCGGCGAGGGCGAGAAGGACAACGCGCCGATGCTCTACAACGGCGAGGAGGTGGGGGACGGCAGCGGCGCCGAGTGCGACGTGGCCGTGGACCCGATCGACGGCACCCGCCTGACCGCCCTCGGCATGCCGAACGGGATCTCGGTGATCGCGGTCAGCGAGCGCGGCTCGATGTACGACCCCTCGGCCGTCTTCTACATGGACAAGCTCGTCACCGGCCCGGACGCCGCCGACGCGGTGGACATCGACGCGCCCGTGGCCGACAACATCGCCGCCGTGGCACGTGCCAAGGGCGGTGAGCCGTCGGACGTGACCGTGGTCATCCTCGACCGGCCCCGCCACGAGAAGATCATCAGGGAGGTCCGGGAGGCCGGCGCGCGGATCAAGCTGATCACCGACGGCGACGTGGCCGGCGCGATCATGGCCGTCCGCCGGGGCACCGGCGTGGACCTGATGCTCGGCATCGGCGGCACCCCCGAGGGCATCATCGCGGCCTGCGCGATCAAGTGCCTGGGCGGCGTCATCCAGGGCAGGCTGTGGCCGCAGGACGACGCCGAGCGGCGCCGGGCGCTGGACGCCGGCCTCGACCTGGACGCCAAGCTGACCACCGACGACCTGGTCAGGTCCGACGACGTGTTCTTCGCGGCCACCGGGATCACCGACGGCGAGCTCATGCAGGGCGTCCGCTACCACGGCAGGCACGCCGTGACCAACTCCCTGGTCATGCGGGGCCGGTCCGGCACGATCCGCAGGATCGAGAGCGAGCACCAGCTCTGGAAGCTGCGCGCCTACAGCGCGATCAACTTCGACAGCGCGAGCTGAGCCCGCCGCCGTCCGGGCCCGGTGTGAGCCGGACCTCGCACGGACCGGGCCGGAGCGGACCCGGCGACGGGATCGTGAGCGGCGGGGCCGTCAGCGGCGGAACCAGGAGCGTCGTGGGCGCTTGGGCGGCTTGGCCACGACGCTCCCCATGCCGACCATCCCGGTGATCTCGATGACCGGACCGCCGGGCGCGGGCGGCACCTGGTTGTGCATGCCGCCCATGACGGTCGAGGCGGCCATCTCGATCCGGACGCCCTCCGGGACGATCAGCGTGAGGGTTCCGCACAGCACCGTGGCCTGGACGGTGACGCGGCTCGACTGCAGCATGGCCTCGCGCAGGTCGAGCACGACGTTGGCGCAGATCGCGGTCGCGGGGAAGCGGGTGGGCACCACCCAGCGGCCCGAGCGCTCCTGTGAGCCGAAGAACGCCGTCACCGCGCGGATGTCGGTCCGCAGCGGCTGGGCCTCGGGGGGAAGCAGGTCGGCCGTGAGCGCGGTGAGCTCCCCGAGGGTGCTGGCCCGGTAGAGCGCCTCGACGCGCTCCTCGTGCTCGGCGGGGTCGAGCCGCCCGTCGGCGAGCGCGTCGCCGAGCACGGCGGCCACCCGCTCCCGGTCGGCGATGCCCGCCCGCAGGTCGCCGGGGCGAGGCTCTCCCCCGCGACCGGGGACGACCGGAGGCTGAGAACTTTCCACGCCTTCGACCCTAGCCGCCGCGACGGCCGGAGCGGGCGCGCGTCCGCCCCGGTCCTCAGAGGCCCGGTTCAGAGACCCGGTTCAGAGACCCGGTTCAGGGGCCCGGTCCTCAGAGGTAGGGGCGCCGGTCGCGTCTGGCGTCCTCGTAGCGCTCCCGCGCCGCCCGGGTCACCGGGTCCCGCGACACCTCGGCGACCGGGACGTCCCACCAGGCGGTGGTCTCCGGCGCCGGGCCGGGGACCGTCGCGAGGAACCGCACCAGCGCCTGCGCCACGATCAGCCGGACGGTGCTCATCACGGCGCCTTGGCCATCGGGACGCGCGGGTCGATCGTCTGCTCGGCCCAGGAGGAGCGGACCCAGGCGTGCCGGGGATCGTCGGCGCAGGCCATGGTCCGCTTCTCCGCGGGGCCGGCCAGCACGTTGAGGTAGTACAGGTCGTAGCCGGGGGCGGCCATCGACGGGCCGTGGTAGCCGCGCGGCACGAGCACCACGTCCCCGCCCGCCACCTCCGCCAGCGTCTCGTGACCGCCGTAGACCCGCTGGTAGCCGGGCCCGCCCTCGAAGTAGTAGATCTCCTCCAGCACCGCCTCGCGCGCCGAGGCGGTGTCGTGCTTGTGCGGCGGGTAGGACGACCAGTTGCCGCCCGGGGTCAGCACCTCCACCGCGACCAGCCTGTCGCATTCGAAGGCGTCGGGCGCGCAGAAGTTGTTGACCTGGCGGGTGGCCTGCCCGGCCCCGCGCACCTCGACGGGCACGTCGCGCGCCGCGCCGTACCGGACGGGGAAGCTGCGCCGCGCACGGGCGGCGGGGAACGCGAAACGGCCCGAGCCGGTGATCCGCACGCTCGCGCCGACGGGGAGGTAGACGAAGTCGCTGATCTCGGAGAAGACCGAGGTACGGCCGTGCAGGACGAACCGCGTCCCGTCGCAGCGGACCTCGCACGAGCCCGACAGCGGCAGGACCAGCATCTCCTCGTCGCCGGTGGAGAAGTCGACGCTCTCGCCGGACAGGCAGAGCACGCGGAGGCCGGCGTAGGTCCAGCCCGCCGTCTCCGGAGTGATCCACAGGGCCCAGGGGGACCGCGCCGTGCTGCCCGCCGGGACGAACGTCATGGCGCCTCCCCGGCCGGCGCCTGGGCGGCGGGCCCGGCGTGCGGCGTCCGGGCGGGCCCGGATCGGGTGTCGCGGTCGGGTCGCTCGCTCATCGGTGCAACCTCCAGCATTCCCACGGCCGTGTCCCCGGCCGCGGCCACGTCGTCATCGGAGGGGTACAGCAACGCGCGGCCGGTCACAAGCCCCCGCGCGCCGGGGAGCCGGAGCGCCGCGCGCCAGGCGGTGCGGGCCCGTTCGGGCGTTTCCCCCGGATCGCCGCCCGAAAGCGGCATCGGCGGCGTGGCGGCCCGCACGGCCTCGCTCACGGCCCTTCTTCCCCGGCGGCCGGCCCGCCGTCGAGGCCGCGCAGGTAGGCCAGGCTCTCCGCCATGTGCCGCCGGGGGGCGTCGTCGTCCTGGCCGAGGACGACGTCCTGCTCCAGGACGTACCACCCGTCGTATCCGGCGGCGGCCAGGCCCGTGACGACGCCCGCGACGTCCACATCGCCCCGGCCCAGGGGCCGGTACAGCCCTTCCCGCACCGCGCGGGCGTAGGGCGTCTCCCCCGCCCTGACCCGCGCGGCGAGACCGGCGTCGACGTCCTTGAGGTGCACGTGGGCGATCCGCCCGGCGGCCCGGGCGGCCACCCCGGCGGGGTCGGCGCCGCCGACGAGCAGGTGGCCGGTGTCCAGGCAGAGCGGCACGGCGCTGCCGTCGAGGACGCGCTCCACCTCCTCGGCACTCTCCACCACGGTCCCGACGTGCGGGTGGAGGGTCACCGTACGGCCGAACTCCTCCGCGGTCTTCATGATCCGCTTCAGGTTGGCCAGCAGGGTCTTCCAGCCCTGGGCGTCCGGGACGTGTCTGGCGTCGCGGCCCTGGGCGCCCGGGGCGTGCCTTTTGTCGTACCCCTCCTCGTCCGCGGCCGCGGCGAGCACGAGCACCTCCACGTCGCCGTCCCGGAACGCCCGCAGGGCGGCGCGCACCTCGGGGAGGGGGTCGTAGCGGGGTTCGTGCAGGACCACGGGGACGAACCCGCCGACGGCGCGCAGGCCGTACCCCTCCAGCATGGAGCGGCAGCGTGTCGGAGAGAGGGGCAGGAAACCGTAGGGCCCGAGCTCGGTGGCCGTCAGGCCGAGGTCCCGCATCTCGGCGAGCACCCGGGAACGGTCGAGCTGGCGGCCCCAGCCCGGGACCTCGCACACCCCCCACGAGATGGGGGCTCCGGCCGTCCTCACGGGGTCACCGCCGTTCCGCGCCGGGAACGCGCGACCGGGGGCACGGCGGGAAGCACGCCGGGCCGGCTGACGTACGGCAGAGCACCGCGCATGACGCCTCCGTGGGACAAGCCGCTGGAACTCCCGTTCTAGGCAAGGAATCCTGGTCAGTCAAGGTTTGTCAGGACATATCGATGATCCGTCGGCGCCGGACCGGTGGTCCGCCCGGGTTCCGCGGGGCTCGCGGGACCCGCGAAGCTTCCGAAACTCGTGGGTCCCGCGGGGTTCCCGGGTTCCTCCCGGGTTCTCTCAAGACTCCCGGAGCTCGCGGATCTCGTGGAGTTCCCGGGGCTCGTGGAGTTCCCGGGTCTCGTGGAGTTCCCGGGGCTCGTGGAGTTCCCGGGTCTCGTGGAACTCGTGGAGTTCCCGGGGCTCGTGGAACTCGTGGAGTTCGCGGGCGAAGGCCCGGACCGCCTCGGCCGCGCGGTGGGCCGGCAGCCGGGCGAACCCCATGACCAGCGCGGGCGGCCCCGGCGCGCGCCGCATCGGGCCCACCGGTTCGACGCCGAGGCCGCACCGCCCGGCGGCCTCGGCGGCCTGCCGCTCGTCCCAGTCGCCGGGCAGCTCGGCGAGCAGGTGCAGTCCCGCGGAGACGCCGCGCACCGTGACCTCGGGGAGGTGCCCGGCCAGCGCCCGGGTGAGGGCGTCGCGCCGGACGCGGTACTCCCGGCGCATCCTCCGCAGGTGCCGGTCGTAGCCGCCGTCACGGATCAGGTCCGCCAGCGCGTACTGCTCCAGGACCGGTGAGCCGAGGTCCAGCTCGCCGCGGGCCCGCCGTATCGACTCGGCGATCTCCGGCGGGGCCGCCACCCAGCCGAGGCGCAGGCCCGGCGCCAGCGACTTGCTCACACTCCCGGCCAGGACCACCCGGTCCGGGGCGAGCCCCTGCAGGCAGCCCACCGGGTCGCGGTCGAAGCGGAGCTCCGCGTCGTAGTCGTCCTCCAGGATCGTCGCCCCCGTCCCCGCGGCCCACTCGATCAGCTCGGCGCGGCGGCGGGGGGAGAGCACCACACCGGTGGGGTACTGGTGGGCGGGGGTGAGCAGCACCGCCCGCGCGCCGGTGGCGGCCAGGGCGCGGACGTCGACGCCCTCCTCGTCCACCGGCACCGTGACCAGGTCGGCCCCTGCGGTGTGCAGCAGAGGGAGCTGCCGCAGGCTGGCCGGGTCCTCGACGGCCAGCCGGATCCGGCCCGGGGGCGGCTCCGGGCGCGTGGCGCGGTCGGCGAACCAGGCCAGGTCACGCCCGGCCCTGCCGTCGGGCGGCGGTCCGGCCAGGGCCCGGACCGTGAGGCTCAGTCCCTGGGCCACCCCGCCCACGATCATCAGGTTCTCCGGGCGGACGTCGGCCGCCCGGACCCGTCCCAGGTAGGCGGCCAGCTCCTCGCGCAGTTCCCGGACGCCGCCGGGGTCGCCGTAGTCCAGCGCGTCGGCGGGCAGCGTGGCGAGCGTCCGCCTGAGCGCGGCGAGCCACCGTTCCCGGGGAAAGGATCCCAGGTCGGGAATGGTGGAACGGGGACCGTAGTACGGTTCCGCGGCCGGCGCAGGAAGGTCGCGGGCCTCCTCGTCGCCCGCCCGGCCCGCCGCCGGGGCCACGCTGGTGCCCACGCCGACCCGGGAGACCAGGAACCCCTCCGCGACGAGTTGCTCGTATGCCTCCACGACCACGCCGCGCGACAGCCCGAGGTCCCTGGCCAGTTCGCGGCTGGCCGGCAGCCGCTCTCCCGGGGCGAGCCGGCCCCGCCGTACGGCCTCGCGCAGTTCACGGGCGATCTGGCCGGTGATCCCGCCCGCCGCGCGGTCGATGGTGAGGTGCAGATCGGCCAATTGGTCCTCATTCTTACAGCTTCATTGGACCCTTCACGGGGACCATTGGCTCCATAGCATTCACCGCGTGAAAGCGGATGTCACCTTCACCGGCCGCGCGGCCCGCCGGGGAGGATCAGGAGGCGGGGCCGGAGACGGCGCCGGGGGCCCGGCGGGAGGCCGTACGGCGTCCCGGGGAGGGCCGGTCGGCCGGGGACGCCGGGAGATGCGCGGCCCGGTGCAGGCCGCCACGGGGATGTTCATGGTCGGCACCCTGGCCGGGGTGTCCGAGGCGATCGGCGGTTACCCGGTCTACGGCGGCCAGGCGCTGCGTTACCTGGTGGCCGCCGTGCTGCTGTTCGCCGTCGCCCGCGCGTCCGGCCTGCGGTTCCTGCGGCCCCGCCCCCGGGAGGCGGCCCTGCTGGTGGCGCTGGCGCTGTTCGGGCTGGCCGCCTTCAACGTGTGCCTGAGCGAGGCCGCCCGGCACGGCGGGCCGGCGCTGGCCGGGACCGTCCTCGGCATGTCCCCGATCGTCATGGCCCTGATCAGCGGGCGGCCGTCGCCGCGGACGGTCGGGGCGGCCACGGTGGTGGCCGCGGGGGCCGTCCTCGCCACCGGGCTGGGCAGCGGCGACCTCCCCGCCCTGCTGTGGTCGCTGGCGGCGCTGGGCTGCGAGGTGTCCTTCACGCTGCTGGCCGTGCCGCTGCTGCCCCGGTTCGGGGCGGTGCGGGTGTCGGCCTACTCGTCGGCGCTGGCCGTGCCGCTGCTGGCCGCCGCCGGATGGCTCGCGGACGGCACGGCGATGCTGCGCGTGCCGTCCGCGGCGGAGGCAGCGGGTCTCGCGTACCAGGCGGTGCTCGTGACCACCGTCGCGTTCCTCCTCTGGTACGGCGCGCTGCCCCGTCTCGGGCCCGGGACCGCCGGGCTGTTCGCCGGGATGATGCCGGTCGGCGCCATCGTCGCGGGCACCGTGCTGGGCCTGGGCGCGCCCACGCTCCCCGACCTGGCCGGGGCTGCGCTGGTGGTCGCCGGGATCGCGATCGGGCTCGGCGGACCGCGCCGGTCTCCCGTCACCTCCCCGCGCGACGCCCTCACCGGCCCTTCACCCGGCCCCGGCGGGCCGTACGGCGGGGCGCTCAGTGGGGCTGGCGGCTCTTCGCCCGCGGCAGGCTCGCCCGCCGCTGGTGGGGCAGCTTCACCCGCTGCTGCGGCAGCTCCGTGGGAGGCTCCGGCCAGCTCACCGGCCACTGAGGCGTCTGCCCGCCGTCTTCCCTGATGTTCCGGAGCGTGATGGCGATCAGCGACACGGCGAGGCCGGCGACGATGATGAGAGCGACGATCGCGAGCATAACGATGTGTCCGGTAGTCATGACGGCCCTCGGCTTTCCACCGGGTCCCTGACCCGGCCTCATCTCTTAGCTTCTCTCGTTTTTTCGGACATATAAGGACAAGAGACGTCATAAGCCGCTAATGGTTCATTAAATGACTTATTTCCTTTCGTGTCGTCCGCCCACCCGGGTGGAGCGCCCGGCACGAGGGCTTACCCTCTAGGGGCACCGGAAGCAGCCACGCGGCACGGAGGATCAAAGACGATGCCCGAGTTCGACTACACCGACCTGCTCCCCCTGGGACCGGACGAGACCCCGTACCGGCTGATCGGCACCGACGGGGTGCGCGTGGTCGAGGCCGCGGGCCGCAGGTTCCTGGAGGTCGACCCCGAGGCGCTGCGACTGCTGACCGAGACCGCGATCCACGACATCTCCCACTACCTGCGGCCGTCCCACCTCGCCCAGCTCCGAAAGATCATCGACGATCCGGAGTCCAGCGGGAACGACCGCTTCGTCGCCCTCGACCTGCTGAAGAACGCCTCGATCTCGGCCGGCGGGGTGCTGCCGATGTGCCAGGACACCGGCACCGCGATCGTGATGGGCAAGCGCGGCCGCCACGTGCTCACCGACGGCGCCGACGCCGAGCACGTCTCACGCGGCGTGTACGACGCCTACACCCGGCTGAACCTGCGCTACTCCCAGATGGCACCCCTGACCATGTGGGAGGAGAAGAACACCGGCTCCAACCTCCCCGCCCAGATCGAGCTGTACGCCGAGGACCCGCACGGCCACCCCGACGAGTACAAGCTGCTGTTCATGGCCAAGGGCGGCGGCAGCGCCAACAAGTCGTTCCTGTACCAGGAGACCAAGGCCGTCCTCAACGAGAAGCGGATGCTCGCCTTCCTGGAGGAGAAGATCCGCTCCCTCGGCACGGCCGCGTGCCCGCCGTACCACCTGGCGATCGTCGTCGGCGGCACCTCCGCGGAGTTCGCGCTGAAGACGGCCAAGTACGCCAGCGCCCGCTACCTCGACACCGTCCCCACCGAGGGATCCCCCAGCGGCCACGGCTTCCGCGACCTCGACCTGGAGGCCAAGGTCTTCGAGCTGACCCAGAAGCTGGGCATCGGCGCGCAGTTCGGCGGCAAGTACTTCTGCCACGACGTCCGCGTCATCCGCCTCCCCCGCCACGGCGCCTCCTGCCCGGTCGCCATCGCGGTCTCCTGCAGCGCCGACCGCCAGGCCCTGGCCAAGATCACCCCCGAGGGGATCTTCCTGGAGCAGTTGGAGACCGACCCCGCGCGGTTCCTGCCGGACACCACCGACGAGCAGCTCTCCGACGACGTGGTGAGCATCGACCTCAACCGCCCGATGCCGGAGATCCTCGCCGAGCTGAGCAGGTACCCGGTCAAGACCCGCCTCTCGCTGACCGGCCCCCTGGTCGTGGCCCGCGACATCGCACACGCCAAGATCGCCGAGCTCCTCGACGACGGCGGCGAGATGCCGCAGTACATGAAGGACCACGCGGTCTACTACGCCGGCCCCGCCAAGACCCCCGAGGGCTACGCCTCCGGCTCCTTCGGCCCCACCACGGCCGGCCGGATGGACTCCTACGTCGAGCGCTTCCAGGCCGCCGGCGGCTCCATGATCATGCTTGCCAAGGGCAACCGCTCCAAGCAGGTCACCGACGCCTGCAAGGCCCACGGCGGCTTCTACCTCGGCTCCATCGGCGGCCCGGCCGCCCGCCTCGCCCAGGACTGCATCAGGAAGGTCGAGGTTCTGGAGTACCCCGAGCTGGGGATGGAGGCGGTCTGGCGGATCGAGGTCGAGGACTTCCCCGCGTTCATCGTGGTGGACGACAAGGGAGACGACTTCTTCGCCGACACGACCGGCCCCGTCCTGTCCATCGGCCGCCGCTGACCGCCGATGGACGCGGGTGAGGCCAGGGAGAGGTTCCGGACGGCCAGGGTCGCCCGGCTGGCCACCGCCGACGCCCGCGGCACGCCCCACCTCGTGCCGGTCACCTTCGAGGTCGACGGCGACGTGATCGCGTTCGCCGTCGACCACAAGCCCAAGCGCACCACGGACCTGCGCCGGCTGCGCAACATCGCGGCCAACGACCGGGTGTGCCTGCTGGCGGACCACTACGACGACGACTGGTCGCGGCTGTGGTGGGCGCGCGCCGACGGGCGGGCCCGGATCGCCGGCGAGGGCGCCGAGCGGGAGCGGGCGCTCGCCCGGCTCGCCGCGCGCTACCCGCCGTACCGCGACCGCCCGCCGGAGGGGCCCGTGGTGGTCGTCGAGGTGGACCGCTGGTCGGGGTGGTCCTACGCGGCGGGCGCGGGGCCGTCCTGAGCGCCCCGTCCCCGGAAGGCGGCGGCCGCGGCCCGGCGTCATGCGCGCCGGGTATGGCCGTCACCCGTAAAGCCGGAACGCGCGTCTGAATACACGGGAAACCGGGAAGCCGGACGGGCGGCGGAGGTCACCGAGTGTTTATCGACCATGACGAGTACGAAAATCTGACAGAAGATCGCAAGAAGTTTCGGCCCGGTGTCTACAGGTCTCAATACGCAAATCGGTAAGCTGCCAATCATGCGTGCGCCCTCCGGATACCTTCTCGCAGCGCGCTACCGGCTGGCGGAGCCGGTCGGGCGCGGCGGCATGGGCACCGTCTGGCGCGCGCACGACGAATGGCTCGACCGGGAGGTGGCGGTCAAGGAGGTGCGGCTGCCCCTGGTCCTCGACGAGGACCTCCGGGCCGAGCTGTGCACCAGGACCGAGCGCGAGGGGCGGGCCACCGCGATGGTCGCCCATCCGTCGGTGATCACGGTCTACGACGTGGTGACGGAGGACGAGCGCCCCTGGATCGTGATGGAGCTGCTCCGCGCCAGGTCGCTGGAGCAGCTCCTTCAGGATCACGGCCCGCTCCCGCCCCGCCAGGTCGCCGAGATCGGGCGGCAGGTCCTCGGCGCGCTGCGCGCCGTGCACGCCAAGGGCATCCTGCACCGCGACGTCAAGCCCAGCAACGTCCTGGTGACGCCCGAGCGGGCGGTGCTCACCGACTTCGGCCTGGCCGCGCTGGAGGGGGACGTGCCGATCACCCAGGCGGGCATGGTGCTCGGCTCGGCCGGATACATCTCCCCCGAGCGCGTCCTGGGCGCCAAGGCCAGCCCGGCCGCCGACCTGTGGTCACTGGGCGCGACCCTCTACACCGCCGTCGAGGGACGCGGCCTGCACGGACGCCGTACGGCCGCCGCCGCGCTGGCCGCGCTCACCAGCGGCGAGCCGATCCCGATGGAGAAGGCCGGGCCGCTGACCCCGGTGCTGCGCGGCCTGCTCGCCATCGACCCGGCGACCCGGCTCGACGCGGTCCGTGCCTCGCTGCTGCTCGCCCGGGTGGCGGCCGGCGGGGTGGTGGAGGAGCCGATCCCCCGCCCGCTGCGGAACGGCACGACGATCACGGTGCCGTCGTTCAACCGCCGTCCGCAGCACCGCGGGCTGCACCGGGTCGGCCCGCAGAGCGCTCCCCCGTCGTTCGTGCCGCCGCCGGGCCCGTTCCAGGCCCCCGCCGCGCCGACCCCGACGCCGACGGGGCCGCTGCGGGGCCACCGGCGTCCGGCCGAGGGCGTGCACCGCAAGCCGGTGGAGCGGCTTCCCGCCCCGCAGCCGTTCGGGCCGATCCTGACGCCGATGATCAGGCTGATGCTGCCGCGTCTCCTCTGGCCGAAAAAGCTTCGCAAGCGCGGGTAAAGCGATCTACAACCAACAATCGCTATCTTCTTCTCATGCCGGAACAGCAGAGGCGCCTGCTCGCGAACCGCTACGAGCTGATCGCTCCGATCGGCCGGGGCACGATGGGCACGGTGTGGCGGGCCTACGACCGTTCCCTCGGGCGCGAAGTCGCGATCAAGGAGATCCGGCAGGAGCGCGGTCTCAGCGACGCCCAGCGCGCCGAGCTCCGGGAGCGCATGATCCGCGAGGGCCGTACGGCCGCCCGCATCGGCCACCCCTCGGTGGCCACCGTCCATGACGCGATCATCGAGGGCGACAGCCCCTGGATCATCATGGAGCTGGTGCACGCCCGTTCCCTGGAGCAGGTGATCGAGGAGGAGGGACCGCTGCCGCCCAGGCTCGTCGCCGAGATCGGCGTCGACCTCCTCGGGGCGCTGCGCGCCGCTCACGCCCAGGGGGTGCTGCACCGCGACGTCAAGCCCGGCAACGTGCTGCTCACCGAGAGCGGCCGGGTCGTGCTCACCGACTTCGGCATCGCCAAGGCCGAGGGGGACGACAGCCTCACCAGCACCGGCATGGTCATCGGCTCGCCGGGATACACCCCGCCGGAGCGGGCACGCGGCGAGTACACCGGTCCGGAGTCCGACCTGTGGTCCCTGGGCGCCACGCTGTACTTCGCGGTGGAGGGCAGGCCCGCCTACGAGCGGTCCTCGGTGTCGGAGACCCTGGCCGCCCTGATGACCGACCGGGTCGATCCGCCGGTGCTGGCCGGGCCGCTGCGGCCCGTTCTGGAGCGGCTCCTGGAGCGCGACTTCCGCGCGCGGCCCGAACCGGGCAGGGCGATGGCGATGCTCCGCGCCGTGGCCGACGCCCCCGCGGGCCCGGCGGCCCCGGGCGCCGGGCATCCCGCCTCGCCGGACGAGATCCCCTCCACCGGCACGTTCGCGGCACGGCCCGTCCCCTCCGCGCCGCCCGCGCCGCACCCCTCCGCCTCCCCCGTTCCCCAGCCCACCGCTTTCCGGGCCCCGGAGCCGAGCCCGCATCCGGCCCCGCAGCCCCCGCGGCCCTCGCCGCAGCCCCCGCGGCCGCCGCAGTCAACGGAGCCTCCGCGGCCGCCCGGGACCGCCGCGCCGAAGACCGGGCGCCCGGCCACGCCGCCGTACGGTCTCCCGGCCTCCCGGCCCGCCGCGTCCGGTGCCGCACCGTCCGCCCCCTCCGCACCCGGCGGCGCGTCCCCGGCGCCGCGGGGCCCGGCGGGCACGCCTCCCGGTGAGGACGGGGAGTTCGACGCCGACCGGACCATGGTGGTCGCCCGCCCGCAGGGGGGCCTCCGCCTGCCCGCCCGCGACCAGGCGCTCGGCTCCCATGACCGGCCACCCGGCGGGCCCGGGACCGCGTCTCCGGCCCGGGGGCCGTCTTCGGCACAGGCTTTCCCACCCCGTGCCCCGGCGGCGCCGGGACCGGCGAACGAGGGCGCCGCGGACACCCGCATGCTGCCCCCCGTCGGGGCGCACGGCGATCCCGGCGGACCCGGAGCGCCCTGGGACCACGCGCGGGGCCCCGGAGCCGCCCCCGGGGCCCGGCTCACCGGTGACCAGCTCCGCTCCCACGGGCTGGGCACCGACCTGTTCGCGATCGCCGGGCAGGGCGGCAAGGGCGTGCAGAACACCACACCGCCCCGTACCCGCATCGGCCTGATCGCCCTCCTGGGGATCGCCGCCGTCGCGCTGATCGTGATCATCATCATGGCGGTGGCCGCCTTCGCCTGACGCACCGCCTTCACGGGCATCCGGCGGCCCGCGCCAAGCACCGCCTTCACGGACACCCGGCGACCGGTGTCCCGCCGAACCGGTCAGGAATCGAGAAGTCCCGGAGGGATCGCCGGCCATAGCGTGATCGGCATGGAACTCACCCTGCACTACTGCTACATCACCGTCGACGACGCCGAGAAGGCGCTCACCTTCTACCGGGACGCGCTCGGCCTGGAGGTCCGCAACGACGTCGCGTACGGGAAGGCGCGCTGGCTGACCATGGGCCCGCCGTCGCAGCCGGACGTCAACGTCGTCCTGGAGACCCTCGAGGCCGACCCGAACGCCGACCCGAAGGACGTCGCCGCGCTGGGCGACCTGCTCGCCAGGGGCCTGCTGCGCGCCGTCGTCTTCGCCACCCCGGACTGCGACGCCGTCTTCGAGGAGGTCCGTGCGTCCGGCGCCGAGGTCGTCCAGGAGCCGATCGACCAGCCGTACGGCGTCCGCGACTGCGCCTTCCGCGACCCGGCGGGCAACATGATCCGCTTCCAGCAGCCGAAGGGCTGACGCGGCGGCACCGCCGTACGGAGACGCGGCGGCGCCGGCGGGGGTCGGCGCCGCCGCACGGACGACCGGCGCCGCACGCACGGACGGTCGGACGGTCGGTCGGTGCCGGCCGATCCGGAGCCGGAGTGGTTCGTCCGGAGGATGCTGAATTACGGCTTTATCCGGCAGGACGCAGACTGGACCCATGACCGAATACCGGATCGAGCACGACTCGATGGGCGAGGTACAGGTTCCGGCGGACGCGAAGTGGCGGGCGCAGACACAGCGGGCGGTGGAGAACTTCCCGATATCCGGGCGGGGGCTGGAGAGCCCGCACATCGCCGCCCTCGGCCTGATCAAGGCGATCGCCGCCGAGGTCAACGCCGAACTCGGGGTCCTGGAGAAGGACCTGGCGCAGGCGATCGCCGAGGCGGCCACCGACGTCGCCGAGAACGAATGGGACTCCGAGTTCCCGATCGACGTCTTCCAGACGGGCTCCGGCACCTCCTCCAACATGAACGCCAACGAGGTGATCGCCACCCTGGCCGAGGAGCGGCTGGGCCGTCCGGTCCATCCCAACGACCACGTCAACGCCTCGCAATCGTCCAACGACGTCTTCCCCACCTCCATCCACGTCGCCGCCGCGACCGAGGTGACCTACCACCTGATCCCCTCGCTGCGGCACCTGGCCACCGCGCTGCGGAGCAAGTCGCTGGAGTTCGAGGGCGTGGTCAAGTCCGGCCGCACCCACCTGATGGACGCCACGCCGGTCACCCTCGGCCAGGAGTTCGGCGGGTACGCCACCCAGATCGACAACGCCGTCGCCCGGGTGCGCTCGGCCATCCCGCACCTGGTTCAGCTCCCGCTGGGCGGCACGGCCGTCGGCACCGGGATCAACACCCCGCCCGGCTTCGTGCCCAAGGTCATCGAGAAGCTCCGGGAGGCCACCGGGCTGCCGTTCTCCGAGGCTCCCGACCACTTCGAGGCCCAGGGCGCGCGGGACGCGATCGTGGAGCTCTCCGGCCAGCTCCGTACGGTCGCCGTCTCGCTCAACAAGATCGCCAACGACCTGCGGTGGATGGGCTCGGGCCCCAGGGCCGGCCTCGGCGAGATCGACCTGCCCGACCTCCAGCCGGGATCGTCGATCATGCCGGGCAAGGTCAACCCGGTGATCCCCGAGGCGACGCACATGGTCGCCGCCCAGGTCATCGGAAACGACGCGGCGATCGCGTTCGCCGGGGCCTCGGGCAACTTCGAGCTCAACGTGATGCTGCCGGTCATCGCCCGCAACATCATGGAGTCCATCCGGCTGATCGCCAACGTCTCCCGGCTGCTGGCCGACCGGTGCGTCCAGGGCGTCACGGCCAACGCCGACCGGATGCGCGAGTACGCCGAGTCGTCCCCGTCGATCGTCACGCCCCTCAACCGGTACGTCGGCTACGAGGAGGCGGCGAAGATCGCCAAGCAGGCCCTCGCCGAGCGCAGGACGATCCGCGAGGTCGTCGTCGAGCGCGGCCACGTCGCCTCTGGCGCCGTCACCGAGGAACAGCTCGACGACCTGCTGGACGTGCTGTCCATGACCCGGCGACCGTCCTGACGCGGCTCCCCCGCCGGAGACCGGGGAGCCGCGGGGGCTCCTGAGGGTCATGGGCGGAGCGGACGGCGACGCGGCGGCGGACGACCCGCGCCCGGCGCCCCGGGTACGGTCAGGCCGTCAGGCCGTCAGGCGGCCGGGGACGCCGTGGGAGACGCGGGAGACATGGAAGACTCGGTGTCCCCGATTCCGCCCCGGACGGACGTCCGGGGCCTCCCCGCAGGAGAATCGAACCATGGCACAGGTCAAGTTCTACGGCCGCCGCGACGTCTGGGCCGACCGGCGCCGGGAGCTCTCCGACACCGTCCACGGCTGCCTGACGGAGGCGTGGAAGCTCCCCGCGGAAAAGCGGTTCCACCGGTTCCTGCTGCTGGACGCCGAGGACATGGTCTGTCCGCAGCGGAGCGAGCGGTATCTCATCGTGGAGATCATCTGCTTCGAGGGCCGCTCCCCGCAGGCCAAGCGCGACCTGATCCGCACCCTGTTCGCCAGGGCGCGGGAGGTCCTCGGCCTGCCGTCCGAGGACCTGGAGATCGTGCTCCTGGAGGCGCCGCAGGTCAACTGGGGCATCCGGGGCCTGCCGGGCGACGAGCTGGCGCTGACCTACCCGGTCACCGTCTGAGGACCGGGCGGCGGTCGCGACACCGATCCGCCGGTCACCGCCCGACGGCCGTCCCGGACGGGCAGGCGAACCGCCGGGGGCCGTCCCGGACAGGGAGGCGGGCCACCCGGCGACCGCCCTACGCCTCCGGCCGAACGGGTGGACCGCCGGCGGCCGTCCCGCGCCGCCCGCCCCGGCCGGGCGGGTGGACCGCCCGGCACCCCGGGGGACCCGCGACGCACACATAGCCGACCATGGGACTATGGCGACCGCGTACATGGGCCGGTGTTCGGCCGATTGCATACATTCGGCGGCATGATGGACCTGACAGGACGCCGGGCCGTGGTGACCGGGGCGGGCAGCGGGATCGGGCGTGCCTGCGCACACCGCCTGGCCGCCGCCGGGGCGCACGTGGTGGTGGTCGACATGGACGCGGAGGCCGCCGCGAAGGTGGCCACGGAGGTGTCCGGCACGCCGGTGGTCGCGGACCTGTCGGCCCCGGACTTCACCGACGCCCTCCCCCCGGGCACGGACATCGTGGTCAACAACGCGGGCTTCCAGCACGTCGCGCCGATCGAGGACTTCCCGCCGGAGGTCTTCTCCAAGATCATGAAGGTCATGGTCGAGGCCCCTTTCCTGCTGGTCAGGTCGGTCCTGCCGGGGATGTACGAGCGCGGCTGGGGCCGGATCGTCAACATCTCCTCGATCCACGGGCTGCGCGCCTCGCCGTACAAGGCGGCGTACGTCACGGCCAAGCACGCGCTGGAGGGCCTGTCGAAGGTCATCGCCCTGGAGGGAGCCCCGCACGGGGTCACCTCCACCTGCGTGTGTCCCGCCTACGTCCGCACGCCGCTGGTCGAGAAGCAGGTCGACGCCCAGGCCGAGACGCACGGGATCGGCAGGGACGAGGTGATCGAGAAGATCATGCTGGCCCCTGCCGCGATCAAGCGGCTGATCGAGCCGGAGGAGGTGGCCGAGCTGGTCGCCTACCTCTGCGGCCCGCACGGTTCGTTCCTCACCGGGGTGTCCCTGCCCGTCGACGGCGGCTGGACCGCCCACTGACCCCCGGCCCGTGCGGGGCGCGGGCCGGGCACCACCGCGCGCCCGCGGCGCGGGGACGGCCGGCGGGCCGCTCCCCGCACCCGGCGGGCCGCTCCCCGCACCCGGCGGATCGCTCCCCGTGCCCAGCGGTGAGCGATACCGGGGCAGATCGGGATAGATAGGAAGCGCCGCGACAATGGAGGGTATGAACGTAGGGATCTACCTCGAACTGCTGGCCAGGGAAGCGTCGTCGGTCGAGTTCGAGGGGCCCATCCTGGCCGCCCGCGCCGCCGGGGTGGACGCGGCCACGCTCGCCGAGCTGGAGGACGCCAAGCTCACCGCGCTGAAGGTGCGGGCGCAGCTGTGGCGCCGGGCCCGGCGGGAGGCGGAGCTGGCCGCCCTGTTCGACACGGCGAGCGACCTGGCGGGACTGCGCGACCTCGACGCCGTGCTGGAGGCGATCGTGCGCCGGGCCCGGCAGCTCCTGGGCACCGACGTCGCCTACATGACACTGATCGACCCCGAGCGGGGCGACACCCGGATGCGGGTGACCGACGGCTCGGTGTCGGCGAAGTTCCGCAACGTGCGGCTGGCCATGGGCGCCGGTCTGGGCGGGCTGGTCGCCCAGACCGCCACGCCGTACGCGACGGCCGACTACTTCTCCGACGAGCGGTTCAACCACAAGGCGCACATCGACGAGGCCGTCCACGACGAGGGCCTGGTGGCCATCCTCGGCGTTCCGCTGAAGCTGGGCGCGCGGGTCATCGGCGTGCTGTTCGCCTCCAACCGGAGCGTGCGGCCGTTCACCCAGGACGAGGTGGTGCTGCTCGGCTCACTGGCCGCGCACGCGGCGGTGGCCATCGACAACGCCCGGCTGCTGCAGGAGACCCGGAACGCCCTGGAGGAGCTCAGCGAGGCCAGCCGGCAGGCCAAGGCGCACGGCGAGGCGGTGGAGCGGGCCGCGCTGGCGCACGACCGGATGGCCGGGCTGGTGCTGCGCGGCGGCGGGGTCCGGGACGTCGCCGCCGTGGTCACCGAGGTGCTCGGCGGCTCGCTGGTCGTCCTGGACGAGACCGGGCAGGCGATCACCGGGGACGTCGGCGCGCTGGACCCGGGCGAGGACGCGCTCGATCAGGGGACGGGCGGGTCCGGGAAGGGCCCGGCGCGCGGCGGGCGGGCGGCCGGGACCACCGCGGAGGCCATCGCCGAGGCCGCGCGGTCGTCGCGGGCGCTGGGCCGTACGGTCCGCAAGGGCAACCTGCTGGTCGCCTCGATGGACGTCGGCGGCGAGCCGCTGTGCACGCTGGTGCTGCGGCACGAGGACCCGGTGGCCGACACCGACCAGCGCATCCTGGAGCGGGCCGCGCTGGTCACCGCGCTGCTGCTGCTGTCACGGCGCACCGCCGCCGAGGCCGAGGGCCGGGTCAGGGGCGAGCTGCTGGACGACCTGATCTCCCGGCCCGGCCTGGACGGCCTGGCGCAGCGGGCCCGGCGGGTCGGGGTCGACCTGAACGCCGACCACGTGGTGATCGTGGTCCGCCACGGCGGGGGGCGCGAGCGCGCCGCGTTCTGGGCCTCCTCCCAGGCCACGCTGAAGGGCGGCCTGGCCGCCCTGCGGGGCGACGAGGTGGTTCTGCTGCTGCCCGGCGACCGGCCCGGCCCCCTGGCCAGACAGGTGGCGTCCGAGCTGAGCGCGTCCCTCGGCCGCCCTGCCACGGCGGGCGCCGCAGGCCCCGTGCGCGGCTCGGAGCCGATCGCCGCCGCCCACGGCGAGGCGCAGCGCTGCGCCGACGCGCTGCTCGCGCTGGGCCGGACGGGGGACGGCGCGAGCGCCGCCGAGCTGGGCTTCGTCGGGCTGCTCGTCGGCGACGGGCACGACATCGAGGCGTTCCTGACCTCGACGCTCGGCCCGGTGCTCACCTACGACGCGCGCCGGGGGACCGCCCTGGAGCGCACGCTCACCGCCTACTTCGCCTCCGGGGGCTCGCTGTCGCGCACCGCGGAGGCCCTGCACATCCACGTCAACACCGTCACCCAGCGGCTGGACCGGATCGGCCGGCTCCTCGGCGCGGGCTGGCAGGACCCCGACCGGGCGCTGGAGATCCAGCTCGCCCTGCGCCTCCACCGCCTCAGCAACTGACCCGCGGCCCTTTCCCGCGGCCCGGCGACCGGTCGGACCCGCGGCCGCCCATCGGCCCGGCCCGGGTCCGCGCCGCCCGGGTCCGCGCCGCCCGGGTCCGCGCCGCCCGGGTCCGCGCCGCCCGGGTCCGCGCCGCCCGGGTCCGCCGTCCCGGGCACATAGGTCACAATCGGGTAAGCCCCCTTACCGCCCGTCCCGTCAGGTGTCGTGATCTCGGGCGCCCACATACCCTCTCCTCCGGCTATGGGGACCGCACCCATAGGAGTGATGCCGGTCACTACGTACCGTGAGCCGACATCCCCCCAACAGCGCAACCCCTTGGTGAGTGAGATGCCAGAAAAAACCCGAACCCCTATCGGCAAGATCGTCGCCGCCAGCCTGATCGGCACGACGATCGAGTGGTACGACTACTTTCTGTACGGATCCGCCGCCGCGCTGGTCTTCCCCGCCCTCTTCTTCCCCAAGTCCGACCCGCTCACCGGCACCCTGCTGGCGTTCCTGACCTATGCCGTCGGCTTCGTGGCCCGCCCGCTCGGCGCGCTCGTCTTCGGTCACTACGGTGACCTCCTCGGCCGTAAGAAGCTCCTGGTCATCAGCCTGCTGCTGATGGGGGCCGCGACCTTCCTGATCGGCTGCCTGCCGACCTACGCGACGGTCGGCGCCGCGGCCCCGCTGCTGCTGACGGCCCTGCGGCTGGTCCAGGGCTTCGCCCTCGGCGGCGAGTGGGGCGGCGCGGTGCTCATCGTCTCCGAGCACGGCGACCCGAAGCGGCGTGGGTTCTGGGCCTCCTGGCCGCAGTCCGGCGCCCCCGGCGGCAACCTGCTGGCCACCGCGGTGCTCGCGCTGCTGGCCGCGTTCCAGAGCGACGAGGCGTTCAACAGCTGGGGCTGGCGCATCCCGTTCCTGCTCTCCGGTGTCCTGGTGCTGATCGGCCTGTGGATCCGCCTGTCCATCAGCGAGTCGCCGATCTTCCAGCAGGCGGTCGCCAACGCCGAGCACAAGCCGGTCAAGCGCACGCCCATGGCCGACGTGTTCCGCTACCACTGGCGCGACGTCCTCATCGCGATCGGCGCCCGCTTCGCGGAGAACGTCTCCTACTACGTGATCACCGCGTTCGTGCTGGTGTACGCCACCGAGGCGGCGGACCTGGACAAGCCCACGGTGCTCAACGCGGTGCTGATCGGCTCGGCCATCCACTTCTTCTCGATCCCGATGTGGGGCGCGCTGTCCGACCGGCTCGGCCGTCGCCCGGTCTACCTGATCGGCGCGGCCGGGGTGGGCGTGTGGGCCTTCGCCTTCTTCCCGCTGATCGACACGAAGAACTTCTTCGCGGTCACCCTGGCGGTCACGGTCGGCCTGATCCTGCACGGCGCGATGTACGGCCCGCAGGCCGCGTTCTTCTCCGAGCTGTTCGCCACCCGGATGCGTTACTCGGGCGTGTCGGTCGGCGCGCAGCTCGCCTCGATCGTCGCCGGCGGCATCGCCCCGCTGATCGCGGTGGCCCTGCTGCAGCAGTACGGCTCCGCCGTGCCGGTCATGATCTACGTACTGATCGCCGCCGTGGTCACCCTGATCACCGTCTTCGTCGCCCGGGAGACCAAGGACCGCGACCTGGCCACCGTGCGCGCCGAGGGCGACGCCGCCTCCGCCCCGACCGTCCGCTGAGCCCGTACCGGAGAGCGTCCGATGCATCTTGAGAACCGGCGGGTGCCCACCGCCCGGATCACCCAGAACGTCCTGACCTCCGGGGTGGCCGGGGGCGAGCCGGTGCTGTTCGTCCACGGCAACGTGTCGAGCTCCGTCTTCTGGCGGGAGACGATGCTCGCCCTGCCCGGCGGTTACCGGCCGCTCGCGGTGGACCTGCGCGGCTTCGGCGGAAGCGACCCGGCGCCGGTCGACGCCACCCGCGGCCTGCGGGACTTCTCCGACGACGTCCTCGCACTCCTCGACGCCCTCGACCTGCCGGACGCGCACCTGGTGGGGTGGAGCATGGGCGGCGGGGTCGTGCTGCAGGCGCTGCGCGACCGGCCCTCGGCCGTGCGGAGCGTGACGCTGGTCAACCCGGTCTCGCCGTACGGCTTCGGCGGCACGCACGGGCCGGACGGCACGCTGAACCACCCCGACGGGGCGGGCGGCGGCGCGGGCGCGGCCAACCCGGAGTTCGTGCGGCTGCTGGCCGCCGGCGACCGGTCGGCCGACTCGCCCCTGTCGCCGCGGAGCGTGCTGCGCGCCACGTACGTCAAGCCCGGCACGGTCCTGGCTCCCGAGGACGAGGACGTCTACGTCTCCTCGATGCTCACCACGAGGGTCGGCGAGGACAACTACCCGGGCGACGCGGTCCCCTCGGACGCCTGGCCCGGCACCGCCCCCGGTCCCCGCGGGGTGCTCAACACCATGGCCCCCACCTACCTGCGGCTGGACGACCTGCACACTGTCGATCCCAAGCCGCCGGTCCTGTGGGTCAGGGGCGACTCCGACGTGATCGTCTCCGACACCTCGATGCTCGACCTCGCCCACCTGGGCGCCCTCGGAATCGTCCCCGGGTCCCCCGGCACCCCGGCCCAGCCGATGGTGACCCAGACGAGGACCGTGCTGCGGCGGTACGGGAACTTCACCGAGGTCGTCCTCGACTGCGGGCACAGCCCGCACGTCGAGCGGCCCGAGGAGTTCCGCGCCGCCCTCACCGACCACCTGAAGCGGAGCTGACATATGACGACATCCCGCCGCCGACGGCCCGCCGCGCTCGCCGCGGGCGCGGCGCTCCTCACCGCCGCCGCCCTGGCGTCCGCCCCGGCCGCCACCGCCGAGACGGCCGGCGCCTCCGGCCGGCACTGCGGGCCGATGAGACCGCTGACGGTCGTGGGCGCCGAGCACCAGGAGAAGTCCTGCCTGGACGACCTCACCACCACCGGAACGGTCGCCTCCGGGCACACCGACCCCGCCGACTGGTCGGGCCTGCACCCGGCCGGGGCGACCAGCCCGTCCGGCGTGCCCGGCGTCCAGATCGACGGCTACTTCCCCGACACCTCCACCACCAACACCAACCACGGCTGGAACCACGACTCGCAGTTCGTGATCCGGCTGCCCGACGACTGGAACGGCGGGCTGGTCGTCGCGGGCACCCCCGGCAACCGCGAGCAGTACGCCAACGACTTCGTCATCTCCGACTGGGCGCTGGCGAAGGGCTACGCCTACGCGGCGACGGACAAGGGCAACACCGGCGTCGAGTTCTACAAGGACGGCAGGCAGCCCGGCGACGCGCTCGCCGAGTGGAACACCCGGGTCACGCAGGTGGCGGTCGCCGCCAAGGCCGTCGTCGCGCAGCGGTACGGCAGGCTCCCCCGCCGCACCTACGCCGCGGGCATCTCCAACGGCGGCTACCTCGTCCGCTGGCAGCTGGAGAACCGGCCGTGGCTCTACGACGGCGGGGTGGACTGGGAGGGCACCCTGTGGACGCAGGACGACAACCTCCTGACCTTCCTGCCGCCGGCGCTGCGGGCCTACCCCGCGGGTGACGCCCAGGCGATGTACGACGCCGGTTACGCCAAGGGGTCGGAGTTCCTGTGGCCCTTCCACCACCAGGTGTACTGGGACCTCACCCAGCGGCTCTACCGTGAGGAGCTCGACCCTGGCTACGACGGCGACGCCGAGGCGGGCACGCCGTACTGCGCCTCGGGCACGCCGGCCTGCGACGCCGACTACCACTACGCGGCCCGCAGGAAGCAGGTCGCGCCGGCGGTGAGGAAGATCGAGCTGACCGGGCGGATCGGCAAGCCCCTGATCACCCTCCAGGGCACGCTGGACACGCTGCTGCCGATCTCCCGCACCGGGGACGTCTACGCGAAGATGGTCGGCGACCGGCCGTTCCGCTACTACCGGATCACCGACGGCACCCACACCGACGGCCTGTACGCGAGCTTCCCCGACAGGCTCAGGCCGATGCTGCCGTGCTTCCGCACCGCCTTCGACGCCCTCGCGGGCTGGGTGGAGAAGGGTCAGGCTCCCCCGCCGAGCGCGACCCTGCCGCGCCCGGAGAGCGGTGACCTCGTCAACGGCTGCCGGCTCGACGGGTAGCGTCCCGCGGCGCCGCCCGGGTCACCCGGGCGGCGCGGCCCCGCCGGGCGCCCGCCCCGCCGGCGGTCCGCGGAGCGACGGTCCCGCCGACGGCCCGTCAGCTCGGCAGGTAGTGCCGCCGCACCGTCCGGGCCAGCCGGACGGCGCCCCGGACCCCGGGAACCCGCAGGACCGCGCGACGGACCGGCGGGTGCCGGGGTCCGGCCGCGGCCCGGCCGTCCGTGCCGTCCGCGCCGTCCGCGCCGTCCGCGCCGCCGGCCTCCACCCGGCCGGTGCGGCCCATCCGCACCCGGAAGCGCAGGGCCGTCTCCCCTCCGTCCAGCCGCAGGAACGGCAGCCACTCCCCCGGGCACAGGAACCCCTCCTGGGCGGCGAGCCGGGTCGGGACCCTGGCCACCAGCCGCCCCGCGTGGCGTCCCGGAACGCCCGGCTCGATGAGCGCGGGCACGCACACCTCCTGGTCCGGGCGGGCCGCCCGGCGCAGCGCCAGCTCGGCGGGCGGCCCCCCGCTCGGCGGCACGTACGGCACCGGCACGACGACGAAGACCTGTCCCCGGTCGCGGATGACCGTCGTGCCCGTCGATACCAGGACGATCGACTCGGAGAACGAGCGGGGCTCCACGCAGACGCTCAGCTCCCCCTCCTCCGACCACCAGGGGACGACCAGCCGCCGGGAGCCGCCGGCCAGCTCGCCGACGCAGCCGTCCGGGGCGCCGGCCACCCGGGCGCGGGCCCGGTGCGCCCCGCCGTGCATGCGCACGTGGACCTCCCATGAGCCGGCCGGCAGCGGACGGCCCAGGGCCGCGGTGTCCACCTCCAGCCGGGCGGTCGCCCCGGCCTGCAGCCTGATCCCGTTGCGGTGCCGGCAGCGGGTCAGCGACGACGTCACCGGCAGGGCGTGGACGAGCCCGCTGCCGGGGTGCCTGACGTAGACCTCGACCCGGGCCTGCGAGACGGCCCGGGTGACGTCCACCAGCTCCGGGGGGAGGTGGACGTCCAGCGGCACCGGTGGATCCCACAGCAGGCCGGTCTCCCCGTACGGGACGAACCGCATCGGCTCGCCGCCGGCCCGCATGATCTCGACGGTGAGCGTCATCTCGAACGCGCCGTCCCGCCAGCCGGCCTCCCTCAGGTCGGCCCGCAGATGGGCGCCGCGCATGGCCTCGGCCAGTGCGAGGAGCCGGTCGAGGCGGCCGGCGCGCAGCAGGGCCGCGCGGACCCTCAGGTGGACGGGCAGGTAGCGGTCGAGGTGCGGTGGGAAGCGCTGGATGACGAGCTCGCGCAGCGTGGTGAAGGCGGCCGCCCGCTCCCGGGCGGAGGCGGTGACGAACCGGTTGCCGCCGAGCCGGCGCAGCACCGAAGCCCGCAGCCAGTGCGCGTACATCCGGTCGCGCCGCCGTCCCGGCGGCAGCTCGGCGTCGATGACGTCGAGCAGCTCGCGCAGCTCCGCCCCCTGCACGTACGGGTCGCCCGGCGGTTCGGGGCGTTCGGCGACGTGGCAGCAGACCTCGTCGGCCATGACCGCGACGACCTTGGCCCGCAGGTAGGCGCGGAGCACGAAGGCCTCCTCGGCCAGGCGCCCGCCGGGGTCGGGGAAGCAGAGCGCCTCGGCGTCCAGGAACGCCCGGCGGTAGAGCTTGTGCGGGGTCAGCGCCGACAGCAGCCGGTCCTTGAGGACGTCGGCGCGGTCGCGGTCGGCCTCGAACACCGGGGAGGGCGGCGTCCGGCCGGATGCCAGCCGTCCGAGGAGGACGTCGGCGTCGGTCTGCACGGCCCGCCGGTACATCCGCTCCAGCGCGGTCCGCTCCAGCCGATCGGTCTGCTCCATGAGGTAGACGTACTCGCCCTGGGCGACGGCCATGCCGCTGTTGCGGCCCCGCATCGGCGAGCCGGTCTCCTCCAGGTGGATCACCCGGACGTTCGGCCGCGCCGCCGACAGCGTCTCAAGGCGCCGCCGGATCCCGTCGCCCGGTCCGGCGTCGGCGAAGACGACCTCGTACTCCTCCGGGGCCATCGACTGTTCCAGGAGCGAGCGGACACAGGCGTCTGCCGCGGTGCCGGGGTCTCGCACCGGCACCACCACGCTGACCTTCACATCCATGAGCCCCAGGGTGCGTCGCCCATGGCATGGAGGCGGTCAGACTTGCCGAGTCCTGGTGTCTCAATACCAGCCCGTGGCCTGGGAATGGGCCCAGGCACCACATGGCGTCCCGTAGCGGCCCTTGATGTAGCCGAGGCCCCACGCGATCTGGGTGGCGGGGTTGGTCTGCCAGTCGCCGCCGGCGCTGGCCATCTTGCTGCCGGGCAGGGACTGCGGGATGCCGTAGGCGCCGCTGTAGCGGTTCATCGCCCGCTCGTTCCAGCCGCTCTCCTTGGTCCAGAGCCTCTCCAGGCAGCCCCACTGGTCGCCCCAGCCGCGCGACTCCAGCATCTGCTTGCCCAGCGCGCGGTTGCCGGACGGGTTGGCCGAGCCGGAGGGGAGCTGCTTGGGGTCGAAGCCGTTGCCGCCGGGCGCCTCTTTTACGATCTTGATGGGGCTGAGCTTGCGGCCCTTCTCCCGCTGGGCGGCCAGCCGGTCGGCCTTGAGCGCCTGGGCGGCCTGGGCCTTGAGGACGTCGCCCTCGGGGTCGGGTCCGAACGGGTCGCCGCCGCCGAACATCTTCGACATCTCGTTCAGGGAGAGCGGCGCCTGCTTCGGGGCGGAGGCGTTCTGGATCGCGGTGTAGGCGGTGAACCCTCCGCCGCCCACGACGACGGCCGCCGTCGTCCCGAGGATGACGGCGCGCTTGGGGGTCAGCCACCCCTTCTTCTTCCCGGCTCGCCCGGTCCGCGGGTCCTGCGGGGTCTGTGGGGCCTGGGAGGCCGTCTTGTCCCGTCTGGCGGGTTTCCTGGCGCTACGGCGGGGGCGCGGAGCCGGATGCTCCCTCAACTGCGGCGGTCCTGAGCTCACGACCTTGAGCTTGCCGTGCGCGGGGGGGTGCTCCGCAACCTGAACGGCGGAGTTGGTCTGCCTCCTCGGCGAGATCAGCGGACGTTCCCCCTGCTTACCTGCTGATTACATGGACTTTCCCGTCATTTGGTTATTGACTGTGATTTCAGTCACATTTTCACGACTCGCAGTCACTCCGGACCGCGCGCCGGAGCGGGAGGTCCCGGAGGGGCCCGCCGTACCGCCCGGCCCGTCCCACCCCTGTCACAGTTCAATGACAGGCGTCGATCTGCTGGCATTTGGGCGAATAATTGCGACGTGGCGGGCATCCTTCTGGTGGAAGACGACCCCTCGGTCCGGACGGGGCTGGAGCTGGCGCTGAGCCGGCAGGGGCATACCGTGACCTCCTTTGACAACGGCGAGGACGCCCTCGCCCACATCAGGTCGCGCCGCCCCGAGATCGCCGTCCTCGACGTCATGCTCCCCGGCATCGACGGGGTCGAGGTCTGCCGCCGCATCCGCCGGATGGACCAGCTGCCCGTCATCCTCCTCACCGCCCGCGGGGACGACCTCGACGTGGTCGTGGGCCTGGAGGCCGGCGCCGACGACTACGTGGTCAAACCCGTCGAGCCGCGCGTGCTGGACGCGCGGATCCGCGCCGTGCTGCGCCGCGTGGAGTCGGCCGCCTCCGACCGCGTCACCTTCGGCGACCTGGTCGTGGACCGGGGCGCGCTCAAGGTGTCGCTGGCCGGCCGGGAGATCCACCTGACCCCCACCGAGCTGCGGCTCCTGCTCGAACTGGTCCGCCACCCCGGCCAGGTGCTCAACCGCAGATACCTCCTGCGGACCATCTGGGACCACACCCACGTCGCCGACTCCCGCCTGGTGGACGCCTGCGTCCAGCGGATCCGCGCCAAGATCGAGAAGGTGCCCGCCGAACCGGAGTTCATCCACACCGTCCGCGGGTTCGGCTACCGGTTCAGCCCGCCGTGAGGCCTCCGCACACCGGTCTGCGGGGCCGCCTGGTCATCGCCTTCACCCTCATCGCCGTCTCCGCCTCCACGCTGGTCGCGGTGATCGGCTACGAGCTCGTCAAACGCCGGGTCATCGACCGGACCGAGCAGGTCGCCGTCGGCGACGTGCGCGACATCGTCGAAGGGATCAAGGTGCCGGTCGGCGCCCGCTGGCCGGGGGACGGCCCGCCGGCCGACACGCAGATCGCCGCCCTCCAGCGGAGCCTGCGCGCCCGCGACGGCCGGGTGGTGGTCCGCTACGAGAACTACGACTACCCCGACGGCGACTTCGGCATGGGCGACGTCCCGGCCGATCTCGCCGCCGCGTCCACCCGCGAGATGATGACCGCCCGCCGGACCGTCCGGGGACGGATGTGGCTGCTCATCGCCACCCCCGTGTGGCGGATCGAGCCCCTCGGCATCGCCAGGCCCACCGGGATGAGCGTCTTCGCGTTCGTCCCCCTCACCGAGGAGGAGCGCCTCCTGGACGACCTGCGCCGCCCGCTGGCCGCGGCCGGCGCCATCATGCTGGTCGTCGCGCTCGCCGTCGCCCTGGTGTCGGCCAGGCGGGTTCTGCTGCCGGTCCGGCGGCTGGGCTCGGCGGCCCGGGCACTGGGAGCCGGCCGGCTCAACACCCGCCTGCCGGTGCACGGCCAGGACGAGCTGGCGCAGCTCACCGCCACCTTCAACGACACCGCCGCCGCCCTGGAGCGCAGCGTCTCCGAGCTGCGCTCGCTGGAGGCGATGTCCCGCCGGTTCGTCGCCGACGTCTCGCACGAGCTGCGCACCCCCCTGACCGCGATGACGGCGGTGACCGACATGCTCTCGGAGGAGGCCGAACGGCTGCCCGCCGAGCCCGCGGCGGCCGTACGGCTCGTCCTGCGGGAGATCAGGCGGCTGCGGACCCTGGTGGAGCAGCTCATCGAGACCAGCCGGTTCGACTCGGGCGCGGCGACGCTGAACGCCGAGGCCGTGGACGTCGCCGACGTGATCGACGACTGCCTGGAGATGCGGGGCTGGTCGGACCGGGTGGAGGTGGACGTGCCCCGCTCGCTGGCCTTCTCCGCCGACCCGCGGCGCCTCGACGTCATCGTGGCGAACCTGGTGGGCAACGCCCTGCGGCACGGCGCGCCCCCCGTCGTGGTGACCGCCCGCCGCGCCCCCGGCGGACTGGAGGTGAAGGTGCGCGACCACGGCCCGGGAATCCCGCCCGCCGACCTGCCGCACGTGTTCAACCGCTTCTACAAGGCGAGCGGCGGCGACGGCAGCGGGCTCGGGCTGTCCATCGCCCGCGCCAACGCCGAGCTGCACGGCGGCACCGTCTCGGCGCGCGCGCAGGACCCCGGCGTCCTCTTCACGGTCTGGCTGCCCGAGCGATGAGGGCGCGCCACAGCGCCGCCCGGGAGGCGGCACCGCACCGGCCTGCCGTACGGCACGCGGGACGGCCCGGCCCGGTGAGGGGCACGGAACGGCCCGGCCGCCCGCCGTGGTGGCACGCCGCCGCCCTGGCGGCCGTCCTCGCCCTCGGCGGATGCGGGATCGCCCCCACCGGCGTCCAGGACCGCGGACGACCCCCGGTGATCAGCTACAGCCCCACGTGGGTGACCGTCTACCTGCTGCGCGACGGCCGCCTGGAGCCCGTCAGGATCCCCGTGGGCTCCGACAGCGCCTCCGACATCGTCGACACCCTGTTCCGGGCCGGCAGGCAGCCGCCCGAGCCGGAGCTGTCCACCGACCTCGACGCGTTCCGGCACTACGACACCGAGACCACCCGGTACGCCGAGGCGGGCCGCCGTAAGGACCTCGGCGACGACACGGGATACCGGCTGAACGTGATCCTGTCGGGGGAGGGCAGGCTCTCCCGGGCGGGGATCGCCCAGATCACCTGCACGATCCGGCAGAACAAGCAGGAGGGCATCTGGAGCGTCGAGATCACCCGGCTGTTCCCCGGCGAGCCCAGGTCGTGGGGTGAGCACACCTGCTTCGAGTTCCGTGACCTCGCGGCCGACGGCGTGCGGCTGCCCCCGTGACCGGTCTCTCCGCGACCGGGAACCGTCCCCGGCGGGCGGCGGCACGGCCGCCCGCCGGGGACGGGCCCGCTACATCGTGATGTCCTCCAGCATCTCGGTGACCAGCGCGGCGATCGGCGAGCGCTCGGAGCGGGTCAGCGTGACGTGCGCGAACAGCGGGTGGCCCTTGAGCTTCTCCACCACCGCGACCACGCCGTCGTGCCGGCCCACCCGGAGGTTGTCGCGCTGGGCGATGTCGTGGGTGAGCACGACGCGGGAGTTGGCGCCGATCCGGCTCAGCACCGTCAGCAGCACCCCGCGCTCCAGCGACTGGGCCTCGTCGACGATGACGAAGGCGTCGTGCAGGGAGCGGCCGCGGATGTGGGTGAGGGGCAGCACCTCCAGCATGCCGCGGTCCATGACCTCCTCGATCACCTCGGGGGTGGTGATCGCGCCGAGGGTGTCGAAGACGGCCTGCGCCCAGGGGTTCATCTTGTCGTTCTCGCTGCCGGGGAGGTAGCCCAGCTCCTGACCGCCGACCGCGTACAGCGGGCGGAAGACGATCACCTTGCGGTGCTGGCGGCGCTCCAGGACCGCCTCCAGGCCCGCGCACAGGGCCAGGGCCGACTTGCCGGTGCCCGCCCGGCCGCCCATCGAGACGATCCCGATCTCGGGATCCATCAGGATGTCGAGCGCGATGCGCTGCTCGGCCGAACGGCCGTGCAGGCCGAAGACCTCGCGGTCGCCGCGCACCAGCCGCACCGACTTGTCGGGCATCACCCGGCCCAGCGCCGAACCCCGGTTGGACAGCAGCCGCAGGCCGGTGTGGGCAGGCAGGTCACGCGCCTCGGGCACGTCCGCGGTGCCGTTCTCGAAGAGCGTCTGGACGTCGTCGTCGGCCACCTGGAGCTCGGCCATGCCGGTCCAGCCGGAGGACTCCACGAAGGCCAGCTCGGCGCGGTACTCCTCCGCCGCCAGCCCGATCGAGGCGGCCTTGACCCGCATGGGCAGGTCCTTGGAGACGAGGACCACGTCGTGGCCCTCGGCCGCGAGGGTGCGCGCCACGGTCAGGATGCGGGTGTCGTTGTCACCGAGCCGGAAGCCGACGGGAAGGATGGAGGGGTCGCTGTGGTTGAGCTCGACCCGGATGGTGCCGTCTCCGACGGGCATGGGCTCGTCCAGCCGCCCGTGGGTCACCCGCAGGTCGTCGAGGTACCTCAGCGCCTTGCGCGCGAAGTAACCGAGTTCCGGATGGTGCCGCTTGGCCTCCAGCTCGGTGATGACGACGATCGGGAGGACCACCTCGTGTTCGGCGAAGCGGCTCATCGCCGCCGGGTCAGCCAGGAGGACCGAGGTGTCCAGGACGTACGTACGCCGGGTGGTGTCCGGCGACGTGGCTGAGGACGAAGGGTTTGCCACGCGTTCTCCCCCGGGCGCCTTGGGGGGCGCCCTGCCATGAGCTGGGATGCGGACCGGAACCGGATCCCGCCGCGCGACACGCCAGGGACGCCGGTGCCCGGCCCTCCCTGGCGGAACGTTGTCGCAAAGGCGGGCCCTCTCCGGTGTGGGCGGCCGGTGACCACCCACTTGTTACGGTACGTCCTGAATACCCGATCTTCCAATGTCCCATGCCTATCCAAAAGGGGGCATTGGTCACAGGGATCGTCAGGAACCGTACCGCCGGTGCCGCGCGGCGTAGGAGCGGAGCGCCCGCAGGAAGTCGATTCTGCGGAAATCGGGCCAGTAGGCCTCGCAGAAGTAGAACTCGGAGTGGGCACTCTGCCAGAGCAGGAATCCGGAGAGACGCTGCTCTCCCGAGGTCCGGATGACGAGGTCCGGGTCGGGCTGGCCGCGCGTGTAGAGATGCTCCGCGATGTGCTCGACGTCGAGGACCTCGACCAGGTCCTCGATGCTCGCGCCCTTGCTGGCGTGCTCCTGGAGGAGGGAGCGCACCGCATCAGCGATCTCACGCCTTCCTCCATACCCAACAGCAACGTTCACAATCAGCCCGGGGCGATGGGATGTCGCTTCTTTCGCCTCTTTCAGGACGCGGGCCGTACGGTCCGGCAGGAGGTCGAGCGCCCCCATGGGGTTGACGCGCCAGCCGACCGCCGCGAGCTCCTGGACCACGTCCTCGATGATCCTCACCAGGAGGTCGAGCTCGTCCTTGGAGCGGTTGAGGTTGTCGCTGGAGAGCAGCCACACGGTGACGACCTCGACGCCGGCCTCCCGGCACCAGCCCAGAAGCTCGGAGATCTTGTCGGCGCCCTTGCGGTGACCGCGGCTGACGTCGTCGAGGCCCATCGCCCGCGCCCAGCGCCGGTTGCCGTCGACGATGACGCCGACGTGCCGGGGGACCGATTCCGGCTGCCGCGACAGCTTCGCCTCCAGCCGCCGCTCGTACAGCCGGTAGACGAGATCGCGCACATCCATGGAATCCCCTCCTTCCAACGCCCGGGGTGGGAAGAGGGCGCTGACAGGCAATTATCGCCGTCCCGGGGACCCGTTGCCCCCTCTATGGGGATCCCGGATGGGTTGCCGGGCTTGCTCGGCCCAGGCACTCCTCGGCCTCGGCGACCAGCGCGTCGATGAAGATCCCCAGCTCAGCGGAGGTGAGGACCGCGCGCAGGCCGATCCCGCCACCGCACCACGCCTCGACGAACGCCCTCCGCGTCAGCCGCCACTCCCCCGGCCCGCCCCGCCGTCCCGGGGTCCAGACCGGGATGGTGCGCAGCTGACATCGGAGTTCTCCGCCGCTGACGATCCCGTTCCTGGTGCGGTAACGAAACGCGAACAGTTCGTCCTCCCCCGGAAGGCCGGGGAAGCGGTCGTCGGGATCGGGCCACTGGTCCCGGTGACCGTCACGGGCCTCGGTGACCTCCCGGGCCAGCCGGGCGAGCAGCCACCCGCAGCGCTCCCCCACGGTGCCGTACAGCACACCGTCGCGGTGGAGTTCGAGCGTGACCTCGTACGGCGAGCCGACGCTGTCCCGGCACGCCACCGGCGTCACGGTCAGGTACGACCCGTCAAGACAGCGCAGTCCCCCCACGTCAGAGTAGGTATCCCCGCCCCGTCCCGCCAAACCGCGGCATCCGCGCGAACCGGGTCCACCGGCGACGCCCCGCGTGCGGCTCCGGCTCGGGCAGCGGGTGCCCGGCCGCCCTGAGCCGCTCGGCGAAGTCCCGGGCGTCGGCCCTGGAGCCGCCGGGCGGCTTGGGACGGACCCGGGCGTAGGCGTCGAACTCGGCGGCGAACCCGGCGCCGAGCAGCGCCACGAGGTCCGGCCGGAGCCGCGCCACGACCCCGCGTCTCTTGGAGACCAGGCTCGCGGCCTGGATCCGCAGCCGCCCCTCGTCGAACCCCCGGGGCGGCTCACCCCCGGCCACCAGGGCGGCCAGCAGCTCCGCCTGCGCCCGCGCCAGCTCGACCCGGAGATCGGGCACAGGACGGGACGTGGAACCGGGAGCGGGCCGGAGGGCGGGATCGGGCACGGGTGAGAGGGCGGGGCGGCCCACCGGGTCAGGCACGGGTCACCGCCTCGCGGATCCGGCCGAGCTCCGCCTCCAGCACGTCGTCGCCGGGATAGTCGCCGTCCCATTCCAGCAGCACGCCCGGCGGTTCCACCCGGGCGCGCAGCGCCGCCAGGATGTCCAGCACCTCGCCGGGCACGCGGGCGGTGTGGGTGTCGTGCCAGACGCCGTTGTGGAGGTGCCCCCCGGCGACGTGCACGTAGGCCAGCTCGGACAGCGGCAGGGCGTCCAGCGCGCCGACGGCCGGCAGGCCCAGGTTGACCTGGTTGGTGTAGAGGTTGGCCACGTCGACCAGCAGCCCGACCCCGGTCCTCTCCACCAGTTCGCCCAGGAAATCGGCCTCGGTCATCTCGTCGTCCGGCCAGCCGAACAGGGCGGCCACGTTCTCCAGGGCCAGCGGGACGGGCAGGGCCGCCTGGGCCCGCCGTACGTTGTCGGCGACCACCGCCAGCGCGGCGCGGGTGCGCGGGACCGGCAGCAGGTGGCCCGCCTCCATGCCGCCCGCGCGGACGAAGGCCAGGTGCTCGCTGACCAGCGGGGCGTCCAGGGCCCTCGCGCAGTCCGCCAGGTGCGCCAGGCGGTCCGGGTCCGGCGGTTCGGCGCCGCCCAGTCCCAGCCCGACGCCGTGCGGGATCACCGGCAGGCCCCGGCCGCGCAGCACCCGCAGCGACTCGGGAAGGTCGCCGGGGCGGATGTTCTCCGCGACGACCTCCACGAAGTCCACGTCCGGCAGGCGCTCCACGGTCAGGTCGATCTCCGGCCGCCACCCGATGCCGACCCCCAGCCGCCCGGTCCCCGTCATGTCGCCTCCCCGCACCGTCCCGGCGTGCCGCTCAGCCACCGCCGCACCCCCCTCCACCGCAGCCACCGCCACCGCAGCTCGATCCACCGCCGCAACTCGACCCGCCGCCGTCGGAGCCGCCGGAGTCGCCCCAGCCGCCCGAGCCGAAGTCGCCGCCCCCGCCGAAGGAGCCGCCGTCGCCCGACGATCCGGAGGAGCCCCCGCAGGAGCCGGAGGCGCAGCTCGTGGTGCCGTGCGCGTGCCGGTGCGCCAGTTCCTCGGCGAGGACGGGGTCACCGGCCTCGGCGAGGCCGTACAGGGCGACCGGGACGCCGACCGCGGCGTACAGGGGCAGGCCCGCGGCACGGGGGACGCCCCGCACGTGGGTTCTGCCGGCGTCGGCGAGGACCTCACGTCCGGCGTCGGTCAGCATGCCGCGCAGCTCACGCCTCCGGCGCTGGTAGGTCGTCAGGCCGACGACCGCGGCGAGGGCGCCGGCCAGCAGCGTCACCACGGCGAGCCCTCCCCCGCCCCTGATGAACATGACGGTGAGGAACTCGAAGACGAGGGGGCCGAAGGCGAGGACCTCGAAGGCGACGGCGATGACGGTGAGGACCAGCAGGACGTTGAGCAGCCTCCTGGCCGGGGCGACCGCGCCGTCGGGAATGAGAAGACCCGCCCGCGTCAGGCCGTCGCGCAGGTCGTTCATGGCCTGGTCCTCGGCCACGGCGTGACGCAGCTGCCCGGCCTGGCAGGACCCGCCCCGGACGCGGAGCGCCTCGAGGACGGCCCGCTCGATCGGGTCGGGGGACGGCGGGGCCCCGGCGACCAGGCTGACCTGGCCGCCCCGGGACACGCGGACGCCGCCGCCCCTGGCGAGCACGGCCAGGGCGGTGTTGACCGCCCGCAACGGCCCACCGGCCAGGTAGGCCAGCTCGTAGTGACCGGGTGAGCCGGTGAGGGTGACGGATGAGGCCGAGCGGACCCGGCGATGCTCCCTGGACAGGGCCGACGCGGTGAAGCCCACGGCGGCGAGGAGGATCAGTGCGACGACGAGCAGTGTTGCTGCCATGTCCGGCCTCCTGGGGGTGGAGGAGATGCGGATGCCCCGCCGTCATGTAGACGATCGGGGCATCACGGAAGTTCGCCGCGGAGACCGTTTTTCGGCCGTTTCCCGCCGCATCCCGGATCGCTCCGGGGTGCGGCGGCCGGCGCTACCCGCCCAGGCGCTCGACCAGGGCGTTGTACTCGTCCCAGAGCTCCTTGGGGAGGTGGTCGCCGAAGGTCTCGAAGAAGGCCGGGATCAGCGCGGCCTCCTCCTTCCAGACCTCGGTGTCGACGCTCAGCAGGGTCCGCAGGTCCTCGGCGGAGAGGCCGAGGCCGTCGGTGTCGAGCTCGGCGGGCAGCAGGCCGATCGGGGTCTCCACCGCCTCGGCCCTGCCGTTGATCCGGTCGACGATCCACTTCAGGACGCGGATGTTCTCCCCGAAGCCGGGCCAGATGAAATCGCCCTCGTCGTTCTTGCGGAACCAGTTGACGTAGTAGATCTTCGGCAGCCGGACGCCCTCCCGACGGCCGACGTTGATCCAGTGGCCGAAGTAGTCGCCCATGTTGTAACCGCAGAACGGCAGCATCGCGAACGGGTCGCGGCGCAGCTCGCCGACCTTGCCCTCGGCCGCGGCGGTCTTCTCGGAGGCGATGTTGGCCCCGGTGAAGACGCCGTGCTGCCAGCTCAGCGACTCGGTGACCAGCGGCACCGCGGTGGCGCGGCGCCCGCCGAACAGGATCGCCGAGATCGGCACGCCCTTGGGGTCCTGCCACTCGGGGGCGATGGTCGGGCACTGGCCGGCGGGCACGGTGAACCGGGCGTTCGGGTGCGCGGCCGGCTCCTCGCTGTCCGGGGTCCAGTCGCGGCCCTTCCAGTCGGTCAGGTGCGCCGGGGGCTCGTCGGTGAGCCCCTCCCACCACACGTCGCCGTCGTCGGTGAGGGCGACGTTCGTGAAGACGCTGTTGCCCCAGAGCGTCCTGATCGCGTTGGCGTTGGTGGACTCGCCGGTGCCGGGCGCCACGCCGAAGAAGCCCGCTTCGGGGTTGATGGCGTACAGGCGGCCGTCGTCGCCGAACCGCATCCAGGCGATGTCGTCGCCGATCGTCTCGACCTTCCAGCCGGGGATGGTCGGCTGGAGCATGGCCAGGTTGGTCTTGCCGCACGCGCTCGGGAACGCGGCCGCGACGTAGCGGGTCTCGCCCTCCGGCGGGGTCAGCTTGAGGATGAGCATGTGCTCGGCCAGCCAGCCCTCGTCGCGGGCCATCGTGCTGGCGATGCGCAGCGCGTAGCACTTCTTGCCGAGCAGCGCGTTGCCGCCGTAGCCCGAGCCGTAGGACCAGATCTCACGGGTCTCGGGGAAGTGGCTGATGTACTTGGTGGAGTTGCACGGCCACGGCACGTCCGCCTGGCCGGGTCCGAGCGGGGCGCCGACCGAGTGGACGGCCTTGACGAAGTCGCCGCGCTCCTCGATGAGCCGCAGCGCGGCCTCGCCCATGCGGGTCATGACTCGCATCGACACGGCGACGTACGGCGAGTCGGTGATCTCGACGCCGAGCTGCGAGATCTCGCCGCCGAGCGGACCCATGCAGAACGGCACGACGTACATGGTGCGGCCGCGCATGCAGCCGGAGAAGAGCTCCCCGAAGGTCCTGCGCATCTCGTCCGGGGCGATCCAGTTGTTGGTCGGCCCGGCGTCCTCCTCGCGCTCGGAGCAGATGTAGGTCCGGTCCTCCACGCGGGCGACGTCGCTGGGGTCGGAGGCGGCGTAGAAGCTGTTCTGCCGCTTGGCCAGGCGCTTGAACGTGCCCTGTTCGACCAGGAGGTTCGTGAGGCGCGTCCACTCGGCTTCCGAGCCGTCGCACCACTCGATCCGGTCGGGCTGCGTCAGCTGGGCGATCTCGGCGACCCAGGCGGCCAGTCCGGCGTGGCTGGTCGGGCTGGGGGCGGTTACGTCCTCGATAACGGACACTGCTACGGCTCCTTACGCTTCTCAGGGCCAAAACATCATTGACCAGGAAACCGCGTCCGATCCAATTGGCGTAGACCAGTGAATTGACGCGGCCGGCGGTCGCCCTGGCCCCTCACCCGCCCGGCTCCCGGACGTATGAGCTGGCAGGGGGCATGTCGATTGAGACGACCTACCCAAAAGAAGCGAGCCTAAAAAGACGCTTACCGCAGTGGTATAGGCCACTGAGAAAGGTCTAAACCAATCAATGAACAGGTTCAGACCAATTCGCGGCCGTTTTCCCTGACCAGGCTCACGAATCCAGGTCGGGTCCGGCGGCCCGGACCTGGTCCACGTGCCGCAGCGCGTCCCGCAGATCCGCCAGCCAGGAGTCGGTGTTCCTGCCGACCAGACGGACGCACCAGGCCAGCGCGTCACTGCGGCTGCGGGCCACTCCGGCGGCCACGAGGGTGTCCAGCACCCGGCGTTCCGGCTGCCTCAGCCGCGTCATGACGGGGACCGACAGTGTGGTGAACATCACCGTCTCGTCGCCCACCTCGATCCCCCAGGAGACCTTGCGGCGGAAGCGGCGCTCCGCCTCCAGGGCGATCTCGATGCGCCGCTCCCGGGTCTCCTCGCGGAACCGCTGCATGCCGCCCTCCAGTGCTGCGGCGCGCTCCACCTCCGAGACGTCGTCGGCGAAGGAGGGTGCGGGGAGCCGGCCGATCACCGTGATCTCCTCGCGGTCCAGGACGATCTCGGGCTGCCCCTCGAACCAGTCCTCGGGCAGCCGCCCGGAGAACCAGCCGCGCAGCTTCTGTGTTGCTTCCTCGATATCCATGTAATCGACATTACAACGCTAAAGACGTTGGGAACAGGGGCGGATCCGCCGTACGCGGGAAACGGGCGCGGGCAGGCCATGCGGCCGTCCGGGCGGGACGTCCGGGAAGGCGAGCGCGTCGCGTGGCCGGCCGGGGCCGTACGCGGGGGGGTGGGGGGAAGGACCCCGCGGGTCAGCGGACGCGGGCCGCGGCGACCGGGCTGACCCGGACGACCCCGGCGAGGTTGCGGGTGCTGATCGGGCTGAACTTGACCACGTCACCGGTCCGCGGAGCCTGGAGCATCTTGCCGTCGCCCCAGTAGATCGCCACGTGCGAGACGTACCCGGGGTTGGTGGGGTCGGACCGCCAGAACAGCAGGTCGCCGGGCTGGGCCTGGGAGAGCGGGACCTGCGGGCCGGTGACGAACTGCTGGTGCGTCACCCGGGGCATCCTCACGCCCGCCTGGGCGAAGGCCCACTGCACCAGGCCCGAGCAGTCGAAGGTGTCGGGTCCCTCGGCCCCCCACACGTACGGCCGGCCGAGCTTGCCGGCGGCCGCGGTGAGGGCCACCCTGATCTGGCCCGCGGTCATGAAGGAGCCCGCCGGCCAGACCGTGCGCCCGGGCTGCTTCCCGGACTCCTTCCCGGGCTGCTGCACGGGCGCCCGCAGCACCGGGTCGATCGCGGCGACCTGGCTGCCCTTGGGCAGGGCCCGCAGCAGGGCGGCGCGCAGCCTGGCGGTGCCGGCCCTGGGCGCGCTCACCACCAGCGCGTTGTTCTCCGGGACGCCCAGCGCCCGCGCGGTGTCCCGGGAGACGACCGCGTCGATGGCGCCCATGCCCATCGTCGCGTAGGCGCCCACCCGCAGGTTGCGCCCGGCCGCGTTCACGACCTTGCCCAGCGGCATGCCGCCGTCGTTGCCCAGGACGAAGGAGACGGCCATCTCGCCGGTGGCGACGTTGTGCCAGAGGCGGTCGGAGCGGGCGGTCGGCTTGGGAGTGTAGGCGCGGAACGTCGAGGGATCGACCCCCAGGGTCTGCACGCGCTTGCCGTCCATGCCCACCTCGGCGGCGTCGGCGCGCTCCACCGCCCGCACCCCGGGGATCTGGGCGACCTTCGCGACCACGGCCGAGCTCAGCGCCCGGTTCGCGACGACGAACATGCTGGGCTTGTGGATCGAGGTGAGCGGCGCCACCCGGGGGGACGCGTTCCCCGTGGCCGCGGGAGCCGGCGTGGCGGCGGCCCGGACGGTCTCCGTGGTGACCGGCCTGCGCAGGGCGACCGTGGTCTCGGGGACCCGCTCGGGCAGGGTGACGACGACCAGCGTCCCGGCCGCCAGGGCGGTGACGAGGAGGAGCAGGACGACGGGGAACAGGCGCCGGCGCCGCGGGAGGCCGGGCTCGGCGCGCCGGATGCGCGGCGCGTAGGCGAGGTCCTGCCGGGCCTCGTGGATCAGCTGGGAGACGCGCGTCCGCCCCTCGAACACGTCGTCTCCTTCCCTCAACCCGGTGCCAGACCAAGAGTGCCGGAAATCAGGCGATGACGCACGGAAAGCCGCTAAAAGTTCTCTAACGACTTATCGCCGCGCGACCGGAACGGCGCTCTCCCCGGCGGCGCGCGGACCTACGCGGCGCGAAGCCCCCGCACACGGAGATCCGCCGGGACGGTGTCCCGGCGGATCCGCCGGCTGGGAGCATCTCGGCCCGGAAGGTCACGGGCCGGCGGGTCAGCTGCCGACGTACGGCACGGCGTCGAGGATCTCCACCGAGTTGGAGCGGCCGTTCGGCATCGTGTAGGTGGCCTTCTCGCCCACCTTCTTGCCGTTGATCGCCGAGCCGAGGGGCGACTTCGGCGAGTAGACGTCGATCGGGGCGCCGCTCTCCTCACGGGAGGCCAGCAGGAACGTGACCTCCTCGTCATCGCCCTCGAAACGGACGGTGACGGTCATGCCGGGGCCCACGACGCCCTCGGTGCGGGGCGCCTCACCCACCTTGGCGTTGTCGACGATCTGGCGGAGATGGAAGATCCGGGCCTCCATCTTGCCCTGCTCGTCCTTGGCGGCGTGGTAGCCGCCGTTCTCCTTCAGGTCACCCTCTTCGCGGGCCGCCTCGATCTTCTTGGCGATGTCGACGCGCCCGGGCCCCGAGAGGTATTCCAGCTCCGCCTTCAGGCGGTCGTACGCCTCCTGAGTGAGCCAGGTGACGCTCTCGTTGTGGGAGTCGGCCACGGGTTCTCCTTGCATCCTCTTGAAGGGGGCTTCGTACTCGGACAGGCATTCGTACGCTGGGTGGCGCACGGTCGAATCTCGACAGGCTAACAAGTTAACGGCTCGAACGCTTCCCCAAATATCTCACTATACGAGATGACAGTATTGGACCGAGCCGGAAGTCGCCTGGGCACTGGTCTGCAGCCGCTCGGTGAGGCGGATATATCCCTTACCAGCAGGAATATCGATCTCACGGCTGCCCACTTCGACGTGGTTGACGTCCACGGCCCGCAGCCGGCAGACGGCGGCGCGGTCGGACGGCTTGACCACCTCGAAGGTGATCTGCAGGGAATCGCTGCGGTTGGCGTCGAACGCGATGACCTCGTCGATGACGTCGGTGCTGCCCTTCGACGCCCACATGACGTAACCCCATCCGGCGGCGCACACCGCGCACAGGATGGCGATCACTATGTGCACGACGAAGTTGCCCCGGCGGCGCTCCCGCTCCGGGAAGTCGCCGGGACTGCCGAGCACGGGCCGGGGCTCCCGGCCCTGCTCGGCCTCACTGATGGCCATGACGGAATCTCCAAGCACTACCGCGGCGTTGTCCGAGACAATTGTCCCCCGCGGGGGCGTCGCCCCCGCGACCGCCCACGAGAAACTAACCTCTCTCTAGAGTGCCTCAGGCCGGGTTGTGGAACGGCACGGCGCTCCAGGGCTCGCGCGGGCGGCCGGTCCCCCGGGCCGCGGCGGGGCAGACGGAGATCCGAGCGTGACAGACAGATGAGCGTGACAGACAAAGAGGAGACAGCGAGCCCCGTGAGTGCACCGCTGAGGCTTATGGCCGTTCACGCGCACCCCGACGACGAGTCGAGCAAGGGCGCCGCCACGATGGCACGTTACGTCGCCGAGGGCGTGGAGGTGCTGGTCTGCACCCTCACGGGCGGAGAGCGCGGTTCCATCCTCAACCCCAAGATGGACCGTCCCGACATCCTCGAGAACATCGGCGAGGTCCGCCGCCTGGAGATGGAGCGCGCCCGCGAGATCCTGGGCGTGCGGCAGCGGTTCCTGGGCTTCGTCGACTCGGGCCTGCCCGAGGACGAGAACGAGCCGCTGCCCGAGGGCTGCTTCGCCCTCCAGCCGCTGGAGACCGCCGCGGCGCCGCTGGTCGCGGCCGTGCGCGACTTCCGGCCGCACGTGATCCTCACCTACGACGACGACGGCGGCTACCCCCACCCCGACCACATCATGACCAACAAGGTCTCGGTGGAGGCGTTCGAGGCGGCCGGCGACCCCGACCGCTACCCGGACGCCGGCGAGCCCTGGCAGCCCCTGAAGCTCTACTACCACATGGGTTTCACCCGGGAGCGGTTCGAGGCCCTGCACGAGGCGATGGTCTCCCGCGGCCTCGGCTCCCCCTACAGCGACTGGATCGCCCGCTGGGAGGACCGCCCGCAGAAGGACAGGTGGCCGGTCACCACCCGGGTCCCCTGCGGGGACTACTTCGAGGTCCGCGACCAGGCGCTGATCGCGCACGCCACCCAGGTCGACCCCGACGGGTTCTGGTTCGTCTGCCCGCGCGACGTGCAGATCGAGGTCTGGCCGACCGAGGACTACCACCTGGCGCGTTCCCTGGTGGACACCGAGCTTCCCGAGGACGACCTGTTCACCGGTGTCCTGGCCGAGGAGACCTCCCCCGCCCGCCACTGACGGGACCGCCGGGGGGCGGTGGCAGACTTGAGAGGTGACTTCCATCGTGTTCGCCGCCGCCGCCCAAGGCGACGTCAGCCCGGGTGTGCTGGGCTTCCTCGTCGTCGCCGCCATCGGCTTCGCGCTTTTCCTGCTCGTCAAGTCGATGCGGAAGCAGATCTCCAAGATCGACCTTCCCGCCGAGCGGGACCCCCGCAAGCCCGGCGGAAACGCCTGACCGCATCCGCCGCGGGGTCCCGCCGGCCGTGCCCCGGGAGCGGGGCCGGCGTTCCCGCGCCGGTGGGACCGGCGTCTCCGCGCCGCTCGCGGCCGGGCCGCCGTACGCCGCCACCCGGCCCGCGCGGCCCGGCCGTACGGGCTCGGCCCGCCGTGACCGGGCCCGCCGCGGCTCCGGCCGTACGGCCGCTCAGCCGGCCTCCGACCAGGCCCGGTCCAGGGCCCTGGGCAGGCCCCAGTGGCCCAGCGGGGTGAGCACCTCGCTCCGGTCGACGATCCCGAGGCAGGCCCACAGCGGCGTGACCGACCCGAACAGCGCCTCCGCCGACTCCAGGTCCTCCGGCTCGTCCATCCGGACGTCGATGTCCTCCGACTCCGCGATGAGCCGGGCGATCCGCTCCGGTGAGGCCAGCACCCCTGGGCCGCGCCTGGCCAGCGCGGCCACCACCGCCAGCCAGTCGGCGTGGTCGATCGCGCACAGCGCCGCCAGCACGGAGTCCTCGGAGTTCAGCTCGCCCTCCAGGTCGGCGAACGCGTCGGCCGTGTCGCCCTCCTCCGGCAGGTCGGAGATCGGCCCGGCTATCCCCGCCGCGACCGTGAGCCACAGCTCCTCGTCGTCGGCCGGCAGCGGGCCGCCCTCGTAGCCGGCGCAGGCGCGCAGCACGTTGCCCGGGTAGCCGGGGGCCGTCATCAGCTCGCGCAGCCGGGTGCTCGCCGCCCGCAGCGCCTCTCCGGGCCGCTCGGCCTCGGGCAGGTCGGCCATGATGCGCCGCAGCTCGCCGAGGGCGAACGCCTCCTCCTCGTGCCAGGCGGCCGACAGCTCCTCGTCCTGCTCGTCGCTCACCGCGTCCCTGGGCACCCGCCCGTCGGGCAGCGGGGCGCCGAGCCAGCGCTCCTGGATCTCCTCGTAGGAGGTCCTGGCCGACTCGTCGCCCAGCGCGAGGGCGTCCGGGTCGATCTCGCCCGCGGCGACCCTCCGCTCCAGGTGGGCGACCAGCCGGTGGAACATCTCCTCGGCGACCGGCCCGCGCTCGTCCTCCTCGGGCCAGACGAACATGCTCCGGGTCAGCAGCAGCGGCTCGGTGCCGGTGGACTCCAGCCAGCGCTGCACGTCGCCCACGGTCGCGGCGCCCGACTCGATCGCCCCCAGCGCCGTCCTGGCGGACTCCCAGAAGGGCGCGGTCAGCGGGTTGCCGGCCCGCTCCATCGCCCGGCGCAGGTCGGGAAGGGCCACCAGTGCCACGCCGGACGGCACGGCGAGCAACGCGCGCACCACATCACGCCGGGTCAGCTCCGCGACCGGCCTTGCGGCGTGCACGCGGACGAAGTCGAGATCCACGCTCAACGAGCCTACGCCCCGAACCCTCCCGAACACACCTATCCCCCGCTCCCGGCGGCGCGCCGCCCCGCCGAGCCGTACGGCGCCCCCCGTACCCCCGCGCTCCCGGCGGAGAGCGTCAGGGGTGATCAGAGCGGCGAGGGGGGTGGCTGGGGGAACCACGGGCTGACGATGGAGGCGCGTTTCAGGGTCTGCAGGCCCATCGTCACGTCCACGTCGCGGATCCCGGGGATCGCGCCGAGGGTGCCGGTGAGGAACCCGTGCAGGTCCGAGTACTCCGCCACCGCCACCTCCCCGCAGATGGTGTGCTCGCCGGCCGTCGCGCACAGGAGCAGCACCGCCGGATGCCGTGCCAGCTCCTCGGCCACCGCGTCGACCCGGTGCGGGTCGACCCGCAGCCACAGGAACGCGGTCACCGGCAGTCCCAGCGTCTCCGGCTCGACGATCGTGCGCAGCCTCAGCGCGCCGGACCTGCACAGGTTCTCCACCCGCCGGCGCGCGGTGCTCTCCATGGTCCCCACGCGGGCCGCGAGGTCCCGCCAGCGCATCCGGCCGTCCTCGGCGAGGGCCGCGACCAGCAGCTCGTCCACGTCGGACAGCGGCGGCACGAGTTCGGTGGGGTGCGCCCTGTCCCAGCGGTCGAGCCGGCCCGCGCGCAGGGCCGTCACCGCCGCGGGGTCCAGCAGGCCCGGGTCCCAGCCCACCCCGGTGGTGAAGCGGCGCAGCACGATCTCGGAGCTGCTGCCGACGACCCCGTCCAGTTCCGGCAGCCGCAGCAGGGTGAGGTCGAGCAGGTCGCTGCGGTCGGCGGCCACCAGTTCGACCAGGCAGTCGGCCGCCCCGGAGACCAGGGAGACGAACCGCACGCTCGGCCAGCCGGTGAGCGCGTTGGCGACCGACACCGTCCTGCGCGGCTCGCACCGCACCCGTACGAACACGGGCACGCCGCGGCCGGTGGCCAGCACGTCGAGGGTCGCCGCGACGTGGACCAGTCCCGAGGAGAGGATCCTGGCCGCGCGCCGGGACACCGTGGCCTCGGAGACGTTCACCGCCCTGGCGACCGCGGGCCAGCTCGCGCGCGGGTCGGCGATCAGGGCGGCGATGACGCGGAGGTCGACCTCATCCATGCGAGCGACATCCTTCACCCGGCAAGCACAAATTGACGTATTCATGCAGATTTATCATCAACATTGCTGTTTAGCGTATGCAAGTCGCACTATGTGATGCATCATCACCCCCCTCCCTATTTCTTCCGTGGAGTCGCACATGTCCTCCTCCACCACGGCCGCCCCCGGGGCCCGGACCGCGGGTGGCACCGCGAACGCGCTGGTCGGCGGCACCATCGGCAACTTCGTCGAGTGGTTCGACTGGTCGGTGTACGGGTTCTTCGCCGTGTACTTCGCCGACCAGTTCTTCCCCGGCGGCGGCACCACCGCCACCCTGTCGACGCTGCTGGTGTTCGCGATCAGCTTCTTCATGCGGCCGGTCGGCGCGACCGTGCTCGGCGTCTACGCGGACCGGCACGGGCGCCGGCACGGCATGACCCTCACCATCCTGCTGATGGCCGGGGGCAGCCTGCTCATCGCCCTGGCCCCCACCTACGACGCGGTCGGCTGGCTCGCCCCGGCGATCCTCATCGTCGGCCGGCTGCTGCAGGGGTTCTCCACCGGCGGCGAGTTCGGCACGTCGGCCTCGTTCCTCGTCGAGTGGGCCAAGCCGGGACGCCGCGCCTTCGCCGGATCCTTCCAGCAGGTCTCGGTGGTGCTGGGCATCCTGTGCGCGTCGCTGAGCGCCACCGTGCTCACCCGGGTCCTCGACGACGCCGCCATGTCCTCCTGGGGCTGGCGGGTCCCGTTCGCCCTCGGCGCGGTGATCGGCCTGGTCGGCATGTACATCCGGCGGCGCCTCGCCGAGCCGGAGGCGTTCCGCCTGCTGGAGCAGAGCGGGAAGCGGGAGCAGCGCCCGCTGGGCGCCATGACCGCGGGTCACCGGCGCGGCGCGTGGTTCGTGTTCGGCATCTCCATCGCCGGCTCGGTGATCACCTACATGTGGCTGACCTACCTGCCCACCTACGCGGTGCTCACCCAGAACGCCGACAAGGCGGACGCGCAGCTGGCCAACACCCTCGCACTCGCCTTCTTCGTCGTGATCCTGCCGTTCGCGGCGCTGCTGTCCGACCGGTTCGGACGCCGGCCGACGATGCTGGTCTACGCGGCGGCGTTCGTGATCCTGCCGTTCCCCCTGCTGTCCATGCTGGGCCCGAGCTTCGGCAGCGTGCTGATCGTGTCGCTGGTCGGCATGGCGTTCCTGTCGCTCAACCACTCCAACCTCGCGACGGTCTTCGCCGAACTGTTCCCGCCGCAGGTCCGCACCATCGGCATCGCCCTGCCGTACGCCATCTCGAACGCGATCTTCGGCGGCACCGCGCCCAGCGTGATGCAGTTCTTCGGCGCCCGCGGCAACCTCTGGGCCGTCCCGCTCTACGTCAGCGTCTGCGCGCTGGTCACGGGGGTGTTCTTCTACTTCATGCGGGAGACCAGGGGCGTGGACACGCACGACGTGGAGATGCGCGCGTGATCCCCCTCGCCGCGGACGTGGACCGGCTGCCGCCGTACCCGCTGGACCTCGACGACCGGCAGCGCGAGCGGGTGGACCGCCTGATGTCCGGGACGGTGGTGTCGCTGCACGACCACCCGGTCCGGCTGCCCGACCCCCTCACCCCGGAGAGCTGGGCGGAGTACGGCGAGAGCGGGACCGAGCACCTGGGACACGCCGGCCTGGAACGTTCCGGGCTGGACGTGGTGCTGGCCAGCTCGCTGGCCGAACCCGACCAGGACCGGCTGCTGCGCTGGGCCCGCCGGATGCGCGACGCCCTCGCCGCCGTCGCCTCCGGGCCCGTGATCCTGCCGGCCCTGGAGGACCTGGGCAGCATCGGCGCCGACCTGGACGGCATCGCGGACCTGTACGACGCCGGGATCCGCTCCGCCGGCCTCGCCTACAACGCGGGCAACCCCCTCGGGGGCGGGCTCGGGCAGCCGGTCGACGGGGGCCTCACCCCGCTCGGCCGGCGGGCGGTGGCCGAGATGAACCGGCTCGGCATGCTGGTCGACCTGTCCCACACCGGCGACCGCACCGCCGTCGAGGCCGCCGCGATCAGCGAGGCGCCGGTGGTGATCAGCCACGCCGGCGCGCGGGCCCTGTGGCCCAGCCCGCGGATGAAACCCGACGACGTGCTGCGCGCGGTCGCCGGCACCTCGGGGGTGATCGGCGTGGAGGCCGCGCCGGGCTCCACCAGGGTGGAGGGCAGCCCCGAGCACGACCTGGACGCGGTGATGGCGCACGTCGAGTACATCGCGGAGCTCGTCGGCGTCGACCACGTCGGTCTCGGCCCCGACACCTTCTTCGGCGACCACACCGGCCTGTACGCGGCCGCCGGATGGGCGCCGCAGCCGGTGCCCGGCCACGAGGGGCTCGCGCTGCCCGGGTACGTCTCCGGCATGGAGAACCCCGCGGAGGCGCCGCGCAACGCCGCCGGCTGGCTGGTACGGCGCGGCTGGACCGACGCCGACATCGCCAAGGTCCTCGGCGGCAACGCCCGCCGCGTGCTCGACGCGGTGCTGCGCTGACCCGCCGTACGCCCGGTCACATGCCCGGCCGTACGGCGGGCACGCCCCGTACGGCGGCCGGGCCGCCGTACGGCCGGCTCTCCCCGTACGACCCGTACGGCGGCCGGCCCGCCGTACGGCCGACCCACCCCACGACGAAGGAGATCCCTGTGAGCGGCGCCGCCGCCGAGATCCACGAGCGGATCGAGGAAGAGATCCGCGGGCTGTCGGACGACCTGATCGGCCTGAGCCTGGACCTGCACGCCCACCCCGAGCTGGCGATGAACGAGAAGTACGCGGCCGGGCGGCTGACCGACCTGCTGCGCGCGGACTTCGCGGTGGAGGAGGGGGTGGGCGGCCTGCCCACCGCGTTCCGCGGCACCGCGGGCGCCGGGTCGCCGGTGCTCGCCTTCCTCTGCGAGTACGACGCGCTGCCCGGCATCGGGCACGGGTGCGGGCACAACCTGATCGCGGCCGGCGGGGCCGGCGCGGCGATCGCGCTGCGCCGCGCCGCGCCGGAGCTGCCCGGCACGGTGACCTGCGTCGGCACGCCGGGCGAGGAGGGCGCGGGCGGCAAGGTGCTGCTGCTGGAGGCCGGCGTGTTCGACGGCGTGGACGCCGCGCTGATGTTCCATCCCGGCGACACGACGATGCCGATCCGGCACGCCACCGCCACCCGCCAGCTCGTGCTGGAGTTCCACGGCGTGGCCGCGCACGCGGCCGCCAGCGCCCAGGACGGGCGCAGCGCGCTGGCCGCGATGATCCAGTTCTTCACCGGGGTGGACGCGCTGCGCCAGTTCGTGCCGGAGACCAGCCGCCTGCACGGGATCATCACGCACGGCGGTGACGCGCCCAACGTGGTGCCCGCCTACACCCGCGCCGAGTTCATGGTCAGGGCGCTCACCGGCGACGTCGTGGACGACATCGTCGGCCGGGTCGAGGCGGTCGCCGGCGCCGCCGCCACCGCGACCGGGACGACGGTCCGGATCAGCCGGGGACTCGGCTACGCCGAACGCAAGAACAACCACCTGATCGCCGGCCTGGTCGCCGGGCACCTGCGCCGCCAGGGCGTCACCGTCGAGCAGCCGGTGCTGCGCGGCGGCACCGGCTCCTCCGACATCGGCAACGTCAGCCTGGTGCTGCCGACCGTCCACCCCTACCTGCAGGTGATGGACACCGGCACGCCGACCCACTCCGCGGCCATGGCCGAGGCGGTCGCCCTGCCCCGGGCGCAGCAGGCCATGCTGCGGATGGCCACCGCGCTGGCCTGCGCCGGAGCCGACCTGCTCGCCGACCCCGAGCTGTTCGACGCCGCGCGGGCGGAGTTCGCCGTCAGCGGGCCGGACCTGCCGTCATGACGTCCCCGTGGCCCCGCGACGTGACCGACGTGGTCGCCGTACGCCGTGACCTGCACGCCCACCCCGAGCTCGGCTTCACCGAGATCCGCACCGCCGCCAGGGTCGACACCGCGCTGCGCGACCTCGGCTGGAGCGTCCGCTCCGGGCGGGAGGTGTTCGACGCGGCCGGGCTGCCCGGCCTGCCCGGAGCGGCCGTGCTGGAGCACGCGGCCGGCCGCGCGGCGGCCGAGGGCGTGCCGGAGGACCTGGTGACCCGGTTCTCCGGCGGCTGCACCGCCGTGGTCGCCGCCCTGCGCGGCGACCGGCCCGGACCGACGGTCGCGCTGCGCTTCGACATGGACGCGCTGCCCATCACCGAGACGGCCGACGACGGCCACCCGCCGCTTCTGCGGGGCTTCGCCTCCCGGCACCCGGGCGTGATGCACGCCTGCGGCCACGACGGGCACGTCGCGATCGGCCTCGCCCTGGCCGCGGCCCTGTCCACACGCGACTTCCCCGGCACCGTGCGGCTGCTGTTCCAGCCCGCCGAGGAGGGGGTGCGCGGCGCGCAGCCCATGGTGGCGGCGGGCGCCTGCGCGGACGTGGACGTGCTGCTCGCGATCCACCTCGGATTCGGCCTGCCCAGCGGGCGGCTCGCCCCGGCGGCCACCGAGCTGATCGCCACGTCCAAGCACCTGGCCAGGTTCACCGGCCGCGAGGCGCACGCCGCCAAGGCGCCCGAACAGGGGCGCAACGCGCTCCTCGCCGCCGCGACGGCCACGCTGAACCTGCACGCGCTGCCCCGCTTCGCCGGGGCGGCCACGCGGATCAACGTCGGGCGGCTGCAGGGCGGGGTCGCGGCCAACGTGATCGCCGGAGAGGCGGAGCTGGCGTACGAGACGCGCGCGGACACGGCCGGCGTGGCGGACGAGCTGGCGCGGCGCGCCGAGGTCGTCGTACGCGCCGCCGCGGCGATGCACGAGGTCGACGTCGAACTGACCCGCACCGGGCACGCAACCGCGGCCACGACCGACCCGGCGGTCGCGGCGGCGCTGACCTCCGCCGCCGAGGGGCTGGCCGAGGTGCGCGCCACCCATCCGCTCGGCGCGAGCGACGACGCGAGCCTGCTGATGCGGGCCGTGCAGGAGGCGGGGGGCGTGGCGGGCTACGCCGTCGTCGGGTCGGACGGCCCCGGCCCTCCCCACTCCCCCGGATTCGACGTGGACGAGGAGGTGCTGCCGGTGGCGGTGGCCTGGCTGGAGCGAGCCGTACGAGGAGGACAGTGGTGAGCGGGACCTACACCGTCGTCGGCGGTGGCGCCATCGGCGGCACGATCGCCTTCCACCTGGCCGGGGCCGGCCACCGGGTGCTCGTCGTCGACTCCGACGCCGCGCAGGTGGCGGCGGTGCGCGAGCGGGGCCTGACCATCCGCCGCGCCGACGGCACCGAGCGGACCGTGCGGATCGAGGCCCGCACCCCCGGCGAGGTGACGGAACCGCTGCACGACGTGCTGCTCGCGGTGAAGGCGAACGCCACCGCGACGGCCGCGCGGTGGATCGCCCCCAGGCTGGCCGAGGACGGGTTCGTGGTGAGCCTGCAGAACGGCCTGTGCGAACCGGAGATCGCGGCGGCCGTGGGGGCCCGGCGGACCGTCTCCGCCTTCGTGAACCTGTTCGCCGACCTGGTCGAGCCGGGGGTGATCGCCGACGGCGGGCCCGGCGCGCTGGTGGTCGGCGAGCTCGACGGCACGGCCGGCCCCCGGGTGCGGAGGATCGTCGCGGACCTTCAGGCGTGGGGCCCGGCGACGGCGAACGGGAACGTCGCCGGTTTCCTGTGGTCCAAGCTCGCCTACGGCGCGGTCGCCGCGGCCAGCGCCACCAGCGACGACCCGGTCGCCGACACCATCGAGCGGCATCCCGGGCTCACCGTCGCGCTGGCCCGGGAGGTCTACGCCGTCGCCGCGGCGCAGGGGGTCACGCCGGAGTCGTTCGACGCCTGGCGGGCGGACGCGTTCGCCGAGGACGCGCCGCCGGACCTCACGCGCGCCGCCCTGGCCGGGTTCTGCGCCTGGCTGCGCACGCAGCCGAAGACCAGGACCGGCATCTGGCGGGACCTGGCGGTCCGGCGCCGCCCCACGGAGGTCCCGGCCCAGTACGGCCCCGTACTGCGCCTCGCGGAAGGCCACGGCCTCCGGTGCCCCGGCGTCGAGGCCGTGCTCCGGCTGATCGGCGAGCTGGAGGCCGGACGGCGGCCGATGTCCCGGGACAACCCGGCCGAGCTCGAACACGCGGTCCTCGGCGGGAACACCGGCACGGCGTACGGCGGGAGCCCCGGCGCGGTTCACGGCGGGACACCGGGCACGGTTCACGGCGGGACACCGGGCACGGTTCACGGCGGGACACCGGGCACGGTTCACGGCGAGGCACCGGACACGGTTCACGGCGAGGCCCCCGGCGGGGACCCCGAGGCGCTTCACGACGAGGAGAGGAACACCTGATGTCACGTCACGTACTGATCACCGGAGTCGCGGGCGGCCTCGGCGGCGCCATCGCCGAACGGTTCGCCGCGGCGGGCGACCGGATCACCGGGGTCGACGCCCGGGAGGAGCCGCTGCGCGAGCGGCTCGGCGCGATCGCGTCGGCGTACGGCGTCGCCACGGACGCCGTCACGGCGGACCTGGGCGGCCCCGGCGCGGGGGAGGTCGTCGACCGGGCGTGGCAGAGGTCCGGCCCGGTGGACGTGCTGGTGAACGCGGCGGGCATCTGGCCCGCGACCCCGCTGCTGGAGATGACCGCGCCGATGTGGGACCACGTGCTGGCCGTCAACACCCGGGCCCCCATGCTGACCACGGTGGCGCTGGCCCGGCTGGCCGTGGCCGAGGGCCGCCCGGCGAGCGTGGTCAACCTGGCCTCGGGCGCGGCGATCCGAGCCAGACCGGGCGCGGCGCACTACTCGACGTCCAAGGCGGCGCTGGAGATGCTCACCCGCTCCTGCGCGGTCGAGCTCGGCGCCGCGGGGATCCGGGTGAACGCCGTGTCGCCCGGGTTCGTGGCCGGCAGCAGCCAGGAGGTGAACCCGATCACCGAGGAGTACGCGGCGGCGGTCTCCGGCAACCCGCTCGGCCGGGTCGGGCAGCCGGCCGACGTGGCCGCCGCGGTGTTCTTCCTCGCCTCACCCGAGGCCGCCTGGACCACCGGCGCGGTGCTGCGGGTGGACGGCGGCTCGTCGGCGGGCAACCCCGCGCTTCCGGTGCACTGGACGGAACCCACCTCGGCGCAGTCACCCCGCTGACCCGCCGTCTCCTCCCGGTCCGCCGGGAGCGCGGCCCCGGCACGCCCGCGAGGCGACGCCGGGGCCTGTGAGAGTGTGGGCGTATGAACAGGCTCGCCGGTGAGACCTCCCCGTACCTGCTGCAGCACGCGGACAACCCCGTCGAATGGCGCCCCTGGGGACAGGAGGCGTTCGACGAGGCCCGGCGCAGGGACGTGCCGCTGCTGATCAGCGTCGGCTATTCGGCCTGCCACTGGTGTCACGTCATGGCGCACGAGTCCTTCGAGGACGGCGAGACCGCCGCGCTGATGAACGAGCACTTCGTCAACGTCAAGGTCGACCGGGAGGAGCGTCCGGACGTGGACGCGGTCTACATGACCGCGACCCAGGCCATGACCGGCCAGGGCGGGTGGCCGATGACGGTCTTCGCCACCCCGGACGGGCACCCCTTCTACGCCGGCACGTACTTCCCGCGGCCCCACTTCCAGCGGCTGCTGACCGGGGTGGCGAACGCCTGGGCCCGTGACCGCGAGGCGGTGCTGGATCAGGGCTCCAAGATCGTCCAGGCGCTGAACGAGCAGGCGGCGCTGCCGTCGGGCCCGGTGCCGGACCGCGACACGCTGGACCGGGCCGTGCGGAGCCTGCGGCAGTCCTTCGACCCCGACCGCGGCGGGTTCGGCGGGGCGCCGAAGTTCCCGCCGTCGATGGCTCTGGAGTTCCTGCTGCGCTACGCCGCCGCCTCCCGGCCCGCCGGCCCGGAGGGCGACCGGAGCGCCGCGGGCGAGGCGGCGGCCATGGCCGAGCGGACCCTGGAGGCGATGGCGCGGGGCGGCATCTACGACCAGTTGCGCGGCGGCTTCGCCCGATACAGCGTGGACGCCGGCTGGGTGGTGCCGCACTTCGAGAAGATGCTCTACGACAACGCCCTGCTGCTGCGGGTCTACACGCACTGGTGGCGCTCGACCGGGTCGGTGCTCGCCCGGCGGGTGGCGCTGGAGACCGCCGATTGGCTGCTGGCCGAGATGCGCACCCCCGAGGGCGGCTTCGCCTCGGCCCTGGACGCCGACAGCGAGGGCGTGGAGGGGAAGTTCTACGTCTGGACGCCCGAGGAGATCACCGGGGTCCTGGGCGAGGACGACGGAGCCTGGGCCGTCTCGCTGTTCGAGGTGACCGGCACGTTCGAGCACGGCACCTCGGTGCTGCAGCTCCTGGCCGACCCCGACGACCCCGAGCGGTTCGCCCGCGTCCGCGCCGCCCTGCTGGCCGCCCGGTCCGAGCGGGTACGGCCCGGCCGCGACGACAAGGTGGTGGCCGCCTGGAACGGCCTGGCGATCGCCGCCCTCGCCGAGGCCGGGGCGCTGTTCGACCGGCCCGACCTGGTGGAGGCGGCGCGGGCCGCGGCCACCCTGATCGACGAGGTGCACGTCGATCAGGGTGGCCGGCTGCTGCGCACGTCGCTCGGCGGCCGGGCCGGCACCGGCGCCGGCGTCCTGGAGGACTACGCCGACCTGGCCGAGGGCCTGCTCGCGCTGTACGGCGTGACCGGTGAGATCCGCTGGTTCCGGCTCGCCGGGACGCTGCTGGACGGCGCGCTCGACCGGTTCGCGGACGGCGCCGGCGGGTTCTTCGACACCGCCGACGACGCCGAGCGGCTGTTCCAGCGCCCGCAGGACCCCACCGACAACGCGACCCCGTCGGGGTGGTTCGCCGTCGCGGGCGCGCTGCTGTCGTACGGGGCGCTGACCGGCTCGGCACGGCACCGGGAGGCCGCGGAGGCGGCTCTGGGCACGGTGAGCGTCCTGGCCGACCGGCACGCCCGGTTCGCCGGGTGGGGGCTGGCGGTGGCCCAGGCGGCCGTCTCCGGCCCCGTGGAGGTCGCGGTGGTGGGTCCGGCCGGTGACCCGGCGACCGTCGCGCTGCACCGCGCGGCCCTGATGTCGCCCGCTCCGGGCATGGTCGTGGCGCTCGGCGAGCCCGGCACGGCCGGCGTCCCCCTCCTGGAAGGCCGGGGGACGGTGGACGGGGCCCCGGCGGCATATGTGTGCCGCGGGTTCACCTGCCGGATGCCCGTCACCACGCCGGAGGCGCTCCGGGCCGAGCTGACCGCCTGACCCGCGGGCGGCGCGGCCCCGGGCCGGCCGGAAGGGCCGCCGCGGGGCCGGGCGGATCACCGCGTGATCCGCGGCATCCGTGTGGGAGCCATCCGGGACACGGCGGAGCGGTCAGGCGACGGGAACCTCTGGAAGGCGGGGGCCGTCCGGGGCGCCCGGCGCGGTCAGCCGACGGGGAACCGTTGGGCGGGGCCCTCCTGCCGGGCGGGGTCCTGGGTGCGGGGGTCGCCGCCGCCGGTCCCGTCGCCGAAGCCCTGGCCGGGGCCGCCGTCGCCCGTGCGGTCCGGTGGGCCGTTCCGGGGGTCGTTCTGCGGGCCCGTGCCGTCGCCCTGGCCGTCCCCGGGGCCGTCGTTCCGGGGGCCGGTCCCGCGGTCCCCGGGGTCGGGGGACGGCGGGCCGTCGTCGAACGGCGGGGCGGACGGGTCGTCGCGGAAGCCGCCGTCGCCGTAACCGTCGTCGCCGTAGCCGTCGTCGGGCGAGGCGGAGGGGCCGTCGCCGCCGTAGGGGTCGTAGCCGTAGTCGGACGGCTCGGGGAACTCCTTGACCGGCTTGCCCTTCATCGCCTCGGTCATGAAGGCCCGCCAGACCTGCGCGGGGTAGCTTCCGCCGTACTGGACGGCTCCGTTGATGACCACCGGCTTGTGGTCGTCGCGGAACATGTCCACCGCGGTCGCGAGCTGCGGGGTGAAGCCGGCGAACCACACCGACACCGAGCCGTCGGTGGTGCCGGTCTTGCCGGCCACCGGCCGGTCGTAGAGGCGGGCGGCCGAGCCGGTGCCGCCCTCGACGACCTGGGTGAGCGCGTAGGTGGCGTCGGCGGCGGTCTGCTCGCCGAAGGCCCGCCTGCCCTTGGCGTCGAACTTCGTGACCTTGCCCGTGGCGTCGGTCACCGACCGGATCACGTGGGCGTCGCGGTGGACGCCGCCCGCGGCGAACGTCGCGAAGCCGGAGGCGTTCTGCACCGCGCTCACCGACGCCACGCCCAGCGGGAGCGTGGCCGCGCCGCGGTGCGGGGTGAGCTGCTCGGCGGGGATGCCCGCGGCCTTGGCCGCCTTGACGACCTTGTCCAGGCCGACCTTCTGCCCGAGGTCGACGAAGGCGGTGTTCACCGAGTTGCGGGTGGCGGTGACGAGGTCGATCTGGCCGTAGGAGGTGCCGCCGGAGTTGGGGATGGGGTGGTCGGGGGCGGAGGCGACCGTCATCGGCGAGTTGCCGTTCACCCGCGTGCCGAGGCCGAGGCCGTTCTCCAGCGCCGCGGCCAGCGTGTACGCCTTGAACGTCGAGCCGGCCTGCACCTTGGCGGAGAAGGAGTTGTCGAACTTGTTGGCGTCGTAGTCGCGCCCGCCGTAGAAGGCGACGACCTCGCCGGTGCCGGGGTCGACGGCGGCCAGGCCGGTGCGGACCTTCTTCGCGGTGCCGGCGGGCATGACGGAGGTGACGGCCCGCTGGGCCGCGGCCATGAGGTTCTTGTCGAAGGTCGAAACGATCTTCAGGCCGCCCTGGTTGACGGTCTCGTCGGTGTATCCCCGGCGCTTGAGCTCGGCGGCCACCTGGTCGAGCATGTAGCCCTGCTGGCCCTTGAGGGAGAAGACCGGGCGGGGCTTCCTGAGGACGGGGAAGGTGGTGGCGGCGGCCTGCTGGGGCGTCAGTGCGCCGATCTGCGTCATACCGTCGACCACCGACCGCCAGCGCGTCCGGGCGGCGTCGAGGTCGGCGCCGTGCGGGTCGGCGAACCGGGACGGCTGCTGGATCACCGCGGCGAGGTAGGCGCCCTCGGCGACGTCGAGCTTGGCGACGTCCTTGCCGAAGTACGCCTGGGCCGCGGCCTGGACGCCGTCGGCGCCCCGGCCGAAGTAGATCGTGTTGAGGTACTGCTCCAGCACCCAGTCCTTGGGCTTGGACTGGTCGACCTTCAAGGAGATCATCACCTCCTTGAGCTTTCGGACGATGGAACGTTCCTGGCTCAGGCCGCTGTAGTAGTTGCGGACCATCTGCTGGGTGATCGTCGAGCCGCCCTGGAGCTGCTGCCCGGTGACCGTGGACCACATGGCGCGGAAGGTGCCCCTGAGCGAGACGCCCTTGTCGTCGTAGAAGGAGCGGTTCTCGGCGGCGATGACGGCGTTCCTGACGCTCTCCGGCACCTGGGCCAGGGGCACGCTGCGGCGGTTCACCCCCTGCTTGGCCAGCACGGTCTTGCCGTCGCGATAGTAGATCACCGAGCCCTGCGCGGTGGCCTTCGGCTGTGTGCTGTCCGGGATGGGGGTCATCGCCCACACCACCCCGAGAACGCCCACCATGGAGACGATGACGACGCCCAAGGCGATCAGCGTCAGCCGCAGGAACCGCCGTCCCGGCCTTCTCTTCCCGCCCTCTCGCACGCGGTGACCCCCATCCCCTGGCGCGGCCGACCCCCCGTCAGCTGCGCGAACCGTAAGGGTAAACGATGCATAACGGTGCCTGAACCCTGCTTGGGATGGTACGGCTAGCTCTTGACCTGGCGCGGCACATCGGCCACCAAAGGGAGGACCCGGTATGGCACGGGAGTGTCCAAGGCGATCACCGACGAGGTCCTGACCACCCCGTGGACGTCAACGATCAGGTCAATGACCCGCTGGAGATCGGCATTGCTGCGCGCCACGACCCGGCAGAGCATGTCGTCCCCGCCGGTGATCGTGTGCACCTCCAGCACCTCGGGGATGGCGGCGAGCTGGTCGACGACCGGGTCGTGCCCACTGATCTGACGGATCTGCAGGGTGACGAACGCGGTGACGTCGTAGCCGAGCGCCGCGGGCGACACGTCGGGCCCGAACCCGGTGATCACTCCCCGGGCGGCCAGCCGGTCGAGGCGGGCCTGCACGGTGCCCCGGGCCACGCCCAGCCGCCGGGAGCACTCCAGCACCCCGAGCCTCGGTTCCCTGGTGAGCAGGGCGATGAGCCGGGCGTCGAGCTGATCGATCGTCATGATGTCCAGATACCCCCGGAAGGCGCGCGGCTGAATGGGCATATTGTCCAGTGATTCACGTAACTCTTGCGCACACAGCTCATGAAATCCGAAAGTATCGGCATGAGGGACAACTTTCCTGTGAACGGCATGGACGCCGTGGTCTTCGCCGTGGGCAACGCCAAGCAGGCCGCCCATTACTACTCCAGCGCCTTCGGCATGAAGCTGGTGGCGTACCGGGGGCCCGAGACCGGCAGCCGTGACGAGGTCTCCTACGTCCTGACCTCCGGCGGCGCCCGGTTCGAGCTGCGTGGCGCGGTGCGCGCGGGCACCGGGGTGTCCCGGCACGTCGCCGAGCACGGCGACGGCATCATCGACCTGGCCATCGACGTCCCCGACGTGGAGGCCGCCTACTCCTACGCGATCTCCCAGGGCGCCCGGGGGCTGGCCGAGCCGTACACCGTGGAGGACGAGCACGGGAAGGTCGTGATGGCGGCGATCGCCACCTACGGCGAGACCCGGCACACCCTGGTCGACCGGTCCAACTACAGCGGGCCGTACCTGCCGGGCTTCGTCGCCGCCGAGCCGATCGTCGCCGCGCCCGCGGTGAAGAACGGCCGTTTCTTCCAGGCCGTCGACCACTGCGTGGGCAACGTCGAGCTCGGCCGGATGGACGAGTGGGTGGAGTTCTACAAGAAGGTCATGGGCTTCACCAACATGGCCGAGTTCGTCGGCGACGACATCGCCACCGAGTACTCGGCGCTGATGTCGAAGGTCGTCGCGGACGGCACCCGCAAGGTGAAGTTCCCGCTCAACGAGCCGGCGGTCTCCCGGAAGAAGTCGCAGATCGACGAGTACCTGGAGTTCTACGGCGGTCCGGGCGTCCAGCACGTCGCGCTGGCCACCAACGACATCCTCAGCGCCGTGGACCACATGCGGGCCGCCGGCGTCGACTTCCTCGACACGCCCGACTCCTACTACGACGACCCGGAGCTGCGCGCCCGCATCGGCGAGGTCCGCGCCCCGATCGAGGAGCTGAAGAAGCGCAAGATCCTGGTCGACCGCGACGAGGACGGCTACCTCCTGCAGATCTTCACCAAGCCGGTTCAGGACCGCCCGACGGTGTTCTTCGAGCTGATCGAGCGGCACGGCTCGCTCGGCTTCGGCAAGGGCAACTTCAAGGCGCTCTTCGAGGCGATCGAGCGCGAGCAGGACCGCCGCGGCAACCTCTGACGCCGCCCGCGCGGCCTTTCCGGGCGTCCTGCCGCCCGGAAAGGCCGCGGCGCGAACGGGTCATCCGCGACACGACCCCACGGACACCCCCGGCCGATGCTCCGTTACCGTGGGTAGCACCTCCCCGTCACGTAGTCTGCGTGCGGTGCCCGGCACGGTCCGGGCCCGGAAGGGGGATCCACGGGCATGGCGTCCGGTCGACTGGCCATCGGGGCAACCGCCACGTTTCTCAGCACGCTCGCCGCGTTCGGCGGGGTCGGCGCGACCGCGTGCACGGCATCGAAGGGGGAGGCGGCCCCCGCGGCCCACGTCGCCGACGGCGATCCGGCGCCCCGGCACGACGCCCGGCGATCGGGGCGGATCGGGGCCCCCGGGATCGGCGATCCCGACTTCCCCACCGACGGCAACGGCGGCTACGACGTCGAGCACTACGGCCTGCGGATCGGCTACGATCCGCCCTCCCGGCGCCTGGAGGGCGTGGCCACGATCACGGCGAAGGCCACCCAGGACCTGGACGCGTTCAACCTCGACCTGTCGGGCTTCCGCGTCGCCCGGGTCACCGTGGACGGGCGGGCGGCGACGTTCACCCGGGCCGGCACCGAGCTGACCGTCACTCCCGCGACGCCCCTCTCGGCCTCCGGCCGCTTCACCGTCGTGGTCTCCTACGACGGTGAGCCCAAGCCGATCACCGGTTCTTCCAACCTCGGCACCTACGGATTCATCCCGACCCGTGACGGCGCCTTCGTCACCAGCGAGCCCAACGGCGCCAAGACCTGGTTCCCCGGCAACGACCATCCCGCCGACAAGGCCCGCTACGACTTCGAGGTCACCGTCCCGGCCGGACTGACCGTGCTGGCCAACGGCGAGATGGTCGGCGCCCCGGTGACGAGCGGGGGCAGGACGACCTTCCGCTGGCGCGAGAGCCACCCCATGGCGAGTTACCTCGCCACCATCACGCTGGGCCGGTTCGAGCTGCGTCAGGGCACGACGGCCTCCGGGATCGCGAACCTCGCGGCGGTCGACCCCCGCTACCGCGACTCCCTGGGCAGGCTGTACAGCCAGTCGGGGCGGATCACCGACTACTGGAGCACGGTGTTCGGCCCCTACCCGTTCTCCTCCACCGGCGGCGTGATCGACGACTTCTCCGCGGGTTACGCCCTGGAGAACCAGACCAAGCCCATGTACGGCGGGTTCGTCCCCGACGACGACACCGTCGCCCACGAGCTGGCCCACCAGTGGTTCGGCGACAGCCTGAGCATCCGGCGGTGGAAGGACCTGTGGCTCAACGAGGGCTTCGCGACGTACGCCGAGTGGCTGTGGAAGGAGCACAACGGCGTCCCCGCCGAGCGGTCCTTCCGCGCCACGTACGACGCGCACCCCGCGGGCGACGCGATCTGGAAGTATCCCCCCGGCCGCGCGCAGTCGCAGGACCTGTTCAACGACTCCGTCTACCGGCGCGGCGGGATGGCGCTGCACGCGCTGCGGCGGAGCATCGGCGACGCGGCGTTCTTCAAGGTCCTGCGGACCTGGACGGCCGAGCACCGCTACGGCTACGTGACGACCGAGGAGTTCGTCGCCCTGGCGGAGCGGATCTCCGGCAGGCAGCTCGACGCCCTCTTCGACGCCTGGCTGTTCAAACCGGTCAGACCCGCCGCCTGACACCCGCCAGGCCGGATCCGCCCCGGGACCACCGGCCGCACCGCACCGGCCCGGCCGCGTCCCGGCACCCGGACGGACTCGCCCGCCCTCATGGGGGATGCCCGAGTTGACCATACTTCGCCAACCGAAGTATGGTCTCCCGCATGGCTAAAGGATCACCAGCGGTCAGTGAGGCGACCTACTTCATCCTCGCCTCGCTGCTCGACGGCCCGCTGCACGGCCACGGGATCATCAAGCGGACGCTCGACCTCTCCGAGAGCCGGGTGCGGCTGCCGGTCGGCACGCTGTACGGCGCGCTCGACCGGCTGGCGGCGAACGGCCTGATCGCCGTGGACCGCGAGGAGGTCGTCGAGGGCAGGCCCCGGAGATACTTCCGGCTCACCGACCACGGGCACGACGTCGTCTCCGCCGAGGCGCTGCGCATGCAGCAGGCCGCTTCGGTGGTGACCGGACGGCTCCGTCCCGGATCGGCGTTCGCGTGACCGCGGCCCTGGAGCCGCCCGCCGCCACGGGGGCGGGCGGGAGCTCCCTGGAGCGCCGCTACCGGCGACTGCTGCTGTGCTACCCCCGCCGCTACCGCGCCGAGCACGGCGGCGAGATCATCGCCACCCTGCTCGAAACGGCGGAGCCGGGACGCGCGCTGCCCCCGCTCCGCGAGGCGCGGGCGCTGGTCTCCGGCGGGCTGCGGGCCAGGATCGTCGCGGCGGCGGACCGGCCGGCCTGGCTCGACGGCCTGCACCTCGGGGTGACCGCGCTGTGCGCCGTCCAGCTCGCGACGCTGGTGCCGTACGCGGCGTCGGTGCCGATCTGGGCAAGCCTGTCGGCGCTGGCCCTCCTGCTCGTCCTGCGCGGCCGGGTACGGCTCGCCCTCCCGGTCGTGGCGCTCGTCGCGGCGAAGGTGTGCGCGATCACGCTGGGACACCCCTGGCTGGATCCGACCCTGCTGCCCGTCGACGCCCCGCCCGCCTGGCACGCCGGGGCTCTCTACGGCGGCGGCGGGCCGGTGGCTCCGATGGTCGGCTACGGGCTGACCTTCCTGGGCCTGCTGGTGCTGACCCCTCACCGGGGCCGGCTCGGCAGGCGCTCGTGGCTCTGGCTTCCGGCGGTCCCGCTGCTGGCCGGCGCCGACCCGGCCGGACTCGACTTCGGCCGCGGCGGCGACGCCCTCGACATGGTCAGGACCGGGCTGGAGCTCGCGCTTCTGCTGTTCGCGGCCCGGGCCGGCCACGTGGCGCGCGACCCGCGCTGGGCCGTGGCGGCCGGCGTCCATCTCGTCGCCGTCTGCGCCGTCTACGCCGAGAACCTCGGCGTCCACTCCGAGCCCGACCTCGCCCACCTGGCCGTGGTGCTCCTCGCCACCGCGCTCGCCGCGGCCGTGCCGTACCGCGCGAGGCGGCACCCCGCCCTCTAGCCGTCGTCCCCCGGCCCCGCCCTCGAAGGCTCCGGACGGCTCTTCCCCACGGGCTCCCGCGGGCCTCCGCGGTCCTCCCGAACCCCTCACCCACCGCGAGCGGTCGCCGCACCCGCGGCCCGCCCGCGTGCCGAAACGAGGTCACCATGCCACGAGTTCTCCTCGCCGTGCCCGCGATCGGCCTGGCCCTGGCCGCGCTGACCGGCTGCGGCGGACCGGCCGCGACGCAGGCCGCCGCCACGCCCTCCCCCTCCGACGCGACGCAGAACAGGATCCGTCAGATGGAGTCCGACCGCGCCGACTGCATGAAGCGCAAGGGCTTCAAATACAACATGAACGTCCCGCCGCCCAAGCGGGTCAGCGACGAGAAGCGCAAGCTCGACGCCGGCGACTACGAGACGATGAAGCGGTTCCGGCAGAAGTACGGGTTCAAGTACTTCGCCGAGTTCGTCTACCCGGACGACCCGGCCGCCGCCCAGTACGAGATCTACGACAACACCGCCAACCAGCCGATCAAGAACTCCCTGTCGGCGACCCAGCTCGCCGCGTGGGGCGAGGCGGACGTGGACTGCCGCAACGCTGCGATCAAGAAGTTCACCGGCAAGACCGTGACCAGCGAGCAGGACTACTACGACCAGCTCAACCGCCGCCTGGAGCAGGCGGACCGCGAGACGGACGGCGATCCCAAGCTCATCGAGCTGGCTCGGAAGTACGGCGAGTGCCTCCGGGGCAAGGGCTACAAGGTCGCCTCGCTCCGGCCCACGAAGGTCACCGAGGCCGGCGGCGCGGAGCTGAGGGCTGAGCTGAACCGGCTCGGCAGGGAGCAGGCCGAGGACCCCGTCGACGGGGCCGAGTACCAGCCGAAGCTGACGGCCGCGCAGGCCCGGCCGTACCTGGACAGGGAGATCAAGGCGGCGCTCGACGACCTGGAGTGCGGCCGGGACTTCTACCCCGCCTACGCCGCTGGCAACAAGATGACGAAGGCCTACGACGAGTTCGGCCACGGGGTGATCCAGTGGTGACGCGGCTCCCCGCGTGCCGTCGGGGCTCCCGCCCCCCGACGGTCCGGCGGCTTCGGTGGCTTCGGCGGCTCCGGCGGCTCCGTGGGTTCTGCGAGTTCAGAGGGTTCAGAGCGCTCAGAGGGCTCCGATGGCCGCGGCGGTGAGGAACAGGCGCCGCGTGCTGGGCGGGATCCTGGCCGGGGTCGTCCTGGTCGCCGGCGCCGGCTGGGCCGTCGGCACGCGGCTGCGCTCCCCCGCCGACGAGGCCGCGCTGCGCCGGCCGCCCAAAGCGTCCCTCGTCACCTCCCCCGTCGCGCGGAAGAAGCTGACCAGTGCCATCGCCGTCAGCGGCACCCTGGCGTACGGCTCGCCGCTGCCGGTGACCCTCGCCGGCGTGGTGGGTGGCGCCGGGGGAACCGACGCCGCCGGGGCGGCCGCCGGCGGCGGGCTCCAGCGGGTCACCCGCGCCCCCCGCCCCGGGAAGATCAAGGAGGGGTCGGTGCTGCTGGAGGTCAACGGCCGCCCGGTGTTCGCCCTGCGCGGCAAGGTCCCCATGCACCGGACGATGGCGCCCGGCACCGGCGGCGCCGACGTCCGGCAGCTTCAGGCGGCGCTGCGGCGCCTCGGGTACCGCGCGCCGTCCACCGGCGTCTTCGACTCCGCCACCGCCGCCGTCGTACGCCGCTGGTACGCCGCGCGCGGCTACCGGGCGCAGGAGCCCGACCTGGCCGCCCGCCGGGAGCTGGAGACCCTCCGGCAGGCCGTGCGGACCGCCGAGGAGGACCTCCTCACCGACACGGCGGCCCTCGACACCGGGCGCGACGTCAAGCCCCTGACGGTCAAACTGGACAACGCCCGCGAGGACCTGCGGGCGGCGCGGAACGCGCTGGCCGAGGAGAGGGCACGCGACATCAGCCCCGAGGAGGCCACCCGCCTCACCGAGCTGACCGGGGCCGTACGGCAGGCGGAGGAGGCGGTCCTGGCCGCCGGCCAGGCGCTCGCCGCCGCCAAGCCCGAGGAGGACAAGACGCTCCTGGAGGCCAAGGCTTCCAATGCCCGGGAGAACCTGCGGGCCGCCCAGGACGCGCTGGCCGCCTTCGACGACGAGGCCCGGGCGGGCAAGGCCACCCGCCTCGCCGGGCTGACCAAGGAGGTGCGCGTCGCCGAGGACGCCGTCGCCACCGCCGGCCAGGCGTTGCGCGAGGCCCGGCGGCTCTCCCCGCTCCGGCTGAAGGTCGCCAACGGCCGCCGTGACGTGGCGGGCGCCAAGGCGCTCCTGGCCGAGTACCTGAAGTCCTACGGCGTCAGCGTCCCGCCCGGGGAGATCGTCTTCCTGTCCACGCTGCCCGCCCGGCTCGGCAAGGCCGCGGTCCGGCCCGGGGACGCCGTCGAGGGCAAGGTCGCCACCGTGACCAGCTCGTCCTTCGCGGTGACCGGCTCGGTGGACCGGGACGAGGCCAAGCTGCTGCGCAAGGGTCTGAAGGCGACCCTGGAGACCGCCGACGGCGCGGCGTTCCCGGCGGTGCTGACCGCCACCGGCAAGGACGCCGAACCCTCGGACACCGGCGCGGACGGCGGTGACGCCGGGGAGAAGAAGAAGGCGACGAGTCCCTTCGGCGACGCGACGGGATCCGTGCCGGTCCTGCTCACCCCGACGAGGACCGAGGGCCTGAGGGAAGCGGTCGGCACACCGGTCACCGCCAGGATCTCCGTCGGCGCGACCGGCGGCGCGGTGCTCGCCGTGCCGGTCGCCGCCGTCGTCACCTCCGCCGACGGCCGCGCGAGGGTCCGGGTCGCCCTGCCGGGGGGTGGCGACCGGGTGTCCGACGTGGAGGTCAGGACCGGGCTGGCCGCCGACGGCGACGTCGAGGTGACCCCCGTACGGCCCGGCACGCTGAAGGAGGGCGACCGGGTGGTGGTGAGCGATGCCTGACGCCATGCCCGATGTCACGTCCGACGTCATGTCCGATGCCATGCCCGACGTCATCGTCCTGGACGCCGTCAGCCGGGTGTTCCCCACGGACCCGCCCGTGCGGGCGCTCCGTGACGTCCGCCTGCGGATCCGGCGGGGGGACTACGTGGCCATCGTGGGCCCCTCGGGATCGGGCAAGTCCACCCTGCTGAACACGCTCGGCCTGCTGGACCGGCCCACCTCCGGCTCCTACCTGCTGAACGGCACCGAGACGACCGTCCTCGGGGACGCCGCGCGGACGAGGCTGCGGGGACGCGAGATCGGCTTCGTCTACCAGTCCTTCCACCTGCTGCCGCACCGGACCGTCGCGGAGAACGTCATGCTCGCCGAGGTCTACGGCGGGCACCCGCGCCGGCACCGGCGGCGGCGGGCGCTGGAGGCGCTGGAACTGGTCGGCATGTCCCACCGGGTGGAGTTCCCGCCCGGACGGCTGTCCGGGGGCGAGCGGCAGCGGGTGGCGATCGCCCGCGCGCTGATGGGCGAGCCCGCCCTCCTGCTGTGCGACGAGCCCACCGGCAACCTCGACAGCGGCAACACCGAGGCGGTGCTCGACCTGTTCGACGGCCTGCACGCCCGCGGCCTCACCCTCCTGGTGATCACCCACGAGGACGAGGTGAGCGCCCGCGCCGGCCGCCGCGTCCGCATCGGCGACGGCGTCCTGACCGAGGAGTGACCGCCCGGCCGTACCCCGTGAGAGCCGTACCCCGTGAGAGGAGACCATGGACATCCGCGACCTGTGGGCCGAGGCCCTGGCCGGCGTGCTCGCCCGCCCGGTCCGCTCCGCGCTGACCACGCTGGGCACCGTCCTCGGCATCACGACCCTGGTGATCACCCTGGGTGTCGCCGCCACCGCCGGGAACCAGATCGTCGGCCGGTTCGACGAGCTGACCGCCACCGCGATCACGGTCGAGGTGCCGGCCAAACCCGGGAGCGGCCCCCTCGTCGGCTGGGACTCCCCCGCCGAGGTGCGGCGGCTCCGCGGGGTCACCTCCGCCGCCGCCCTCGCCCAGACCGAGGAGAGCTCCAACCTGCGGGTCACGGCCAACGACCTCGTCGATCCCACCCGGGTCACCGGCCAGACCCTCGCCGTGGTGGCCGGCGACCCCGAGCTGCCGCGGGCCGCCCGCGGCCGGATGGTCGAGGGCCGCTTCTTCGACGCGGGCCACGTGCGGCGCGGTGACCGCGTGGTCGTCCTCGGCGACCAGGCCGCGCGGATGCTGGGCGTCACCCGCCTGACAGGCGCCCCCGCCGTCTTCATCGAGGACCGCGCCTACACGGTGATCGGCGTCCTGGGCGGCCTGGGCCGCGAGCAGGTCCTGTCCACCGCGGTGATCGTGCCGCCCACGGCCGGCGCCGGTCTCGGACTGAGGAACGTCACCCGCGTGCTGGTCAACACCTCCCTCGGGGCCGCCGACCTGATCGCCCGCCAGGCTCCCGTCGCGCTGAGCCCCAACCACCACGACGAGCTCCAGGTCATCTCGCCGCCCACCCCCAAGCGCGCCCGCGACGGCGTCCAGGACGACGTCAACGGCCTCTTCCTGATCCTCGGCCTGGTCTCCCTGGTGGTCGGCGCGGTCGGCATCGCCAACGTCACCCTGGTCACCGTGATGGAACGCGTCGCCGAGATCGGCCTGCGCCGCTCCCTGGGCGCCGCCCGCCGCCACATCGCCGCCCAGTTCCTCCTGGAGTCCACCCTGATCGGCATGACCGGCGGGGTGATCGGCGCCGGAGCCGGCCTGGTCTCCGTCGTCGCCATCTCGGCCGCGCAGCGGTGGACCCCCGTCCTCGACGCCCGCCTCGCCCTGGCCGCGCCCGTGGCGGGCGCCCTGGTCGGCCTGCTCGCCGGCCTCTACCCCGCCCTCCGCGCCGCCCGCATGGAACCGGCGGACGCCCTGCGGTGAGCGGGGGTTCCCATCCCGGGAGTCAGGGGCGGGCGGAGAAGGCCAGGCGGATGCCCAGCGCGACGAGGACCGTCCCGGAGAGACCGTCGATCACCCGGTGCGCCGTGGGCCGGGCGAAGACCCTGCGCAGCGCGCCGACGAAGTTGGCCACTCCGAGGAACCACGCCATGGTGATGACGAGAGCGATCACCGACAGCGCCAGCGTGTCCCCCGGCGACGCCCCGTCGGGCAGGAACTGCGGCATCAACGCCACGAAGAACACCGCGGCCTTGGGATTCAGCACGTTGCACAGCAGGCCCTCGCGGAACGCCGTCCAGAGGCCCGTCTGATCGGCCCGTCGGGTGTCCGGCCCGGCGTCTCCGCCACGTACCGCCGCGACGAACATCCGGACGCCCAGACAGATCAGGTAGACGGCTCCCGCGATCTTGACGATCGTGTAGGCGAGCGCCGACGCGGCCACCAGCGCCGCCACCCCGGCCGCCGCGGCCACCGCCCAGACGAACACGCCGGCCGCGATCCCCAGCGCCGCGGCCATGCCCCGGTGCCTGCCCGAGACGGCGGAGCGCCGGACGACCACGGCGAAGTCGGGCCCCGGCGACATCGCCCCGAGCAGCACCACACCGCCGAACGCGAGCAGGTGCGGCATGGACGTCATGGCTGCCTCCACGGACCTGGGGGACGGGCCCCGGAGGCCGGGACCCGGCTGCCCCAAAAGGTAACACGCCAGGGGACGGGCGGCTCAAGGTCGGCTGGGACCGTTCAGCGGGACCAGTAGCGGTCGGAGGCGAGGATGAGGGCGGCGGCGCCGACCAGGCCCGCGTCCTGGCCCAGGGCGGCCGGGACGACCCTGACCCGCCGGGCGAAGCCCATCCGCGTGTGCTCCCGCAGCGCCGCCCGCAGCGGATCGAACAGCAGCGGTCCGGCCTGGGAGAGGCCCCCGCCGACGGTGACCACGTCGAGGTCGCAGAGGTTCACCGCGGAGGCGATGGCCACGCCCAGCGCCCGGCCCGCGCGGCCCATCGCGGCGAGGGCGATCTCGTCGCCCGCCGCGGCGTCCAGGGCGAGCCGTCTCCCGCTGGCCGCCGTCTCCTCCACGTAGCCGGGCCCGGCGCCCGGCTCCCCCGCGTCGCCGGAGCCGGTGTCCGGTGCCGTGGCCGTCTCGCCGTACGGCGGAGCGCCCCCGCCGGTCGTCTCGCCGTACGGCGGAGCGCCCCCGCCGGTCGTCTCGCCGTACGGCGGAGCGGCCGGCCCTGTGCCGGCCCGTCCGGGCCGCCCGGATCGGGAGGCGGCGCCCGGGACCCAGCCCTGCTCGACCGCCCAGGCCGCCAGCCCCGGGCCGCGGGCGATCGCCTCCAGGCAGCCCCGGCCGCCGCACCGGCACTCGGGCCCGTCCGGGTCGACCACGACGTGCCCGATGTGCCCGGCGTTGCCGCTGCCGCCGTCGATCAGCCGGCCACCGAGGATCAGCCCGCCGCCCACGCCCGTGGAGACGACCATGCCGAGCATGTTGGCGCTGCCCCGGCCCGCGCCGTACCAGTGCTCGGCGGCGGCCAGGCAGACCGCGTCGTTGTGGACGCGCACGGGGACCCCGGGGAACCGCGCGGCGAGCCGGGCCCGCAGCGGGAAGCCGCGCCAGCCGGGCATGTTCAGCGGCGAGACCTCGCCCTCGGGCCAGGTCATCGGGCCGCCGCAGCCCACCCCGACCCCGGTGACCGCGCCGCTGCCGCGGTCGTCGCAGCCCGCCGCACGCAGCACGGAGCCGACGAGGCCGACGAGCGTCTCCCACAGGGCCGCCGCGTCACCGCCGGGCGGCGTCGCGACCCGGCGGGCCTCCTGGACGTTTCCGGTGTGGTCCACGAGGGCGACGGCGAACTTCGTCCCCCCGACGTCCACGGCGAGCACCGACTGGGGCATCCGCCGATCCTACGGCCCCTCCGCGGACGGCCGGGAGGAGAAGACCAGGACGGACGCGGTGAACCCGTGCACGTGGTTCTGCCCGGCCACCGGGCCGACCTCCCCCGCCGCGAAGAACCCGGCCACGCTGACCGGGCCGAGGGTGTCGCGGACCGCGGCGGCGTCGTGGTCGGAGCTGCCGAACATGGCCGAGCCCCGGCCGTTGCAGGAGAACAGCAGCGCGCCGTCCACGTCGCCGAACTCCTCCCGGTGGGCGTCGAGCAGCTCGTAGAGGTCCTCGTCGGCGGTGGCGGCGTCGCGCACCTGGAAGCGCACGGTACGGCCGACCTCGACGACGTCGCCGATGGCCACCGCCTCCCGCTCGGGGTCGATGCCGAGCACGCCCCGGATCAGGAAGTCGCCGCGCTCGTGCCGCTCGGCGTACTCGTCCATGGCGACGCCGATCTGCAGCCCGGAGGCGACCAGCTCCCGGTCGTCCTCGTCCAGCGCGCTGACGATCTCCTCCAGCCGGGCGAGGGCGGGCTGGCCGGCGAGCTCCAGCAGGAGGTTCTCCTCGACGGCGGTGACGGCCATCGTGGGGCCGATCGGCCTGCACCCCTGGCTGACCAGGGTGCTGACGCTGAGCGAGCCGCCGAGCAGCACCCCGACGGCGCCCTCGGTGTAGACCTGCCCGTCGGCGAACAGCCGCACCGCCCCGCGGCCCCCGGTCGCGTTGGCCATGCCGCCGACCAGCGGGAGGGCGCCCAGCACCTCGTGGGAGCGCTCGACGAAGCCGTCGGTGGGGAAGCTGTAGGGGTCGGCGAGCAGGATGGCCGCGTGGTCGTCCGGGGTGTTCTCCGGCAGGCCGACCACGACGAAGCGGTCGTCGGTGCGCAGCGTGTCCAGGGCGAAGGTCGTCAGCCGCGCCCCGTCGAGGGTCGCGGCCCAGGCGCTCACCGACGGCGTGGTCTCCACGCCCTGACCGTCGCCGATCACCCCCGTGGCGCTGCATCCGATCACCGCGGCGCCCTCGGCCATCCGCATCGCCCGCAGCCCCGCGCGGGCGACCTCGTCGGGGTCGTCGCCGCAGATGAAGAAGCAGAGCAGGTCGGGTGATCCGCTGAGGCCGCCCAGGGCCTGGCGGACCGCGTTCTCGGTCGCCCCGACCAGGTCGGATCCGACGGCGAGACCATCGGCGAAACGGCTCGTCAACAGCGCCACGCGCCTCGCCTCTCCTTCTTGCCCGAAATCTTGTCCTGGAGCGATTCTCCCCACTGATGGACCAGGCACGCCCACCGGCGGCCAACAATGGCGAAGATCCGAAACCGGGATAAGAGTGCCGGTTCCGGAGCGGGCGACGTAGGCTCGTTGCGTGCCTCACACTCCAGAGCCACGAACTCTGCGCGAGCTTCGCGCGAGCGGCCATATCCACCGGACCACCAAGGCCGAGATCCGCGAGAACCTCCTGGCCCGGCTCAGATCGGGGGAGCCGCGGTTCCCCGGCATCGTGGGATTCGACGACACCGTCCTGCCCCAGCTGGAGCGGGCCCTGCTCGCCGGGCACGACCTGGTCCTGCTGGGCGAGCGCGGCCAGGGCAAGACCCGGCTGATCCGCACCGTCACCGGCCTGCTCGACGAGTGGACGCCGGTGGTGGACGGCTGCGAGATCAACGACCACCCCTACGCGCCCTCCTGCGTGCGCTGCCGCCGCCTGGCCGGTGAGCTGGGCGAGGAGCTTCCGGTCTCCTGGCGGCACCGGGACGAGCGCTACGGCGAGAAGCTCGCCACGCCCGACACCTCCGTGGGCGACCTGATCGGCGACGTCGACCCCATCAAGATCGCCGAGGGGCGCACGCTCGGCGATCCGGAGACCGTCCACTACGGCCTGGTGCCGCGGAGCAACCGGGGGGTCTTCTCCGTCAACGAGCTGCCCGACCTCGCCGAGCGCATCCAGGTGGCACTGCTCAACGTGCTGGAGGAGCGCGACATCCAGGTGCGCGGCTACAACCTGCGGCTGCCGCTGGACCTCCTGCTGATCGCCAGCGCCAACCCCGAGGACTACACCAACCGCGGCCGGATCATCACCCCGCTGAAGGACCGCTTCGGCGCGGAGATCCGCACCCACTACCCGCTGTCGATCGAGACCGAGCTCTCCCTCATCCGGCAGGAGGCCGACCTCGGCCACGTCGGCGCGGACCTGCCCGACCACCTGGTCGAGACGATCGCGCGCTTCACCCGGCTGGTCCGCGAGTCCACCGCGGTGGACTCGCGGTCGGGCGTGTCGGCCCGCTTCTCCATCGCCGCCGCCGAGACCGCCGCGGCCTCGGCCGTACGGCGGGCCGCGCTGACCGGTGAGGAGCGCGCGGTGGCCCGGGTGGCCGACCTGCCGGGCATCGTGCACACGCTGCGCGGCAAGGTGGAGTTCGAGGTCAGCGAGGAGGGCCGGGAGACCGAGGTGCTGGCCCACCTGCTGCGCCGGGCGGTGGCCGAGACGTTCCGCGGCACCCTGGGCGGCATGGACCTCAGCGCGCTGCTGGAGAAGTTCTCCCAGGGCGTCCAGGTCGAGTCCGGGCCGCTGGTCCCGGCCTCGGAGCTGCTGGGCAGGATCGGCCCGGTGACCGGACTGGCGAAGATCATGGAACGGCTCGGCATCGGCGACGAGTCCCCGGGGCACGCCGCGGCGGCGCTGGAGTTCGCCCTGGAGGGCCTCTACCTCCTGCGCCGGCTGTCCAAGGACGAGACGGACGGCGGGGCGGTCTACCGCACCTGATCCACCCGCCCCGCGGGGACCTCGCGGGGACACCGTAGGAGAACCGGTGGAACCGCGGGAACACCGGCGGCCCTCCGGCCCTCCGGCAGGAGCCGCCGGCCCATCGGGCCCATCGCATCGGGAAGGGGCACCATGTCCTACCGCTATGGCGAGTACCGGGACGGCCCGGACCCGCTGGCCCCGCCGTACGACGTGCGTTCGGCGCTGGACCGGATGGGCGACTCGGTGCTGTCCGGCTCCAACCCCGCCCACGCGCTGCGCGACCTGCTACGGGAGGGCCTGCCCGGCGCGCGGGACCGGCGGGGGCTGGACGACCTGCTCCGCGAGGTACGGCGTCGCCGGCGCGAGCTGCGTGAGCGCGGCCGCCTCGACGGGACGCTGGAGCGGGCCCGCGCCCTGCTGGACCGGGCCCTCGAACAGGAGCGGGCCGCGCTGTTCCCCGACCCGTCCGATGAGGCCCGGCTGCGCGAGGCCGAGCTGGACGGGCTGCCGGAGGACACCGCGGGCGCGATCCGGGAGCTGACGGACTACCGGTGGCGGTCGCAGGAGGCGCGGCGGACCTTCGAGGAGCTGCGCGACCTGCTGCGCAGGGAGGTGCTCGACAGCCAGTTCCGCGGCATGAAGCAGGCGCTGGCCAGTCCCGATCCCGAGGCGATGGAGCGGGTCCGGCGGATGATGTCGGAGCTGAACGACATGCTCGACCGGGACTCCCGGGGCGAGCACACCCAAGCCGACTTCGACGGCTTCATGTCGAAATATGGGGACATGTTCCCGGAGGCGCCGCGCAACCTGGAGGAGCTGGTCGACATCCTCGCCCGGCGGGCCGCCGCCACCCAGCGCCTCCTGGCCTCGCTCACCCCGGAGCAGCGCGAGGAACTGGCCGACCTGATGAACCAGACGCTGGAGCAGGCCGGCCTGGACGAGGAGATGCGCCGCCTGGGCGAGTCCCTCTACAACCGCCGCCCCGACCTCGCCTGGAACACCCCCGAGCGGTTGTCCGGCGAGGAGCCGATGGGGATGGGCGACGCGGTCACCGCCCTGGACGAGCTCGCCGACCTGACCCAGCTGGAGGCGGCGCTGCGCCAGGACTACCCGGGCGCCCGCCTCGACGACATCGACGAGGCCGCGGTCCGCCGCGCCCTGGGCCGCTCCGCGGTCGACGACCTGGAGGCGCTCAGGCAGGTCGAGCGCGAGCTGGAGCAGCAGGGCTACCTCCGCCGCCAGCGCGGCAAGCTGGAGCTGACCCCTAAGGCCGTCCGCCGCCTGGGCGAGACCGCCCTGCGCCGCGTCTTCGCCTCCCTCGACGCCGGACGCCGCGGCGACCACGACCAGACCGACGCCGGCTCGGCCGGGGAACTGACCGGTTCCTCCCGGCCGTGGCGGTTCGGCGACGAGCAGCCCATCGACGTGGTCCGCACCGTCGTCAACTCCGTACGGCGCGGCGGCGGGGGCGGCGGAGCGGTGACCCTGTCGGTCGACGACTTCGAGGTCGCCGAGACCGAGCGGCGCACGGCCGCGGCCGTCTGCCTGCTGGTGGACCTCTCCTACTCGATGGCCCTGCGCGGCACGTGGGCGGCGGCCAAGCAGACCGCGCTGGCCCTGCAGGCACTGGTCAGCTCGAAGTTCCCGCAGGACTCGGTGCAGATCATCGGCTTCTCCAACTACGCCCGGGTCCTCGCGCCCGACGAGCTGGCCGGGCTGGAGTGGGACATGGTCCAGGGCACCAACCTGCACCACGCCCTGCTGATCGCGGGACGTCACCTGGACCGCCACCCCGACTTCGAGCCGGTCGTGCTCGTGGTCACCGACGGCGAGCCCACCGCCCACCTGCGGCGCAACGGCTCGGCGGCCTTCGAGTGGCCGCCCACGAACGAGACGCTGGAGCTGACGCTCGCCGAGGTGGACAAGATGACGCGCCGCCGGGCGACGCTCAACGTCTTCATGCTCGCCGACGACGAGCGGCTGCGGGACTTCGTGAACGAGGTGGCCCGCCGCAACGGCGGCCGGGTCTTCTCCTCCGAGGCCGACCGCCTCGGGGAGTACGTCGTCAGCGACTTCCTGCGGACCCGCCGGTCCCGCTGACCCGCCGGGCTCAGGCGCCGACGTAGGCCGGGTAGGAGTCGAGCGCCAGGTCGAAGCCGTCGCGGTAGTGGCGGTAGGAGCGGTAGCAGGGCCGCCAGGCCGTGCTGTTGCCCACCCCGGCCCGCGCGTCCGCCACGGCCTCGGGCACCCGCTCCGGGCGGAGCAGCAGACCGCCGCCGAGATAGCGGGCGTCGGCCAGGGCCGTGCAGGTCTCACGGTCGCCGGAGACGTAGCGGCCCCGCCGCCAGCCGCTCTCCTCGTCCCACACCAGCGCCTCACCGCCGGTCAGCAGGATCGTGGCGGCACGCGGATCGCACGGCCCCTCCCACCAGTCGGCGACCTCGGCGCCCAGCGCCTCGGCGACGCGGCTCACGTAGAAGGCCGGCTGACGCCGCCACTCCTCGGTGTACGGCTCGACATGTCTCACACCCACTGGGGGCACTCCCTTGTGCCGTCGTCCACGATCGGTTCTCACCACCCGCCCGGAACGGCCACGGCCGGAGCCGTCTGGGACCTCACACACGGGAACGAGTTCGCCTGTGATCCTACTCACCCCGACGGAGTGCTCAGTGGCGAAATGCGAAGATCTACCCTCGCGTGATGCCGGAACCGGCCCTCCGCCGCCCGCCCGGCCCCTGCTCACCGCCCGGAAACCGCTCATCGCCCGGAAACCCGGGCGGTCCGCCGGCGGGTTTCCGCCCGGGTCCTCCCCGGAAACCGGCCCCGGCGGCCCGGCCCGCGTCGGGCCACGTTCCGAGAACGATCATCGGCGACGGAAGTGTGGGTAAGGCCCGAGCGAGCCGTATGCGGGCGGGATCACCGCGGGTTAGTGTCTGGCGCATGACAGACCTGCTGCTCTGGCTCCACATCGGCTTCGCGATCTTCGCGCTGGGGCCGCTCACCGCCGCCACCATGTCCACCCCGAGGTTCATCCGCGCCGGAGACGTCAACGTCCTGCGTTACCTGCACCGGACCACCCGCATATACGGCATCGCGGCCCTGGGGGTGTTCCTGTTCGGCGCGCTGCTGGGCCGCGAGTATCTCGGCAGGCCGTACCTTTCGGTCTCGATGACGCTGTTCATCGTCGCCCTGGCGCTCCTCGCCCTGGTGGTCCGCGACCAGGGCGTCGCCCTGCGGATCCTCTCCGGCGATCACGGCAAGGACGTCAAGGACGGCAAGGACGGCGGGACCGCCGAGGGCCGCAAGGGCGACGCGAAGGTCCAGGTCGGACGGGTCGCCGCGCTCTCCGGCGTGATCGGCGTGATCTGGCTCGTCATCCTGGTGCTGATGGTCTGGGGCAATCCGTCCTGACCGGCCGCTCCGGCCCGGCCGCCCGCGGCGGGACTCCGCACGGACCCTGCCCGGCGGTGCGGCCCGGTGATGCGGCCCGTCCGGAGCGGTCGCGGCCCGTCCGGAGCGGTCGCGGTCCGGCGCGTCCGCGCGTCCGGCCCGGCCGCGCCGTACGCGCCGGGCCGTACGGCCGGTCCCGCCCGTCAGACCGTCAGCCCAGCGCCCGCGTCAGGTCGGCGAGCAGGTCGTCGATCGTCTCGATGCCGACCGACAGCCGGACGAGGTCGGAGGGCACCTCCAGCGGCGAGCCCACCGCCGAGGCGTGGGTCATCCGGCCCGGGTGCTCGACCAGCGACTCCACCCCGCCGAGCGACTCGCCGAGGGTGAACAGCTTCGTCCGGTTGCAGATCTCGACCGCCTCGGCCTCGCCGCCGGCGACCCGGAAGGAGACCATGCCGCCGAAGCGCCTCATCTGCTTGGCGGCCACCTCGTGGCCGGGGTGCTCGGGCAGGCCCGGGTAGAGCACCGACGACACCTTCGGGTGGGCCAGCAGCAGGTCCACGACCCGTTCGGCGTTGTCGCAGTGGCGCTCCATCCGAACCGCCAGCGTCTTGATGCCCCGCAGGGTCAGCCACGCGTCGAACGGACCGGCCACCGCGCCCATGGCGTTCTGGTGGTAGGCGAGCTTCTCGCCCACCTCGGCGTCGCGCGCGACGAGCGCCCCGCCGACCACGTCGGAGTGACCGCCCACGTACTTGGTGGTGGAGTGCACCACGATGTCCGCGCCCAGCGACAGCGGCTGCTGAAGGTACGGCGAGGCGAAGGTGTTGTCCACCACCAGCAGCGCGCCGTTCTCGTGCGCGAGGTGGGCCAGCGCCTCGATGTCGAAGACGCTCAGCAGCGGGTTGGTCGGCGTCTCGACCCAGACGATCTTCGTCTTCGTGGTCATGGCGGACGCCACCGCGTCCAGGTCGCCGAGCGGCACCGGGTCGTAGTGGAGCGACCAGGGCTCGTGCACCTTGGCGAAGAGCCGGTAGGTGCCGCCGTAGGCGTCGTTCGGGATGATGACGTGGTCACCCGGCCGGCACAGGGCGCGCAGCACGGCGTCCTCGGCCGCCAGGCCGGACGCGAACGCCAGGCCCCTCGCGCCGCCCTCGATGGCCGCGACGGCCTCCTCCAGGGCGGTCCTGGTCGGGTTGGCCGACCGGCTGTACTCATATCCGGAGCGCAGGCCCCCGACGCCGTCCTGCTTGTAGGTGGAGACGGCGTAGATCGGCGGGACGACCGCCCCGGTGACCGGGTCGGGCTCCTGGCCTGCGTGGATCGCCAGTGTTTCGAATCCTTCACTCATGGGGCCAACGCTACTCGGAAGAGACGGGCGGCCCGTCCCGCACGGTCCCGTTCCGCCACCCGCCGCCCCACCCGTGCAGACCGCCCCGAGTCGTCGGGGTCTGCGGCGCCCGCCGTTCCGGGCCACCGGACCCTCCGGCTCAGGCCGCCCTGGCCCGGTGCCCCCCGGCGCCCGTCCGCGGCAGCCGGATGAGCTCGCCGTCCGCCTCCTCCGCGCCCCCGGCGGCCCTCTCCGGGGTCCCGCCGTCCTTCGGCGGCGCACCGGCGCCCTTCCCGGTCTTCCCGCGCCCGGCCGCCTCCCTGCCCTGGGCGGCGGCGCGCGACAACAGGACCGGATCCGCCATGGCCAGGCAGAGCCCGACCGCGAACCCGATGGCCAGCAGCACGATCCCGATGACGGTCATGGTTCCTCCCCTTCGACACATCGAGCATCGCCCGCCGCCCCGCCCCCGCGCCTCCGCTGAAGGACCGGTCCCGCCGGACGCCGGTCGGCCGAACGGCCGATCTGCCATACCGACCCGGGGCCTAGGCTCGGTGAGCGTGGGTGAGTCACATCGCGTCGTTCACTGGATCAGGCGGCTCAGCGAGATCGCGCTGATCGGCTGGCTGACGCTGCTGTTCCTGATCGACGTCGCGCTGGCGGTGGGCCTCCACACCTGGCCGGTCTGGCCCAACCTGCTGTGCGGCGCGGCCGGCCTCCTCGCCGTACTGTGGCGGCGCACCCGCCGGGTGAGCGGCCTCCGCGCCTTCCTGGCGCTGTCGTCCGGCGTCACCCTGATCATCCTGGTCACCGGCGGTGACGGCAGGCCGGGGTTCGCCGAGATCGGGGCGCTGCTGATCCTCACCGTCAGCGCGCTGCGCTCGATCGAGCCGGTCCGGCGCGCGGCGCTGTTCTCCCTGGCGGCGATGGTCGTGCTGGAGTTCTCGGCCTGGCGCCTGCGGTCGGCCCCGCAGATCGTGGCCACCGCGTTCTCCCTCTTCGTGCCCTGGGCGTTCGCGGCCGGGGCGGGCGCCTACCTCCGCTTCCAGCTGGAACGCCGCCGGGAGGCGGTGTCCGCGGTACGGCGGTCCGAGCGGCTGGAACTGGCCAGGGAACTGCACGACCTGGTCGCCCACCACATCACCGGGATCGTCGTGCAGGCGCAGGCCGCCCGCGTCGTCGCCGAGCAGAAACCCGACGCCGTGGTCCCCGCCCTCGACGCGATCGCCGGCGCCGGGGCCGACGCGCTGACCTCGATGCGCCGCCTGGTCAGCGTGCTGCGCGCCGAGGACGAGGCGGCCCGCTCCCCGGGCAGCACCCTGCGGGACCTGCGGCTGCTGGTCGAGCGGTTCTCCGCCGGCGGCCCCACGGTCGCCTTCGACATCGGCCAGGGCATCGACGACGGCACCCTCCCCCCGGAGGTGCTGACGACCCTTCACCGGGTGCTGCAGGAGTCGCTGACCAACGTCCGCCGCCACGCCCCGGACGCGGGCTGGGTGGAGGCGAACCTGAGACTGACCGGCGTCCCCGCCGGACCGTACGGCGCGGGCGGCGCGGAGAGCCCGCCCGGCCCGCGTGACGGCCGGCCGGACGGCCCCGGCCTCCGGGGGACGCCCGGGATCGTGGTGCTGCGCGTCCGCAACTACGGCTCGGCGTCCGACGGCCGGTTCTCCCGGCTGGGCGGCGGGTTCGGCCTCGTGGGCATGGCCGAGCGCGTCGAGGCGCTGGGCGGCCGGCTGACCGCGGGCCCCACCCCCGAGGGCGCCTGGGAGGTGACGGCGGAGTGCCCGCTGGCACGACCGGCCTCCTCCCCCGGCTGACCCGCCGGGAGAGAGGCCACGGAAGACGCCTGGATCAGTGGTTGGCGAGGAAGGCCAGCAGGTCGTGGCGGGTGAGCAGGCCGACCGGCTTGCCGTCGTCGAGCACGACCGCCGCGTCGGCCTTCTCCAGCGCCTCGACCGCGATGGAGACGGGCTCACCCGCGCCGATCATCGGCAGCGGCTGCGACATGTGGGCGGCCAGCGGGTCGTTCGGCGAGACCTTGCCCCGGTAGAGGGCGTCGAGCAGATCGCGCTCCAGGATCGAGCCGACCACCTCTGCGGCCATGACCGGCGGCTCCTCCTTCATCACGGGGAGCTGCGACACGCCGTACTCGCGCATGATCGAGATGGCGGTGTCCACCGACTCGTGCGGGTGGGTGTGCACGAACTCCGGCATGCCGGAGCCCTTACGGGTCAGCACGTCCTTGACCAGGCCCTCCTCACTGGAGGTGGTCAGGAAACCGTAGTCTTCCATCCAGTCGTCGTTGAAGATCTTCGAGAGGTAGCCCCGGCCGCCGTCGGGCAGCAGTACGACGACCACGTCGTCCGGGCCGGCCTGCTGGGCGACGCGCAGCGCGGCGACCGTCGCCATCCCGCAGGAGCCGCCGACCAGCAGCGCCTCCTCGCGGGCCAGACGGCGGGTCATGCCGAAGGAGTCCTTGTCGGAGACCGCGATGATCTCGTCGCAGATCGTGGTGTCGTAGGTGGCCGGCCAGATGTCCTCGCCGACGCCCTCCACCAGGTACGGCCGGCCGGTGCCGCCGGAGTAGACGGAGCCCTCCGGGTCGGCGCCGATGATCTTCACGCGGCCGCCGGAGACCTCCTTGAGGTAGCGGCCGGTGCCGCTGATCGTGCCGCCGGTGCCGACGCCCGCCACGAAGTGGGTGATCCGTCCCTCGGTCTGCTCCCAGATCTCCGGGCCGGTGGAGTGGTAGTGGCTCTCGGGGTTGTTGACGTTGGAGTACTGGTCGGGCTTCCAGGCGCCCGGGGTCTCCCTGGCCAGGCGGTCGGAGACCGAGTAGTAGGAGTTCGGGTGGTCGGGCGAGACCGCCGTCGGGCAGACCACGACCTCGGCGCCGTAGGCGCGGAGCACCGAGATCTTGTCCTGGGCGACCTTGTCCGGCACGACGAACAGGCATTTGTAGCCGCGCTGCTGGGCCACGATGGCCAGGCCGACGCCCGTGTTGCCCGAGGTGGGCTCCACGATGGTGCCGCCGGGGCGCAGCTCGCCCGACTTCTCGGCGGCGTCGATCATCCGCACCGCGATCCGGTCCTTGACCGAACCGCCCGGGTTGAAATACTCGACCTTGGCGAGCACCTGGGCCTGGACCCCCGCCGTCACCTTGTTCAGCCGGACGAGCGGCGTGTTGCCCATCAGTTCGACGAGCGAGTCGTATACGCGCACGGTGAAGATCACCTCGAAATACCATAGCTTTGTCAGCTGTTGTGCGGAACGCCGTGGTCCCCATGGGTGGTCGGGGCTCGGCCGGCTGCTTACAAGGCCAACGCTACCGTCGTGTCGTATCGAGGGAGCAACGCCACGTGATGTGGACACCGGGAGCCGCACGGGCCGCGCGGCGCATCGCGGCCGCCGCCGCCGTGGGCGGAGGGGGGCTGACCGTGCTCGGCGCGGCCACCTACGGGCTGCTGTTCACCGAGGCGGCCGTGGCCCGGCGCCTCGTCGGCCGGCCGCACGGCATGGAGGGCCCGCCGTCCGACGGGATCTACGGCGACTTCGACGGCGAGCCGATCCGCATGGTGATGCTCGGCGACTCCACCTCGGTGGGGCTCGGCACCACCGACCCCGCGGACACCCCGGCGGTGCTGATCGCCTCCGGTCTGGCGGGCGTCGCCGAGCGGCCGGTCCGGCTGACCGTGGTGGGGAGGTCGGGGGCGGCCTCCGTCGATCTGGGCGACCAGGTGGACCGGGCGCTGCGGGCGCTGCCCGACGTCGCGGTCATCTTCGTCGGCGCCAACGACGTCACCACGCAGACGCCGCCCGCGAAGGCCGTACGGCACCTGCAGAAGGCGGTGCGGCGGCTGCGGGAGGCCGGGGCCGAGGTGGTCGTGGGCACCTGCCCGGACCTCGGCACGGTCCGGCCGATCGCCCAGCCGCTGCGCTGGGTGACCCGGCGGTGGAGCCGTCAGCTCGCCGCCGCGCAGACGGTCGCGGTGGTCGAGGCCGGCGGGCGGACGGTCGCCTTCGCCGACATGCTCGGCGCGGAGTTCGACACGAACCCGGATGAGATGTTCGGGCCCGATCGGTACCACCCATCTGCCCAAGGCTACCTACAGGTCGCTTACGCGGTGCTACCGTCTGTAGGCAATGCGCTGGGACTGTGGCCCGAGCCGCGGCCGCGGCGCAGCGAGTCGATCTACCTCGCGGCGGCCATGGCCGCGGAGGAGCCCGGCGCCGAGGTCTCCGCGACCCGCGTCGCCGGCCGGGCCACCGGACCCCACGGACGATGGGTGACGATGCTCCGCCGGCGTCCCTGGGTCCAGCCTCGCGACGCCTGATTCCGGTCACCCTCCGCGTCGAAGCCGTCACGCCTCGACGCATTGGAGTGGAATGCCCGCCATCCGGCCCCCCGCGAAACCGATCCTGGCGCTCGCCGGAGCCCTGGCCCTGTCCGGTTGCGCCCTGTCCGGCTGCTCCGGCAGCGAAGCGGCCACCCCCGCCTACCCCACCTGGCACAACCCCGGGGTGAACGCGGTCAGCCGTACCGTCTCCGCCGGGGGCGTCGCCGCGACGACCTCCTTGCTGCCCGGCGGCACGCTGGAGACGGTCGCCTTCGACCTCGCGTCGGGCCGGAAGCTGTGGGCCCAGCCGGCGACAATGGCGGGCCGGCTGCCGGGGATGGGCGTCCCGGCCCCGGCGCTCGTCGATACCGGCGGCGGGCAGACCGTCGCGGTGACCGTCGATCCGTTCCGGCGCGGCCGGTGGAACGCCCTGCTCGTCGCCCGCGACGCCCGCACCGGCGCGCGGCGGTGGACCCGCCCGCTGAACTCCACGTTCGGGCCGCAGCGGTGCGGGGCGCTGGTGTGCGTCCCGGAGAACACCGCCCTGGAGACGGCCCGGATGGTCGTGCTCGACCCGGCCACCGGCAAGGTGCTGTGGAAGCTGCCCGGGATCGCCGAGGTGGAGTGGTCCGACGCCTCCCGCGCCGTGGTGCTGCGCCTGGCCCGGCACCCCGTCCTGGAGTCGCGTGACCTGCGGACCGGGAAGCTCGTCTGGAAGCTGCCGGTGGAGCAACCGCTCGGCGCGGGGGTGGACCTCTCCGGCGGCTGGTCGTTCGGGGCGACCTCCGGCAACCTCGTCGGTTACGTCGCGCCGTACACCGTCCCCTCGACGAAGAAGCTCTCCGCCTTCGGGTTCTTCTCCGTGAGGATCGCCGACGGCACGGTCAACTGGATCCGTCCCTCGGTGGTGCGGGTCTACCCCAGCGGCAACCCCGGTTTCGCGCCGGTGGTCCGCCCCGTCGACGAGCAGGGCCGGTACGGCGGGTTCGCCCGGCTCGACGCCGAGAGCGGCCGGGTCCTCGGCCAGATCCCGTCCGACCGGATCCCCGGCTCCGGCTGGTGGCTCGCCTTCCCCGAGCGGATGGACACGCTCGGCTTCCTCAAGCACGGCAAGGCGGGCACGGTCTTCGACCTCGCCACCGGCCGTCCCGGCGAGATCACCGGGCGGCGCGGCTGGTCCTTCTGCGTCACCGATCCCAAGCCGCTCGCGTTGCGGAACCAGGTCCCCGGCTTCTACTCGGTGGCATCGCTGTGCGAGTTCGATCTCGCCAGGGGCGAGAAGGTCACGCCGCGGGGGCCGGGCGCGCCGCCCGCGTGGTTCACCGGCAGCCAGGGTGGCTGGCGGATCTGGCGTGACGAGAAGGGCGGCCTGCACGGCGTCGAGGACGGCACGGGCACCGCCCCCGGCATGTACGGCTGAGCCCCCGGCATGTACGGCTGAGCCGCCGTCACGTACGGCCGGGCCTCCGGTGTGTGCGACCGGCGGCCCGGCTCCGGAACGGACGACCGAGCCGTCCGGCGCCGTCCCCGGTGCGTACGGCCGGCCGGTTCCGCGCCCCGGCGGCTCGCCTGCCGTACAAAGTTCTGTTTTCTGCGGCCCCGGGGCGTGGCATTCGGGCTACCGCGCGGTAACCTCCGCAGGAGGAGAGGCACACGAACCCAGGAGAGCCACATGCCCGAGGCAGTCATCGTCGCGACCGCACGCTCGCCGATCGGCCGCGCCTTCAAGGGGTCCCTCAAGGACATCCGTCCCGACGACCTGACCGCGCAGATCATCAGGGCCGCGCTGGCGAAGGTGCCGCAGCTCGACCCGGCCGCCATCGACGACCTGATGCTCGGCTGCGGACTGCCCGGCGGCGAGCAGGGGTACAACATGGGCCGGGTGGTCGCCACCCTCCTCGGACTGGACGGCGTGCCCGGCACCACGATCACCCGCTACTGCTCGTCCTCGCTGCAGACCACCCGGATGGCTCTGCACGCCATCAGGGCGGGCGAGGGCGACGTGTTCGTCTCCGCGGGCGTGGAGTGCGTCTCCCGCTTCGCCAAGGGCAACTCCGACTCGCTGCCCGACACGGCGAACCCCCTGTTCGACGAGGCCAAGGCCCGTACGGCGCGGGCCGCCGAGGGCGGGGGCGGCGTCTGGCACGACCCGCGTGAGGACGACGCGCTGCCCGACGTCTACATCGCGATGGGCCAGACCGCCGAGAACGTCGCCGCGCTGCGGGGCGTGTCCCGCCAGGAGCAGGACGAGTTCGGCGTCCGCTCGCAGAACCTCGCCGAGAAGGCCATCGCCAACGGCTTCTGGGAGACCGACATCACCCCGGTGACGCTGCCCGACGGGACCGTGGTCAGCAAGGACGACGGCCCCAGGGCGGGCACCACCTACGAGGCGGTCTCGCAGCTCAAGCCGGTCTTCCGCCCCGACGGCACGGTCACCGCGGGCAACTGCTGCCCGCTGAACGACGGCGCCGCCGCGGTGATCGTGATGAGCGACACCAAGGCCGCCGAGCTGGGCATCACCCCCCTGGCCCGGGTCGTCTCCACCGGCGTCACCGGCCTGTCCCCGGAGATCATGGGTCTCGGGCCGGTCGAGGCGTCCCGGCAGGCCCTGGCGCGGGCGGGCATGTCCGTCGGCGACGTCGACCTCGTCGAGATCAACGAGGCGTTCGCGGCACAGGTCATCCCGTCCTACCAGGAGCTCGGCATCGACCTCGACCGGCTCAACGTCAACGGCGGCGCCATCGCGGTGGGCCACCCGTTCGGCATGACCGGCGCCCGGATCACCTCCACGCTGATCAACAGCCTGCGGTTCCACGACCGCTCGATCGGCCTGGAGACCATGTGCGTGGGCGGCGGCCAGGGCATGGCCATGGTCCTGGAGCGCCTCAGCTGACCTCCGGCCGACGAGGCCGTGAAGGCGTGAGCCGGGCCGTACGGAGCCGGCTGCTCAGCCGTGCACGTCCGGCCCGGCGCGGGTGAGGTCGATCCGCATGACGACCCGGCGCTCGCGTTCCATGGCCGTCCGGTAGTCGTCCCAGTCGGGGTGCTCGCCGGAGATCTCGCGGTAGTAGGAGATGAGGTGCTCCATCGCCTCGGGCAGCGAGACGATCTCCGCGGTCCCCTCGATCTGGATCCACGGGCCGAAGAAGGCGTCGGTCGTCACGCAGAGCGCGACGTTCGGGTCCCTGCGGGCGTTGCGGACCTTCGCCGCGGTCTCCCGGCTGCTGACGACGGCCCGGCCGTCGGTGTCGAGGCCCACGATGACCGGGGACATCTGCGGGCGGCCGTCGGCGTGCCGGGTGAGCATGACGGCCCGGTGGTTGTCGCGGATGAAGTCGCGTGCGCTGTCAAGATCCATGCCCCCATCATGCGGGGACACGCACAAGCCCGCACCCCCGGGCGGGGTACGGGCTTGGGGTAGACGGCCTACAGGTAACGGCTGCGGCGGTGACGCTCGTGCTCGTGGACGATGGCGGCGGCGTAGCCGTGGGTCAGCCCGTGCTCTGTTGCGAGCCAGTTGGCCCGCTCGTCGCAACGGAGGAAGGACGGGCCGTTGTCGATGGCCTGGAACCACTCTGGGAGTGCGCGTCCCGTGATGTCAGGGACCCTTGCGATCAGCTTGCTCTGCGTCTCCGGTGAGTGGTTCAACGACATGGACACCTCCAGGAATAGGGCTTCCTTTGCTCGACAGTGCATCACGATCCATCGGATGGCAAGCCCTCACAGGCAAAGGCCCCGCCGCGTTTCGTCATCCACTGCTCGCTCGTCATTCACCGTCATGCCCAGCCTTCGTAAGGAGAATCACCCTTCCCGGCAGGAAAGAACCCTCGTTCGGGAGAGTCCCCGGGAGGCGTGGATCCCCGCCGGAATCCCGGCCCCGGGAAGCGCGAACCCCCGCCGGAGGGGCTCCGGCGGGGGTTCGGGCGGACGGCGGCGCGGCGCTAGTCCCTTGAGAAGTAGCTGATCAGGCGCAGGATCTCCAGGTAGAGCCAGACCAGGGTGACCGTCAGGCCGAAGGCCATCAGCCAGGAGTACCGCTCGGGGACGCCGGCCCGCACGCCCTCCTCCACCGAGTTGAAGTCGAGCAGCAGGAAGAAGCAGCCGATCAGGATGGCGGCGACGCTGAAGGCGTAGGACATCAGGCCGTCGCCGGTGCGCAGCCCGAGGCCGCCCGCGATGAAGTAACCGGCGATCCAGTTGACGAGCATGAGGCCCATCAGCGCCAGGCCCGCGGCCACGACGAACTTGGTGAACTTCGGCGTCACCCGGACGATCCGCAGCGCGTACACCGCGAGGGTGCCGCCGAAGGCCAGGGCAGTGCCGAGCACCGCCTGCAGGACGATGCCGTTGTACAGGTCGTTGTAGAGGTGGCTCGCCACGCCGACGGCCACGCCGTAGCCGACGGCGTAGCCGAGGATCAGCACGGGGTTGGTGCTCTGCTTGAACGAGACGATCAGGGCGAGCACCAGACCGACGATCATGCCGATCAGCATGGCGGCGGTGCCGAGGTTCAGGGCCCAGGCCGCCGCGGCGGAGACGACCAGCGTGCCGAGCGTGATGAACCCGCGCACGACCACGTCGTCGATCGTCATGGCCCGCTGGGCGGGCGGTGCGTACGACGGCCTGTCGTACATCCCCTGAAGCTGGTCAGGGGTCGGCGTCGGCGCGCTCCAGCCTCGCTGTTGCGCGTTCGCCTGCCGGAATACCGGGTTCCTGCTCTCCATCGCTGCCTCCACGCTGCGACCTGCACGATGAGTGATCGGACCGGCCGTCACCCGGCCGTGTCACGTTGATCTCCGTTGGACCGGCCCCGCGGGCGCGGGACCGGCGTTCGCCGCCGGGCAGGCCGTACGGCTACCGCCGTAGATCTCAACGCACGGGTCGTCCGTGCGGTTCCCGTCCTCCCCGCCGGATCTCCGGACGGCGGGCCGGTGGCCTCTCGGCCGGTCAGGGAGCCCCGGGGACGGCAGCGGGCAAGATCGGCAAGTGCCCCCGGAGGGACTCGAACCCTCACTACAACCCTTTTAAGGGGTTTGCCTCTGCCGTTGGGCTACGGGGACGCCGCAATCATACGTAACGGACCACTCATCCGAGGAGCACAGCTTTGTATCAGGCGTCACACAAACCATGATCGATGTATGCGATAGAACCCCCGGCGGGACAGGGCCTGCCGGGGGTTCGGGTCGCGTGGTCCGGCACGCCGCGCGGGGGCGGTCCGGGCCTCGGCGATCAGGTCGTCGCGGCCTGACGGAACTCGGTGCGGGGCTCGTGGATCTCCCCGAGTGAGACGGTCTCCCGCTTGAAGAACAGCGCCAGGGTCCAGTCGGCCACCACGCGGACCTTGCGGTTGAAGGTGGGGATCCGCGACATGTGGTACGTCCGGTGCATGAACCAGGCGGGCAGCCCGCGGAGCTTGAGCCCGTAGACGTTGGCCACGCCCTTGTGCAGACCGAGGCCGGCGACCGAGCCGACGTACTTGTGCCGGTAGTCGACGAGCTGCCGCCCGTGGAGCTGACGGGTGATGTTGTCGGCGAGGACCTTGGCCTGCCGTACGGCGTGCTGGGCGTTGGGCGCGCAGTACTGGCCGGGATTGGTCACGTCGGGAACGCCCGCCACGTCACCGGCGGAGTAGGCGTCCTGGACGCCGGCCACCGTCAGGCGGGTGGTGGTCTTGATCCGGCCGCGCTCGTCCAGCGGCAGGTCTCCGGCGTTCGCGACCGGGCTGGGCTTGACGCCCGCGGTCCAGACGATGGTGGCCGACTCGAACTCGTCGCCGTCGGAGAGCTTGACGTGGCCGCCGACGCAGGACTCCAGGCGGGTGCCGAGCTTGACCTCGATGCCGCGCTCGCGGAGCTGCTCGGCGGTCCACCTGCCCATCTCGGGGCCGACCTCGGGAAGGATGCGGTCGGTCGCCTCGACCAGGACCCAGCGGAGGTCGTCGCGGGTGATGTTGCGGTAGTAGCGCACCGCGTCCAGCGACATGTCCTCCAGTTCGGCCAGTGCTTCGACGCCCGCGAAGCCGCCGCCGACCACGACGAACGTCAGCGCCCGGCGGCGCAGCTCCTCGTCGTCGTCGGACTCGGCCCGGTCGAGGAGGCCGAGGACGCGGTTGCGCAGCGCGGTCGCCTCGCCGATCGTCTTGAAGCCGATGGCGGCGTCGGCGAGGCCGGGGATGGGGAGCGTGCGGGAGATCGAGCCGGCGGCCATGACGATGATGTCGTAGCCGATCTCGTGCCCGGTGCCGACGTTCGGCGCGAAAGTGACCTTCTTGGAGGCGTGGTCGATCTTGGTGACCTTGCCGTTGAGGATCGTCGCCCTGTTCAGGACGCGGCGGAGCGGGACCACCACGTGGCGGGGCGAGATGTTCCCGGCGGCGGCCTCGGGGAGGAACGGCTGGTAGGTCATGTACGACTCGGGGGTGAGGACGGTGATCCGCACGCTGCCGTCGCGCAGTTCCTTGCGGAGCGTGTGCTGCAGGCGCAGCACGGTGTAGAGGCCGACGTAGCCCCCACCGACGACCACGATGTGCTTGGAGTTGCGGTTCACTTCGGCGCCATCCTTATCCTTGGCTTTGTGAAAGCTTTCACAAGCTTACGTCGATTCGTGGGATGATGCCACTGCGGGCGGAGCAAAACTTGAGGATCTTCTCAGATCGACCCGGAAAAACTGCGCATCTCGCCCATGAGGGCGAGAAATTATCCGTTTGTGATTGACTTCACAACTTACTCAGCGCAGCCGCCCGGGCGAAGAGGGCGTCGAGCATGGCCGCGGTGACCCTGCCGGTGAAGGTGTTCTGCTGGCTCGGGTGGTAGCACCCCAGCAGGTGGGCGGGGGCGCCGTCCCGGGAGATCTCCACCTCGGCGCCGTGCCCGAAGGCCGGCCGCGGACGCGGCAGGTCGTACCCGGCCTCCCGCAGCGCCGGCCAGACCGCCTGCCAGGCGAAACCGCCCAGCGCGACCACCACCCGCACGCTGCCGGCGACCATCGCGATCTCCTCGGCCAGCCACGGGAAGCACGCCGCCCGCTCCGCCGGGTCGGGCTTGTTCGCGGGCGGGGCGCACCGTACGGCGGCCACCATGCGCGCCCCGATGAGCCGCTGCCCGTCACCGGCGTGGACGCTGGTCTCCTGGGCGGCGAGGCCGTTGCGGTACAGCGAGGCGAACAGCCAGTCGCCGCTGCGGTCGCCGGTGAAGATCCGGCCGGTGCGGTTGCCGCCGTGCGCCGCCGGCGCCAGCCCGACGATGAGGATCCCGGGCTTCTCCTCGCCCCAGCCCGCGATGGGCCTGCCCCAGTAGGTCTCCCCGGCGAACGCCCGCCGCTTGACCGTCGCGACCTCCTCCCGCCAGTCCACCAGACGCGGGCAGGCCCGGCAGACCGACTGCCGGGCCGTCAGCTCGGCGAGCGTGCCGCTCGTCCGGGCCAGCTCGGCCACCTCGGCGGCGTCGTGGGCGACGGGGGTGCCGGGCAGGGCCGGGTCGCCCGGCCAGCCGGATCCCGGAGGAACACAGGTCATGCCTTCGATGGTGCCCGACGGAAGGGGGTGCCCAGGACCGGAACGGCGGACGGGACACGAGAGACGAGCACGGGAACGGGGGGACGGGCGTGGGAACGGGAGACCAGGCGCGGAAGGCGGACACGGAAAGGCGGCGTCCGCTGAGCGCGGACGCCGCCTTCCTCTTCTCGTTCTCACTCGGACCCGTCCGGACGGGCGTCAGGTTCCCACGCCGCCCGCCCGGATCCGGCCGGGCGCGTGACTACGCCTCGCAGACCGCCTTGTACTCGGCCGACGAGTTGCCGCCGCCGACGATCGACAGCCGGGCGCTGCCGGCCTTGGTGCCGTTGGAGCCGGTGTCGAAGGACACCGTCTGCTCGCCGGCGCCGGTGAAGGTCAGCTCACCCGACTTCACGTCGGAGCCGTTGACGCTCCAGACGTACTTGACCGTGATCGCACCGGTCGCGTAGATCTTGCCGGTGCCGCTGACCGTGGCCGCCGGGCAGGTGCCCGCCTTCTGCTCGGCCGAGACGCCGGAGATGTACGCCTTGGCCTCGGGGGCCGCCTCACAGGCGACCTTGGCCGAGACGGTGCCGGAGGTCGGGCCGCCCGCGATGTCGATCGCGCGCCGGGCGGTGCCGGACTCCGACGCCTTCCAGGAGTCGGTCACGGTACGGCTCTGCGCGCCGTGGCCGTAGAAGGAGACGGTCTCCCAGGAGCCGGCGACGCCGTCGCGGATCCAGCGGTACCGCACCGGACCGTCGGCGTCGGAGACGCGGATGGTGCCGGAGAAGGTACGGGTGACCGGGCAGCTGCCGGAGTAGTCGGCCGGGGCGTTCACGGAGGCGCTCACCTGCGGCGAGTGGTCCTCACAGTGGATCCTGAAGTAGGCGCCGTCCGACGCGCCGCGGTAGCCGAGGATCTCCAGCCGCACCTGGCCGCGAAGGTCGTGACCCGGCTTGATCACCTGGTAGACGCGGCGCGAGCCGTTCACGTAGACCGAGTCGCGGTCGACGACGTGACCGTTGACGACCCACTGGTAGCGCACCCAGCGCTTGCCGGAGGTGCTGATCCGGCCGATCGCGACGGCCTTGCAGTCGCCCTCGTCCACCCAGACGCGGGCGGAGGTCCAGTGACGGGGACGAGGCTTGACGACCTCTTCCTTGCCGCCGTCGCCGTTGTCCTCACCGCAGGCGACGGTGAAGTAGCCCTTGGCCGAGGTGACCTTGCGCGGCGACAGGACCTGGACCGAGTTCCAGCTCTTGAGGTCACCGCCCTTGAAGGTGGCGGACTCCTTGACGCCGATGTACTTGACGCCCTTGCCCTTGATGGAGATCTTCTTGATGCCGCTCTTGGAGCCGTCACCGCGCAGCCAGCGGTAGGCGACGGTCGTCCTGCCGCCGTAGGCCTTCACCTTGATCTTCGAGGAGAAGGTCACCTTGACGGGGCAGTCGGTGGTCTTCGACGGGGAGGCCTTGGGCCTGCCGACCGACACCGCGGCCTTCGGGGCGCTGTGGGCCGCCGAGGCCCGCGCCTGAGTGGAACCGCTGGCCGCCGCTGCGGGCGAGGCCAGCAGTCCGGCCGTCATGGTCGCCAGCATGGCCGTACCGGCGCTCAGGACGGCTAGCTTGCGTGCTAGTCCGGACATGAGGGGTTGCTCCGTTCGTTAGGAACATGAAGAGCGCTTCGGAGACGGTTGCCGCCCCGGCACAGCTGTGCCGGGCCCCACGGCAAAGCCTCACTAAAGCTTCTTTACCTAACCATAAACGGAAAGGCCCCTCAATACCCCATCAATAGGAGAATTGTCCAGAGTCTGTAGTGGTTTCACATACTTCTGTCAGGTTTGGCGATAGACCAGGCGATTCCGTCCAGAATGTCGTGTTCGCTGACCACGACCTCCGCGAACCCGTACCGCTCCATCACGCGGTCGAGGATGAGCGCGCCGGCGACGATGACGTCGACCCTGCCGGGATGCATGACCGGGACCGCCGCCCGCTCGTCGTGCGTCATCTCCAGCAGTCGCGCGGAGACCTCGTGAACCCGCGTCGCCGGAATACGCGAATGATGAATTTTCCGCGGGTCGTATTCCGGAAGGCCGAGCGCCATTCCCGCCACCGTCGTCACCGACCCGGCGAGCCCCACCAGTGTGAGCGCCCGCTCGACCGGTACCTCACCGGACACCCGGTCGAGCGCGTCGTCGACGTCGGCCGCCAGCGCCTCGACCACCCCGGCGGACGGCGGGTCACCCGCGCCGCGCAGGTGCCGCTCGGTCAGCCGCACGCAGCCGACGTCCACCGACAGCGCGGCCTCCACATGCGTCGAGCCGACCACGAACTCGGTCGAGCCGCCGCCGATGTCCACCACCAGGTACGGCGGGCGGGTGCCCTCCGGGCACGGCAGTCCCGTCTCGGGCGAGAGGCGTGAGAGGTCATGGGTGGCGCCGTCGAAGGAGAGCTGCGCCTCCTCGGCGCCCGTGATCACCTCGGGCTCCACCCCGAAGATGTCGCGCACGCCGTCCACGAAGTCCTGCCGGTTGGCGGCGTCCCTCGTCGCACTGGTGGCCACCACGCGGACCGCCGACGCGCCGTGCCGCTCGATGAGCCCGGCGTAACCGCGCATCGCGGCGAACGTGCGCTCCAGCGCCTCGGGGGCGAGCCGGCCGGTCTCGTCCACGCCCTGCCCGAGCCGGACGATCTCCATCCGCCGGTCCACGTCGGTCAGGGTGTCGTGGGCGACGTCCGCGACCAGCAGGCGGACGGAGTTGGTGCCACAGTCGATCGCGGCGACGCGGGTCAAGGGGTCTCCTGTTCGGTGGTCGGGGCGGGGGCCGCTCCGTGCCCGGACTCGGGGGCGGGGCAGCACGGCCCGTCGGCCCACCACCCGCCGAGCGCTTCGAGCGCGTCGAGCGCCTCGCGGCCGAAGGGGTTGCTCCCCGGCACCGCCAGCTCGTGCGCGACCAGGGCGTGCAGGCACTTGACCCGGGCGGGCATGCCCCCGGTGCTCTGCATGTCCCTGGGCAGCGGATCGAGGCCGTCCGCGACGGCGGCCTCGTCGCGGCGCGCGACGTAGTCGTCGTGGGCGGCCTGGTAGGCGCGGGCGAGCTCGGGGTCATCGGCGAGCCTGGCCTGCATGTCGCGCATCAGGCCGGAGGTCTCCAGCCGCCCGATGGCGGATGCCGCCTTCGGGCAGGTGAGGTAGAACAGCGTCGGGAACGGCGACCCGTCGGGCAGCCGCGGCGCGGTCTCCACCACGTCGGGCAGCCCGCACGGGCAGCGGTGCGCCACCGCCCGCAGGCCACGCGGCGTCCGGCCGAGCTGCCGCTCCACCGCCGCCACATCGCGATCGTCCACCACCGTGACACCCCCTGAGAAAGACGACACCAAGGGTATCGGGGTCATCCCCCGGCCCCGGCCGCCTTCCGGCCCCGGCCGGTGTCGGCCGCCTCGACCGACTGCCACAGGGTCTCGTACCAGGGCGCCTTCACGTCCTTCTTCGTCCCCGCCGCGCTCTTCCGCCGTTCCTCCGCGCGGTCGTCGCCCATCACGACGTAGCACTTCTGCCCGGGGTCGCAGTAGAAGAGCCGCTCCCTGGCCGCCTTCTTGATGTAACCGGGGTCCAGGAGCCGCCGGTGACGGTCGTCCAGAGCCTTGATCGCGGCCTGCTCCCTGGCCTGCTCCTGCTCCAGCTGGGCGATCTGGCGGCGCTGCGCGACGTACTCCCTGATCGGGTAGGCGAGGCTCATCGCGATCGCGCACACCACGACCGCCAGCACCGCGGCCCGCCCCGTCAGCTGCGGCCGTCTCGCCAACACACCCACCCGCCTCTCGTCACCCCGGGCCCCTCGGGGTCCGTACGGCCGGCCTCGCGTGAGGACCGCGGGGCCGGCCTGCCTCGCGTACGGCCAGTGCCCCGGCAAACCGGGCGCAAGCCGTACAGGCGAACCTACCCCTGGAACCTCGGGAAAGCGGCGCGACCCGCGTAGCGGGCGGCGTCGTCGAGAAGCTCCTCGATGCGCAGGAGCTGGTTGTATTTGGCCACGCGGTCGGAGCGGGCCGGGGCGCCCGTCTTGATCTGGCCGCAGTTGGTCGCCACGGCGAGGTCGGCGATGGTGGTGTCCTCGGTCTCGCCGGAGCGGTGGCTCATCATGCAGCGGTAGCCGCTGCGGTGGGCCAGGTCCACCGCGTCGAGGGTCTCGGTCAGGGTGCCGATCTGGTTGACCTTGACCAGCAGCGCGTTGGCGGTGCCCTCGGCGATGCCGCGGGCCAGCCGCTCGGGGTTGGTGACGAACAGGTCGTCGCCGACGAGCTGCACCTTGTCGCCGAGGGCCTTCGTGATGGCGTTCCAGCCCTCCCAGTCGCTCTCGTCCAGCGGGTCCTCGATGGAGACCAGCGGGTAGTTCGTGACGAGGTCCTCGTAGAAGGCGATCAGCTCGGTGGCCGACATCCCCTTGCCGTCGATGGTGTAGACGCCGTTCTCGTGGAACTCCGAGGCGGCCACGTCGAGGGCCAGCGCGACGTCCTCGCCCGGCGTGTAGCCGGCCTTCTCGATCGCGACCAGGATGAGGTCCAGCGCGTCGCGGTTGGACGGCAGGTTCGGCGCGAAGCCGCCCTCGTCGCCCAGGCCGGTGGCGTAGCCCTTCTCCTTCAGCACCGCCTTGAGCGCGTGGTAGACCTCGGTGCCCATCCGCACGGCCTCGCGGAACGTCTCCGCCCCGATCGGCGCGATCATGAACTCCTGGATGTCCACGTTCGTGTCGGCGTGCGCGCCGCCGTTGAGGATGTTCATCATCGGCACGGGCAGCAGGTGCGCGTTGGGACCGCCGAGGTAGCGGAACAGCGGCAGCTCGGCGCTGTCGGCGGCGGCCTTGGCCACGGCCAGGGAGACGCCCAGGATCGCGTTGGCGCCCAGACGGGACTTGTTCGGCGTGCCGTCCAGGTCGATCATGACCTGGTCGATGGTGCGCTGCTCGGCGGCGTCGAACCCGACGATCTCGTCGGCGATCTCGTCGGTCACGCCGAGGACGGCCTTCTCGACGCCCTTACCGCCGAAGCGCTCGTCGCCGTCGCGCAGCTCCACGGCCTCGAACTGGCCGGTGGACGCGCCGCTCGGCACCGCGGCCCGGCCCTGGCTGCCGTCGTCCAGCAGGATGTCGACCTCGACCGTCGGGTTGCCCCGGGAGTCAAGGATCTCGCGAGCGGTGACGCCCTCGATGGAAGCCACGAAGCACTCCTAAAGTCGCAGGACAGTTTGCCGCAGAAGCCTACCGAGACCCGCCCCGCGACACGGCGACCGCCGTCCTACCCACCGGTACGGCGGCCCTCGTCACCCGTCTCCCTCGTCTCCCAGGTGCGGACCCGGTCGCGGTAGGCGCGGGCCGCGGCGCGCAGCTCGGCCTCCGGGTCGAGACCCGCCTCGTGCGCCTGCCGCACCAGTGCGAAGAGCCGGGCCCCGAGGTCGCCTCCGGCCGCGGCGGGCGCGGCTCCGGCTTCGGCGGCCTCGTCCCGGACCGGGGAGGCGAGGGCGGCGGGGGCGCCGGCGCGGTCGGCGCGTCGCAGGAGCTGGGCGGCGAGGGAGAGCGCGGGCTGGCCCATCGGGACGCCGTCCAGGACCGACCCCGCGTCGCCGGCGTTCTTCGCCGCGCGCTCGGCGGCCTTGATGACCTCCCAGTTGTCGCTGACGTCCTCGGCGCCCTCGACCTTGACGTCGGCGAAGACGTGCGGGTGGCGCCGGACCAGCTTCGCGACGATCGCGTCGGCCACGTCGTCGATGTCGAAGCCGCCCTCGGCGTCCGGGCGGTCGCGGGCGACGCGGGCGTGGAACACCACCTGGAGCATCAGGTCGCCCAGCTCCTCGCGCAGGGCCGCGTGGTCGCCCTCCTCGATGGTCTCCAGCACCTCGTACGCCTCTTCGAGGAGGTACGGCACCAGCGACTCGTGGGTCTGCTTCGCGTCCCACGGGCAGCCGGTCCGCAGCCGGTCCATCACCGACACCAGGTCCAGCAGCCGGGCCCCCGGCAGGTCGTAGGAGCCCGGGACGACCTCGATCAGCGGCGGCTCGTCGAGCGCCAGCGCGGCGTGGCCGACCGAGCGCATCAGCGCCTCGTCGGCCTCCAGCCACACGACGTTCTCGCCCTGCGCCCTCCTGACCAGGGCGGCGGGGTCGGCGGTCACGACCTCGACGGCGATCCCGACCTCGGCGAGGTAGGGCAGGAGCGGGTGGCCGGCCGCCTGGGTGAGCACCGGGCCCTCCTGGAGGACCTGCCAGGCGCGCCGGCTGAGCAGCCCCGGCGCGACCCGGGGCGAGGTGGTGACGACGATCAGGGGCATGTCCCCGAGGTTATCCGGCGTCCACGGCGCGGCCCGCACCGCCACCGGGCCCCGGGCGGGACCGCCGCGGACCGCGGTCACGAGCCCCGGCGCGGGGCGCCCGCGTGTCCGGGCCCCGGGGCGGGGCTCATCCCGCCGAGCCGGAGCCCGGCGGGGCCACCTCACTGGAGGGGCGCGGCCTCCGGCGCCTTGCCGAAGCGGTCCTCGGCCGTGAAGATCTGCGGCTGCTCCTGGCTCGGCTGCGCGTTGATCTTGCCGTACCGCGGGTTCCACTCGATCCGCACGGACTTCAGGTCCTCGACCACCCGCTGCTGGCCGCGCTGCAGGGCCTCCTGGTCGGCGCCGCCGCCGTACTTGGCCATGAGCTTGGTGATCATCAGCCTCGCCCGGGTGTAGGCGCGCGCCTGCGAGGGCGCCACGGCCTGCTGCAGGAGCTGCTGCCCGTACTGGTCGGCGCCGCCCTGGGTGTTGATCGCCTGGTCGACCTCGCCGTCGGTGACCGTGACGCCGTTCTTCTCGGCGACCTTGGTGTACTGCCTGGCGGTGGCGAGCTGGTAGAGCACCACCTGCGGGACGCTGCCGGGGAACTGCAGCTGCGCCGGGGACAGGCCCGCCTTGGTCAGCGCGGCCTCGTACTCCCGGACGTTGCGCTCCAGCTCACCGGAGCTGATCCGGTCACCGCCCACGACGGCGGCGGCGCCGACCTGCGAGGGGGAGCAGGCCGTCAGAGCGACACCGGTGGCGATGACCGCCAGGATGACGCGAACTCGAGTCGACTTCACATGCGATCCCTTCACGACAAACGTCGCTTACCTTACCGCTACGCGCCCCCGGGACGTCCCCGGCGGGTGCTCCCCCGGGGGTCCGCCGCCGCCACGGCTCCGGAGCGCCCTCCAGGAACCCGCTACGACTTCGGAGCGCCCTCCAGGAACATCGCCTGGACCAGGTCGCCGCACCACTTCAGCAGGTCCAGGTCGCGCAGCGGCTGCCCGCCGAGCGGCCGGGTCTTGGGGACGGGCACCAGCAGCGTGCCGGCCGCCTGCTTCAGCAGCGCCTTGGGGTAGAGGCGCTGCAGCCGCACCTGCTGGGAGTCCCTCAGGTCCACCGGGGCGAACCTGATGTTCTGGCCCTGCAGGGCGACCTCGGTCAGGCCGGCCGTACGGGCGCGGATCCGGAAGCGGGCGACCTCCAGCAGGTTCTCCACCGGCTGGGGCGGCCTGCCGTACCGGTCGACGAGCTCGTCGCGCACCGCGGCGATCTGGGCGTCGGAGGCGACGGCGGCGATCCGCTTGTACGCCTCCAGGCGCAGCCGCTCGGAGGTGACGTAGTCGTGCGGGATGTGGGCGTTGACGGGCAGCTCGACCTTGACCTCCGGCCGCTCGGCCTCCTCGGCCGGCACGCCGGACAGCTTGGCCTTCTGCTCCTGGACGGCCTCGGCCATCATCCGGACGTAGAGGTCGAAGCCGACGCCGGCGATGAATCCGGACTGCTCGGCGCCGAGGATGTTGCCCGCGCCGCGCAGCTCCAGGTCCTTCATCGCCACGTACATGCCCGCGCCCATCTCGGTGTGCTGGGAGATGGTGGCCAGCCGCTCGTGGGCGGTCTCGGTGAGCGGCTTCTCCGGCGGGTACAGGAAGTAGGCGTAGCCGCGCTCACGGCCCCGGCCGACCCGGCCGCGCAGCTGGTGCAGCTGGGACAGGCCGTAGTTGTCGGCCCGGTCCACGATCAGCGTGTTGGCGTTGGGCACGTCGAGCCCGGACTCGACGATCGTGGTGCAGACGAGCACGTCGAACTCACGCTCCCAGAAGCCCACCATGATCTTCTCAAGCTGGTGCTCCTGCATCTGGCCGTGGGCGACGGCGACCCTGGCCTCGGGCACCAGCTCGCGCAGCCTCGCGGCGACCTTGCCGATGCTGGAGACGCGGTTGTGCACGAAGAAGACCTGGCCGTCGCGCATCAGCTCGCGCCGGATCGCCGCGCCGATCTGCCGCTCGTCGTAGGGGCCGACGAAGGTCAGGATGGGGTGGCGCTCCTCCGGCGGGGTGAGGATCGTCGACATCTCGCGGATGCCGGTCAGGCCCATCTCCAGGGTGCGCGGGATCGGCGTGGCGGACATGGCCAGCACGTCGACCTGGGTCCGCAGGTGCTTCATGGCCTCCTTGTGCTCGACGCCGAACCGCTGCTCCTCGTCGATGATGATCAGGCCGAGGTCCTTGAACCTGACCTCCGGGGAGAACAGCCGGTGGGTGCCGATCACCACGTCCACCGTGCCGTCGCGCATGCCCTCGACGGTCGCGGAGATCTCCGAGTCGGTCTGGAAGCGCGACATCGGCCGCACGTTCAGCGGGAAGCCGGAGAAGCGCTCGGCGAAGGTGGACAGATGCTGCTGGACCAGCAGCGTGGTGGGCACCAGCACCGCCACCTGCTTGCCGTCCTGCACGGCCTTGAACGCCGCGCGCACCGCGATCTCGGTCTTGCCGTAGCCGACGTCGCCGCAGATCAGCCGGTCCATGGGGACGCCGCGCTCCATGTCGCGCTTGACCTCGTCGATGGCTTCGAGCTGGTCGCCGGTCTCGGCGTAGGGGAAGGCGTCCTCCATCTCGCGCTGCCAGGGCGTGTCGGAGCCGAACGCGTGGCCGGGCGAGGCCATCCGGGCCGAGTAGAGGCGGATCAGCTCCCCGGCGATCTCCTTGACGGCCTTCTTCGCCTTGGTCTTGGCCTTGGCCCAGTCGGCGCCGCCCATCCGGTTCAGGGTGGGCGACTCGCCGCCGACGTAGCGGGTGACCTCGTCGAGCTGGTCGGTGGGGACGTAGAGGCGGTCGCCCTTGGCGTACTCGATGACGAGGTACTCGCGGGTGGCGCCCTGCACGGTCCGCTGCACCATCTCCACGTAGCGGCCCACGCCGTGCTGCTCGTGCACGACGTGGTCGCCGACCTTGAGCTGCAACGGGTCGACCATGTTGCGGCGCTTGGACGGCAGGCGCCGCATGTCCTTGGTGGACGCCTTCTGGCCGACCAGGTCCAGGTGGGTCAGCACGGCCAGGAAGGAGTTGACGAAGCCGTGCTCGACCAGGCCGGTGCTGATGTGCACGACCCCCGGCTCCGGCCGGTGGCCCAGGTCGCGCTCCAGGCGGGCGGGCATGTCCGCGCCGCGCAGCAGCTCGGCCATCCGCTCGGCGGGGCCGTACCCCTCGCTGAGCAGCACGACGACCTTGTCCTGGTCCAGCCAGCCCTTGATGTCGCTCAGCGCCCGCTGGGTGTCGCCGCGGTAGGACTCGGCCTCGCGCGCGGGCAGGACCACCGCCCCGCCGTCCGGGACGGCCCCCGCCGGGTCCTCCGGCCCGCCGTCCGCGCCGGCGCCGAACGGCGCGATCGACCACCACGGCTGGCCGAGCTGCCCGGCCCGCTCGCGGACGTCCTCCAGGGTGCGGAACGCCGCCGCCCCCAGGTCGATCGGCGCCTCGCCGCCGGAGGCGGCGTTGATCCAGGAGGCCTCCAGGAACTCCTGGCTGGTGCGCACCAGGTCGTCGGCGCGGCCCCGGATGCGCTCCGGGTCGCAGACGAACACCGCCGACCGGGCCGGCAGGTGGTCCACCAGCAGATCCATCTCCCCGGCCAGGACCGGCGCGAACGCCTCCATGCCCTCCATGGCGACGCCGTCGGCGAGCTGGTCGAGGATCTCCGCGAGCGCCGGGTGGCTCTCCGCCAGCTCACGGGCGCGGTCGCGCACGTCGGCGGTCAGCAGCAGCTCTCGGCAGGGCGCGGCGAACAGTCCCTCCTCGGCCACCTCCAGCGACCGCTGGTCGGCGACCTTGAACCAGCGGATCTCCTCCACCGAGTCGCCCCAGAACTCCAGCCGCAGCGGGTGCTCCTCGGTCGGCGGGAAGACGTCCAGCAGGCCGCCCCTGACGGCCACCTCGCCGCGCTTCTCGACCATGTCGACGCGGTTGTAGCCGTTCTCCACGAGCCGGGCGACGACCTGGTCGAGGTCGGCGTCGTCACCGGCGCGCAGCCGTACCGGTGAGAGGTCGCCCAGGCCGCGCACGATCGGCTGGAGCACCGCGCGGACCGGCGCGACGATCACGCGCAGCGGGCCCGCGGCGGGGTCGCCCTCGACCGGGTGCGCCAGCCTGCGCAGTACGGCCAGCCGCTGGCCCACCGTGTCGCTGCGCGGCGACAGCCGCTCGTGCGGCAGCGTCTCCCAGGCCGGGAAGACCGCGACCGTGGCCGGGTCGAGGAGGCTCGCGACGGCGGCGGCGAGGTCCTCGGCCTCGCGGCCGGTGGCGGTCACCGCGAGCACGGCGCGTCCGCCCCCCTCGGCGCCGTCGCGGGCCAGCGCGGCCACCGCGAACGGCCGCAGCGCCGGCGGAGCGACCAGCGGCACGTCGGAGAGGTCCCCCGCGCGCACGCCCTCCAGCGCGGAGGTCAGCTTCGGCTCGGAGACGACGAGGTCAAGCAGTCCGGAAAGGCTCATCAGTTTCGCCCACAGCCCCACGATGGCAACACGATGGAAAACACGACTGCCCCCGGCCGGCGGGCGCGGGGGTGATGTCCCAAGGCTACTTGCACACGCCGGTCCCTCGTCGAGAGTGGTAAATGCACGGCGAATCGTCATGTGTTGACTACTCTCGGTGACATGTCTGAGGTACGGTCGGTCGTCGGTCACGACGACATGTTCGGTCGGCGCATCCGCGAGCAGTGGGCGGGGCTGCCGGGGCGGCGGCTCGACGTCCTGGTGGCCGGGTGCGGCCGGCCAGAGCCGCTGGATCTGGAGCGGGTCGAGGCGCGCGTCACCGGGATCGACGAGGATCTTCCGGTGCTGCGCGAGAGCACCTCCGCCCGCAAGGATCTCGATTCCTGGACGCTCGGCGACCTGCGGACGGTGCCGGTGCCGCCGCGGGCGTTCGACGTCGTGCACGTGCCCTTCCTGCTGGAACGGCTGGACCATCCCGAGCTGGTGCTCGACCGGTTGCTGACCGGCCTGCGCCCGGGCGGGCTGCTGCTGGTGCGGATGCGCGACCGGTCCTCGGCCTACGGCGCGTGCGACCGGCTGCTGCCCGCGCCGCTACGGCGGCTGCTGTGGCGCAGGTTCGCCCCGAAGGACGCCGTGGGGCCGCTGCCGGCCCGCTACCGGCCGGTCACGTCCCGCCAGGGGATGCACTCCTTCTGCCTGACGCGGGGGCTGATGGTCACCGACGACGCCTCGCAGCGGAGCGGCCCGGCGCTGCGGGGACGGATGGCGGGCCTGGCGGCCTTCGCCTGCTCCGCGGTGGAGAAGCTCTCAAGGGGCAGGTTCCCGGCCTCGCACGATGAGATCATCATGGTCATCCGCAACCCGCACAGCCACTTCGCCCGGGTGATCTGACCGGCCGCGGGCTGGTGCGGGCGCTCGGGTTGTGAGTAAGCTGATGAAATCCGACTAAGTCGATCGGGATTAGGGAGCAAGGCCGTGGGGATGGCGGGGAGATGACGGCGGAGACAGCGGAGACGGCGGCGCACGAGCACACCCCCGACGCCCGCGAGCTGGCCGACCTGGAGCTGCTGCTCTCGGGCGCGTTCCACCCGCTCACCGGCTTCATGGGACCGGCCGACGCGCACGCGGTGGCCGGGCACGGCACGCTGACCGACGGCACGCCGTGGCCGGCGCCCGTCACACTCGCCCTTCCCGGCGACCACCCGGCCGCCCCCGGCGACCGCGTCACGCTCCGCGACCCCGAGGGCGCCGCGCTGGCCGCGCTGACCGTCACCGAGCGGCGCGACGGCCTGGCCGCCGGACCGGTGGAGGCGCTGGGCGCGGCCGAGCACGGGCCGTTCGCCCGGCTGCGCCGTACGCCGGAGGAGGTCCGCAAGGAGCTGGCCGGACGGCCGGCGCTGGCCGTCACCATGCGCGGCCCGCTCGACGACCTGGAGGAGGTCCGGGCCGTCGCCCGGGAGCTGGACGCGGTCGTCCTGCTGCTGCCCCTGGTGTTCGGCGAGGGCGGGCCCGCGGTGGTCCGCGCCGCGCTGCGCGCCCGCGACCTGCTGCCGGAGGGCACGCTCGTGGCCGCGGTGCCGCTCGCGCCCCGCGAGGAGGCGGCCGTCGACCTGGAGCTGCGCGAGCGGGTGGCCGAGGCGTACGGCGCCGCCGAGCACCTGGCCGGTCCCGAGCCGGTGACCATCCCCGGCCCGCCGCACCGCCGCGGACTCGTGGTCTTCTTCACCGGCCTGTCCGGATCGGGCAAGTCCACCGTCGCCCGGGGGCTGCGCGACGCGCTGCTGGAGCGCGGCAGCCGTACGGTGACCTACCTCGACGGCGACGTGGTGCGCCGCCTGCTGTCGGCGGGGCTGAGCTTCTCCCGGCAGGACCGCGACCTCAACATCCGCCGGATCGGGTTCGTCGCCGCCGAGGTCGCCCGGCACGGCGGGCTGGCGATCTGCGCCCCCATCGCGCCGTACGCCGCGACCCGCGCCGAGGTCCGCGCCATGGTCGAGGACGTCGGCGCCGACTTCCTGCTCGTCCACGTGGCGACGCCGCTGGAGGAGTGCGAGCGGCGCGACCGCAAGGGGCTGTACGCCAGGGCGCGCGCCGGGCTGATCCCCGAGTTCACCGGCGTCTCCGACCCCTACGAGGAGCCCGACGACGCCGACCTGGTCATCGACACCACCGGGGTCTCCGTCGAGGACGCCGTCGGCCGGGTGCTCGATCCGCTGGTCCGTGGAGGGTGGGTCCGCTGAGGGCCCCTACCGAGGAGTGGTGAGCGACTCATGGACATCGACATCCCCCTGGCCCTCGGGTCCTTCCTCGTCGCGATCATCGTCGGCCTGACCGGCATGGGCGGCGGCGCGCTGATGACGCCGATGATGATGCTGTTCTTCAACGTCCCGCCGCTGGCCGCCGTCTCCAGCGACCTCGTCGCCTCGGCCGTGATGAAGCCGGTGGGCGGGATCGTCCACCTGCGGCGCGGCACGGTCAGCCTGCGGCTCGTCGGCTGGCTGTGCGCCGGGTCGGTGCCGGGCGCGTTCTGCGGGGTGCTGGTGGCCCGCGCGTTCTCAGGCGGCGAGGCGATCCAGCAGACGATCAAGTACGCCCTGGGCGTCGCTCTGCTGCTGGCCGTCGCGGGCCTGGTCGCCAAGGCGTGGCTGGCGCGGCGCGAAGGGCCCGTCTCGGCGGACCTGAGGTCCATCGTCGTGCGCCCAATCCCGACCTTACTGGTCGGTACGATCGGTGGAATCGTGGTCGGCATCTCCTCCGTGGGATCCGGCTCGCTGATCATCGTGGCGCTGCTCGCCCTCTACCCGGCGCTGAAGTCCAACCAGCTCGTCGGCACCGACCTCGTCCAGGCCGTGCCGCTGGTCGCCTCGGCCGCCCTGGGCCACCTGCTGTTCGGCGACTTCCAGCTCGACCTCACCACCTCGCTGCTGGCCGGCTCGATCCCCGGCGTCTATCTCGGCGCGCGGATCTCCTCCCGGGCCCCCGGCGGGGTGATCCGGGCGATCCTCGCGGTGGTGCTGCTGGCCTCGGCGCTGAAGCTCCTCGGCGTGGGCAACGCCGCCCTGCTGTGGATCCTCGCCGCGGCGGTGGCCGCCGGGGCCGTGGGCTGGTCACTCCTGCGGCACCGGGGTGGCGCCGAGGTAGGGGTCGTGGACGAGGCCGGCGAAGGCGCGGGCCGCGTCGGCGGTGGCGTCGAAGCGGGTGTCGCCGCGCGGCGCACGCGGTGAGTCGAAGTACACCAGCGCCTTGATCTGCGGATAGAGCCGCATCTCCCGGCGGACCGCGGCGAAGAACGCCGCCTTGGCGCCGGGCCTGCCGGGACGCTCGAACACGCCCCACTCGGCGAGCATGATCGGCTTGTCCGGGAAGCGCCACCGCATCCAGCGGTGGAACCCGGGCCAGCCGGCGGCGTCCGGGCGCGTCCGGTCCACCAGCCCGGCGAAGCCGCCCGTCCCGGGGGAAGGGCCCGTTCCAGGGAAGGGGTCCGGTCCGGCGGGAGAGCCCGTCCGGCTCCCGGCCGAGGGGTCCAGGTAGGGGTCCAGGGCGACCCAGTCGACCACGTCGTCGCCGGGGTAGAGCCGCGTGAACCACGGCGCGACGGCCCAGTTGGGCGCGCCCATGTAGGTCATGACGGTGACCGCGTTGCGCACCCCCCGCTCACGCAGGCGCGTCACCACGTGCCGGAACATCGCCGCGTAGTCGGCGGCGGTCATCCCCGAACCGGGCTCCTCGCGCACGTCGTTCTCCGGCTCGTGATGGACGGTCAGGAAGAACCTGCCGGGGAAGGTCCGCCTGATGTGCCCGGCCAGCCGGTCGATCCGCCGGTCCAGCGCGCCCCGGGCGATCTCGGCCCAGGTGCGGTCGAAGGACGGCTTCCAGTTGACCAGCAGCAGCCGCGGGCCACCGGGACCGGCGGCGATCGAGCGTTCCCCGGCGGTGGGGAACAGCTCCGCGCCCCGGTGGTAGACGTGCACGATGCCGGCCCGGCGGCCCACGCGGGCCTCGGCCCGCTCCAGCGCCCGCGCCGGGGACCTCCCGGTGAAGACCTCCGGCGCGATGCCCCACCACGCCCCGCAGGTCGGGACGAGGATGGCGGTGGCCGCGCAGGACGTCGCGGGCGGAGGCGGGTACGGCGGGCCGATGGCCCCGGCCGGGGCGGGGCCGCAGGCGCCGAGGGCCGGAAGCAGCGCGAGGGCCAAGACCATGGAGACGGCGAATACTGCCTTTCTCCGGAAAACTTCCGGACAACCCGATATTCGCGGCAAATCAGCCTCCCTATTTGTTCTACGGCCCACCGCTCCGTCCTTTCCTTCGGGTTTCACGCCGGCCGTACCGCCACATCCACGGTCCTTTCCTCCGAACCTCACCCCGAGCCGCGCCGCCGTCGGCGGCGAACCGTTCCGCCACCGGCCGCCGATCGGCTCCGCCGTCGAACGCGGGCCGTACGGCCTGCGAAAACGACGGGACGACGCGGGTTCCGGCGCACCCGAACCGCACGAGGGCGACGAATGAGAAATGTCCGATAAACGCTGGTCATCACACCTCGATAGACGAGAACAATCTAAAGAAAATCTTGTGTATCGGTCCGGTAAACCGGAAAGCCGACCTATAGTTCCTAGGGTTCTCAAGGCGTCGACCCGCCCGAGAGGGGCGCATGCCGAACGCCCCCTCGCGAAGGGTGTTCCAGGGTGCGGCGACGCGTCCCGGAAGCCCCGCGCCGACCGGCCCGCGTCGATCCTCGTGAAGGAGGTGCGTTCGATTGACGGCGTTCCACCCGGGCCCGTCCCCGGACGCGCCCGTCCACCCCGGCGGAGACCTCACGGACCACGCCTCCCTGCTCCGCCGCAGGTGGCCGATCCTGCTGATCTTCATCACCGCCGGTCTCGGCTGCGGCGGCCTCCTGCTCCGGGTGGTCCCACCCTCCTACACCGCCTCCGCGCAGGTGCTCGTCTCCCCCACCGGCCTCCCCGAGCAGGTCAACCAGGTCACCGGCCGCCAGCGAGAGGCGCTCAACCTCGACACCGAGGCCCAGATCGCCAAGTCCGCGGTCGTGGCGGCCCGGGTCCGCGCCCTGCTCGGCCACGCCCCCGGGCCCGTCGAGGTCTCCGTCCCGCCCAACACCTCGGTCCTCGACCTCTCCTGCACCGCCGCCGACCCACGTGCGGCCGCGGCCGGGGCCTCCGCCTACGCCAGGGCGTACCTCGCCAACCGCGGCGAGTCGGCGGAGCAGACGCGAGACGCGCAGCTGCGGGCGCTGCTGGCCAAGCTGCGCCAGGTCAACACGAGCCTGGCGTCGGGCGCGGCGGCGCTGCCCCGCCTGGCCAGGGGCACCGCGGAGCGCACCCTGGCCGCCCACCGGCAGAGCGTCCTGGGCCGCCAGTCCGCGAGCCTGACCCTCCGGTACGACGCGCTGCGGACCGTCGCCGTCACCCCCGGGTCCGTGATCAGCGACGCCGTGCCACCGGCCGGGCCCAGCGCGCCCAGTCCTCCCCTGTACCTCGGCAGCGGCCTGATGACCGGCCTGCTCGCCGGGGCGGGCCTCGCCCGATGGCTGCCCGAGCGCCCGGTCGCCCGTCCCCGCCTGCGTCCCCGCCCCCGCCTGAGTTCCCGTCCCCGTCTGCGTCCCCGTCCCGGCGCCCGCCCCGATGCCCGGCGCCCGGTCGCGCTCGGAGAAGCGCCCGGAGAGGCGCCCGCCCGATGGTGAAAGTGCCGCACCGCGCGGCCTGGCCGATCGCCGCGCTGCTGGTGGGATACCCGCTGTGGTGGGCTCTGGGTCTCGGCGGGCTGTCGGTGGTCGCGCTCGCCCCGGCGATGGCACTGGTCCTGTGGCGGCGGCGGCCGATCAGGACGCCGCGCGGCTTCGGGCTCTGGCTGCTGCTGCTGGCCGGATACCTCGTCAGCGCGCTCATGCTCGGCGAGATGCCCCCGGGCACCTACGGCGAGTTCGGCCCCGGGCGGGTCGCGGGATACCTCATGCGCCTGGCCCTCTACGTCTCACTGACGATCATGGTCCTCTATCTCGGCAACCTGACCGAGCGGGAGCTCCCCCAGCTCACCCTGGTCCGCATGCTGGGCGCGCTGTTCGTCACGACCGTCGCGGGCGGCCTGCTGGGGGTCGTCGCCCCGCACGCCGACTTCACCTCACCGGTCGAGCGGCTGCTGCCCGCGGCGGTCAGCGGCAACTCCTTCGTCCACAACCTGATCCACCCCACCGCGGCGCAGGTGCAGAAGGTGCTCGGCCACGCGTCCCCGCGCCCGGAGGCGCCCTTCGAGTGGGCCAACGCCTGGGGCAGCAACGTCTCGGTGCTGCTGGTCTGGTTCGTGATCGGCTGGTGGGTGTACGGCGGGCCGCGCCGGCGTCCGGCCGTGCCGCCGCTGCTCGCGCTCGCCGCCGTGCCGATCGTCTACTCCCTCAACCGGGGGCTGTGGATCGGCCTGGGCGTCGGCGTCGCGTACCTACTGCTGCGCCTGCGCGGCCGGACCCGCGCCGCGCTCTGCGCGGCCGTCGCCGCGGCGGCGCTGGCGTTCCTGCTCTCCCCGTTGCGGACGATGGTCGCCCAGCGTCTGGACAACCCGCACAGCAACGACATCCGCGCCTTCACCGTCTCGGCCACCGTCGCCGCCGCACGCACCTCCCCGGTGATCGGCTACGGCAACACCCGCAACGCCACCGGCAACCACCGCACGATCACCACCGGGAAGACCGACTGGTGCGACACCTGCGGCCACCCGCCGCTGGGCAGCGACGGCCAGCTCTGGCACCTGATGATCACGCAGGGGTTCACCGGGGCCGCGCTGTACGTGGCCTTCTTCGCCGGGGCCGTCCGCCGCCACTGGCGCGACCGGAGCCCGATCGGAATGGCCGGGGTCCTGGTGATGATCCTCACCCTGCTCTACATGTTCGTCTACGACGGGCTGGTCACACCGCTCGGCCTGTACCTGATCTCCTTCGCACTCCTGTGGCGCAACCAGAAGGGCACGCCGTTCCCCGCCCGCCCCCGACCGGCCGTCCATGGAGGAGGCGCGTTCGATTGACCAGCCCCTGGACCGAGTACCGAGCGAGCCGCGCCGGCGACGCGCAGGCCCGGCTGCGCTACCTCGACCGGACCGTCCGCCTGCTGTTCCCCGACGACGGCGAGGCCCGCCCCCACAGCCTGCTCCCGCACCCCGTGCTCCCCCGCAGGCTCGTGCCACGGCGGTGGTGGCACCCCGGCAGAAGGATCATGGTCCCCTCCGGGGAGGACACCATCGAGACCTACCTCGGCGAGGCGCTGAGCGCGCCGGTCCGGGTCGTGCTGCACGTCCGCCCGGCCCGGCGTGCCAACCGCAAGCCGATCCTGGAGGCCCACACCCCGGACGGCCTGGCCGCCTTCGTGAAGATCGGAGACACCGGCCGCACCCGCGCCCTCGTCGCGAACGAGGCCCGAGCGCTCGGCCTGCTGGCGGACGTGCCGCTGAAGACCGTCGTCCCTCCGGTCGTGCTGCACCACGGGACATGGCGCGGCCTGTCGGTGCTCGCGCTGTCCCCGCTGCCCGTACGGCGCGGCCCGGTGCCCGAGGACCTGGTCGCCGAGGCGGTCGGCGAGATCGGCCGCCTCGGCCGGACCCGCAGGAACGGCCCGCCCGGCGACCTGGCCGGGTCCGGCGGGAGAGGTCCGACCGGCGAAGGGGATCCGGTCGGTGGAAACGGCCCGGTGGGTGGAGGGGGCCCGGCCTTCCCGAACGGCCCGGCCGACGGACCGGACGGGTTCGCCTGGCACGGTGACTTCTCACCGTGGAACATCGCGCGCGGCCCGGACGGGCGGCTGCTGGTGTGGGACTGGGAGCGGTTCGCCACCGGGGTGCCGCTCGGCTTCGACGCCGTCCACCACTTCTTCCAGCGCGCGCTGCGCCGTACGGATCCCGCCACCGCGGCCCGCGCCTGCGTGACCCGGGCGCTGCGCGTCCTGGCGCCGTTCGGGCTGACCGCCGCCGAGGCCAGGCTGACGGCCGCCCGTTACCTCATCGCCCTGGCCGACCGGCACGCCGCCGACGGGCACTCCCCTCTGGGCCCGCCCGCCCGGTGGCTCGGCCCCGCCGTCGACTTCGAGGAGGCCCTCGTCTGAGGCCCCTCCCCCTCTCCGAAGGAGAGGGGGTCCCCGACCTGACGACCTGATCCCCACGCGGAGAGGAGTTCACATGACCCCCGGGGTGAAGCGCCCGGTCCATGCCGTGTCCCGCGCCGCGGGACGGCTGACCGCCGGGCACCGGCTCCTGCCGTCCTTCCTGGTCATCGGGGCGCAGCGGTGCGGCACCACCTCGCTGTACCGGGCGCTGGCACAGCATCCGCTGATCCTCAAACCGGTGCTCCACAAGGGCGTCCACTACTTCGACGTGGCCTACGACCGGGGTCTCCCGTGGTACCGCGCCCACTTCCCCCTCCAGGTCCGCTCCGCGCGCCTCGCCCGTCGGTACGGCCACCGCCCCCGGGCGTTCGAGTCGTCCCCCTACTACCTCTTCCATCCGCTCACCGGCCCCCGGATCGCCCAGGACCTGCCCGGGGTGAAGCTGGTCGTGCTGGTCCGCGACCCCGTCGAACGCGCCTTCTCCGCGCACGCCCACGAACTGGCCCGGGGGTTCGAGACCGAGCCCGACTTCGCCCGCGCGGTGGAGCTGGAGGAGGAGCGGCTGGCCGGAGCGGAGGACGCCCTGCGCGCCCGCCCCCACTCGCTGAGCCATGCCCACCGCCACCACGCCTACCTCGCCAGGGGCCGCTACGCCGAGCAGCTCGCCCGGCTGGAGCCCCTGTTCGGCCGGGACCGGCTGCTCGTCCTGGACAGCGGGCGGTTCTTCGCGGAGCCGGAGGTCGTCTACGACCGGGTGCTGGAGTTCCTCGGCCTGCCGCACCTCGGCGACCCCCGGTTCGAGCGGCACAACGCCCGGCCGCGGCCCGCCCCGATGCCCGAGCCGCTCCGCCGTGAGCTGGCCGGACGCTTCGAGGAGTCCGACGCCCGGCTCTCACCGTGGCTCGGCACGGAGCCGTCATGGCGGCGCTGATCTCCCCGCGTCCGTCCGACCGCACCGCACCGGCCTCACCGGTCTCACCGGTCTCACCGGTCTCATTGGGCGGGACGGCACGGGCCGGTCTGGCCGGCCTCGCCGGGGCGGGGGCGGGCGCCGCCGCGCAGTTCGCGACGGTCGTGCTGGTCACCCGGGAGACGGACCGGCAGACGGCCGGGGCGTTCTTCACCGCGACGGCGCTGTGCCTGACCGTCGCCGGGATCCTGCGCCTGGACGCCGGAAACGGGCTGATCCGTCTCATCGCCCGGTCGCGTCCCCTGGGCTACGGCCCCGCCCGCGGCTACGTCCGCGCGGCGTTCGTCCCGGTCGCGGCGCTCTCGCTGACCGCCGCCACCGCCGCCGCCCTCCGTCCGGCCGACCCCGCCTCGCGCGTGCTGGCCTTCGCGCTGCCGGCGGTGGTGTGCGCCGAGGTCGCGGTGGCCGCGACGCGCGGGTTCGGCGCGATGCGGCCCACCGTCCTGCTCACCGGCCTGTTCCTGCCGGCAGCCCAGCTCGCCGGGGTGGCGTTGGTCCTCTGGACCGCGCGCACCGGCGCGGGAGGCCCCGCACCGGGCGCGTGGATCGGCATGACCGATCCGACCGCTCTGAGCGGCGGCGCGGGGGGCGCCGGGATGCCGCCCGCCGTACCGGCCATCGTCGACGCCGGATCGCCGTCGGCCATCGCACCGGACACCGCACCGGGCATCGCACCGGCCGCCGTGGACGCCGCCACGCTCACGGCGCTCGCGGTGGCCTGGGTCTGGCCATACGCGGCGGTCCTGGCGCCGGCCGCGCTCTGGCTGCGCCGGCGGCTGCCGCGCGGGCCGCGCACGCCGGGCGCCGCGCTCGACCTGTGGCGCGACACCTGGCCCCGATCGGCCGCCGCCGCCCTCCAGTCGGTCTTCCAGCGGCTGGACGTCCTGGTCGTCGCGGCGCTCGCCGGCCCGGCGGAGGCGGCCGTCTACACCGCGGCGACCAGGTTCAAGGTCGTGGGACAGCTCGCCGGGCAGGGGCTGGCCCACGCGGTGCAGCCCAGGCTGGTGCGCGCGCTGTCCGAGGGAGACCTGCCGCGCGCCCGCGCGCTGTACCAGTCGGCCACGATGTGGCTGGTCGCGCCGACCTGGCCGATCTGGCTGGGCTACGCCGTGCTCGCGCCGTGGCTGCTCGGCGTGTTCGGCGACGGCTACGCCTCCGGCGTTCCGGTGGCGCTCGTGCTGGCCGGGACGATGATGGCCGCCACCGCCTGCGGCATGGCCGACGTGGCGTTGTCCGCGGCCGGGCACACCCGCGCCGGCCTGGTCAACCTGGTGGCGGCCGTCGCGACGACCGTGGCGCTGGACGCGCTGCTGGTCCCGTCCGAGGGCGTGCTCGGCGCCGCCCTCGGCTGGTCCGGGGGAACGCTGGTCAAGAACCTCCTCCCGCTGTGGCGGATCAACCGCCTCTACGGCCTGCGCCCCTTCGGCGCGCACAGCGTCGCCGCGCTGACACCGTGGCGGTCACCATGGCGGTCACCGCGGCGATCACCGCGCCTCCGGGCCGGAGGCGGCCGATGACGCCGGTGCTGGTGACCGGGTTACCGAGGAGCGGCACGAGCTGGACGGGCAAGATGCTCGCCGCCGGGGGCGAGCTGGTCTACGTCAACGAGCCGCTGAACCCCGAGCATCCGCCCGGCGGCTGCCCCGGCGTGCTCGACGCCCGCGTGACCCACCGCTTCCAGTACATCTGCCCGGACAACGAGGCGGCCTGGCTGCGCGCCTTCTCCGGCACCGTCGCGCTGCGCTACCGCTTCCTGGCCGAGCTGCGCCGCAACCGCTCGCCGTACGACCTGGCGCGGCTGGTCCGGTACGGCACGGCGTTCACGCTGGGCAGGCTGGCCGGACGGCGGGCGCTGCTGGACGACCCCTTCGCGTTGTTCTCGGCCGGCTGGTTCGCCGAGCGGCTGAGCTGCCGGGTGATCCTGTTGCTCCGCGACCCGGTGGGACTGGTGGGGAGCTGGCGGCGGCTCGGCTGGGCCGTCAGTCCCCGCGAGCTGCTCGGGCAGCCACTGCTGGTCCGCGACCATCCGTGCCTGGCGGAGCTGCGCCCGCTGGCGGACTGCCGGGACCCCGTGACCACGACCGTCGCCCTGTGGCGGGCGGCCCGGGACGTCGCCGCCGCCCTCGCCGCGCGGCATCCCGGCATCCTGCTGGTGAGCTATGAGGAGCTGGCCGCCGACCCGGTGCGGGGCTTCCGCGGCCTGTACGACTGGGCGGGCCTGACCTGGTCCCCCCGCGCCGAGCGTCGCATCTCCCGTGCCTGCACCGCACCCGCCGGACGGCCGGGCGGCGGCTTCGCCTGGAGCGGCCTGTCCCGTACCGCATACCGCCCGATGGACTCCCGGCGGGCGGCGTCCGCGGCCGAGGCGCGGCTGAGCCGCGAGGAGGCCCACCGGGTCAGGCGGCTGGCCGCCCACTGATCCGCGCACGGCCGGCCGTACAGCCGGTCATGACCGGCGCGACCGGTCAGCCGGAGAGCGCGGTCGTCGTCCCGGGTGGCGACGCCCCTACCGGCTCCCGCGTCACGCGTGCGGCCGCCTCGGACGCCACGAAACCACGACGAGGCCGGGAAATTTCTGAAACCGCGTAATCGGGGCGAGCGGCCGGACTCCTTCCTCTGTGAACGAAAGGAGTTCGGATTGAGCAGGTTGAGATTCATCCTCATAGCGGTGCTGCTGTCGTCGATGGGCGGAGCGGGTCTGGCCGTGCCGTCGCCCGCGGTGGCAGCGGCTCCGGCGGCCCAGTCGCGATTCGCCTGCGACGGGGTGGACACCAAGGACAAGGGCTGGGTGCTGCCGATCTACGTCCACCAACCCGGGCAGGACGCCTGGGAGGCCGACAGCGCCGCCCTGCTGAACACCATCTGGGAGACCGACCAGACGGTCGACTCCAGCGCGGAGCGGTTCGGGGTCTCCCGGCGGATCCGGTTCGTGCAGGACGGCGACTGCCGTCCGGTGGTGGCGAAGCTGCCGTTCACCAAGGGCCGCAACCGGGCGGAGATGGGCAAGGCGATGGCGGAGAACCTCGCCTCCCAGCCGGCCCTGGTGCGGACGCTCTGGCAGACCAACCGGGTCAAGCCGCTGTACCTCGTCAGGGACAACGAGATCACGGACTCCTGCACGGGCGGCGGCGCCAACGCCGGTCTGAGCACCGGGAACGTCATCCTTCCGCGTTGGTGCTGGAGCGAGGCCGGGCTCACCCACGAGTTGATCCACAGCTTCGGGCTCTCGCACTGCGACGGGGGCGGCGTGAACGGCAACGACCCGGTCTGCCGGAACATGGGCACCCGGAAGGAGTGCACGAGCGACCCCGCGTCCAACTACCACCTCGACTCGTGCCGGATCGACGACTTCCGGTACTTCGAGCCGACGCCCGTACGGCAGCCGGAACTGGAAAAGATCAGGAACGTCGCGTTCAGCCCGTACCTGATCCAGGACCAGCCGAGCCCGGTGTGGCGGTTCCGCATCAGGGTGGTGGACGGCGGCAGATGCCTCGACGGGAGCGCGACGCAGGTCGTGCAGCGCGCGTGCACGGACGGCGCCGCGCAGACGTGGCAGCGCGGCATCGACGACGACGGGTACCTCACGATCCGCAACGCGGCGAACGGCCGCTGTCTCACCATGGCGGACACCGTCGTGACCGGTCCGTGCGCGAAGAAGGACAGGGCGCAGCAGTGGCTGCCGGAGGCCGGTCAGGACAGGACCAATTTCGCCGCTCGCGCCGGCGGGAAACTGACCGTCAAGGACGACCGTGACGGCGGAGCGGTGGTACGTGACGGCAAGGGCGAGTTCGTGGCCGAACTGCTGGGCGGCCTGGCCTCCTCGCCCACCAGGCCGGGCTCCCCGGCCCCGACGGCCACGTCGCGGCCGACCACCGGCCCGACCGGGACGCCGACCACCAGGCCGACCGCGACACCGACCTCCGCTCCGGAGCCGGCCGTCACATCGGGACCGGTCGAGTCGATCGATCCCACCCCCGTCCCCGCCGAGACTCCCGTGCGGGGCCGGAGCGTCCGGTTCAGGAGCACGTACGGCACCTGCCTGACCTCGTCCGGCACCAGGGTACGCCTCGGCGCCTGCGGCGCCACGTGGAACGTCGTGACGGTCGGCGAGCACGTGCAGCTGCGCCGCCAGAACCGCTGCATGGCGCTCGGCGAGGTCAGCGGCGGCAAGCGTCCGGTCGTCCTGGTCAGGTGCAGCGGGGCCGCCAAGGGGCAGCGCTGGTCGCTGGAGAAGGCAGGCGGCTCGGTCACGCTGAGGAGTGCGACCACGAGGGCCACCCGGCTCGTCGCCCTCTCCGCCAAGCACACCGGCGTCTACGCCAAGGCTGCGTACCAGAAGAATTCCGCCAAATTTACACTCAAGTAAGTGATCGAACCGGACACTGACGACCCGGCCCTGACGCGAATGGTCAGGGCCGGTGACGACCGTGCCGTCTCCGAGTTGTACGAGCGGCACCACCCGGCCGTCATCGCCTTCGCCCGCCGCCTGTGCCGGGACCCGCACACCGCCGAGGACCTGGCCAGCGAGGCGTTCGCGCGGACTCTGCGAACCGTCCGGAACGGCCCGGCCGGTCCGACCGGCGACTGGCGTCCCTACCTGTACGCGGTGGTCCGCAACACGGCGGCGGAATGGGCGCGTTCCGATCAGCGGTTCGTCCTGACCGACGAGTTCCGCGAGAACGATCTCACGACGAACGCGCCGGAGCCGCCGGACGATCTCGTGACCCGCGCCTACCGCTCGCTGCCTTCACGCTGGCGGACCGTGCTCTGGCACACCCTGATCGAGGACGAGGAGCCCGATCGGGTCGCGAAGATCCTCGGCGTCACCCCCGGCAACGTCGGCGTGCTGGCCTTCCGCGCCCGCGAGGGACTGCGCAAGGCGTATCTGGCCGCGTACGTGTCCGGCGCGTCGCCCCGCTGCCAGGAGTACGCCGAGCCGCTGGCGGCGGTGGTGCGCAGGGGGAACGGCCGCCCTCCGCGGGCGCTGCGCGCGCATCTGGAGTCCTGCGCGAGCTGCGCCCGGGCGCACGCGGAGCTGCTCGACCTCAACACCACACTCCGCGCTGCGTTGCCGATCGCCCTGTTTCCGCTCGCCCTGGGAGCGGGGGCGGGTAGGTGGACCGCGGCGGGAACAGGGGTGCCGGGCGCGGCGGGCACAGGGGTGCCGGGCGCGGCGGAGGCCGGGACATCGAGCGCGGTGGGGACCGGGACACCGACCGGGACGGAAGCCGGGCTGGGGACCGGGACACCGACCGGGACGCCGGTCGCCGCGTCGAAGGGAGCCGGGGCGCCGGGCTGGGTGATCCCCGTGTCGGGGGTGACGGCGATCGCCGCCGCCGTGGCCGTGACCGTGGCCGTGTTCGGCTCGCCTGCGGACCCGGCCCCCTCCCCGCCCACGCGGATCACCGCTCCCGCGCCGGGCTCGTCATCCACCCCGGAACCCACCCGCCTGAGGACCCGGCCGCCCGAATCCACCCGCGCGAGGACCCGGGCACCCGCTCATGAGAGAACCCCCACCGCCCGGGTGACGACACAGGGATCCGCGTCGCCGTCTCCCCGCGAGCCCACTTCCCAGCCGGGCACCCGGATCGCCCACGCGGGCCGATGCGTCGGCGTGGCGAGCGGACTGGTGGCGGCGCTGCCGTGCGCCGACCCACGTACGGCCTGGCGTACGCGGGGCGGGACCCAGCGGTTCCAGCTCGTCAACCTCGTCAGCGGACGCTGCCTGTCCGCCGGCGAGCGGTACGACACCGTCGCCTTCAACGGCGGCGGCATGCTCGCGGTCCGGATCAGGCCGTGTGCCTCCGCGCCGGCCCAGCTCTGGCACCGCCCGGCCTTCAGCGACGGCGTGCGCCGTCTGGTGAGCGTCCCTTCCGGCAAGGCGCTGTCCCTCGGCGAGGAGTTCGCCGGCAAGCGTCCGCCGACGGCGTTCATTCTCTACGGCCCCTACACCGGCTCAGCCGATCAGCGCGTCACCCTCGTGGATGGCTGAGCCGTGCAAGTGCGGGGCGGCGCGGCTCCGCCGATCAGCGCGTCACCCTCGTGGACTGCTGAGCGCCGTGGGCGCGCCGGGCGGCGCCCACGGCGCTCCGGAGCGGTTCGGGTCCGGCCGTCCACCGGCAACCGGACGTCGCGACCGTCCGGTGGGCGGGCCCTTCAGGAGAAGAGGCGGCGCAGGAGGCAGGAGCCCAGGAGCCGGAGTGTGAAGGGCAGGTCGTTGCGGAGGTAGCGGCGGGCCAGCCGGCCGGGCTCGTGGACCAGGCGGAAGAACCACTCCAGACCCGCTTCCCGCATCCACACCGGCGCCCGGGGGACCGTACCGGCCGTGAACGCGATGGCGGAGCCGCACCCCACGAACCAGGTGCCGGGAAGGTCGTCCCGGAGCCGCGCGATGAGCCGGTCCTGCTTGGGGAAGCCGAGCCCGACGAAGACCAGCCGGGGCGCGGCGGCCACCAGCGCCTCCCTGATCCCGTCGTGGCCGCCGGGATCCGCCTCGAACCCGTACGGCGGAGCCTGCGTGCCCGCGACGACGAGCGCGGGATGACGGCGGACCAGCCGGTCGGCCGCCTGCCGGGCCGCCCCCGGCGGGCCGCCGAGGAGGTAGACGGGGTAGCGGTAGAAGGCGGCCGCCTCCGACAGCGACCAGATCAGGTCGGCCCCGGCGACCCTCGCCGGCAGGGGCGTGCCGAGCAGCCTGGCCGCCCACACCAGCGGCATGCCGTCGGCGACCGACAGGTCGGCCCGCTCGACGATCTCGTGCGCCCCGGGGTCGCGCGCGGCGGTCCAGGCGATGTCCGTGTTGGGGGTGACGAGGTGGCCGCCCTCTCCGCGTTTCAGCGCGCCGACCACGTGGTCGACGACCTCCCCCTCGGTCATCGGGTCGAGAGGGAGGCCCGCCACGCGCACCCTGTGACGGGTCCGTCCGTGGTCGTCGCCGGGCCATGGACGCCCCGGGACGCGCGTCGCCTCCTGGACGGTCCGGAGCGCCATCAGATGCCGCGCCCGAGGTGGTGGAGCGCCCCGAGGACGCTCGCGGCCGACACCAGGCCCGCGGCCACGGCGAGTGCGAGAGGCACCCGGGGTTCACCGCGGTGCGCGGTGAACGCCCGCCGGGCCCAGCGGCCCGCCTCCCTCCGCCGGCCGAGGGCCGCGTGGTGGAAGGCGAGCTGGCCGTAGACCCGCGCCGCGCCGCGCGGATCCACGACCAGATCGGGGTGCCGGGCGAGCATCCACTCCAGCCCGGCGATTCGGTCGGCCCAGCGGGTCGCGTACGCGGAACCGCCCCAGCGCACCCGCACCAGGGGACGGTCCACATGCGCGATCGGGTGACGCGCGGCCGCGCGCAGCGCGAGGTCCCAGTCTTCGTTCTGGCCCCCCGGGGCGCTCTCGTCGGCCCAGAACGCGCCCCGGCGGAACAGGAACGTCGAGGAGTGGACCATCACCATCCGCGAGCGCAGCAGGTGCGCCCGGGTGACGGCGGCCGTCCCGGCCAGCCGGGTGACGCGGCGCGAGCCGTACTCGACCTCGATGGCGCAGCTGGAGAACTCCGCGCCGGGCCACGCCTCCAGGGCGCCGACCTGGGCGGCGACCTTGCCGGGCGCCCACTCGTCGTCGTCGTCGCAGAAGGCCACCAGGTCGGTGCCGAGCGCCGCGATGCCGGTGTTGCGGGCCCCCGGAAGGCCGGGGCTGAGGCGGTTGGCCGTCACCCGCACCCGGCGCGGCGCCTCCTCGGCGGAAACGGCGGGATCCCGGGCGTCCCCTCCCGTGGGGGCCGGACGCCGGACACTCTCTCCCGAGACGGCCGGACGCCAGGCATCTCCTTCCGAGGCGGCCGGACAGCGGACGGCCCCTGCCGGAGGCCGGGTGTCCCCTACCAGGGTGGCCGGGTTCCGGGCGGCCAGGAGGTCGGCCGTACGGTCGGCGACCGCCGCCGGGTCGCCGCCGTCGACGACGACGACCACTTCGAGGGGACCGGGATGGTCCTGGCCGAGCGCGGCACGGATCGCGGCGCGCAGCCGGTCGGGCCGATGTCCCCGCGTGGGGATGACCACGCCCACCGATGGGCTCACGCCGATCTCCTGTCGTAGCCGTACTTGACCATGAGGGGCCAGGTCAGCGTTGCGACCAGGCGCCGGTGCCGCGGCGGGGCGGCGGTGCGCCAGCCGTCGTCGGGATCCAGGCGGATCCGGCCGACCGTGAAGCGCACGGGGTTGCCGGAGACCGTGTGGGCCGGAGAGAGATCGGCCCGGCAGGTGGAGAGGAAGTCGAGGCGGGGCGCGAGACCGGCCTCCGCGGCCACGCGGCCCAGGGTGGCGGCGGGGGCGTCGAGCAGGTCCTCGTAGCGGACCCGGGTGACGCGGACGCCGCCGCGTGCCAGCAGTTCCAGGCTGAGGTTCTGGGCGAGCCAGTGCAGCGAGGTGCGGGCCGGCGACCAGCGGGTCATCGGCCGGCCGTCCTCCGGGCGGGGCACCCGTCTGCGCCAGGAGTGGGCGACCGCGCGGGGATCGCGCACGACGTGCACCACGTGCACGTCGAGCCCGGCGGCCGCGAGGCAGAAGGCGGTGGAGGCGTGCTTGCTGGAGTCGACCACGACGGGCCGGCCGGAGACCTCCGCCGCCGCGTCGTACAGGCGACGGTGCGCCGCGGCGTACTCGGCGAGCTCCGGAGACGCCGTGAGCTCCGCGGACTCCCCTAACGGCACGGATCCCGGGAACACCGGAGGCGTCACGGACCGGGCGAACGTCGCCGGTCCCGCGGACCCCGTGGACCCGGCGAGACGGCGGGCCAGTTCGGGAACGCGCCGGGTGCGGTCCACCCGGCGTCCGAGCCGGAGCATCCGGCGGGCGAGGTCGTCCGGCCAGCCGCCGAACGCGCGCTCGCCGACCTCCCGCCAGAACGGGCACGCGCTGAACGGCCGCCGGCAGCCGCATGGCTCGTCCGCGAGCACGCCCCTGGCCCAGAGGTGGACGACCTCGCCGAGCGGCGCGACGCCGGGGACCTCGCCGAGCAGGCGCTCCAGCAGGGTGGTCCCGCTGCGGCCGAGACCGCCGAGGAAGACGACCCGGGCGGGAGGCGGCTTGTCAGGCACGGCACGAATCCTTACCCGTCGGATACGGAACGTGCACATAATAATGCGGAGGGTTACCGCGCCATCGCGGAAAGGACAAAGGATCTACCTGGGACGCGCCGGGCCGGGTCGCGTCCCACGGATGATCCGCGGGACGCGACCCGGCGCCGTAACCGGAAAAACCTCGACCGCCCGGCACCCCTGGAACCCGGTGCCGGGACCGGAAGCCCTCTGATCCTCCGACACCTCGAACCCGGCGCCGTGACCGGGCGGGCCCGGTGGCCTCCCCGTGCCCGCCCGGTCACGGCGCCGGATCCCGTCCGGCGGATCGTTTCTCCGGTCGCGACCACCCGGGCGGCCCCTGACGGGCGTCCGGGACAGGCCCTAACGGGCGTCGGTGATCATCCCCGCGCCGACGGTGTTGTTGGTGGCCTCGTCCACGAGGATGAAGCCGCCGGTGAGGCGGTTCCTCGCGTAGTCGTCCACGAACAGGGGCTGGGTGACGCGGAGCGAGACGCGCCCGATCTCGTTCAGCCCGAGGGAGCCGGCCTCCTCGTCGCGGTGCAGGGTGTTGACGTCGAGCCGGTAGTGGAGGTCCTTGACCAGCGCCCTGGCGGTGCGGGTGGTGTGCTTTATGGCCAGCTTGGCACGCGGCGCCAGCTTGACGGCGTCGGTCATCCAGCAGACCATCGCCTCCAGCTCCTGGGTGACCTGCGGCTGGTTGTTGGGCCGGCAGATCATGTCGCCGCGGGAGATGTCGATGTCGTCCTCCAGGCGGAGCGTCACCGACATCGGCGCGAACGCCTCCTGCACCGGGCCGTCGAAGGTGTCGATCGAGGCGATGCGGGTGCTCAGCCCCGACGGCAGGTGCACGACCTCGTCCCCGGGCTTCAGCACGCCGCCCGCGACCTGCCCGGCGTATCCCCGGTAGTCGTGCAGGGCCGGATCGGTGGCGCGCTGCGGCCGGATGACGTACTGGACCGGGAAGCGCACGTCGACGAGGTTCCGGTCGGAGGCGATGTGCACGTTCTCCAGGTGGTGCAGCAGGGAGGAGCCGTTGTACCACGGCATGTTCTCCGAGCGGGACACCACGTTGTCGCCGTGCAGCGCCGAGATCGGGATGAACGTCAGGTCCGGGGCGTTCAGCTTGGCGGCGAACGCGGTGAACTCCTCGCGGATCTCCTCGAACCGCTCCTGGGAGTAGTCGACCAGGTCCATCTTGTTCACCGCGAGCACCAGGTGTGGCACCCGCAACAGCGTGGTGAGGAACGCGTGCCGCCGCGACTGCTCCAGAACGCCCTTGCGGGCGTCGATGAGGACGATCGCCAGGTCGGCGGTGGAGGCGCCGGTCACCATGTTGCGGGTGTACTGGATGTGCCCCGGGGTGTCGGCGATGATGAACTTCCGCTTGGGCGTGGCGAAGTAGCGGTAGGCCACGTCGATCGTGATGCCCTGCTCCCGCTCGGCGCGCAGGCCGTCGGTGAGCAGCGACAGGTCGGTGTACTCGGTGCCGCGGTCGCGGGAGGTGCGCTCGACCGCCTCCAGCTGATCCTCGAAGATCGCCTTGGAGTCGAAGAGCAGCCGTCCGATGAGGGTCGACTTGCCGTCGTCGACGCTGCCCGCCGTGGCGAAGCGAAGGATGTCCATCAGAACCGCTCTCCAGAGGTCGTACGGCGTGCGCGGGAGGGCCGCGCGGGAAGGGACTGCCGGGCCGCGCGGGCCGGCCGGGAAGGAACCGTGCTCACTTAGAAGTACCCCTCCCGCTTGCGGTCCTCCATCGACGCCTCGGAGGCCCGGTCGTCGGCGCGGGTGGCGCCGCGCTCGGTGATCCGGGTGGCGGCGATCTCGTCGATGATCTCCTCGACCGTGGCGGCGGTGGACTGGACGGCGCCGGTGCAGGTCACGTCGCCGACCGTGCGGTAGCGGACCACGGCCTCGAAGATCTGCTCGTCCTCGTCGCGGGTGATGAACTCGCTCTCGGCCAGCAGCATGCCGTCACGCTCGAACACCTTGCGCGTGTGGGCGTAGTAGATCGAGGGGATCTCGATGCCCTCGCGCCGGATGTAGTCCCAGATGTCCAGCTCGGTCCAGTTGGACAGCGGGAACACCCGGATGTGCTCACCCTTGCGGATCTTCGCGTTGTAGAGGTTCCACAGCTCGGGGCGCTGGTTCTTCGGGTCCCACTGGCCGAAGTCGTCGCGGAAGGAGAACACCCGCTCCTTGGCGCGGGCCTTCTCCTCGTCCCGGCGGGCGCCGCCGAAGACCGCGTCGAACTCGCCGTCCTCGATGGCGTCCAGCAGCGTGGTGGTCTGCAGCCGGTTGCGGGAGGCCCGGCGGCCGGTCTCCTCGGTCACCCGGCCCGCGTCGATCGAGTCCTGGACGCTGGCCACGATCAGTCGCGCGCCGAGCTCGGCGGCGCGGCGGTCGCGGAACTCGATGACCTCGGTGAAGTTGTGCCCGGTGTCGACGTGCAGCAGGGGGAAGGGGATCGGCGCCGGCCAGAACGCCTTCTCCGCGATGCGGAGCATGACGATGGAGTCCTTACCGCCTGAGAAGAGGAGACAGGGACGCTCGAACTCGGCCGCCACCTCACGCATGATGTGAATGGACTCTGCCTCGAGGACGTCGAGCTGCGACGTGGTGTAGTCGCACTGGAGCATCAGACTCTCCTAGCGGTGCTTATCGGTGCAGGTCCCGGATGCCGGCAAGCAACGCTGGCGCCAGTTCCGGTAGGGAAACCAGGATATCCGGCAGTGAGGGGTCTCCCTGGTTGTACCGGAGCGGCGAGCCGTCGATCCGGCTGGCGTGCGCCCCCGCGGCCAGGGCCACGGCGACCGGCGCGGCGGAGTCCCATTCGTACTGCCCGCCGGCGTGCACGTACGCCTCGACCTCACCGGTGAGCACCGCGGAGATCTTCGCGCCGGCCGAGCCGATCGGCACCAGGTCGGCCCCGGCGAGCTCGGCGAGGGCCCGGACGAACTCCGGCGGGCGGGTGCGGCTGACCGCGATCCGCGGCCTGGCCCCGGCGGCGGGCGCCGGCCGTACGGGGGGTTCGAGGGTGGACAGGGTGCGGCCCTGCGCGGGCAGCGCGACCGCGCCGGCCGTCAGGACGCCGCGCTCCCACAGCGCCACGTGGACCGCCCAGTCGGAGCGGCCCTCCTCGGCGAACTCGCGGGTGCCGTCGAGGGGGTCGACGATCCACACCCGCTCGGCCGCCAGGCGGCGGGGGTCGAGGCGCTCCTCGCGGGTCGCCTCCTCCGACAGCACGGCGTCGCCGGGGCGCGAGCGGGCCAGGGCGTCCATCAGGAACAGGTGGGAGGCGGTGTCGCCCTCCTTGCGCAGGACCGCGGGGTCGCCGAACCCCCGCTCGGCGCGCAGGGCCAGCAGCCTCTCACCCGCCTCGGCCGCCAGATCCGCCGCGAGAACGTGGTCGTCCCGGATCGTCATTCAGCAAGCTCCGTTCCTCGCGCGACGGCTGCCCATGTGTTCCAGAGAATCTGCAGGTCCAGCGTGAGGGACCAGTTCTCTGCGTAACGCAGCTCCCACCGTACTGATTCCTCCCACGGAATGTCAGGGCGCCCGGTGAGCTGCCACAGGCCGGTCATCCCGGGCTTGACCGGCAGCCTGCGGCGGACGTCGTCGTCGTACCGGGCGACCTCCTCCGGCAGCGGCGGCCTCGGTCCCACCAGCGACATGTGGCCCAGCAGGACGTTGAGCAACTGCGGCAGCTCGTCCAGGGAGCGGCGGCGCAGCCGCGCGCCCAGCGGGGTCAGGCGCGGGTCGTGCCGGATCGCGTACGGCACGGCACGGCCGTCCCCTCGCAGGCCGACCCGTCCGCGCTCGGCGCCGCCGGCCATGGTGCGGAAGGTGTAGAGGGTGAACTCCGCGCCGTCGCGGCCCACCCGGCGCCGCCGCAGGAGGACGGGCCCGGGGCTCGACGCCCGGACGGCCAGCGCCAGCCCGGCGAGCAGCGGCAGCAGTGCGGCGAGCAGCGCCGCGGCCGCGGCCCGGTCGAAGGCGGCCTTGAGCACCCGGCGGGAGCCGGTGATCCGCGGGTGCTCGGCGTACAGCAGCGGCACCCCGGCCGCCAGGCGGATCCCGGTGCGCGGCCCGGCGGGCTCCAGCAGCGCCGGGGCGGCGACGAGGTCGGCGCCGGTCCGCTCCAGCCGCCAGGCGAGTCTGCGTAGCGCCGTGCCGTCCAGCTCCGGGCAGGCGAGCACGGCCACGGTGTCGGCCGCGGCCTGCCCGACCGCGAGCGGCACGTCGGACAGGTCTCCGAGGACGGGGACGCCCTCGACGTCGTCTCCTCCGTCGTACGGCACGCACGCCGCCACGACCTCCATGCCGTGGCGGCGCTCCCTGCGGAGCAGGCCGATCAGCTCGGCGACGGCGGGCCGGCGTCCGGCCGCGACGACCCGGCGCGCGCACCGGCCCCGCTCGCGCATCCGCCGCAGACGGCGGCGCAGGCCATACCGGCCGAGGAGTGCGAGCGCCGTTGCCAGTGGGACGGCCAGGACGACGTAGCCGCGGGCCGTCTCGGTGCGGGCGAGGTAGGCGCCGGAGGCCAGGGCGACGGCGAGGGCGAGCCCGCACCGCGCGATCCGGCGGTACTCCTCGGGCCCCAGGCCGGCCACGCGGGGCTCGTAGGCGCGGTTCAGCGCGGCCGCGCACACCCAGACGGGCGGCAGCGCGGCGCTCAGCGCGACGTACGGGGTGACGTCCGGGCCGCTCTCCCCGGAGCGCGCGAACAGCGCGAGGAGGCCGGCCACGGAGGAGCAGAGGAGGTCGGTGGCGACGGTGTACGCCCGGTGGCGGCGGGCCCAGGCGGGCGCCCGCGGGCGGGACGCCGACGTCGATCCCGGACCGGTCGGGACGGCTTTCACCTCGCGCACACGCTCCCCCAGCGTAGTCGATCGGCGACCGATGGTCACCGGATGTTACCGAGGGAGAAGGGGGCGCGGCGGCCGAAGGCCGAAACGCGCGCCGCCCGGATGACTATCTGGGCGGGCCCGAGAGCTTCAGGTCACCCGAGTGGAAGTCGTTCTGGGTGGCCTCCAGGCCGGAGGTGATCAGCGACTCGACCATGTCGGCGGCCCGGTCGACGAGGAACGGCAGGTCCTTGCGCTCGGCGGTGGCGAAGTCGCGTAGGACGAAGGCGGCGGGGTCCATCCGGCCGGGCGGGCGGCCGATGCCGAACCGCAGCCGCAGGTAGTCCCGGGTGCCCAGCGACTTGGTGATCGACTTCAGCCCGTTGTGGCCGTTGTCGCCGCCGCCGAGCTTGGCGCGGAGCGCGCCGTACGGGATGTCGAGCTCGTCGTGGACGGCGATCACCCGGGCCGGGTCGACCTTGTAGAAGTCGGCGAGGGCCTTGACCGGGCCGCCGGAGAGGTTCATGTAGGACAGCGGCTTGGCCAGCACGGCGGGGGCGCCCGCCACGCGCCCCTCCAGGGCCTCGGCGCGCGACCGGTGCGCCTTGAACCGTCCTCCGATGCGGGCGGCGAGCTCGTCGGCCACCATGAAGCCCGCGTTGTGCCGGTTACCGGCGTACTCCGGCCCGGGATTCCCCAGACCCACGACCAGCCAGCGGTCCATGGTCGGCGCCCCTTCCACATGCGCGTCAGGGCAGCCCGGTCGCGGGCTGCCCTGACAAGGTCTAGCAGATGAAACTACTCGGCGGCCTCGGCCGGCGCGGCCTCGGCGGTCTCGCCCTCGCCCTCGGCGGCGGCCTCGGCCTCGCCCTCGGCGGCCTCTTCCTCGATGGGGGCGGCGGCGGTGGTGACGTGCAGGACCAGGGTCTCCGGGTCGGCGATGAGGGTGGCGCCCTCGGGCAGCTTCAGGTCGCCCGCGGTGACCTGGGTGCCGACCTCCATGCCCTCGACGTCGACCTCGACGCCGGTCGGGATGTGGGTCGCCTCGGCCTCGATCGCGATGGAGACGAGCTGCTGGTCGAGGACGCCGTCGGCGACCTCGCCCACCGTGGTGACCGGGATCTCGACGGTGACCTTCTCGCCGCGCTTGACGAGGAGGAGGTCGACGTGCTCCAGGAAGCCCTTGATCGGGTCGCGCTGGACGCCCTTGGGCAGGGCCAGCTCGTCGGCGGCGCCCTTGAGGCGGATCAGCACGTTCGGCGTGCGCAGGGCGAGCAGGAGCTCGTGGCCCGGGAGCGTGAGGTGCAGCGGCTCGGTGCCGTGCCCGTACAGGACGACGGGGACCTTGTTCTCACGGCGGATCTTGCGAGCGGCGCCCTTGCCGAACTGGGCGCGCGGCTCGGCGTTGATGACTACTTCGGCCACGACGGATCTCCTAGGGATCTTCGATGGATTCTGAAGGGCGCGCTCCCCCTCACCCGCCCTAGCGGAAGGCGTTACGAGCGCGCGCGACCCGAACAGCCTACCGGCACACGGGCCGGGTTCGGCCCGCCGAGGCTCGGGTCGCCGCCTCGGCGGGGTCTCGCGGGGGTCTCACGGGGGTGTCGCAGGGGGTGCGGCGGTGTACCGGGGAGGGTCGATCAGGCACCGCGGGGACGGCGGTGTGCCGGGAGGATCAGGTGTCGCCCTCGAAGAGGCTGGTCACCGAGCCGTCGTTGAACACCTCGCTGATCGCGCGGGCGATCAGCGGGGCGATCGACAGGACCGTGAGCTTGTCGAACCTCTTCTCCTCCTCCAGCGGGAGGGTGTTGGTGACGATCACCTCGGAGATGCCGGAGTTCTTCAGCCGGTCCACCGCGGGGTCGGAGAACACCGCGTGCGTGGCGGCCACGATCACGTCGGTGGCGCCCTGCTCGTACAGCGCGTCGGCGGCCTTGCAGATCGTGCCCGCGGTGTCGATCATGTCGTCGATCAGCACGCAGGTACGGCCCCGCACCTTGCCGACGACCTCGTTCACCTTCACCTGGTTGGCCACGTCGAGGTCGCGGCGCTTGTGGATGAAGGCCAGCGGGGTGCCGAGGGTGTCGGCCCAGCGCTCCGACAGGCGGACGCGGCCGGTGTCGGGCGAGACGACGGTGGTGGTCTCCAGGTCGAGCTTGTCCTTGAGGTAGTCGACCAGCACCGGCATGGCGAACAGGTGGTCGACCGGGCCGTCGAAGAAGCCCTGGATCTGCGAGGTGTGCAGGTCGATGGACATCAGCCGGTCGGCGCCCGCGGTCTTGAACAGGTCGGCCATGAGGCGGGCGGTGATGGGCTCGCGGCCGCGGCCCTTCTTGTCCTGGCGGGCGTAGCCGAAGAACGGCATGATCACGGTGATCCGTTTGGCGGAGGCGCGCTTCAGCGCGTCCACCATGATCAGCTGCTCCATGATCCACTGGTTGATCGGACCGGTGTGACTCTGGATGACGAAGGCGTCGCAGCCCCGGACCGACTCCAGGTAGCGGGCGTAGATCTCGCCGTTGGCGAAGTCACGCAGGGTGGTGGGGGTGGGGTCGATCCCGAGGTGGCTCGCCACCTCCTCGGCCAGCTCCGGGTAGCCGCGTCCGGAGAAGAACATCAGCTGCTTCTCACCGGTCTGCTTCATGCCGCTCATGCCGTCCTCCTCGCCTGACGGCCCTCGGTCGTCGTCGCGACGCTGCCGTGCCCGCCGGCCGGCTCGCTGCGCTTGATCACGTCGTGCTCCCCTGCTGGTTTCCGGCGTCGATGGCCTTCTGGGCCGCCTCGGCCGATCTGGTGCCCGCGCGCCTGCGCGCGACCCACCCTTCAATGTTGCGCTGCCGCGCGCGGGCCACCCCGATCGCCCCCGGGGGAACGTCGCCGTCGATGACCGAGCCCGCGGCAGTGTAGGCGCCGTCGCCGATGTTCACCGGCGCGACGAGCATGGTGTCGCACCCGACGAAGGCGTGGTCGCCCACCACCGACCGGTGCTTGTTGACCCCGTCGTAGTTGACGAAGATCGTCGAGGCGCCGATGTTCGCCCCGGCGCCGATCACGGCGTCACCCGCGTAGGTCAGGTGGGGCACCTTGGCACCCTCGCCCACCTGGGCGTTCTTCATCTCCACGTAGGTCCCGGCCTTGGCCCCGCGCCCGAGCACGGTGCCGGGCCGCAGGTAGGCGTACGGTCCCACCTGGGCGGCGGGGCCGATCTCGGCCTCGACGCAGACGGCGTTGCGGATCACCGCGCCCTCGCCGACGACCGTGTCGGTCAGGGTGACGCCGGGGCCGATCTCGGCGCCCTCGGCGACGGCCGTACGGCCGTGCAGCTGGGTGCCCGGGTGGATCACCGCGTCGGGCTCCAGGGTCACGTCCACGTCCACCCAGGTGGTGGCGGGGTCGATCACCGTGACCCCGGCCCGCATGTGTCCCTCCAGCAGGCGCGTGTTGAGGACTTTGCGGGCGGAGGCGAGCTGCACCCGGTCGTTGACGCCCTCGACCTCGACGTGGTCGGCCGCGACGTGCGCGCCGACCCGGTGGCCGTCCTCCCGGAGGATGGACAGCACGTCGGTGAGGTACTCCTCACCCTGGGCGTTGGCGGTGGAGACCCGCTTGACCGCGTCGGCCAGCAGGCGGCCGTCGAAGGCGTAGACGCCGGAGTTCATCTCCCGGATGAGCCGCTGCTCGGGGGTGGCGTCCTTCTCCTCGACGATGGAGAGGACCGCTCCCGTCCCGTCGCGGACGATCCGGCCGTAGCCGCGGGGGTCGGGGACCTCGGCGGTGAGCACGGTGACGGCGTTGCCGTCGCGGTCGTGCCGCTCCAGCAGCGCGGCGAGGGTCTCGGTGCGCAGCAGCGGCGTGTCGCCGTAGGTCACGAGGACCGTGCCGTCGACGGTCCCGGTGGTCTCCAGCACCACCCGGACCGCGTTGCCGGTGCCGCGTTGCTCGGGTTGCACGACGGCCTGGGTGTCGGGGCCGGTCCGCGCGAGGTGCTCGCGCACCCGTTCGCGCTCGTGGCCTATGACAACAATGAGCCGCTCGGGTTCGAGACCTCGAGCGGCGGCGAGCATGTGGTCCACGAGTGCGCGACCGCACAGCTCGTGCAGGATCTTGGGTGTTTTCGACTTCATCCGGGTGCCCTCACCTGCGGCGAGGACGATGACGGCGGCCGGGCGCGGCACACTCACGGACGAGGCTCCCTCGGCGTCGCGGCTGAGACATTGACAGGGTGGCGGACCGTCCCCGCCCTCTTCAGGGCATCGGACGGTCACCCACTCGACAACGTGAGGATACCTGCCCGCCCGGGAACCCACCCAGCCGACTAGCCGGACCAATAAAACGGTCAAAAGTTACAGCTCCGGCACCAGGACTCGAACCTGGACAACAAGGACCAAAACCTTGCGGGCTGCCAATTACCCAATACCGGATCGACAGGGCCGCCCGAACCGGTCGGGCACCCGGCACCCCCCACGATACCGAGCCGTCGATATCGAACGCGCCTCGTTTCGGCTCCGCCTGCGCCACGGGCGCCGGGAGGAGTGAGAGGCCCCCGTGGCGGGCATGGACCGGAAGACGCCGTTTAGCAGATCCACCCGGTGGTAGCAAGTCGTGAACCGACCACGGGATCCACCGGGGAGCGTCACCTTCTCCACATCCATCCGTAGGTGTTCCTAACTTACGATGGCGTAGGTTACGGTTGCGTAGCCGGACGAAACCGCCCTTCTCCTATGAGTCGTATCGAGGTAGCCCATGACTGTCCTTGAAGAGCGTTCCGCCCCTTCTCCGAAACCGGACGTCGATCCGGAGCCCAAGACCCGTCCCGAGATCATCACCTTCATGGTGGTCGTCGCCCTGCCGCTGATCGCGCTCGTCGCCGCCGTGCCCTTCGCCTGGGGGTGGGGTCTCCGCTGGACGGACGCCGTCATCGCCCTCGTCTTCTACGTGGTCTCCGGCCTCGGCGTCACCGTCGGCCTGCACCGTTACTTCACCCACGGGTCGTTCAAGGCCAAGCGCCCGCTGAAGATCGCGCTGGGCATCGCCGGCAGCCTCTCGCTGGAGATGTCGGTGCTCGACTGGGTGGCCACCCACCGCAAGCACCACAAGTTCTCCGACAAGGAGGGCGACCCGCACTCGCCGTGGCGGTTCGGCACCGGCTTCTGGGCGGTGAGCAAGGGGCTGCTCTGGGCCCACATGGGCTGGCTGTTCGAGGCCGACCGGGCCAACCGCGAGAAGTACGCCCCCGACCTGGTCAAGGACCCCGACATCATCAAGCTGCACAGGTACTTCCCGGTGCTGGCGATCACCTCGATGGTGATGCCCGCCCTCCTCGGCGGCCTGCTGAGCTGGTCCTGGTGGGGCATGGCGACCGGCTTCTTCTGGGGCACGCTGGTCCGCATCGGCCTGCTGCACCACGTCACCTGGTCGATCAACTCCATCTGCCACGTCTTCGGCGAGGAGGTCTTCGAGTCGCGTGACAAGTCCCGCAACGTGTGGTGGCTGGCGATCCCCTCCTTCGGCGAGTCCTGGCACAACCTGCACCACTCCGACCCGACCTGCGCCCGGCACGGCGTGCTCAAGGGCCAGATCGACCTCAGCGCCGGCGTGATCCGGATTTTCGAGAAGCTCGGCTGGGCCCACTCCGTCCGCTGGCCGACTCCGGAGCGACTGGCGGCGAAGCGCATTGCCGCCTGACGGCCCATCACGCAGTCCCGGGGCGGCCCGCGTCACCGCAGCGCCGCCCGACGGCCCACCACGGAGTCCCGGGGCGGCCCGCGTCACCGCAGCGCCGCCCGGCATCCCGTCCCGGAGTCCCGGGACCGCACGTCCCCTCGGGGCGGCCCGCCTCACCGCGGCGCCGCCCGCACCCCCGGCGACGGCCTCCGGCGGTACGGCGCCGCCCGCCGGCCCGCCCGGGACCGCGAGGCGGACGGGCACCGTCCGGAAGGCGGTCACCGCGCGGCAGACGGGTGCCGTGATCGCGGATGAGACGATCGACCGGAGTGCCGGAATCGACGCCGTCCAGGGCGTGGTTCCCGCTTCGCGCTCCGGGGACGCCATTATTGGAACCGTGAACGAGCCCCGAAGACGCATGTCAGGCAAGGAGCGCCGGGAACAGCTGATCCAGATCAGCCGGTCCCTGTTCGCCGAGAAGGGGTTCGACGGCACCTCGGTGGAGGAGATAGCCGCCACCGCCAACGTCTCCAAGCCGGTGGTCTACGAGCACTTCGGCGGCAAGGAAGGCGTCTACGCGGTCGTCGTCGACCGTGAGATGGACAAGCTGCTCGGCATGGTGACCGAGGCCCTGTCGGCCTCGCACGCGCTGATCAAGCTGGAGCGGGCCGCCCTGGCGCTGCTCGCCTACGTGGAGGAGAACAGCGAGGGTTTCCGGATCCTGATCCGCGACTCCCATGCCGCCTCCGGGACGGGCACGTTCGCCAGCCTGATCAACGACATCGCCAGTCAGGTCGAGGACGTCATGGTGGACGAGTTCGTCCGCCGGGGCTACGAGCCCAAGCACGCCCCGATGTACGCGCAGATGCTGGTCGGCATGGTGGCGCTGACCGGCCAGTGGTGGCTGGACGTGCGCCGGCCGCCGCGCGAGGAGGTGGCCGCCCACCTGGTCAACCTCGCCTGGAACGGTCTGAAGGGCCTGGACCCGCATCCCCGCCTGACCGCCGCCCGCGGCCCGGACCAGCTGCGCCCCCGGCCGTCGGAGAAGGAACTCCGGGAGCGGGAGAAGGCCCGCGAACGCGACCTGAAGGAGCTGGAGAAGGTCCGCGAGCGCGAGCGGCGCGAGGCCGAGAAGCTCGCCCGCGAGCAGGAGAAGGCCCGCCAGCGCGAGCAGCGGGAGGCCGAGAAGGCGCGGGAGCGGGAACTGAAGGATCAGGAACGGCTGCTCAGGGAGCGGGAGAAGGCCCGCGAGCGCGAGCTGAAGGAGCTGGAGAAGACGCGCCAGCGCGAGCAGCGGGAGGCCGCCAGACAGGCCAGGCTCTCCGAGCACCCCGGCGAGCCGCCGGAATCCTGAACCCACGGGGTCCCGGACCCGCGGGATCCCGGGCCTGCGGTCCCGAACCCACGGACCCGAACCCAAGGGATCCCCGGACCTGCGGTTCCGAACCCATGGACCCCGATCCCACGGCCCCACAGGGCCTGAGCCCGCGGGGCCTCGAATCCGCGGGCTCCCGGACCGGCGGGGGTCCCGAACCGCTCCTGCGGGTGACAGCGCTCGTTGATCCGGCGTTCACGTTGAGTTTCCAAAAACCGGGCATTGTCGTCATATGTCGGTAGAAGTCGCTCACACTGACCCCGGAGATCAGCCCCTTCCCCAGGACCGCTTCCTCAACCGCGAGGAGAGCTGGCTCCAGTTCAACCAGCGGGTGCTGGAGCTGGCCGAGGACCCTTCCCTCCCTCTCCTGGAACGGGTCAGGTTCCTCGCGATCTTCGCCAGCAACCTCGACGAGTTCTTCCGGGTGCGGGTGGCCGGCCTCAAACGGCGGATGGCCACCGGCCTGCTGCTGCGGACCAAGAGCGGGCTGAAGCCCAGCGAGGAGCTCGCCAGGATCTCCGCGATCGCCCACGAGCTCGCACTACGGCACGCGGCCTGCTTCCGCGAGCTGCTGTGCCCGCTGCTCGCCGCCGAGGGCATCGAGATCGTGCGCTGGGACGACCTGGGCCGCGACGAGCGCACCGAGATGCGCAGGCTGTTCCGGGAGCGGATCCGGCCGGTGCTCACCCCGCTCGCCGTGGACCCGGCCCACCCGTTCCCCTACATCTCCGGGCTGTCGCTGAACCTCGCGGTCACCGTACGCAACCCGGTGACCGGTCACACCGTCTTCGCCCGGGTGAAGGTGCCGAGCCGGCTCCCCCGCTTCGTCGCGGCGTCCGGGGACCGGTTCGTGCCGCTGGAGGATGTGATCGCCGCCCACCTCGGCCAGCTCTTCAAGGGCATGGAGATCGTCGAGCACCACGCCTTCCGGGTCACCCGCAACGAGGATCTGGACGTGGACGAGGACGTCACCGAGAACCTCATGCAGGCGCTGGAGCGCGAGCTGCTCCGGCGCCGCTTCGGCCCGCCGGTCCGGCTGGAGGTCGAGGAGAGCATCACCCCCGAGGTGCTCGACCTGCTGGTGGACGAGCTGGGCGTGGCCCCGCACGAGATCTACCGGCTGCCCGGCCCGCTGGACCTGACCGGCATGCACGCCATCGCCGACCTGGACCGGGGCGAGCTGGGCTTCCGCCCGTTCGTGCCCGCCGAGGTCGTGCACGTCTCCGACGACATCTTCGCGGTGCTGCGCGAGCGGGACGTGCTGCTGCACCACCCGTACGACTCCTTCGCCACGAGCGTGCAGCGCTTCATCGAGCAGGCGGCGGCGGACCCGAACGTGCTGGCCATCAAGCAGACGCTCTACCGGACCAGCGGCGAGTCGCCGATCGTGGACGCGCTGATCGACGCGGCCGAGGCCGGCAAGCAGGTCGTCGTGGTGGTGGAGATCAAGGCGCGGTTCGACGAGCACGCCAACATCACCTGGGCCCGCAAGCTGGAGCGGGCCGGCTGCCACGTGGTCTACGGCGTGGTCGGCCTGAAGACCCACTGCAAGCTGGCGCTGGTGGTACGGCAGGAGCCCTCGGGCGAGCTGCGCGCCTACTGCCACATCGGCACCGGCAACTACAACCCCAAGACCGCCCGTGTCTACGAGGATCTGGGCCTGCTCACCGCCGACCCGCTGGTCGGCGAGGACGTCACCGACCTGTTCATCCACCTGACCGGCTACTCCGCCCACTCGGCCTACCGGCGGCTGCTGGTGGCGCCGCACTCGCTGCGCGGCGGGCTGGTGGCCAGGATCGAGCGGGAGACCGCCCACCAGGAGGCGGGCCGCCCGGCGGGCATCAGGATCAAGACGAACTCCCTGGTGGACGAGCCGGTCATCGACGCGCTCTACCGCGCCTCGCGGGCGGGCGTCCCGGTGGACCTGTGGGTGCGGGGAGTCTGCACGCTGCGGCCGGGCGTCCCGGGGCTGTCGGAGAACATCCGGGTCAGGAGCGTACTGGGCCGGTTCCTGGAGCACTCACGGATCTACGAGTTCGGCCGGGGCCGACGGCCGGAGATCTGGATCGGCAGCGCCGACCTGATGCGCCGCAACCTGGACCGCCGGGTCGAGGCGCTGGTGAAGGTGACGAGCCAGCGGCAGCGGGCATACCTGTCGGACCTGCTGGACCTCGCGATGTCGGAGGACACCGCCACCTGGTGGCTCAACGGCGACGGCACATGGACCCGGCACGACGGCGCGGACCTGCAGGACCACCTGATCGGCACCCGGCGATGGAGGACGATCGATGACTGACCCGGACACCCGCCCGGCGGACCCGATCCGCGCGGCCGGGGCGGTGGTGTGGCGGGGCCGGGAGTCCGCGCCGGAGGTCGCGCTCGTGCACCGGCCGAAGTACGGCGACTGGACGTTCCCCAAGGGCAAGCTGCACCCGGGCGAGCACGTCGTCGCCGGAGCCCTGCGTGAGGTGGCCGAGGAGACGGGCCTGGCGCTGCTGCTCGGCCGGCCGCTGCCGCCGGTCCATTACCTGATCGGCGGCCGGTCCAAGCGGGTCGACTACTGGACGGCCAGGGTGGCGCCCGGCGTCCGTCCCGTCGCCGAACGGGAGGACGACGAGGTGGACGAGGTCGCCTGGGTGCCGGCGGCCGAGGCCGCGCGGCTGCTGACCTACGAGTGGGACACCGCCCTGCTGGACGCGCTCGCCGCCGCGCCGCTGGCCACCACCCCGCTCGTCCTCGTACGGCACGCCCTGGCCGGGTCGCGCGAGAAGTGGGAGGGCGACGACGACGAGCGGCCGATCGACCGGGACGGCGCGGCGCAGGCCGCCGCGCTGGCCGGCGTCCTGCCCGGCTACCTGCCCGCCGAGCTGGTCAGCTCCCCCAGCAGGCGGTGCGTGCAGACGCTGGAACCGTACGCGGGCCGGGCCGGTCTCGCGATCCGCCCGGAGCCGGCGCTGTCGGAGAGCCGCCACGACCCCGACACGGCCCTGCGCCTGGTCACCGGTCTCCTGTCCGCCAGCCGGCCCGCCGCGCTCTGCAGCCACGGCAAGGTCCTGCCCGGCCTGATGACCGGCGTCGGCGTGGGACGGGAGGAGGCCCGCCTGCCCAAGGGCGGCTTCATGGTGCTCCACCACGCCGCGGGCCGCCTCGTCGCCACCGAGAGCCACCCCGTCTGATTCCCGCCCCGTACGTCCCCCGGCCGGACGGGCGCGGTAGGACCGGCGGGCGCCGTAGGACCGGCGGGCGCCGTAGGACCCGGCCGGGGGACGTACGGGACGCACGGCCGGTGTACGGGACGGACGGCGGGCTCACGGGTGGGTGGGCGGACGTGCGCGTGCGGGCAAGGTTCGTGCGCGGATGCGCAATGACAGGCGCTCCCCCGTCTGCGACCGTCGTGTAGTCGCTGCTCATCATCGCCCGCCGTCCGCGCCGTCCGCGGCCGCCGCCCGTCTTCCCGTACGGCCGGCGGCACACCCCGTCGTCCCCGGTGCCCCGATGCAGGCGCCCGCGCCGGGAGCGGCGCCGGGCGGCGGGCGGGCCCCAAGGAGACCGTGTGTCGCTGGTGGACGGAAAACCCTTCAGCAAGATCCCGAACGGCGCCAGGACGATCATCTCGTGCGTCCTCGCCCTGCTCTGCCTGCTGATCGCCCAGGCTCCTCCCGCGGCCGGTGAGACGCCGGCGTCCGGGGAGTCCGCGGTCGCGGCGACCACCCTGGTCACCCCGAAGAAGCAGACGCTCAAGCTGTTGCAGTTCAACATGGCCGGGGCGGCGAAGAACGGAGGGGAGTACGGGGTCGTCGACAGGATCATCCAGGAGGTCCAGGCGCGCAAACCCGATGTGATCTCCCTCAACGAGGTCTGCAACCGGCAGTACGACCACCTCCGGGTGCGACTGGAGGAGATCGGGCACGCCATGGACGGCCTCTTCCAGGAGTCCAAGGCCCTCGTCCCCCAGTGCCAGGTCGGTCTCGACATCCGCAACAAGGCGGGTAACGCCGTCCTGGTCCGCGGCACGGTGAACGCCCGTTACAGCTACCTGTTCAGCACGGACCACAAGCTCTACGAGGGCTCTATCCCGATCCCCCCGCAGGACCGCAGCGTCGCCTGCGTGGACGCCACCTTCGCCCTGCCCCTCGACAGCGTGAAGGCGTGCTCGACCCACCTCTCCCCCAAGGACGGCTCCGCGAGCAACCCCTACGCCGCGCCGGAGGCCGAGGCCAAGGAGCTGGCCAGGGTCTTCGGGCCGGAGGCCAAGAACAGGGCGTTCATCCTCATGGGCGACCTGAACCTCAAGCCCGGCAACCCCGCGCTCAACTCGCTGTACGCCCCCGCCGCGGGCACCACCGGGGAGTTCTGGGAGACCGACATGCACTACTACTGCTCCGACACCTTCTGTGACGGGCCGGTGCAGGGCGGTGACCCCAGCCACGCCGAGGGGAAGATCGACTACACGTTCGTCGGACGTAAGCACTTCAGCTTCGCGCACCAGAACGTCCAGATGGTCGACGCCGGCAACTGCGGCGACCACATCTGCTCGGACCACAAGATGTTCCGCAGCGAGGTCACCCTCCACCAGTGGGCGACGATCCCCGGGCTGGTGCGCAACAACTACAGCGGCAAATGCCTGAGCGTCACCGGCACGGCGAACGGCGCCAAGGCCCTGCAGGCCACCTGCAACCCCCTCTCCGGTGACCAGCGCTGGCGGTTCCAGCACGCCTTCTGGGGTGAGTACTTCCTCGTCAAGGACAACGGCAGCTGCCTCCAGAACCCCAGCAGCGTCAACAAGGCCGGGGCCGTGCAGACCCTGTGCTACCTGGACGACTCCATGCAGCGCTGGCTCCCCGACCAGCCCCAGCCGGGGATGGTGCGGCTCGTCGGCTCCGGAAAGTGCCTGATGGTCGGCAGCCTGAACGTCGGCACGGCGGTGATGAACGCCACCTGCGACCAGACGGCCACCGCCCATCGCTGGACCTCTCCCTGACCGCCGCCGATCCCCGCGGCTCCGGCGCGACCACGCCGGAGCCGCGCCCGGACCCGGGTCCCGCCCACGGCCGGTCCCGGTCCGGGCCGGGGATCACAGGAGCTTCGCGACCGCCTTCGACGTCTTCTTCCACAGGCGGGGGAACTCCTCGCGGGCCCGCTCGGTGCGGGCCCGCTCCAGGCCGGTCAGCACGCCGTAGGTGAAGGTGTCCTCCCCGGCCCGCCGCGCGGCGTCGGCGACCGCGGCCAGCCGTCCCTGGGCGACGACGCCGTCCATGCGGGCGCCCAGTGCCTCCTGTACGGCCTCGGCCCGCCCGGCGAGCTCGTCCATGCCGATCGCCTCGGCGGTGTAGCGGGCCCGCTTGGCGGCCTTGCGCACGTCGTGCATGGCGTGCTCGCGTCCGGCGGGGTCGGTGACGGCCAGGGCGGCCCGGTGCGCCTTGACCACGCGCCGCCAGCTCTTGGCGGCCAGGGCGCGGAGGGTCTTGGCCGGCCGGTCCGCCGCGCCGGTCAGCGCCGGGGCGCCGGTCAGCGCGTCGAGGGCGTCCAGCAGGGCGAAGTAGCGCTCGCCGCGCAGCGCCTCCCGCGCCCGGTCCAGGGCCTCGCGTTCGGCGGCCCCGAGTTCGGCGTCGAGGCGGAGCCGGACGGGGCCCGCCACCGCCCCCTCCCCGAGGGCGTCGAACCCGGCGATGAGGCGCTCCCTGACCACCTCGGCGTCCCGTGCCTCGCCGAGCACCCGGCCCAGCCACTTCAGCTCCTCCCGGAGCCCGGCGGTGTCCTCCACGACGCCGCCGAACGATTTCAGCGCGCTGCGGAGCCGGCGGGCGGCGACGCGCATCCGGTGCACGGCGTCGTCGTCGGCCCGCCGTACGCGGGGGTCCTGGGCGAGCAGGGCGTCCGCCTGGGCGGTGAGGTAGCCGGTGACGACCTCGCCCGCGGAGCCGGGCCGGGTGCGCGGGCCGGGCCGCTCGGGGATGGGACGGGCGGAGCCGAGCACGCGGACGAGCTTGCTCGGCGACGCGGCGGGGACGGCCCCGGCGGCGGCCAGCCGCTTGCCGACCTTGCGGAGCAGCCGTTCGTCGCCCCCGACCAGCTCGGCCTCCACCTCGCGCCACCGTTCCACGTGCGGCCCGGATCCGGGTTCGCCGCCCGCGACGGCTTCGGGGACGGAGCCGGTCACCTGGTCGTCGGCGATCTCCACCAGCCGCACGCCCGCACCGTTGACCAGGGTGGTCACCGTACGCCGCGTCTCCAGCTCCGCGACGGGGGCCAGGGGCGCGCCCCGGGTGAGGGCGAGCACGAGGTCGGCGAGGTCGGCGGGGACGGTCGTCGCGCTCCGGCCGAGCGGGCGGGTGATCTCCTGCCGGGCGCCCCCGGCCTTGGGCAGCTTCAGGTGCCAGCCGGCGTCGGTGCCGCCCCTGCGGCGGCGCAGCGTGACGCCGCGCGCGGCCAGCCGCAGGTCGGGGGTGTCGAAGTAGACGGCGGCGAGCCGGTGGGTCACCGGCCCGGCGGCCCCGGTGACCCCGGGCAGCCCGGTCAGGTCCGGGACCTCGAACCCGGCGGGCACGTCGAACTTGTCCTCGATCTCCATCGCCACAGGCCACCCCCGGTCTACCGGACACATCTCTCACGTCACACGCAGTGGGTATTGATGCCCAGTTCTGCGCCCGGAAACGTCGGAAGGTCCCGCCGGTCGGTCCCCGACGTCAGGCCGGGCCGAGGGCCGGAGGCCGGAGTCTCCGGGCAGCCGATCGTCCGGACCGGCCCGGAGCCCTCTACCTGCGGGCGACCACGAAGATCCTGCGGAACGGGAAGACCGTCCCGTACGGCCTGCGCGGGTACGCCTCGCCCAGCCGCGCGCCGCACTCGGCGAGGAACTCCTCCGTCTCCCGGGGGTCCAGCCGGTCGAGCGCGGGCCGCAGGGCGGTGCCGCTGACCCAGCGCAGCACGGCGTCCTCGCCTGAAAGGACGTGCAGGTAGGTGGTCTCCCAGGCGTCCACCCGGCAGCCGAGCCCGGACAGCAGGTCCAGGTACTCGGCCGGTTCGCCGACCGGGGCGTCCCGCGTGAGGTCCCCGAGCCGGTCGCGCCACCTGTCCGCGGCGTACAGCTCGCGGATGATCCGGTGGCTGGGGAAGTCGAAGTTGCCGGGCACCTGGAAGGCGAGGTGCCCGCCGGGGGCGAGCGCGTCCACCCAGGCGGGCAGCAGCTCGCGGTGTCCGGGCACCCACTGCAGGAGGGCGTTGGAGACCAGCACGTCCACCGGCCGTCCGGGCCGCCACCGGGTGGCGTCCTCGACGGAGAAGGTCAGCCGCCCGCCCGGCACCGCCTTGGCGATCATCGCGGGCGAGGAGTCGAAGCCGTGGACGTCGGCCTCGGGCCACCGCGCGGCGAGGTGCGCGGTGAGCTCGCCGCCGCCGCAGCCGGCGTCCACCACGTACGAGGGCCGCTCGGCCGCTACTCTGGCCGTGAGCTCGAAGAAGGGGCGCGCACGCTCACCGGCGTAGCGGCCATAGGTCACGGGGTCCCACATATCTCTTGACATCAAGATAATTGATATCCACCGAGATATCTCGATGTCAAGAGAGATAGAATCGCGGCATGACGCTGCAGCACGCGGACGACGGCGACGGCCGGGCGGACCGGCACGAGGACGAGGTCGACCGGCTGGTGGCCGCCTGGCGCGTCGAGCGCCCGGAGCTCGACGTGGCACCCCTCCAGGTGCTCAGCCGGGTCTCCCGCCTCGCCCGCCACCTGGACCGCGCCCGCCGGACGTCCTTCGCCGAACACAGCCTGGAGATCTGGGAGTTCGACGTGCTGACGGCGCTGCGCCGGGCCGGCGAGCCGTACGAGCTGAGCCCCGGGGCACTGCTCCGCGCGACCCTGGTGACCTCCGGGACGATGACCAACCGGATCGACCGCCTCGCCGCGGCCGGGCTGGTCCGGCGGCGGCCCGACCCCGAGGACCGGCGGGGGGTGCTGGTGTCGCTCACCGACACCGGGCGGGAACGGGTGGACGGCGCCTTCGACGACCTGCTCCGGCGTGAGCGCGACCTGCTGGCGGCGCTGGGAGAGCATGAACAGCAGGTCCTCGCGGACCTGCTGCGCACGCTACTCGTCCCTTTTGACGCCGATGACACCGGAGCTTCCGGAGCGCACGGATGATCTACTGCCCGCCTGCCGGCGGGTAAACCGGCCGGAGACGATCGATCAGCCGCGGCCGGCGGGGTCCGCGCCGGCCGGGGGAACGGCGGCCACCCGGTCATCCGCCCGGAAAGCCGGACGCCCCGGTCACTCGCCGAGGCGGTCGGCCGTCTCCAGCCACTCGGCCTCGATCCCGTCCTTCTCGGCCAGGATCTCCTTGAGCTCGGCGTCCAGCGAGGCCAACCGGCCGTAGTCGGAGGCGGCCTCGGCCATGGCGGCGTGCAGCCTCTCCTCCCGGCCACTCAGCTTGTCGAGCTGGCGCTCCAGGCGGGACAGCTCCTTGCGCAGCTCCCGCTCCTCCTTGGCCGACAGGCCCGCCTGGGCCGCCGGGGCCTTCGCCCCGTCCGCCGACGCGGCAGGAGCGGCGAACGCGGCGGACGCCGACCCGCCGCCGGCGGCGCGGGCCGACAGCGCCGCGCCCGAGGCCCGCCGGGCGAGGTACTCGTCCACCCCGCCGGGCAGCATCGACAGCCTCCCGTCGCCGAGCAGCGCCACGACCCGGTCGCACACCCGCTCCAGGAAGTAGCGGTCGTGGCTCACCAGGATCAGCGTGCCGGGCCAGCCGTCGAGCAGGTCCTCCAACTCGTTCAGCGTCTCGATGTCGAGGTCGTTGGTCGGCTCGTCGAGCAGCAGCACGTTCGGGTCATCCATCAGCAGCCGCAGCATCTGCAGCCGCCGCCGCTCGCCGCCGGACAGGTCGCCGACGACCTTCCACTGCGCCTCGCCCTTGAAGCCGAGCCTCTCCAGCAGCGCCGAGGCCGTCCACTCCTTCTTGCCGACCTGGACGAACTTGCGGACCTCCTCGACCGTCTCCAGCACCCGCCGGGCGGGGTCGAGCTCGGCCAGCTCCTGCGACAGGTGCGCCAGGCGGACTGTGCGGCCCCGCACGACCCGCCCCGAGTCGGGCTCGACCGTGCCGGACAGCAGCCGCAGCACCGAGGACTTGCCCGAGCCGTTCACCCCGATCAGGCCGATCCGGTCGCCCGGACCGAACTGCCAGGTCGAGTGATCCAGCACCAGCGGGCCCCGGCCGGGGCCGCCGGCGTGCAGGGTGACGTCCTCCAGGTCGTAGACCGTACGGCCCAGCCGCGCCGCGGCGAACTTGACCAACTCGACGGTCTCCCGCGCCGGCGGCTCGTCGGCGATCAGCGCCTGGGCGGCGTCGATGCGGAACTTCGGCTTGGAGGTGCGGGCGGGCGGGCCACGCCGCAGCCAGGCGATCTCCTTGCGCATGAGGTTCTGGCGGCGCGCCTCGGCCGCGGCGGCGATCCGGGCGCGCTCGGCCTTGGCCAGCACGTAGGCGGCGTACCCGCCCTCGTAGCGCTCGACCGAGCCGTCCACGACCTCCCAGGTGCGCGTGGAGACGGCGTCCAGGAACCACCGGTCGTGGGTCACCACCAGCAGCGCCGACCGGCGGCCCGCGAGGTGCCTGGCCAGCCAGTCGATGGCCTCGATGTCGAGGTGGTTGGTGGGCTCGTCCAGGATGATCAGCTCGTGCTCGCCGATCAGCAGCCGGGCCAGCGCCGTACGGCGCCGCTCGCCGCCCGACAGGCTCCCGACCGGGGCGGTGAGATCGATGTCGCCGAGGAGGTTGGCGAGGATCTCGCGGATGCCGGCGTCGCCCGCCCACTCGTGCTCGGCACGGCCGCCGAGGACGGTCTCGCCGACCGGCCGGTCCGGGTCGAGGTCGTCGCCCTGGGACAGCACGCCGATCTGCAGGCCGCGGTTGTGGGTGACGCGCCCCTCATTGGGCTTGAGGGCGCCGGCGATCACCGAGATGAGCGTGGTCTTGCCGCCGCCGTTGCGGCCGACCACCCCGATGCGGTCGCCCGCCTCGATGCCGAGGGAGACGTCGCTGAGGAGGGGCTTGGGGCCGTATGAGTGGGATACCGACTCGAGGTTGACCAGATTCATCGCCCTACAAGGGTATCCGCTCCCGGACCGCGCGGCCGTCGCCCCGGAGAGGACCGGGCCCGCCGGCCGATCGCCGGGGCCCGGACGGCGCGGCGCGTGCCGTGGGCCGGCCGCGTCAGTGGCGCTGCCCGACCGCCGGGCCCGGAACGGGGCCGTGGGCGGTCACCGCGTCGCGGGCCACGCCCTCGGCCCGCAGCGCGGCGGCCAGCTCGGCCGCGTGGGCCTCGGACTCGGCCAGGAAGGCGCAGGTCGGGCCGGAGCCGGAGACGAGCGCGCCCAGCGCGCCGTGCTCGCGCCCGGCGTCCAGCGTCCGGGCCAGGGAGCGGCGGAGCATGACGGCGGCGGGCTGCAGGTCGTTGGCCAGCTCCGCGCCCAGCGCCTTGGCGTCCCCCCGGCGCAGCGCGTCCAGCAGCGGCTCCGACGCCTGCGGCCAGGCGGCCTCGACGCCCGTCGCCTCACGGATCCGGTCACACTCGGCGTAGACGGCGGGCGTGGACAGGCCACCCTCGGCCAGGGCGAACACCCAGTGGAAGGTGCCGCCGACCTCAAGGGGGGTCAGCCGCTCCCCCCGGCCGGTGCCGACGGCCGTCCCGCCGAGCAGGGCGAACGGGACGTCGCTGCCGATGTCCGCGCCGATCTCCATCAGGTCCGCGAGCGGCAGGCCCAGTCCCCACAGCTCGTTGCAGGCCACCAGCGCCGCGGCGGCGTCGGCGCTGCCGCCCGCCATCCCCCCGGCGACCGGGATCGACTTGCGGATCAGCAGGCTCACGCCGTACGACCGGCCGGCGTGGCGGGCCAGCGCGGAGGCCGCGCGGATGGCGAGGTTGTCGTCGTCCTCGGGCACCTGGCCGGCGCTGTCACCTTCGACGCGGACCCGCATCCCGGTCTCGGCGGTGGCCGTCACCTCATCGAAGATCGAGACGGCGTGGAAGACGTTCACCAGGTCGTGGTAGCCGTCGTCACGCAGCGGCCCGACCGCCAGTTGCAGGTTCACCTTGGCCGGCACGCGGACGGTCACGGAGTTCATGGGTCCTCAAGGCTTTCGCTCAGGGGATGACGAGGTCCGATCGTAGCCGGGTGAGGCTCCGCCTCCCCGCCAACCCCCGACGTTTCGCCACGCTAGAGCCGGTTTTGGGACCGACGCGCGCCAAAGGTCCGTGGAACGCACTTTAAGGGCGGTTCTCCGCGATCCGCGCGAAGTCCTCGACCGTGAGCTGCTCGCCCCGGAGCGACGGATCGACCCCCGCCGCCCGCAGCGCCCGCTCGGCGGCGGCGGGCGAGCCGGCCCAGGAGGCCAGGGCTGCGCGCAGGGTCTTGCGGCGCTGGGCGAAGGCGGCGTCCACGGCCGCGAAGACGTCCTCGCGGGACGCCCCGGTGGTGGGCGGCTCACGGCGGGTCATCGCGACGAGGCCGGAGTCGACGTTGGGCGCCGGCCAGAAGACCGTACGGCCGACGGGGCCGGCCCGGCGCACGTCGGCATACCAGGCGGCCTTGACCGACGGGATGCCGTACACGCGGGAGCCGGGCGTCGCGGCCAGCCGGTCGGCCACCTCGGACTGGACCATGACCAGCACGGTGCGCAGCGACGGCAGGACCTGCAGCAGGTGCAGCACCACCGGGACCGCGACGTTGTAGGGGAGGTTGGCCACCAGCGCGGTCGGCGGGTCCCCCGGCAGGTCGCCGGGGGCGATCCGGAGGGCGTCGGCGTGCACGACGGCGAGCCGGCCGGCCAGCTCGGGGGCGTGCTCGGCGACGGTCAGCGGGAGCTGTCCGGCCAGCACCGGATCGATCTCCACCGCCGTCACGGCGCGGGCCTCGGGCAGCAGCGCCAGGGTCAGCGAGCCCAGGCCGGGGCCGACCTCGATGACCACGTCGTCGGGGCGCAACCCGGCTGCGCGGACGATCTTGCGGACCGTGCCGCCGTCGATGACGAAGTTCTGGCCGAGCTTCTTGGTGGGGCGGATGCCGAGCCGCGCCGCCAGGTCGCGGATCTCCACCGGTCCCAGGAGGCCGCTCATGCCCGCCCCCCGCGTGCCGCCGCCGGGCGCCCCTCGCGTGCCGCCGCCGGCCGCGCCCCGCGCGTCACCGCGCACGTCACCGCGGGTCGCGCCCCGCGCGTCGCCGCGGGTGCCACCGCGCGCGTCACCACAGGTGTCACCATGCGCCGAAGACCGCCTCGCCGTTCGCGCTGATCACGCGGGCCAGGGCGTCCGGGTCGGTCCCCCGGACCTCGGCCAGGCAGCGCAGGGTGAGGGGGATCAGGTAGGGGGCGTTGGGCTTGCCCCGGTGCGGCGTCGGCGGGAGGTAGGGCGCGTCGGTCTCGACCAGCAGCAGCTCGTCGGGCGCGACCGCCGCGGCCTCGCGGAGGTAGCCGGCGTTCTTGTAGGTGACCGGCCCGGAGAAGGACATGAAGTAGCCGGCCTCGGCGCACCGCTTCGCCATCGCGGCGTCGCCGGAGAAGCTGTGGAAGACCACCACGTCGGGGGCGCCCTGTTCGGCGAGCACGGCCAGCACGTCGTCGTGGGCCTCGCGGTCGTGGATCACCAGGGCCCGGCCCGTCCGCTTGGCGATCTCGATGTGCGCGCGGAAGCTCGCGTGCTGGTCGTCCCTGGAGGCCCAGTCGCGGTAGTAGTCGAGGCCGGTCTCGCCCACCGCGCGGACGTGCGGCAGGCGGGCCAGCTCCTCGATCTCGGCGAGGACCTCCGGGGTCGCGGCGTGCGCCTCGTTGGGGTGGATCGCCACCGCGGCGTACACGTCGGGGTGCGCCGCGGCCGCCTCGGCGTTCCACCGCGAGGACGGCAGGTCGTAGCCGACGGTGACCAGCCGGGTCACGCCCACCGCGCGGGACTGCCGGACGATCTCCTCGACGCTCGCCCTGGCCGCCTGCGCGGCCAGGGCGACCGGGTCGCCCGAGGACGCCTGACGGTGACCCACCATGATGTCCAGGTGGCAGTGGCTGTCGAACACCTCGGCGGCGAGGGGCTCGGGGGCTGCGGGAAGCCTGGTTTCGCTCATCGTCGCGGTCAGTCGCCCAGCCGGGCGAGCTCCTCGTCGACGATCTTGGGGTCCAGCTTGGAGAACAGCGGGGTCGGCGGCGCCAGCGGGACGCCGGCCCGGATGGGCGTGGACTCCCAGCGCGCGGCGCCGTCGTAGGACCCGGTGATGATCGGGTAGCTCCGGGCGGGATCGTCGAGGTCCTCGACCTCCCGGATCTCCGGCATGCCGGACCAGGCGCCCTCGCCGCCGAGCATGGCGTGGACCTTGTCGGAGGAGGCGGGCAGCACCGGGGTCAGCAGGGTCTTGGCGTCGTCGACGACCTGCAGGGCGACGTGCAGGATCGACTTCACCCGCTCCGGGTCGTCCTTACGCTTCCACGGCTCCTGCTCGGCGAGGTACTTGTTCGCCTCGCGGATGACGTCGAACGCCTCGTTCGTGGCGTTCTTGAACCGGGAGCGCTCGAACTCCGCGGCGACCCGGGGGAAGGCGGCCCTGCTGCGCTCCAGCATGGCGCGGTCGGCGTCGGTGAGGTCGCCCGCCTCGGGGATGGTCCCGAAGTTCTTGGCGGCCATCGAGATCGAGCGGTTGACCAGGTTGCCCCAGGCCGCCACCAGCTCGCCGTTGTTGCGGTTGAGGAACTCCGACCAGGTGAAGTCGGTGTCCTGGGTCTCCGGTCCGGCCACGGCGATGTAGTAGCGCAGCGCGTCGGCGTCGTAGCGCGCCAGGAAGTCGCGCACGTAGATGACGACCTGGCGGGAGGAGGAGAACTTGCGGCCCTCCATGGTGAGGAACTCGCTGGAGACGACCTCCGACGGCAGGCTCAGCTCGCCGAGGGAGCCGGGCCGGCCGTCGCGGGCGCCCTGGCCGTTGTAGCCGAACAGCAGCGCCGGCCAGATCTCCGCGTGGAAGACGATGTTGTCCTTGCCCATGAAGTAGTAGCCCCGGGCGTCGGGGTTCTGCCACCACTGCCGCCAGGCGTCGGGGTCGCCGGAGCGGCGGGCCCACTCGACGGAGGCGCTGAGGTAGCCGATGACGGCGTCGAACCACACGTACAGCCGCTTGTTGGGCTGGTCGCGCCAGCCGTCCAGCGGGATCGGCACGCCCCAGTCGAGGTCGCGGCTCATCGCGCGGGGCTGCAGGTCGCCCAGGAGGTTCAGGGCGAACTTCAGGACGTTGGGCCGCCACTCGCCCTGCTTCGACTGCAGCCAGGAGCCCAGGACCTCGGCGAACGCGGGCAGGTCGAGCATGAAGTGCTCGGTCTCGACGAAGACCGGGGTCTCACCGTTGATCCGGCTGACCGGGTTGATCAGCTGGATCGGGTCGAGCTGGTTGCCGCAGTTGTCGCACTGGTCGCCGCGGGCGCCGTCGAAGTGGCAGATCGGGCAGGTGCCCTCGATGTAGCGGTCCGGCAGGGTGCGGCCGGTGGACGGCGAGATCGCCCCCATGGTGGTGCGGGGGAAGATGTAGCCGTTGTCGTACAGGCCCTTGAAGACCTCCTGCACCACCGCGTAGTGGTTGGCGGTGGTGGTGCGGGTGAACAGGTCGTAGGACAGCCCCAGGCCCCGGAGGTCCTCGGCGATCACCCGGTTGTAGCGGTCGGCGAGCTCGCGGGCGGTCACACCTTCCTTGTCGGCCTGGACCTGGATCGGGGTGCCGTGCTCGTCGGTCCCGCTCACCATCAGGACCTTGTTGCCCGCCATCCGCTGGTAGCGGCTGAAGATGTCGGACGGCACGCCGAAGCCGGACACGTGCCCGATGTGGCGGGGGCCGTTGGCGTAGGGCCAGGCGACCGCGGTCAGGATGTGGTGGGACATGTGCCCAAGCCTAAGGGACGTCACCCGGGCTTCGCCGCCCGGAATCCGGAGGCGCCGCCCGGTGAAACCTCAGGCGCCGCCCCGGCTGCCGGCTGGCTCGTCGTGGTTCCCTGCGCGGCCGTCCTCCCGGCTGACGGCCTCGGCCGCCTCCTCCGCCGCGGAGGCCGCCACGTCGATGGGCGTCTCCTTGGTACGGCGGATGCCGAGGATGCTGACGAACAGGGCCGCGAAGATGGTCTGGAAGCTCATGACCAGCGCGGTGGCCGAGGGCACGACCAGGCGCAGCGACTCCGACGGGATCAGCGTGCCGAAGCTGCGGGTCTGCCAGTGGACCAGCGAGGCCACCAGGCCGCCGAGACCGGCCAGGGCCAGCAGGCCGCCCACGACCAGGCCCTTCTCCAGGGTGACCACGTCGACGAGCTTGCGCACCCTCCGGTCCTCCGGCAGGAAGCCCTCCTCGGCCGCGTACACCTTGGTGAAGACCGCGAACAGCATCGCCTGGAAGCCGATCACCACTGCGGCCGACGCCCCGACCAGGGTGTCGACGTCGAAGGCGAGCTTGCCGATGTAGACCGGGCCGAAGGTCAGCGCGGTGCCCGCCACCAGGCCCAGGATCATCAGGACCAGGCCCGGGATCAGGAACAGCCAGCGGGGGCTGTAGAGGAGCAGGAAGCGCAGGTGACGCCAGCCGTCGCGCCAGGAGCGCAGGTGCGGCGGGCGGGAGCGGCCGTCCGGCGAGAGCGTGGTGGGCACCTCGCGCACGTCGAGGCCGGAGAGCGTCGAGCGCACCACCATCTCGCTGGCGAACTCCATGCCGCCGGTCTGCAGGCCGAGCCGCAGGATGGAGTCGCGGCGGAAGCCCCGCAGGCCGCAGTGGAAGTCGCCGATGGCGCTGGGGAAGAACAGCCGGCCGATGAACGACAGCACCGGGTTGCCGAGGTAACGGTGCAGCGGGGGCATGGCCCCCGGCGCGATGCCTCCCTTGAACCGGTTGCCCATCACCAGGTCGGCGCCGTCTCGCAGCTGCTCGACGAACGGCAGCAGCGAGGTGAAGTCGTAGGAGTCGTCGGCGTCGCCCATGATGACGTACTTGCCGCGCGCCGCGCGGATGCCGCCCAGGAGCGCGTTGCCGTACCCCTTGGCGTCCACGTGGACGACCCGGGCGCCGGCGTCGCGCGCCAGCTGCTGCGAGCCGTCGGTGCTGCCGTTGTCGGCGATCAGCACCTCACCGTCGATCCCGTGGTCCCGCATGCAGGCCAGCGCCTTGCGTACGCAGGTCTCCACGGTTTCCGCCTCGTTCAGGCATGGCATGACCACGGTCAGTTCCACGTCTCAACCCTTCGATCCGGCACAAGCCAATCTCATCATGATGCCCTGTGCCGACCCGTGCGCGGGGCAACTCCGTGAAAGGACTGGCATCCTGTAAGGCATGGTTACCGTGGCCGAACGACCATGCCTGGACGAGCCTCCAGCGGGCTGGAGAGCGCGTCTGGCGGCGTTCGCCCGCCGTCACCGCGTCTTCCTCGCCGCCCTGGCGGCGGCGTTCGCGCTGCGGCTGGTGACCATGATCGGGTACGGCCCGGCGCTGTGGTTCAACGACTCCTACGACTACGTCTCCGGGGCGGTGCACCCCGAACGACCCAGTGCCCTGCGGCCGAACGGTTATTCCTTCTGGCTGCTTCTGCTCAGACCCTTTCACAGTTTCGGGCTGGTGGCCTTCACCCAGCACCTCATGGGCCTCGCCGTCGCCGTCCTGATGTACGCGCTGCTGCGCCGGAGGTTCGGGCTGCCCGCCTGGGGGGCGACGCTGGCGACGGTGCCGGTGCTGTTCGACGCCTACCAGATCCAGCTCGAACACCTGATCATGTCCGACACCATGTTCATGCTGCTGGTCGTCGGCGTCGTGACGCTGGTGCTGTGGCATCGGAGGATGTCGTGGCGGCTGGGCGCCGTCGTCGGCCTGCTGCTCGCCCTGACCGCGCTCACCCGGTCGATCGGCCTGCCGATCCTCGCGCTGGTGGTGGCCTACCTCCTGGTCAAGCGGACCGGCTGGCGGCCGGCCGCCGCCATGGTGACGGCCTGCGCGATCCCGGTGACGGCGTACATGGCGTGGTTCGCCTCCGCGCACGGCAACTTCGCGATGACCAACAGCGACGGCGCGATCCTCTACATGCGCACGGCGCTGTTCTCCGACTGCAAGAAGATGGGCGTCGACCCGCGCAAGGAGCTGGAACTGGCGCTGCTGTGCATCACCACGCCTCCGGACCAGCGTTCCTTCTCCGGCCAGGGCTACCTGTGGTGGGCCAACGGCGAGGGCCAGCGATTCCACGCCTTCGGCTCCGGCACGACCTTCACCCCGGAGATGAACGGGGTCGCCGGAGACTTCGCCAAGCGGGCCATCCTCTCCCAGCCCGGCGACTACCTCGCCCGGGTCGGCCTCGACTTCGTCCGCGCCTTCCACTGGGGCCGGCCGCGCTTCCCCGACGCCAAGACCTATCTGCAGTACGAGTTCCCCTTCGAGGACAGGGTGCTGCCCTCGTGGTCGTCGTACAGGGGCACCACCGACGGCGACGCCCAGCTCTACGACTCCGGCCTGGGGACCGCGAAGATCGACGGCCGGGTGAAGGTGGTCGGCACCCAGGTGCGCGACCCGTGGGCCGCCTTCATGCAGGGCTACCAGCGGACCGTGCGGATGCCCGGACTGGTGCTCGGGGTGCTGCTGCTGGTCGGCCTGGCCGGGGTGGCGGTGCGCTGGCGCAGGCTGGGCGGCCCGGTGCTGCTGCCGTGGCTGGCCTCCTTCGGCCTCCTCCTGGCCCCGGCGGCCACCGCCGAGTTCGACTACCGCTACCTGCTGCCCGCGGTGCCGCTGGCCTGCCTGGCCGCCGCGATCTCACTGCGGCACGGGGTGCCGTGGCTTCGGCGGGCCCGCGTCATCCCCGTCATCCCCGGTGGACGGCGTCGTACAGGATCCGCTTAGGCACGCCCGCGCCCTTGGCGACGTCGACGATCGCCTGTTTCCTGGGCGTCCCCGCCTCCTCGCGGCGGGCCACCTCCTCGACCAGTTCCCCGATCGACGGGGGCTCGTCGTCGTGGACGCGCCCGGCGACGACCACGGTGATCTCGCCCCTGACCCCGCCGGCCGCCCACTCGGCCAGCTCGCCGAGGCCGCCCCGCCGTACCTCCTCGTAGGTCTTGGTGAGCTCGCGGCAGACGGCGGCGGGCCGGTCGGGGCCGAACGCCCCGGCCATCGCCTCCAGCGCGGCGGCGAGCCGGTGCGGCGCCTCGAAGAACACCATCGTGCGCTCCTCGGCGGCCAGGGCGGCGAGCCTGCGGGCGCGCTCGCCGGGCTTGCGCGGCGGGAAGCCCTCGAAGCAGAAGCGGTCGCTGGGCAGGCCGGACACGGCCAGGGCGGTGGTGACCGCCGACGGGCCGGGCAGCGAGGTGACCGTGATCCCGGCCTCCACGGCCAGGTGGGTCAGGCGGTAGCCGGGGTCGGAGACGCCGGGCATCCCGGCGTCGGTGATCACCAGGACGGTACGGCCCTCCTGGAGCGCGGCGAGGAGTTCGGCGGCCCGGCCGGACTCGTTGGCGTCGTAGTAGGAGACGACGCGCCCGCCGATCTCGGCGCCCAGCTCCGCGGCCAGCCGGCGCAGGCGCCGGGTGTCCTCGGCCGCGACCACGTCGGCGTTCTCCAGGGCGTCACGCAGCCTCGGGGAGGCGTCGCCCGCCTGCCCGATCGGGGCCCCCGCCAGCACCAGCCTGCCGTTGTCCGTCACGTCCCCATCCTCGCGCATCCGGGGGCGGGCCTCCGCCGGGGACCGCCCCCCGGACCGCTCGCAGATCGTCCGTGGGCCGCCCGCAGACCGTCTGGAGACCGTCGTGGCCGTCTGGATGCCGTCTGAAGGCCGCCTGGAGGCCGTACCCGTTCACCGGCACGTCTCGGGGCTCGGCCCTCCGCCGGGACCGTCCCACCCGCGGGGCAACCCTGGATCACTCGGGAATATCACCCTCAATTGGGCATGCGGCCGGGGTTTCCCTGGGTTACCGGGCGGGGTGCCCCTTACGATGGCCGGGTGGCCGTGACCGATTTCACCAACAAGGGGTTCGAGCAGTCCGACCCCTCGCCGACCCGCGAATCGGCACGCTCCGTGCGCGACCGTCTGGTCCCGCCGATGCCCGGGAGCGTCCTGTGGGGATGGCTGGGCCCGGCGCTGGTGGCGGCGTTCGGGGCGATACTGCGCTTCGTCGACCTGGGCCGCCCGAAGGCGGTCATGTTCGACGAGACGTACTACGCCAAGGACGGCTTCGCGCTGCTGAACTTCGGCACCGAGCACACCCCGGTGGACAACGCCAACACGCTGCTGATCCAGGGCAACACCGACATCTGGCAGCGATGCGCGGCCGACCAGCTCGACAAGTGCGCCTCCTACGTCGTCCACCCCCCGCTGGGCAAGTGGATGATCGCGCTGGGCGAGCAGATCTTCGGCATGACCCCGTTCGGCTGGCGCTTCGCCGCCGCCCTCACCGGCGCCCTGTCGATCCTCATCCTGGCCCGCGTCGCCCGCCGGATGACCCGCTCCACCCTGCTCGGCTGCCTGGCCGGGCTGCTGCTGTCGGTCGAGGGCCTGCACTTCGTGCTGTCCCGCACCGCGCTGCTCGACATCTTCCTGATGTTCTGGGTCCTGGCCGGCTTCGCCTGCCTGGTCACCGACCGCGACGAGGCCCGCGCCCGCCTGGCCGCCTGGTACGAGACCTCGACGCTCGACGAGCACGGCCCCTGGCTCGGCTGGCGTCCCTGGCGTGTCGCGGCCGGCGTCTGCCTGGGCGCGGCCTGCGCCGTCAAGTGGTCCGGCATCTTCTTCCTGATCGCCTTCGCCGTCATGTCCCTCATCTGGGACGCCGGCGCCCGCAAGGCCGTCGGCCTGCGCAGGCCGTACGGCGGCGCGGCGAGCAAGGACCTGCCGACCGCGCTGACCGCCATGGCCCTCGCCCCCGCCGTCGCCTACATCGTCTCCTGGAGCGGCTGGTTCGCCACCGCCGGCGGCTGGGGCCGCAACTGGGACCGCGCCACCGGCCACGGTCCCGCCTATTTCGTCTTCGACTCGGTCCGGTCGTGGCTCGCCTACCACTTCCAGGTCCTCGGCTTCCACAGCGGCCTGACCACGCCGCACAACTACCAGTCCGAGCCGTGGAGCTGGCCGCTGCTGCTGCGCCCGGTGGCGTTCTTCTACGAGACGCCCCAGTCCGGCTGCGGCGGGCAGGGCTGCTCGCAGGCCGTCCTCGGGGTCGGCACCCCGATCATCTGGTACGGCGGGCTCGCCGCGCTCGTCGCCATGTTCACCTGGTACGTCTCGGCCCGCGACTGGCGGGCGGGGGCCGTGCTGCTCGCCTACCTCGCGGGCTGGCTGCCCTGGTTCTACTGGGCGATCGCCGACAACCGCACGATGTTCCTGTTCTACGCGGCCCCGATGGTGCCGTTCATGATCCTGGCGCTGACCCTGGCCGCCGGGCTCATACTGGGCCGCGCGGACGCCCCGCAGCGCAGGCGTATGGTCGGAGGGGTGGTCGTCGGCTCCTTCACGCTGCTGGCGCTCCTGAACTTCTGGTGGCTGTACCCCGTCCTCACCGCCGAGATCATTCCCTACACGGACTGGAGCGCGCGGATGCTCTTCAAGAAGGGCTGGATCTGATCGTTCCCATGTGGTGCCCGGATGCGGATTTCCCAGGGTAGGCATGACGGTGCATGACCCACTGCGTCACCTCCATCGTCAGGGCAGGCCCGGCCACGGCAGGCTGCGAAGCGTGCCCGCGCCGGACGTGGCCGCGCTGCTGACCGAGCTGGAACGGTCGGAGCCCCGGCACGCCGGCCGTGCCCGCGACGCGATCGACCGGCTCACCGGCGGCGAGCCGCTGGAGGCCCTCACCGAGCTGACCGTGTGCGAGTTCCTCTGGTACACGCTGCCGACGCAGGTCGCGGGCGACCGGGAGGCGGTCGCCTCGGCGCTGGGCAGGCTGCTCGCACTGGGCGGCCTCGACCGCTACGCCGCGCTCTGCTCCTCACCGGTCACCGCGCGGGTCCTGCGGGCCTACGAGCGGTCGGAGGAGGCCGGGACGGCCGCCTGCCGGCGCGCCCTGGACGCCACAGGCCTGCTCCCGCCCGACCTCCCCGAGCTGCGGTGGAGCTCGATCATGGGTCCCGAGGAGCGGGGCGCGCACGGCGCCTGCTCCGCCGCGCTGGAGCTCGCCCTCGTCTGCGGGGAGCCGGCCGGGGACTCGGCCGCCGGACGCGAGGCGCTGACCCGCCGCTGGCTGACCGAGCCCCGCGCCGACCTCGGCGGCGACAGCTGGCTGCACCGGGTCCGGGGCGAGCGGCTCAACCGCTGGGTGCTGGGCCGGGGCGACGCCTGGCGCGAGCTCGCCCAGCCCTTCGAGGCGCACCTGCACGCCCCGGTCCCGGCCCCGGCCGGAACGTTCCTCCCCGCGCTGCGGTGGCTGCTGGAACTGGGCCGCCGCCCGGGCGGGATGGTCCCTCCGGCTCAGGGCCCCGGCCCGTCCCGCCCGGCGCCCGGCGGGAGCCGCTGGAGCGAGGGGGAGCTGGAGGCGGCCCGCGAGCTGGCCGAGGGTCGCATGGGCGCGCTGCGCCGCGTGGGCCGGAGGCTGGTGACCACCCGGGAGGGGCGGCGCCTGCTCGGTGACCGCGACCTGCTGTGGGAGGCGGCGTCCGCCGCGCTCCTGGCCCCCGCGCCCGGGGAGGACGCCTTCCGGGCCTCGGCCCGTGAGGCGGCGCTGATGCTGCTCGCCGAGGGCGCCCCCGCCGACCGCGAACGCGTCGCCGAAGTGGTCGGCCGCGGGGAGGGCCGGGCCCGGGAGGTGGACGCCGTCCTGGCCGACCTCGCGCGGCGCCTGGCCGCCTTCGGGCTGCGGACCGGTGGGCGGCTGACCCCGGCGGGCCGGTCCGCGGTCCTGGCGGCGCTGCGCAGCCACGCCCTGCGTCCCCGCTCGTACGCCGGGGCGTCATGACCGCTCCCGCCACCGGTGGCGGCCATCACTCACTGAATCCGACTATTCACCCAAATGACGGGCAGGTGCCCTCCGTGTCCGAGCACCACTCCCCCGATCACGCCTCCTCCGCGTCCCCCCGGGCCGCGACGGCCGACCCCGAGGCACCCGATCCGGTCGCGATCGACCCCGTCGACGCGGCCGAGCCCGCCGAGCCGATCCTCACCTCGGCCGGTCCCCTGCGTCCGCTCGGCGAGTCCGCGGACGACACCTCCGAACTGCCCTTCGGGCGGCCGGGCCGGTCCATGCGCAACCACCCGTTCGTGTTCGGCTTCACCGCCGCGCTCGGCGTGCTCACCGCCTGGTGGCTGGTCCAGGCCGTGGTGAGCGCCAGCTCGGTGATCATCCTGATCATCGTCTCGCTCTTCCTCGCCATCGGCCTGAACCCGGCTGTCGAAGCCCTGCAGCGCTACGGCCTGCCCCGCGTGGCGGCGATCACCGCGGTCTTCCTCTGCGTCATCGCCGTCTTCGTCGCGTTCGGCCTGGCCATCGTGCCGCCGCTGACCACGCAGTCCACCGACTTCGTGCAGAACCTCCCGCAATACGTGCAGGAGCTGCAGAACAACCCGCTGATCCGTGACCTGGATGCGCGATTCCAGATCCTGGAACGGGTCCAGCAGTACGTGACGAGCGGCGACTTCGGCAGCCAGATGTTCGGCGGCGTGCTCGGCTTCGGCCAGGTGCTCATCGGCGCGGTCTTCAACTCCCTGACCGTGCTGGTCCTGACGCTGTACTTCCTGGGCTCCCTCAACTCCCTGAAGAAGATGGCCTACCGCCTGGTGCCGCGCTCGCGCCGTACCCGGGCGAGCCTGCTCGGCGACGAGATCATCGGCAGCATCGGCGGCTACGTCGCCGGGAACCTCATCATCTCCCTGATCGCCGGGGTGGCGACCTTCTTCTTCCTCGTCCTCATGAAGGTCCCCTACGCCCTGGCGCTCTCCCTGATCGTGGCCGTGACCGACCTGATCCCGATGGTGGGCGCATTCATCGGCGCGGGGGCGGCCTCCCTGGTCGGGTTCTTCGTCTCGCCCACGGTCGGCATCGTCTGCGTCATCTTCTTCACCGTGTACCAGCAGATCGAGAACTACTGGATCGCACCGAGCGTGATGAAGAGCTCGGTGGACGTCCCACCCCTCGCCACGGTCGTCGGAGCGCTGCTCGGCGGCGCCCTGCTCGGCGTGGTGGGCGCGCTGCTGGGCATCCCGCTGGTCGCGGCCATCCTGCTCATCGTCCGCGAGGTGGTCATGCCCCGCCAGGAACAGGTCTGACGTCGCGCCGGGTCCCCTGCCACACGGCGTCGAGCCGGGCGGTCTGCTCCCCGTTCAGCTCGACGCGCGTCGCCGCCATGTTCTCCTCCAGGTGCGTGACGCTGCCGGTGCCCGGGATCGGCAGCATCACGGGTGAGCGGGCCAGCAGCCAGGAGAGCGCCACCTGCACCGGGGTGCCGCCGACCTCCCGCGCGACCTCCGCGAGCGGCCCGTCCGTGGCGGCGTGCGCGCCGTTTGCCACCGGCTCCCAGGGGATGAAGGCGATCCCGGCGGCCTCACAGTGGCCGAGGACGTCCTCGTGCCGCCGGTCGGTGAGGTTGTAGCGGTTCTGCACGCCGGCGATCGGAACGATCCGGCGGGCCTCCTCGATCTGGGCGACGCCGACCTCCGACAGCCCGATGTGGCGGATCTTGCCCTCGTCCCGTAACCGCTTGAGGGCGCCGATCTGGTCGGCGAAGGGCACCTGGGGATCGACGCGGTGGAGCTGGAACAGCTCGATCCGCTCCAGCCGGAGGCGGAGCAGGCTCAGTTCGGCCTGCTGGATGAGGTATTCCGGGCGGCCCAGCGGCACCCATCGCCCGCGGCCCGGACGGCTCTGTCCCGCCTTGGTGGCGATGACCAGACCGCGCGGGTAGGGGTGAAGCGCCTGGGCCAGCAGTTCCTCGTTGGCGCCCAGGCCATAGGCGTCGGCGGTGTCGATGAGGGTCACCCCGAGTTCGACGGCCCGCCGTACGACCGCGATCGCGGCGGACGGATCCTTGGGCGGCCCCCAGTCGGTCAGCTGCATCGCGCCGAAGCCGAGCGGGTGCACGGGCAGGTCTCCACCGATCCGGAAAGTGTTCATGGCCGTCACCCTGGCGCTTCGCGATCGCGAAGCACAAGCGAGTCTTTCTTAGAGGGTTTGCGTAGCATCACTTAGATGTTGAGTCTGGAACGGCTCCGCGTCCTGCACGCGATCAGCGCCCACGGGTCGGTCACCGGGGCGGCCGAGGCCCTGCACGTCACCACTTCGGCGATCTCCCAGCAGATGGCCAAACTGGAGCGGGAGGTCGGGCAGCGGCTGCTGGAGCGCAACGGCCGCGGCGTACGGCTCACCGGCGCCGCCGAACTGCTCGTCGCCCACGCCGGCCGGATGCTGTCCCTGGCCGAACGCGCCGAGGCGGATCTGGAGGCCCATCGCGGCGCCGTCGTCGGGCGCCTGACGCTCGCCGCGTTCGCGACGGCCGCGCGCGGACTGGTCCCGCCCGCGCTGGGGGAGCTGCGTCGCGACCACCCGCGGTTGCGCGTCGAGCTGGAGGAGGCCGAGCCGCACGAGACGGTGCCGAGGGTGGCTCGTGGCGACCTGGACATGGCGATCGTCCAGGACTGGTCCGGCCACCCTCTCCCCCTGCCCGGTGATCTGAACAGGGTCGCGCTCCTCGACGATGTCGCGGACGTCGCGCTTCCCGAGGGGCACCCGCTCGCCGCGGGCGACGCCGTCGGCCTCGCGGAGCTCGCCGGTGAACCATGGATCACCTGGAGCCGCGGCTGGATCTGCACCGCCTGGTTGCTGAGCACACTGCGTTCCTGCGGCGCCGAACCGGACATCGCCCACATCGCCGCCGAGCATCACACCCAGCTCGCCCTCGTCGCCGCGGGTCTCGGCGTGGCGATCGTTCCCCGGCTCGGCCGCGATCCGGTGCCCGGCGGCGTCCGCTTCGCCGAGGTACGGCCGAGCCCGGTCCGGCACGTCTACGCGGTGTGGCGCGCCGACGCCGACCGGCGGCCCTCGATCCGCGCCGTGATCCGCGCCCTGCGCCGGCACGCCCTCCGCGGCCCCTCGGAACCTACGGCGAGCGCCGCCCGCGCGGAGTGAGCGGTACGGCCAGCAGCGGCGCCACCGCCGCGAGCGCCCACACACCCTGCCAGGAGGAGGCGGCGAGGGCGACGGGCACGAGCAGCGGGGTGACGAAGGCCGCGGCGAAGATCGTGGTGCCCACCAGGCCGAGGGCCGCGCCGGCCCGGTCCGCGCCCGCCATGACGGCGATCTCGGTGTAGGCGAGGCCGTGCCAGGAGTTGGCCAGCAGCCCGCCGAGCGCCAGGGCGGCGACGGTCAGCGGGACCGGCGCGTGAGCGAGGACGGCGGCGCCCGCCATGGCGAGGGCGGTGAGCGTCCCGATGAGCCGGATGGGGGTCCGGCGGTCGCCGTTCCGGTCGCTGCGCCGGCCGGTCCAGATGCGGGCCGCACCGCCGCCGAGCTGGGCGACCAGCACGGTTCCCGCGGCCAGGGCCGTCCCGGTGCCTCTGGCGTCGTGCAGGAAGACCGCGGTGAAGGTGAGCACGGCGAACTGCGGAACGGTGAGCAGGCTGCCGGCCAGCGCCAGCCGCCACACGTCCCGGCGCAGAAGGGGTGAGACGCCCGGCGCGGGCCGGCGCGGCGCGGGACCGGACTCCCGCCTGGACGCGGTCTCCGAGGGGGCGGGTCCGTTGCCGGGGTCGCGCAGCCAGTGCCAGACCGCCACCGCGGTGAGCAGGCAGAACGCGGCCGGTGCCGCGTAGACGGCGCGGAAGCCGTACGAGGCGGTCAGGGCCGGGAGGAGGGCCACGCCGATGGCTCCGCCCGCCGGGATCGCGGTCTGGCGGATGCTCATGGCCAGCCCGCGTTCCCCGTCGGCGAACCAGGTCATGACCGCGCGGCCGGAGGAGGCGTTGACGCTGCCGCCGAGTGCCCCGGCGACCAGCAGGCACAGGGCGAGCGCGGCCGTCCCGGGCAGCTCGGCGGGGGTGACGGCGACGGCCATCAGCGCCAGCAGCGCGCCGGTGGAGACCAGTCCGGTGAGCAGGACGCGCCGGTCGCCGAACCGGTCGGTCAGCAGCCCCCACGCGATGTCCGACACCGCCACGCCCAGCCCCAGGCAGCCCAGGACCAGGCCGAGCCGACCGGTGGACAGGTGGTAGCCGGAACGCATCGCGACGCCGGTGACCGGGATGCCGGAGAACATCACCGAGAAGCTCGCCTGCGCGGCGACGCTCACGGCCAGGACGACCCATCGGTGCCGGGGGCCGTACCGGCGCGCGTCAGGGGCGGTCCGCACGCGGACGGGGAGGGATGTCGTCACGATGACCCTCTCAAAAGTAACCGGATCGAACGGTTACTCAGCCTGACAGTCGCCGAATAACCTGTCAAAGGGGTTACTATTGAGGGCATGGAGTTCACCTTCGTCAGCGGCGACCTCGGCCTCGATCTGGCCGGGACGGTCGGACGCCGCAGGGGCGAACGCGTCGACCTGCTGGCGACCCCCGCCGACCTGGCCCGCTGGACGGTCGCGGCGGGCCTCCTCGACACCCCGCCGGACACCGATGACGACGACCTGGCGCGGGCGAAGGCCCTGCGCGAGGCGATCTACCGGCTGGCGTCCGCCGCCCGCACCGGATCCCCGTCCGCCGTCACCTCTCCCGCCGTCGCCTCTCCCGCCGCCGGATCCCCGTCCGCCGCCCCCCTCGGCGCCGCGAGCCACCCGGACGGCGCCGCCCCCTTCGACGCCGCGGACCTCGATCTGCTCGACCGCGCCGCCGCGCACCCCCCGCCCGGCGTGCGGCTGCGCGCCCCCGGCGTCCTGGAGCGGACCGGCGACCTGCCCGCCGCCCTGTCCGCCGTGGCGCGGGCCGCCGCCGAACTGCTCGGCGGCCCGCACGCGGCGCTGGTCCGCGAGTGCGAGGCGTCCCCCTGCACCCGGCTCTACGTCGACCTCTCCCATCGCCGCTCCCGCCGCTGGTGCGACATGCGCGGCTGCGGCAACCGGGCCAAGGCCGCCGCCTTCCGCGCCCGCACCCGCTGACGGGAACCACCGCGCCCGCCGATCGTCGCCTCGGGTGTCATGCCTCCCGGACGCCGGCGGCGGCGCGGCGGGTCCTCGGGGTCTCGACCTCGTCGAGCAGTGCGATCGCGAAGTCCTCGTAGGTGATGCGGCTGTCCGGGTCGCCGTGCTCCGCGACCCGGTACCGCCCGGCCGGGACGCCGCCGTGGTCGAAGTCGCCGGCGGGCGTGACGTACGCCCAGTCGAGGTCGCAGTCCCTCAGCACGTCGAGACCCGCCGCGTGCCCGAGGATGAAGGAGCGGTACTCGTCGGGGTAGCCGGGCTCGTCCATCAGCGGCACACCGGATGCTCCCGGCATGACGGACGCGAGACCGACCACCACCAGGCGGTCCACCCCCGCCTGCGCCAGGCCGGCCGACAGGGCGCGGGCCGAGGAGGTGAAGAAGTCGTGCGGCGCCGCGGCCAGGTCCGCGGCGGCGCTGATCGCGGCGTCGTGCCCGGCGGCCACCCGCGCGATGCCCGCCTCGTCCGTGACGTCGCCCGCCACCACCCTCACGGAACCCGCCCCGTCCGCGACGCCTTCCACCGCCCTCACGGAACCCGCCCCGCCCGTGACGCCTTCCACCGCCGGAGCGCCGGCCAGGTCGCCGTGGCGCGCGGGGTCGCGCACCACGGCGGTGACCCGGTGGCCGCGCCGGAGCGCCTCGGCGACGGCCCGCCGCCCGGCCCTGCCGCCCGCACCGAAGATCACGATGTTCATGGGGAACCGCCTTTCGCCGGGGCCGGGACCTCTGCGCCCGGCCTGCCGGGGACGCTATCCGGAGCCGCGGTTACCGCCGGGATACCGGCTATCGTGAGGCCATGAGGGAGCCTCTGTCCGCCGACATGTTCGACGAGCTGTGCCCGTCCCCGCTCAACCCGATCCGGTTCGGCGACAAGTGGGCGGCGCTCATCATCCGGTGCCTCGAAGACGGGCCGCGCCGGTTCTCCGAGCTGCGTGTGCCGCTGCGCCGCGTCACCCCCAAGGTCCTCACCCAGTCGCTGCGCTCCCTCGAACGCGGCGGTCTGGTCTGCCGTACGGTCCGCGCCGGGGCCACCCCGCACGTGGAGTACGGCCTGACCCCGCTGGGCCGCAGCATGCTCGCGCCGCTGGCGGCCGCGTGCGCCTGGGCGGAGGAGCACTGGGACGAGTTGCTCGACGCCCATGAGGCGTACGACGACGCCGCCGGGCGGCCCGCGCACGTTCACGTCTCCGGCCCGGCTGCCGGACCCGGGGTTCACACCTCCGGTCCCGCGGCGGGAGGCCCGGGCGGGTGAGGCGGGACCGTCCGGACGGCTCCCCGTGACTCAGATGCCGCGCACGGCGGCGACGGTGAAGGGCGTCTCCGGGGCGCCCTCCCCCATCGGGCCGCCCTTGTCGAACTGGGAGCGGACCACGTAGAGCGTCCCGCCGACCCGCACCAGCGTCGTCGGGAGCTGCAACGCCTCGTCGGCCACCCGCCGCTCCTGCCGGGCCGAGGAGCCGTCCCGGGAGACCCGCCACCTGCTGATGGCGTCGTCGGAGTTGTGGACGACCCAGAGCGTGCCGTCCCGCAGCTCCAGCCCGTCGGCGTTGCGCATGTCCCCGCCGTGCAGCGCGACCCGGTGGATCGCGCCGGAGGCGATGTCGAGGCGGAAGAGGTCGCCGCCGGCCATGTCCACGACCAGCAGATACCGCCCGGACGGGTCGGCGACGATTCCGTTCAGGGTGTACGCGCCGGGCGTGTGGGCGTCGAGGAGACCGCCCAGGTCGAACCGGGGGGTGAGCGCCACGGGCTTGTCGCCCGCGCCGGCCAGCTGTCCGGGCCTGCGCGGTCACCCCGCCGACCATGAACACCGTGCTCAAGAACCTCCAGGAGAACGGCCTGATCGAGCGCACCCCCCACGAGTGGCGCAGGAACATCCTGGAGACCCGGCTCACCGAGAAGGGCGAGCGGGTGCTGGCCGAGGGGGACGCCCGCGCGGTGCGGGTCGAGCGGGGGCTCTCCGCCGAGTTCAGCCAGGAGGAGCGGGAGACGCCGGTCGCCCTCCTGGGCCGCTGCATCGAGTACCTCCAGTCGGCCCGTCCGGAGCGGCCGGATGGATGCGACCAGCGGGGCTGACCCGACGGCCGTTCGGTGAGCGGCCCGCCGGATGCCGGGCGAGCATCCGGCGAACGCACGGCGGACGGAAGACCCGCCGAGGCCGTCCGATGCCGGACCCCCGCGAGTCCGCCGGGGATCCGGTGGGATCAGAGCGCCGGGGACGCGCCGCGCACGGAGGCCGTACGGCCGGCACGCCTCTCCAGGACGCCCGCGCCCCAGAGCGCCACGCCGATGTAGAGGATCTGCTCGGGGACGCGCTGCCACAGCGGCGTCGCCGGCTCTCCGCCCAGTGTCGTCCCGGCCAGCGCGGCGTGGACGTTGGCCGGGAGCATGAGCACGAAAAGCAGCGCCAGGCAGATCCCCGCCGCCCGCCGGGTGGCCGGCAGCACGAGCCCCACCGCCCCGGCCAGTTCCAGGACGCCGGTCAGGTAGACCACGAAGGCCGGGAACGGGACGAACGGCGGGACCATGGCCGTCATGTCGGCGTGGTTCGGCATGAAGGTCACGCCCGCCGGGACGAAGTGGGCACTGGCCGTCATCACCAGCATGACGGCCAGACCGTGCGCGGCGCTCGCCCGCCAGGTGGCGAAACGGGACAGGCGGAAGACCGCGCCCAGCAGGCGGAAGACCAGCGTGGCCACGATGAGGACGATCGACGTCATGAAACCCTGCTCCTTTTAGATAGTTGCAGTATCCAATTATGGATAATACTCCTATCCACTAGCCCTCTCGCAAGCGAGACGCCTGAGCGAGATATACAAACGATCGGTCGTTAATGTAGTTTGGCGTTCATGACACACGACGGCCGACTGCTGCGCGGGTCACGCAGCCGGGAGGCGATCCTGGAACGCGCGGTGAGCCTGGCCTCCGTCGAGGGACTGGACGGCCTCTCCCTGGGGCGGCTGGCCGCGGCGACCGGCACCAGCAAGTCCGGGTTCTTCGCCCACTGGCGCGACAAGGAGCAGCTCCAGCTCGACGCCGTGGAATGGGCCGCCCGCCAGTGGGCCGAGTCGGTGGTGACGCCGGCCCTGCGGGCCCCCGCCGGCGTGCGGCGGCTGTTCGCGCTGCACGAGGCCCGGCTGAAGTTCTACAGCGACGGCGTGCTGCCCGGCGGATGCTTCTTCTTCACCGTGCAGACCGAGTTCGACGACCGCCCCGGGGCGGTGCGCGACCGCGTCGCGCGGGCCATGCGCGAGTGGCTGGAGTTCGTCCGTCGGCTGGCGGCCGAGGCCGTGACGCTGGGCGAGCTGGCCGACAGCGTGGATCCGGCCCAGCTCGCGTACGAGATCGACGCGCTCGGCGAGATGGTCGTCACGCACTCCCGCCTGTACGAGGGACAGGTCTCGTTCGTCCACGCTCGCCGCGCCGTACTGCAACGCCTGCGTGCGCTCTGCCCGAACCCTGAGCTTCTCCCGGAGGACTGATCATGATCGACGACGGCGTGTTCGAGCGGGTCCAGGTGCATTTCGACGATCTCGACGCCATGGGGCTGCTGCACAACTCCCGGTACGCCCTGCTGGTCGAGCGGGCGGTCGGCGCGTACTGGCAACGCCTGGGCTGGGCGGCGGACCCGGCCCGGTCGGCGTTCAAGGACGTGTTCCTGGCCGTGCGCGAGTTCAAGGTGACCTACCACGCCCCCATCGCCGGGGCCGGTGAGCCGACGGTGCACTTCTGGATCGAGCGCATCGGCCGCACCAGCAACGTGTACGGCTTCCGTGTGCTGTCGCCCGACCGCACGGTGCTGCACGCCGACGGCTACCGCGTCAACGTCAACCTGGACCCGGCCACGCTGCGGCCGACGCCGTTCAGCGACGAGCTGCGCGCCGCCGCCGAGCCCCTGCTCCGCCGTACGGCGGCGGCATGCTGAGGACCCGCTGGATCGCCGGTCCGGCGGCCGGGCATCCGGGCCCGCTGGTGGCCGCGCTGACGGACTACCGGGCGGACCGCCTCCTCGACCTGCCCGGGATCGCCCGGCGCGGTCTCGCACTGAGCCGCCTGTGGCCGGCCCTGCCGGGCGCGGTGGGCATGTGGCTGTGGGCGGACCTTCCCGGCCGCCGGGTCGGCTCGCTGTCGGTGTGGCGCGGGGAGGACGATCTCCAGGCGTTCGTACGGCTGCGCGAGCACGTGCAGATCATGCGCGAGTACCGCCACCGGGGCGTGCTCCGATCCCGCACCTGGCAGGTCGACGACCTGGACCGGGTCGTCCTGACGCCGTAGCGGGATCCGGACCGCGCGGCTCGGTGCCGCACCCTCCGCTTCCTGTCGGACCGGGCTGCGAGACTCCGCGCATGCGTGAACTCGATCTCCCGGAGGCCGTCGCCCTTCCCGGGTCCTTCACCGGTTCTTGCACCGGGCGTTTCCCGGCGGAACGCCCCTCGGGCGCCCGTCCCGCTCCCGGCCGTGTCGGGTGGTCGGCATGAGCGCGTCCGGACCGTTCGACCTCCGGCCAGGCCCGGAGGAGTGGAGGTCCGCGTGGATCGCCCGCGGCGAGTTCCGCGACCGGCGGTTCGAGCCGCCCGCCGGGGTGTCCACGGTGACCTTCGACCGGGCGCGACTCGTGAACGTGGACTTCTCCGGTATGCGGTTCACCGATTTCAGCGTCCACGACAGCACGTTCGAGGGCTGCGACTTCTCCGGCGCGGCCTTCGAACGGCTGTCACTGGGTCTGACCGGCATGCCGCGGCCGGAGGGCGGCATGGACCGGCCGCGTTCGGGCTTCCGTCCTCTCGGAGCCGTCCTCGGACGGCTGACGCCGGACCGTGGCACGCGGGTCCCAAGGAGCGGCGCGGACTGGCCGCGGTCGGTCTTCCGCGACTGCGTCTTCCGGCGCACCCGCTTCGCACCGCTCACCTTCTTCGGCAACGTCCGGTTCGAGAACTGCACGTTCGACCGATCACGCCTGACCGGCCAGACGCTCACGTTCGAAGCCGAGTTCGTCGGCTGCGTCTTCCTCGGCCGGGTGCGGAACGTCAATTTCTGGGGCCGCCCGAGCGACCATGAGCGGGGCAGGCTGGGCCGGGACCGCAACGACTTCACCGGCAACGACTTCACCGGCGCGGAGCTCGACGACGTCGCCTTCCGCCACATCGACCTGCGGGCGCAGCGCTTCCCCGGCCCGCCCGGCCACGCGATTCTCGACCGGATCGGCGAGCGGGTGGATGCGGTGCTGCCCCTGGTGGAGCGCTGGCCGGACCCCCGTCACCGGGAGACGGCCCGGTCCTGCCTGGAGTTCCTGGCGGACGAGGCCGCGGAGTACAACGACGACGAGGCGCTGGTGAGCCCGTCGCGCATGGGCCCCAAGCTTCCGCCCGCCCTCCGCGAGGAGCTGTTCGAGGCGCTCAGACGCACACCCAGCGGTACATCCCCTGGCTGAGCCGTACGGCCTCACGCGCCAGGTCCCGCAGGGCCGTGACCCGTCCGAGTTCGAACTCGTCGAACAGTTCCTCCTCGGCGTACTCGCGCAGCCGGGCGTCGTCCACGGCGGCGAGCGCGGCGACGGTCTCGGACGCCATCCGGTCCACACTCGCCGCCTCGCCGTCGTCGGCGAGGAGCTCATGGTCGCCGAACTCGCTGAGGTCGCGCCCGCTGAGCTCGGCCGCCAGCGCGTCGAGCTCGTCGATCCATCCCTTGCAGTCGGCGTACGGCAGGCCCATGGCCCCTGGCCCGCCGGACAGCGCCAGGCGGGCCGACCGCTCGGAGTCCGCCGTGAAGTAGTCGACGAGAACGCCCATGGCGGATCACTCTACCTAGATCATCCGTACCGGCCCAGGGGCCGGTACGCCGGGGCGTGCCCGATCCCGCGGATCGACGCCCTGGACCGGGTCGCGCCGCCGGGGCCGATCCCGGCTACGCCGCCTCGGCGGCCTCCCCGGCCTCGCGCAGGACACGGGAGCGCCGCTGCCCGGCCAGGAGATGCCCGGCCCCGATGACGAGCACGACGGGCCAGTCGATGATCTCCAGGGCTCCCAGCACACCGAGCACCGCGTAGAAGGCGAGGTGCTCGGGGGGCGGAAGGGTCACCCTGCCGATCACCGGAACGGTGACGTGCGGCTCCTGGAGTTCGCCGGGTCCGCCGCCACGCTTGCCGCGCGGAACCGATGTGGATCTCGCCGCCATGATGGCCTCCGTCGGGTTCAGCGAGAGGACCACCGGATTCGCCCCGCGGGGAGATCGCTTCCCGTGACGGTCCGCACCTTCGGAACGGGCGGGGCTTGTCCGTCGCCTCCCCCGGCCGGAGGAGGCGAGAGCCGTCCCTCCGGCGGGGAGACGCCACGAATCAGGGTCCCTCAGCTGGGGTTCCCGCTCTCCCGCAGACCGTAACACGGCCGCCGGGAGCTTTACGGTCGCACGCCGGACCATCGGCCCCGCACACGAGAGGGGCACGCGGTGACCCCGCGATGCCATCGGGCGGCCGCGTGCCCCCTGTCAGCCCTCTGTCAGCCCTCTGCCACCTCACTGCCACCCCGCCGGTGGTCAGCTGCCCGCGGGCGGGAACGCCTCGGGGTTCTCCACCGGGTCGAGCGGGGCGTTCCAGGACGGGTCCTCGACGAGCACGCAGGGCTTCACCGGGCCGTCGGTGACCTGGAAGAGGTACTGCCACAGCGCTCTCGGCCTCTCCGGCCCCGAGGTCTGGTCCTCGTTCTCGGTGAACTCCATGACAACGGTCCAGTTCGGCTTGATCCTGTCCGGATGGATCCTCAGGCCGCCGCCCGGCACCCTGTCGTACGCCTTCTCGGAGGGCGTGTTCTCGATCGCCTTCCTCACCCTGGCCCGGACCGCGGGATCCTTGCTCTTCAGCTCCTCGAGCTCGACGCCCGGCTCTTCGACGCTGGTGAAACGATCCGGGGCGCACCTCTTGCCCGGCTTCACGTATGAGACGTCCGCCTTCACGCCCAGCTCGGCGAGGTCCCGCTCAACCTGCTCCGGGTTCCGGAACTCGTTGATCTTCAGGAGGATCGACCCGTCGGACTCCTGGGTCAGCGCGTACGCCGCGTTCTCCGTCCCCGTGACCATCGGCACGGCCACCAGCGCCGCGGCGGCCACGCCGGCGGCCGCGGCCACCACCGGCAGACGACGCCGGAAGGGGTTGCGGGCGGGCCTCCGTGCCGCCCGCTCGTTCATCTCAGCCTTGAGCTCCATGAGCAGTCTCTCCTCGAAGTTCATCGGAGTCCTTCCATGACCGTGGGGGAGATGACGCCGGAAACGTGGCGCAGTGCCTTGCGGGCGCGGTGCAGCCGGACCCTGGCGGTCCCCTGCCGGATGCCGAGCGCGGCGGCCGCCTCGGGAACGGAGAGCTGGTCGACGGCGACCAGCTCCAGGACGGCGCGCTCGCTGTCGGGCAGGCCGGCCATGGCCTCGAAGGCCCGCCGGGCCGGGCTCTCCGCGTCCAGCCGTTCCTCCATCCGCGACAGGTCGTCCACGTCGAGGAGCCGCCTCCCGCTGATCCGGCCGGCCAGCCGCAGTTCGCTCACGACCCGTCGCCGTTCGGCGGACAGGGTGTTGCGTGCCACGCCGTACAGCCAGCCGATCTCACTGCCCAGGCCGGAGCGGTAGGTGTGCGCCGAGTCGAGCACCGCGACGAAGACCTCCGCGACCAGGTCGGCGACCGTGTGGGGGTCGTCCACCCGGCGGGCCATGAACCGCGTGACCGCTTCGACGTGGCGCCGGTAGAAGGCTTCGAAGGCCTCGGGATCGGTGGAGATCTCCACCGATCCCGTCTGTTTGAAGCGCACCGACCGTGCTCCCTTCGTCATCTTCCCGAACACGCCTTTGCTTGGAAGAAGACCGAAGAAGCGTTACATGATCGACGAAAGACTCTTTCCGACGGAGCGACGTCGTCGCCCCGATCGGCGACGCCCTCGATGACCTCGACCGGCTCGGACGAAGATCATCAATCGCGTGAAACGCCTGCGGATGACATCGGGGCTGATCCATGGTGCCGAGTTTTCGATCATGAAGGAATCATCATGAAACAGTCATCATGCCTGCGTATCGGCCGATCAGCGCTCGTGACGGCGCCGGCCGGAGGGGTCGCGCCGGCAGGTGCCGTACCCACTGCGAACGCAGCCCCGGCCGCTCCCGCGGCCCGGCGGACGACGATCGGACCGTTCGGGTACGGCAGCCTGAGGCTCGGGATGTCCGCGGCACAGGCCGAGGCGGCCGGGAAGATCGTCCGCAAATCCATCGACACCCCCACCACGTGCTCGACCTGGGACCTGAAGGCGGAGCGGTACGGCGGAGACCGGGCGGGGGTGTCCATCTCCCGGAAGCAGGGCGTGGCCATGATCTCCGCCCCCGGGTACCGTCAGAACGCCTGAGGACATCGGCCGGAGCTCCACGTACGCACAGCTGAAGGCCGCCTACCCCAGGCTGAAGCGGAACGCGATGCACGGGACCTTCGCCACCGTTCCGGGCGACCCCAGAGCGTCGCACATCTTCCCCGTGTCGAAGAACGGGGTACTCGACGTGATCCTGATCCTGACCGCGCAGGACCGCCTCCGGCAGCGGCCCGTCCCGGGAGGTGGATCGCCGGTGCCTCCCCTGCCGCTTGACGGCCGTGAACTTCACGGTCGCACGCCGGCCCGTCGGCCGGCGTGCGCGTGAAGGGCCTGCGGTCAGCTCCCGGTCACCCGCGGTCGCCCCGGGTCACTCGGACCAGGCCGCCAGCTCGTTGCCGGCGGGGTCCCTGAAATGGAAGCGCCGGCCACCGGGAAAAGAGAATATCTCTTTCACGATGGTTCCACCGGCGCCGGCCACCTTTTCGTACGCCGCTTCCAGGTCCTCGACATGGACGACCGCCAATGGCATGCGGGACCGCGCCCCGGCGTCGGCGATGAGTCCGCTGCTCACGCCGCTGTCCGCGGTGTCGGCGTAATGGTCACCCCAGTCCTGGAATTTCCAGCCGAACACCTCTCCGAAGAACGTCTTGGCGGCCTGGAGTTGTTCGATGGATTCCGCTGGGAATTCGACGAGGTCGATATGATTGAAATGGCTCATAGGGCCGTTATCGTAGGACCGTGTCGGCACCTCGTCCAACGTTCCACCCGTGGGCGAGTGATCTTCGCCTCGTCCGGCGGGTCACCGCCGGTGACCGTACGCCTCGTCCCGGAGCAGGGAGCCGACCCGGGCGTCGACGTGCTCACCCCGGTGGAAGAGGCGCCTGCGAAGCGTCACCTCGACCAGGGAACCCGCCTTCCGGGCCACCCTCACGGGGTCCTACCCGCGGGGTCGGTCTCGCCACCAGTCGAGCACCCGGAGCGCGCGGAGGGTGTTCCAGCGGCTCGGCCTGCCCACGCCCTCCTCCAGGGGGAAGTGGACGCGGCCCTGATGGACGCGGTCGAGCAGCCAGCGGCCGTCGGGCCGCCGCTTGGAGCGGACGACCTCCACGGCCTCCGCCATCCTGGGGTCCGGCTCGGCCCCCGAGCGCCTGAAGTAGTCGAGCGCGCGCAGCACGTCGTAGTGCCAGTAGTACGGGAAGGCGAAGTCGAGGTACGTCGCGTCGACGACCTCACCGGTGCTCCTGCGGCGGAACAGACCGCGTTCGAGGAGGTACTCCTCCCCTCCGCGGCGCGCCTCGCGCACCGCGTCGGACCCGCCGGTCGCCCGCTCGAATTCGAGGAGTCCCTCCAGCACGTTGATCGTCGTGTCGATCGAGGAGCGCACCGATCCGTTCTCGGCTTCGCAGTTCCAGCCGCCGTCGGCGAGCCGCTCACCGAGGACCCGCTCCACGATCACCGAGACGTCCGCCCCGAAGTAGGCGCCGGTCTCGATCGTCCTGCCGTTGATGCAGGGCTCGACCTCGCCGTCGAAGTACCGCTGCCCCTCGTGCTCCCACCGCCCGTTCTCGGCGACGAGCGGGATCGTACGGCGGGCCGCCTTCGACGCCGGGTCGAGGCCGAGGATCTGCAGGGTGTGCAGGGTGTGCATCGTCGCCGTCCAGGGCTGCCCGGGCTCACCGCCGGTGTAGGACGCGGGGAAGCAGGCACCGCCTTCCCACAGGCCGTCGGCGCCCTGGAGCGCCAGGAGACGGGCGCCCCAGCCCTCGTGCTCCACGCGTGCCCGTTCGGCGGCGACCTCGTCGGGCGAGGAACCGGTGAGGTCGCGTAGCACCTGCCAGCGAATGGCGGGGTCGGATTCGAACAGCCAATCGATCGCGGTCATCGCCGTACCATAGACCATCCGGAGCGCCCGATCACAGGGTTCCGCCGGGATGCATCCCGGGGCAGGAGACGTCCCGGCGGCACCGGGCCCCGCCGCCCCCGGGAGGCGGACGGAGGAGGCGGGGACGGTTCCGCTCTGCGCGAAGTCACCGGAACTCGAACGCGCCGTCTACCTATGGTGAGGTATGGCCTTCTCTGTCCCGCCGCTACGTCCGGCGACCGGTCGGACCGACCCCAAGCCGTCCCCGGTTCGCGAGCCGCTGTGGCGGCACGTGCTCGGTGAGCGGCTCAGAGATCTCCGTCACGAGCGGGGCGAGAAGCTGAGCGAGACGGCGCGTCGCGCCGGCGTCTCGCCGCAGTATCTCTCCGAGATGGAACGGGGCGTCAAGGAGCCGTCGAGCGAGATGATCGCCGCGGTCGCCGGCGCGCTCGATGTCACCCTGATCGATCTGACCCTCGCCGTCGCCGAGAGCCTGCGGTCCGCCCAGAGCGGCACGTCGAGAGGCGCCACCTGCTCCGCGGCGTACTCCCTGGCCGCCTGACGCGCTCCCCGGCCCGAAGGCCGGGGCACCGGCCCGCCGGGGGCGTCCATGGCCCTATGAACGCTCCTCGATGATCTGGTCGAGGAGCCCGTACTCCAGGGCCGCGGTCGCGGTGAACACGCGGTCGTGGTCGGTGTCGGCGCGCAGGGTCTCGACGGTCTGGCCCGTGTGCCGTGACAGGAGGCGCTCGATGTCCGCTCGGACACGGACGACCTCGTCGGCCTGCAGGATGAGATCGGGGATCGCTCCGCGCCCCTGGGCGGCCGGTTGGTGCAGGATTATCCGTGCGTGCGGAAGGGCGGCGCGTTTTCCCTCGGCGCCCGCGGCGAGAAGGACGGCGCCCACCGCGACGGCCTGTCCGACGCAGGTCGTCTCGACCCGCGGGCGGATATAGCGCATGGTGTCGTATATCGCGAGCATCGCACTCGGATCCCCACCCTCACAGTTGATGTAGAACTGTATGCTGGCATCGGGGTTGTCCGACTCCAGGAAAATCATCTGCGCGATGAGCGCGTTCGCGACGCCCGCGTCGATCGCGGTTCCCAGATAGACGATCCGCTCGGTGAGAAGATGCGAGTAGACGTCCATGATCCGCTCGCCGCGGGGATTCCGGGCGATGACGTTGGGAATGGTGTAACTGCTCACTGGCCGGCTCCTTCGGTGATGCCGAATCCGGACCGCGGGCGATTGCGCGGCGCTATTTCGTCGAAGCTCTGGACGATCTCGTCGATGAAGCCGTAGTCCAGTGCCTCCTGCGCCGTGTACCAGCGATCGTGCAGGGAGTCCTCGAAGATCCGCTCCACGGGCTGCCCCGTGTCCTCGGCGATGAGGCCGAGCACCGTGTCGCGGGTGTGCCGGAGGTCGTCGGCCTGCAGTTCGATGTCGACCGCGGTGCCGCCGATCCCGGCCGAACCCTGGTGCATCAGGACACGCGCGTGCGGCAGGGCGCGGCGCTTTCCCCGGGCGCCCGAGGACAGCAGGAACTGCCCGGCGCTGTAGGCGATTCCCAGCACGAGGGTCGACACGTCGCAGGGGATGAGCCGGATGACGTCGCGAATGGCGAGCATCGACGGGACCGAGCCGCCCGGGGAGTGGATCCACAGTGCGATGTCGGCCGACGCGTCCTGCGTGGCGAGCGCTATCAGTTGCGTGGCGAGCAGTGTCCCGTTGTCGTCATTGAGAGGACCGTCGAGAACGAGAACGCGCCCCTCGTAGAGTTCGCGCCTCACCCGCGCGTCGAACAGTGGAAGTTTCGATTCTTCGCCCATGCGTTCATCATGTGGGGCGCGACGGACCGATGTCGCCGCGATCCGCCTGCGGCAGATCTGCTCTGAGCAGCGCGAGTCCGGTTCGCGGACGTCGCGGCCGGGAATCGGCTCTCACCCGCCGGCCTCTCCCCCGGCCGGGTCCTTGCCGGGTCCGCTCGCTCGGACAGCCGCCCGCGGCGCCCGCTGGGAGCGGCCGCGATCGGCGTCCTTCCGGGTCCTCGACGTCTCCGTCGGCCCGGGGCGGTTCAGGGAGCCCAGCCCCCGAGATCATTTCTTGGGCATGAGGACGGTGTCGATGATGTAGACGGTGGCGTTGCGGGTGGACACGTTCCCGCACACCACGCCGGCGCCGCCGACCGTGTAGTCCTGGCCGGAACCGCTGGTGGTGACCTTGCCGCCCTGCAGCGTGGCGAACGAGCCGTCGGCCAGATCGGCCGGTGTCTTGCGGCCCTGGACGACGTGGTAGGTGAGGATGTCGGTGAGCATCTTCTTGTCGGCCAGCACCTTGTCGAGCGCGGCTTTGTCGATCTTGGCGAAGGCGTCGTCGGTCGGGGCGAAGACGGTGATGTCCTCGGCGGAGTTGAGGGTGTCGACCAGGCCGGCCTTCTTCACCGCGGCGACCAGGGTGGAGAGCACCGGGTTGTTGGAGGCCGCGGTGGCCACCGAGTCCTCGGCCATGCCGGTGAAGCTGCCCTTGCCCGAGGCGGGGACCGCGGAGCAGGCCGTACCGAACGGCGCGGCCGCGGCGGACTCGCCGGCAGTCGGGGCGCCGCCGCCGGTGGCCATCGGGGCGCTGCCGGTGGACGGCGCCGCGCCCATGTCGGCGCCGGTGTCGGCATCGCCTCCGCACGCGGTCAGGGACACGGCCAGGGCCAGCAGGGGCAGAGCGACGGCAAGGCGATTGTTCTTGATCATTTTTATTGATTCCTTGTCTGAGTGTGAACAGGCGGACAGACGGTGGAACAGGGGATTCAGGTGACGGTCACCAGGACCGAGTGCCAGCCGGTGGCGCCGTCGGGAATGGTGGGTGCGCGCCGGCTGGTCTGGACGGCGCCGGTGGCGTCGACGGCGCGGACCTCAAGGCGGTGCCGGCCGGGAGTGGCGTTCCAGGGCAGCTTCCACTGCCTCCAGGTGTCGGGGCCGGGGGTGGCGGCGAGCTGCGCCTGTCGCCAGGGGCCGTCGTCGATGCCGACCTCCACGGCGGCGATGCCGCGGTGCTGGGCCCAGGCGGTGCCCGCGACCATGACCGGGCCGGCGGGCACGGTGGCGAAGGGCTTGGGAACCTCGATGCGGGAGGCGGTCTTGATCGGGGCGCGTTCGGCCCATCCCCGGCGGGTCCAGTAGGACCGCCCGCCGCCCGGCGGAATGAGGTGGAGCTCGGTGACCCACTTGGTGGCCGAGGCGTAGCCGTACAGCCCCGGCACGATCAGGCGGGCGGGGAAGCCGTGCTCGGGCGGGAGCGCCCGGCCGTTCATCGCGATGGCCAGGAGCGCGTCGCGGCCGTCCAGGATGGTCTCCAGCGGGGTGGTGGCGCTCCAGCCGTCGGCCGAGCGGGACAGCAGTTGCGCCGCGCCACGCCGGACGCCCGCCTGGCGCAGCAGCGCGGCGAGATCCAGGCCGAGCCAGCGGGCATTGCCCGCGTACGGCCCGCCGACCTCGTTGGACACGCACGTCAGGGTGATGTCGCGTTCGGTCAGCGGCCGGGCCAGCACCTCCCGCAGGGTCAGCTCGACGGGCTGATCGACCAGCCCGTGGATGCGCAGCGTCCAGTCGTGGGGGTCCACCTGGGGGATGACGAGCGCGGTGTCGACACGGTAGAAGGCGGTGGCGGGGGTGGTGAACGACGACAGGCCGGGGACCGCCAGGTCCGTACCGGCGGGCAGGGGCGGGGCCGGGCGCGCCGGGCGTGGGAGCGCGATCGCCGTGACGCCGGGCCGCCGCAGGGCGGTGATCGCGCGGCTCCCGCCGCCGGCGAGCGCGGCCAGCCCCAGCATGCCGGCGCCCGCGGTGAGGAGGACGCGCCGGTCGAGGTCGCCGTGGGCCCCCTCGCGGCCGTCGTCCTTCCGGGCGAGGAGGTCGTCGTGGGCCTTTTCGCGACCCTCGTTCCAGGTGAAGCGGTCATCGTGGCCCCCTTCACGGCCGTCGTCGTTCCGGGTGAAGTCGCCGAGCGCGACACGGTCGCGCGACAGGAGAAGGCGGCCGACCAGCCGAAGCGTGATCACGCCGGTGATGACCGCGACCGCCGACGGCAGGACGTCCACGGGCAGGACGGCGGGCCTGGTCAGGACCGCCGCCCCGGCGACCGCCACGACCCCGGAGAGGATCGTGATGGCCACGCGCGGTCGCCGGAGCGCGGCCGGACCGATGGCCGCGGCGGTCAGGAGGAACCCGGCCGCCAGGGCGAGCAGCAGCACGAGCTTGTCGGCGCTGCCGAAGGTGCGGATGGCGAAGTCCTTCAGCCATCCGGGGGTCAGATCGATGAAGGCCGATCCGACCGCCGCCGGCGGGCCGGCCTGCGGTCGCCCGATCAGCGCCGCCGCCAGCTCCGCCATGGCCATGGAGAGGATCCCGGCCAGCACCCCGTAGGCGGCTGCCGTGAAGCCTCGTTTCTCACCCGTCACACCAGGGATTCGGAGCCGCTCCCCGATCGGATGGGTGTCAGGCGGCCGGGATGTCCACCAGCAGGATCGGGTCGCCGGTGGGCTGCCGGGAACCGCCGGCCGGCTCTTGGGTCATACCCAGCCTGGCCGTCCCCGCGCCGGCCGTGACCAGCACCGGCGTGGCGCTGCCCGAGCTGACGGTGAGCAGACCCGCCGAGCTGATCTCCCCCGGCGCCAGCCGCCACAGTTGGTAGACCCGGCCCGCGGGCGGGTCGGGCAGGCCGGAGGCCCAGAACACCATCCGCCTCTCCGACCGCGAGACCAGCACGCCGCCCCGCATCCCGCCGGACACGGCCGTCGAGGTGCGGGCGTCCGGGGCGGTCATCACCGCCGTGATCTCCTGCTGGCTCCGGCGGATCTCCTCCAGCCGGCTCCGCGTCTGCAACGTCGTGACGCCCATGGCCACCACGGCCGCCAGCATCGCGGCCACGCCGGCCGCGGCCAGCCAGGGCCGCCACCCTCCCGGCCGCCGGCGTGGTCGCGCGACGGCGGGGGGAAGCTGCCGGGCCTGCTCGATCTCGGCCATCACCCGTGCCCGCAGACTCGACGGCGGCTCGGCGGCCACCGCGGCGCCCATCCTGGCCGCCGTCTCCATCAGCGTGGTGATCTCCCGGGCGCATTCCTGGCATCCGGCAAGGTGCCGCTCGAAGCGGCGGCGCTCCAGCTCGTCGTCGAGGGCGTTGAGCGCGTACGCTCCCGCCAGCGTGTGGGGATCGAACTCCTGTCGCCGCTCTGTCATCGCTCCACTCCCAGGCAGTCCCGCAGCCGGATCAACCCGTCTCGCATCCGTGTCTTGACCGTCCCCAGCGGCGCCTTGACCAGCTCGGCGACCTCCCGGTAGGAGTGGCCCCCGTAGTAGGCGAAGGTGACCGACTCACGCTGCAACTCGGTCAGCCCCTCCAGGCAGCGGCGCAGCCGCTCGCCTTCCAGACGGCCCACCACCAGCTCGGTCACCTCGTCGAAGGGGCGGTACGGTTCCAGCCGCGCCGCCCGTTCCTCCCGATCCATGACCGCCTGCGCCGAACGCACCCGGTCGATCGCCCGCCGGTGCGCGATGGTCAGCACCCATGCCAGCACCGACCCCTTGTCCGGTTCGTAACGGGTGGCGCTGCGCCACACCTCCACCAGGACCTCCTGCGCCACCTCCTCGCTGTGCGCCCGATCCCGCAACACCCTCAGGACCAGCCCGAACACCCGAGGAGCCAGCACCTCGTACAACCGCTCGAACGCCTCACGATCACCCTTGCCGACCGCCTGCAGCAGTTCCTTCAGCCCCGGTGAGAAATCATCCGGACGGTCTTCGCCGATCGGCGACCGGCCACGCGCTCCCATGCGCCCCCTCCTGCCCCTGCCGGCACGGCACCGGCCACAGGAACTTCGTCGCCGGTCGCGTATCGGATGGGTCGGCACATCCGTTGACCGGCGAATCCCCTCACCCACCCGGCGCGGGGACGGGCGCACCGGCACGGCGTGGCGGATCGGGACGCGCGTGCTCCCATTTCCTCCTCGAGCGTGGGGGCCGGCTCCCGGCACGCTCCGCCGCGGAAGGAAATCCCAGCACACCGGAGAACCGCCTCCACGGACCCGGAGGCGCACCGAATCTCTTCGCCGAATTCGAGTATCCCGGTAAACGCGTTTTTAAAACAGGCGTCGTATCTGGTGTGCGACATTCGTCGCGAGGGAAGACGCCGAACGAGAAAGGGAACTCATGCTGCCATTAAGCGGTGTGACCCGGAACGAACCGTTCACCCACCCCCGGCTCTCTCAACCCCCGCTCCGCAGGACGCTGCACCGGATGGTACGGCGCGCGTACGGCCGGGTACGGCAGAGCGACCTCGGCGCGCTACGGGTCGCACTGGGCGGCACCGGCGTGGACGGCTACGCCCGGACCGCCGCCCCGCTGGACTACACGAACGCGACGGCCGACGACACCCTGGAAAAGCTGATCGAGGTCTTCAACGACAGGACCCCGTACGTCATGCAGGCGGGAACCCGGCAGAACCAGCCTCCGAAGAACCCCGGCCTGACGGTGCTGAAGACCATGGTGGACGAGGTGACCGCCGTTCTCACCCAGATCGCCGCGGGTAACGCCGACGCGCACATCATCGCCGTCTTCGCCCTCCCGGACAACACCAGGGTGCCGGGGATCAGGAAGACGTTCACCGAAGCCGCGGAAGGGCTGAACCGTCTCCACGACAACCGGTTGATCCTGCTGGACCACCGGGGTGATCTGAGCATTCAGGGCGCCGGCGCGACGTCCTCGCCGAGGTCGCTGACCGTTCCCGAGACGTTCGTGGACGCCCGTACCGACGGCCGGATCCGCACCCTGCTGCACGAGTCCTTCCACATAGCCAGCACGGACATCACGGATCACCTCTACTTCGGCGCACCGGGCTTCGCGACGGCCGCCTGGCCGATCAAGAGCACCAACGCCGACCACTACGCCGAGGTGGCCAGACGCCATGCGGGCCTGACCCTGCCCGCGCCCGCTCCGCTCACCGTGCTCGGCCCTCCGGGTGGCCCGGCCCTGACGGCTCAGCAGGAGGCCAAGGTGCGCGAGGCGATGACGGAGGCGCAGCAGCGGCTCACCCGAGCCTGGGCCCGGTCGCTGTGGGTGTGGCAGCGGATGGGATACGTACAGCGGTATCAGACCTCGTGGGTGTGGCTGGGCACCGCACCGGACGAACTACTGCTCCGGCAGCTCATGCTGGAGTCGGAGCAGATCTCGATGACCCTGCACCACGGGGCCGAGGGCCGCTCCACCACCCGGGCCGACGTCGCACCGGAGCTTCCCTTGATCACCGCTTACGACTTCGCGGTGATGGAGGAGGTTCTGGCTGATCTGCACCAGCTGGTGGGCTGGGGCTTGGCGCAGAACACCGTGCACGTGCTGCCGGCCGGAGCGGCCCCGCCCGCGGGGAACGCGGCCCACCTGCTGGTCGCGGACGTGACGAACGCCGCGACGCCGATGACCGGCCTCGCCGATCAGTTCGTCGCTCAGGCCACTGTGTCGCCGGCCGACCCCTGGTTGCCGACCTCAGCCGCGCTCAAGACCCTCGTGGACGGCATGCGCGTCCGCTACGACCAGATGTCCGCTTGAGAGACCGTCCGGCCTGAGAACCCATCCGACCCGGGGACGCGGCGCGCGTCCGCGACGCGTTCCGGGGGGAGGTCCGCTCGGCGCCTGGCTGGATCCGGCCCGTCGCCGTCTTCGATTCGACGCAGCCGGGGGTCAGGACGCCTGGCGGTCGCGGGTCCAGGCGGGGCTGTCGAGGAAGTGGTTGTCGTAGAGGTCCTGGGAGGCGAGCAGTTCGTCGAGCGTGGCCTCGCCCCGGCGCAGGCGGTCGAGCAGGCGGAAGTACTCGAAGCGCTGGATGCCGGGGGCGACGACGATGAGGAGGTCGGCGGTGTGGCCGGGGGCGGCGGCGAACGCGTGGGGTGTCAGCGGGGGCACGGCCGCCACGTCGCCCGCCTCCAGCGTCACGATCTCCTCGCCGGACAGGACGCGGGCCCTGCCCTCCAGGATGTAGAACAGCTCGGTCGCGGTGGCGTGGTGGTGGGGCACGGCGCCGTCCGCGCCTTCGGCGAGCGTCATCCGGATGGTGCTCAGCGCGCCGCCGGTGTCGCCGGAGTCGAGCAGCAGCCGTCCGGTCGCCGTGGGCGAGCCGATGGTCTCGGCGTCGACCGCGTGGACGACGGCGGTTTCCACGATCATTGACATGTCAGGTTCCCTTCGAGCGCGCATGACACGAGCCGTTCCGCGTAGGCCCGGTCGACAGGCGCGCCTGTGATCATCACTCGGTAGTAGAGGGCGCCGGCCAGCTGGTCGAACAGCGCCTCGGCGTCGAGGTCCGCGCGCAGCTCTCCGCGTACGCGCGCCCGCTCGATCAGGGCGAGCGCGATGGCGTTGCGCTCGGCGTACTGTTCGCGGGTCAGCCGGCCGATGTCCTCGTGCCTGGCCGCGGCGGCCACGAGCTCGCCGGCCGTTCCGGCGGAGGGCCCCCGGCGGTGCCCGGCCGCGCGCATGCGGTTGAGCCCGGCGGCGATCTTCTCCAGGTAGTCGACGAGGTCGGCCCGGATGTCGCCGGTGTCGGTGATCTCGTCATCGGCCTGCAGCCGTGCCACCACCGCGACGGCCAGATGGTCCTTGGTCGGCCAGCGGCGGTACAGCGTGGTCTTGGCCACCCCCGCCTGCTCGGCCACCTCGTCGATGGACAGACCGGCGTAGCCGCGCTCGAACAGCAGGGCGGCGGCGATCCGCAGCACCCGCTCGTCGACCTGCATGTCACGCGGCCGCCCCCGAGGCGCCATGCCGACCTCCCTGTTACGAAACTCGTGTAGCGAAATAAAAGCTACTCCCCGCCCCGCCATTACGCAACCGCGGTTTCGTAATGGCGGGGCGGCCGGGGACGGCGGTGAGGGCTACGGCCGGCCGTCCGAACCGGTCACAGCCGGGCCGTCACCGTCAGGGCGACGGCGGTCAGCGCGGCGAGCAGGGCCCAGGCGGGCGCGAAACCACCGGTCAGGTCGGCGAGCAGGCCGAGCGCGGCCGGCGCCAGGACGACCGCCACCTGGTTGACGGCCATGGCCAGGCCGAGGACGAATCCGGTGTGGCCCGGCGGCGCCGACTCGGCGGCGTAGGCGACCCAGGGGCCGTACCAGCCGATTCCGAAGAAGCCGAGCCAGACGAAGAGCGCGCAGGCCGCGACGGGAGACCGGCCGACGGGGGTCGCCAACGCGGTCATCCCGACGATCACGGCGGCCAGGCACGTCAGGACGCAGGCGTAGCGGCCGGATCGGTGGCGGTCGCTCCAGGCCGCCAGGCAGACACGGCCCAGCGCGCCCGCGCACTGGACCGCGACGTAGACCAGGGCCGCCGGGGCGGCGTCCATGGACGTCACCTCGTGCAGGTACAGCACGGTGAGGACGCCCACGCCGCTGTGCACCGACACCATGCTCACACCGGAAAAGACGATCTTCTTCATGTACGGCTCGCGGAGCAGCTCCAACCGCACGCGGGACGCGGCCGGCGTCGGTCGCCGGCCCGGTGGGCGGCGGCAGAAGGCCATGAAGACGACGGCGCCCGACAGCGCGGCGAGCGAGCCCGCCACGAGCGTCGACCGCCAGCCGAAGGCGGTCGCCAGCGAGGGGAGCGCGAGGGCGGCGAGGACGCCTCCGAGCGGGAGCCCCGCCTGGCGGACACCCATGGCCAGGCCACGCTGCGACGTGTCGAACCAGGACGCCACCGATTTACCGCCGCCCGGCTGGACGGTGCTGTACCCCGCACCGACGATCAGCAGGACCACGAGCAGGGAGGCGTACCCCGGGGCCGCGCTTCCGGCGGCCAGCGCGACGGCGACCACGAGAGCACCGATCCCGACGACCCAGCGTTCGTCGTGGCGGTCCAGCAGCCGTCCCGCCACGAGCAACCCGGCCAGCGGAAGCAGCTGAGCCGCCGACAGCAGCAGGCCCAGCCGGGTCGCGTTCAGCCCCAGGTCCCGTTGCAGGTGGACGCTCATCGCGCCGATGCCCTGCACGAAGAACGCGGCCGCGGCCTGGGTGAAGGTCGCGACACCCAGAATGACCCAGCGGTATCGCGACGTCCTCACGGCTTCCAGCACAGCAGGGGGTCGGGGTGGTCCGCGAAGCCGAGCCGCCGGTAGAGCGGCTCCGCCTCGCGGGAGGCGGTGAGGTCGACCCGTACGGCGTCGCGGTCGCGGAACCAGTCGAGCAGGCCGAGCATGACCGCCCGGCCGTACCCGCGCCGCCGGTGCGACGGGTCGGTGACCATGCCGATGACGTGGCCGATCCTCCCGTTGCGGGAGTGGGGGCCGGGGAACCACTGTTCGATCGTGCCGATGCCGCAGGCGGCCAGGCCGGTGCCGCCGTCCACGACCAGGATCCGGCAGTCGGGCTCGGTCAGCTTCCGCCGGAGAACCCGGGCGAGCGCGTCGCGCCAGTCGTCACCGGCGTCCGCCGGGTTGAAGAAGTCGCCGCCGAGGTCGTCGAAGAGCAGTGTCCGGAGACGGACGAGTTCGGGAATGTCATGCTCTGTTGCTGTTCGCGTCATGGCGTACAGGCTGATGTAATGGGCTTATGCACCTCAACCCTTACGGCGCGGATGTGGTGAACTTCGCCGCGGAACTGGCGAACCGCCCGCCGGCGAGCGCCGGCGAACTCGCCGACCGCTGCCGCGCGGCCGGCCTGGTGCTGGAACGCCCCGTCGAACCGTCGGATCTCGACCAGACCCTCGCCGTCGTCGACGCCTGGACGAAGGTCGTCGACGCCACGGACGAGCGCGCGAAGGCCGGGCTGGTCAACGAGATGCTGGCCCGGTCGGCCGCCTACCCCCGGCTGACCGACCACGCCCACGGCTGGCACCTGCACTATCGCGACGACCTGCAGCCGCTCGGCGCGGTGCTGTTCGCGCTGATCTCCGTGGGCACGGCGATGCACCTCGTCAGCCGGGGCATGGACCGGCTCGGACGGTGTGCCGCCGCCGACTGCGAGAGGATCTTCGCGGACACCTCACGCACCGCCCGGCAGCGTTACTGTTCCCAGCCGTGCGCCAACCGGGACGCGGTACGCCGCCACCGCGCCCGTCAGTCCACACCCCCCGCCCGGCTCGCCGGCGGGCGACGGTGGCCGGCACCGCCCGCCGGCCCCTCGGCCCCGGCGTCCATGACCGATCGCGTCTCAACGTAGGAGACGGTCTCGACACAGGAGACGGCAGGAGACAACAGGAGGACCCGGATGACCGGCCATGACTCTCTTGCGGGAAGCGACGTCTGGGACCCCTTCGGCACGTTGCGCCGCGCGTTGTGGATCGGCGGTGGCCAATGGGCCGGAAAGTCGACCGTGGCCCGGCTCCTGGCCGCCCGATGCCGCGTCACCGTCTACCACTACGACTACCACGACGCCCGCGGGCACAACGACCGCCGGATCGCCCGTCGCGTCGGCCTCGGCGAGCCGGCCACCGAGCCCGACCCGGACAGGATGTGGGTCCACACCACCCCGGAGGAGATGGCCGCCGCGACCCTGGCCGGTTTCCCGGACCGGTTCGGGTGGGTCCTGGACGACCTGCGCGCGCTCGTCTCGGGCCACCCGATCATCGCCGAAGGCTGGGGACTCCGTCCGGAACTCGTCGCGCCCATCATCGACTCACCGCGCCGGATGGTCGTCATGGTGCCCACGCCGGAGTTCCGCCGGCGCCAGCTCCGGGAACTACCGCGCGCCGCCTCGCTCGGGCACCGCGTCAGTGATCCGGCCCGCGCACAGGCCAACCGCCTCGCCCGGGACCGCCTCGTCGCGGACGACGCCGTCCGCAACGCCCACCGGCTCGGCATCCGCGTTATCGAAGTCGACGGCTCCCTCGACGCCGCCGCGATCGCGGAGGCCGTCGCCGACCATTTCAGCCCCTACCTCTCGTAGCGAGATCGCGACCCCTGACCGGCGGAGGCACTCGGAGGGCTCCGGCACCCGGCGTCACCATCACACGCCTCGCGGGACCGCGACAGGGCCCGCGCGGTTTCGCGCGCGAAAAGCGGCCGTGAACGTCCGTGAGTTCCGACCTCGCCCGGGAACGGGAGACATGATCGATCCTCGCGGGAAGCGACCGCACCCGGCGCGGGCGTTCACCGGTTGCCCTGTGCCTTTCGAATGGGGCCGATGTCATCGGTTCCGGCCCGTTCGCCTGTCCGCACCGGCACGGTTCCGGCCCGGTCGGTGATCGCCTGACCGGCATGGGGCCGGTCGGCCGGCAACGCTTCCGGGGACGGTGAGATCCGAAAGTCTGGCACGGCGCCGAGGGCCATGTCAGGCTTGGGGTCGTGAGTCTGATCAAGGGGTTGGTCTCGGCCCTGACAATCACCGTGCTGTTGTCCCCCATCCCTTCGTGCGGCGTTCACGTGGCGGAGTGCAAGGAGCGGGCGGCACAGCAGGCGCCCCGGCTCGAAGAGGAAGTGATCCGGCTGCTTCCCGCAGGCTCGGTCAAGTCGGTCGAACTCGAGGATGACTGTCAGTCCGACCCGGACAGCGACGGCATGGTGGTCGTGACGGTGTCGGGTGTCGACAACGCGCGAAAGGCGCTGGCCGCATTTCACCGAGAGGGCTGGCATTTCACCGGCCCCTTCGAGGAGCTCGATCCGTCCGACATTCAGGAGGTCGCCACCAAGAAGTTCGCGCATGGCGAGATCGACGTGCTGATCGAAGGTCCCAGCGACGACGCCGATTCGGATGCGCCCGTCTGGTATCTCTGGATCGACTACTCGCCCTGAGCCCGGCCGGGCCGGAATCGATGACGCCGGGCCGATTTCCATGGCGAAGGACATATCGCCGGCGGAAGGCCGGAGCCCTCCAGGTGGGGACGGTCACCGAGGCGCCGGACCGGCTCCGTCCGGGAAGGGCCGCGCCCATCCCGACGCCGGACATGATCGCTCCCAATCGGCAGGGGTGAGCTTGCTCCGCCTTCCGTTCGCCCCGCGCCCCGGTCTCGTCGACGGCCGATCCTGGCAGGACCCGCGCCCGTATCCGGTTCCGGACGCCGGATGGTGGAAGATCGCTGGATGACCGGTGACACGGGGACCGGCTGGGGCCGGCGAAGGGATCAGCCGTGGGCCAGAGCCATGAGGAACCGGGTCTGTGCGTCGTCTCGCCCCGCGCGCCTCCGGGGGACCGCGATGAGGGCGGCCAGGGCCCGGCACCAGCCCAGCACACGACGAGGACACTGACCGGGAACCAGTGCCGCCAACTCCTCGATCCTTCGCTCCAGCGCGGTGAGATCCGCGGCTTCCTCGAGCACCCAGTCCACGGCGTCGAAGTCCGGGTCGCCCCAGGCGGGCCTCGGATCGATCGCCACCAGACGGGCGTCCGGGCCGGACAGCACGTTGCCCGGATGAAGATCGCCATGCACGAGTCCCGCAGGCCCGTCGGCTGCCCGCTCCAGGGCCGCCGCCCGCGCTCTCCGGAGCACCGCCGAGGCGACCGGGTCGGCCGTGCCGGCCGCCGCCAGCCTGCGGTCGGCCAGGCCGAACATGAAGCCGACGCGGTGGGACAGAGGCCGCAGCACCGAGTGCTCACCCGGCACGGGAGCGAAGACCCGCAGGTCCCGCAGCAGCGCCGCGACCTCGGCCATGTTCCAGGCGTATTACCCCACCGGCACTCCCGGCGCCGGGACCGGTCAGTCGTCGTGGGGTCTGCCGAACTCCTCGATCAGCACGGGATACTGCTCTCCGCCGTGTCCGGCGACGATCGAGCGGTCGGCCATCGCCTTGATCAGCTTCGGCAGTTCGGCGTTGACACCCGCCGCCTCGCTCTCCTCGATCAGGTGTGTCATCGCCCGCACGTCGGTCTCCAGGGCCGACACCTCGGCCGGGAAGGAGCCGCTGTCGATCTGCTCGGCGTACCCGGGCAGCCATTCGGCCACGACGGCGGCGATCTGCCGCGCGAACGGCGCATACATCGCGGCGTCGACCCCGGCCGTCCTGAGCAGGGCGGTGCCCTGGAGCCAGGCGTTCAGGACGCTCCACATCATGGCGAGACCGGCCACGTCGTACAGGGACGCCAGCCCGTGGTCCGCGCCGAGGTGGGTGACGGTGCCGAGCACGGCGAGCGTCGACTCGTGCGCCTCGAAGTCCGGCTGCGGCCCACTGTGCAGAATCACCGCATCGGCGGTCCCGATCGCCGGCGGGACGGCCATTATGGCGCCGTCCAGGTAACGGACGCCGCGCCGCTCGGCCCATCGGGCGACTTCCCGGGCCTGAGCCGAGGTGCCCGAGGTCAGATTGACCAACGTCCTGCCGTCCAGCGCGCCGCCGCTCGCGCCGAGCAGTTCGTGCACGGCCCGGTAGTCGGTGAGGCAGATGATCGTCAGGGGACTCGCCCCGAGCGCGTCGCCGGCCGTCGGCGCCGGTCGCGCACCCTCGGCCACCAACCGGTCGGCCTTGGAGGCCGTACGGTTCCACACGGTCACGGGATGCCCGGCTCTCAGGAACGCCCTGGCGAGCGCCCGGCCCATCAGTCCGAGTCCGATGACCGTCACGGATGTATCGGTTCCGCTGTTCATGGCAGCATCGTCAACGTTGATACCGGTGTGAAGGTCAAGTGAGGTTTCCATGCTGATCGGGGAGCTGAGTCGCCGGACGGGTGTGAACACCCATCAGTTGCGTTACTACGAAGCCCAGGGCCTGCTGGAGGCGGCCCGCGGCGCGAACGGCTACCGCGAGTACGACCAGAACGCCGTACTGCGGGTGAAGCAGATCCGGCACCTGCTCGGTGCGGGCCTGTCCTCCGAGGACATCGCGTACCTGCTGCCCTGCGCGGCCGGAGAGGCCCCGGAACTGCTCGGATGTCCCGAACTGCTGGTCGCGATGCGGTCCCGGTTGCAGCGGCTGGACGACCGGATGGCCAGGCTCGCCCAGTCACGCGGCGCCCTGGCCGACTACATCGACGCAGCCGAACGAATGGCCGGCGAGAGCCATCCCCCCGGCTGTGCCGGACAGGAGCCCGTCCTCGCCTGAACCGCCCGTGGGAACCCTCCGGGCCCGGGGCTCGTCCACGGACCTGGGGCACGGATCTCCTCTGCCGGAAACCGTGACGTCATGAGATTTGGATGAAGGCGCAGATGAGCGAGGCCGATCCGCACATCCACGTCGAGCAGAAGGTGATGCAGGCCGGCGCCGCCTTCCGCAATGCGATCGTGTCGACGTTGGGCCTCGTCCCTTTCTCAAAGCGGAAAGGGCTGTCCGGCCCCTTCACGGCCGCCGGTCCAGCGCCTCCTCCGGGCGTACCCCGCTCGGTACCCTCCCTGATCCGTTCCGGCTGGGTGAGGGAACAGGCGTGTGAAACCAGAGTGATCAGAATCGGACGTTGGTCATCGTGTACCACGTCGGGGCGAATGTCAGCAGGGCCAGTGCGACGAGGACCGCGAACGACATGAGTGCGCGTGAGGTGGTGATGGGCGCGGGCGCGATGGGCCGTAGCCTCCATCGTCCGACCGCGACGAACGCCACGACGCCTCCCAGCAAGAGATTCGCGGGCACCAATGCGTATTCGTTGCGCGTGATATGAAAACCAGCGGCGAGGATCATCGTCAGTGTCAGGCCGACGGCGGCGAGCGGCGTCAGCATCGGTTTGACTTCCGTCATCGCCGGCAGGATCAGGCCGACACCGCCGAGCACCTCACAGACCCCGATGAAGACGATCAGAGGCTGCGGCACCGCGGCGTACCAGGCCACGGCCCGGGGCGCCGCCGCATACAGAGCTCCGTCGTACAACAGCACTTTGCCGAAACCGCTCCCGGCGAAGAAGAAGCCGAACAACGCCTGCAGTGACCAGAGTGCACCGTTGAGCGTGAACCTCGTTCCGCGCCTCCCAGGCTGCCGCTCAATGTTCTCGCCGCTGAGCAGGTTGGCGCTGACATGCCCGTTCATGCTTTATTGCTGCCTTTCTCATGGAGTTCGCCGGGGAAGAAGCCTTGCGGGCGGTTCTCTACGAGGTGGCCCGTCGTTCCGATGCCGCTCATGGCAGATCTCCCTCCGAAAACCTCGATGTACCCGATCTTGAAAAGGGTGCCGATGGCCCTGAAGTCGTCACGGGTGAGCCGGTGCTCGGCGTGGCGCCGGCGTCGGCGTTCATCGGTCTTGAAGCAGTCCGAGGACGTTGCCGTCGGGGTCGGTGACGGTGGCCACGAGGCGGCCACCGCCGACATCGTGCGCGGCCTCCTTCACGATGGCCCCCGCGGCGATCACCTCGGCCAGCTTCGCCTCGATGTCCGGAACGTGCCAGTAGGCCACCGGTGAGGTCATGCCCTGCGGTCCACCGCCTGGCACCAGTCCGATGTGCTGTCCCCCGGCCTCGAAGCCGACGTAGTAGGGCGAGTCGGTCTGTGGCGCGACACCGAGGAGGGCCGAGTACACCGCCTTGGCCTTGGCCAGATCGGACACGGGATGGAGCACGGTCTTGATTGCCTGGGAGGAAGAGCCGGTCATGGTACTCCTGTCGTCCGGGGCACATCGACCCCCTGTTTGCGTGTGCTCAGCTTTTCGCCCGGATCGGCCGCTGCGCGTCCGTGGCGACCACGGATCGTCAGCACGGATGGATCACGGAGGGCATGCGGCAAATCCGGCCCGGCATCGGTTCCGCCGATCCCGCTGACCTCGTTCATCGGTCGGGGGAGCGAACGGGTCGGGCTGACCGAGCCGGCCAGGGCGCACCGGCGGTGACCGCGGTCGGTCCCGGCGGAGTGGGCAGGATCCGGTCGGCGGCGGTGGCCGCGGAGGTGAGCGGCGAGCACGCCGACGGAGCGGGTTCGTCGACCCGGTCCCGGTCACCGATCCGGGCCTGGTCGCGACCGCGGCCGCGGGAGCGCCCGGCCTCGGTGAGCAGCCCGGCCGCGACATGACCGAGTCCGTGCTCGCCGCGCCGGACGACCGTGCCGGCCTGGCCAGAATCTCACCGAAGTCCGTGGCCCCTTCCCGGTAGGAGGGTGAACGCATCGACATGGCGAGATCTCACGGACGCGAGTCGGTCTCCGCCTCACCGGCGCCCGGGTCGTACGGGACGGAGAGGTGCTGATGGATCATCACCCAGGCGCCGTCCCGCCGCTCGAACACGCGGGTCCCCCGTGACCAGCTGCTGAGGAACCGGCCGTCGGTCTGCTCGATCCGGACGTGGTTGAGCCCCCAGGCGACCGCCAGGTCCTCCCGGGCCACCACCTTCAGGTCAGGGATGTCCCAGCTGACGGCGACGCCGGGCGCACCGAGGTTGCGCCGGCAGACCTCCCGTACGGCCTCGGCCCCGAGATACCGGAGGGGTTCCTCGTGCTCGTAGGACACGACGTCGTCGGCGACGGCGGCCATCATGCCGTCCAGGTCCCTCGCGGTGGTGGCTTCGTACCACCTTCGGTGCAGCCGGCGCACTTCCTGTTCGGCGCCGCCGTCCCGGTCGGCGTCAACGATCGGGAACGAGTGATGCTCGTGGGCGATGACCCACCGGCCCCCCTGCCTCCGCAGCCCGAACGTCAGCCGTAGCCGGTTCTCCGGGTTCCCGGCGAAGTCCTCCGGGGTGCCGCATCGCAGCAGGGCGTGGGCGAAGGCGACGTCGCCGCCCGCGGTGACGTCCAGCGTCTCGATCTCGAAGACGGCACCCTGCGCCTGCCATCGGAAGAAGGGCGGCCACACCCGGCGGTAGGACTCGATGCCGCGCACCCCCTCGTAGGGGGGCGGCACGTCGAACATCACGATGTCGTCGGCGTGGTCGGCGACCACCCCGTTCGCATCACCGCGGTGGACCGCCTCGGCCCAGCGCTCGATCAGGTCACGGATCTGTTCTTCGTCGGTGGGCATGAACCCCTGGTCCCTTCAGGTCGGTACTCCTGTCGGGACTACAACCCGCGCGTCTCCAGAAACTCATCGCGGATCGCCGTACCGCTTCTCCTCCAGTTCCGACGGCAGGCCGAACGCCGGGAGGTCCGCGTCCAGGAACGAGACCACTTCGGCGATCCGGGTGCCGCGCAAAGCGAGCAGGTCCAGGCCCGCCGCGACGTAGACGGCTCGACGCCCGTCCCACATGTAGGTACCGAACGCCAGTTGCCCGTTCGCCCGAGTGGGCAGGAAGCGCCAGCGTCGCTTCGTCACCGCCTCGGTCAGGAACCCGCGGACGTCGATGTGGCCCGCGTACCAGGTCGCCAGTGGCGGCATCGAGTATCTGGCGTCCTCCGTCAACATCGCCACGATGGCATCGACGTCCGCGGCCTCCCAGGCTGCCGCGTACTTCCGGGCCAGCTCCCGCCGCTTCGCTTCGCCCAACGCGTCCAGCGTCCGCCGCTGGGTGGTCTCCGGGAGCAGGGCCGCCATGACCTTGCGGGCCCGTTGCAGGGCGCTGTTGACCGCCGCGACCGTGCTCTCCAACGTGTCGGCGGTCTCCCGGGCGGTGTAGCCCAGGACATCACGCAGTACCAGGACCGCCCGTTGCGGACCGGACAGATGCTGCAGGGCGGCGACGAACGCCAGCTCCACGCTCTCCCGCGCCACCGCCCGGTCCTCCGGGACCTGCTCCGCCGTCCACCTCATCAAACGGTCGGGGTACGGTTCCAGCCAGGTCACCTCGGCTTGCGGCGCTCCCGCCGGACTCAGATCCGCAGGCAGTTCACGCCGTCCCCGCCGTTCGATGAGCGTCAGCGACCGGTTCGTCGCGATCCTGTACAGCCATGGCCGGATCGACCCGCGATCCTCGAACCGCTCCAGGTTGCGCCACGCTCGATCCATCGTCTCCTGCACCGCGTCCTCCGCGTCGTGGACCGAACCCAGCATTCGGTAGCAGTACGCGCGCAACTCGTCCCGCAGCGGCCCCACCAGGCATCCGAAAGCGGCATCGTCCCCGGCTCGAGCCGCGGCCAGCAGCTCCGTCGCACCACGCTCGTCCGCCCACCCAGACCCGAACCGCATCCGCCACCCGTCCCGTCCCGATCCGATCCGACGCGGGTCAGGCTACGTCGACTCACCGGCACTCGATCAGGACCGGGGCCGGCCGGGAGACGGCGTCGTGTGCGGATCCACGGATGCGAACGGAACAACGCCACGCCACGCAGCTGAAAACCCCTACGCCACGTCCGTGGACGCGACCCCGACCTGCGGCGCGAGAGCCACTTCGAAGATCGCTTCCCTGTTCAGGGATGCTCGTTTCCCGAGAGCAGATGCAGTTCACGCTTGATCGCCTCACGCATCGCATCGTGCTGTGGCCCCAGAGCGAATCGCTGATCGCTCCAGTGTTCGTGCGGGTACAGCCACACCGGACGGCCGACCAGATGGGCGGGCTCCCATTCGTAGCGCGGCCACACATGCGCATGAAGGAAGGCATCGGTGTTGCCGAGGATCTCCAGATTCACTCGCCGAAACGCCGGGTCCAGGGCGCGGCAGGCCCGCTCGACCGCCTCGCCGAGCCGATCCATGTCGGACAGGAACGCCAGTCGCCTGGCGCGGGGCAGGTCCGATAGCCGCTGAACGTCGGGCTCGTCTGCCAGCAGGACCGAGTAGCCCGGCAGAAACTGGGTATCGCCGATCACCGCGAAGCCGGCTTCGAGCCGTCGCAGCACGGTGGGATTGCCGCCCTCCAGGGCACTTCCTATCCGGTCCGCTCGCCAGTCGTTGACCATGGTCGTCGACCCTACCGAGCGAGAACGCCGGAGGTCACAGGTCAGAGAGCGCGAGGCCGGTCTCGACGATGAAGCCTTCCAGAAGGCGCGGCTGGTACTGCATGCGTTTGAGCCGGTTCCTGACCAGGGCCGCGAGCCCGTCGATGTCGTGGGCGGTGAAGCGGTAGATGAGCCGGGTGCGCCTGCCGGGCCTGGTGCAGATCAGAACCGACCGCATAGTCCCCGATCGACAAGAAGGCCCGATTCCACCATCTGGAGTCGGGCCTTCACCATGCTGCCCGGCCTTCACCATAATGATCATGTGATCGATCACTACCGCAGCCTCTTCGAGCGGAACCAGTGGCTGGAGAACGGACTCTGCTGGATCATCGTGCAACCTCTCAACGAGGAGATCACGGTGGACGATCTCCTCCGGCGGCTGAACGGGGGTCGCGACCCGGAGCATCGCATCATGGAGTACCCCACGGAGGAGGCTTTCACGGAGGACCGACCCGTTTTCTTCGTCTTCAAAGGCCAAGGAGGCTGGGGTTTCCTCGAATTCAGCTACGGCATAGCCCCGTCCGACCTCGTCCTCACCGAGCTCAGCAAAGAGGCACGCGTATGGATGACCACCTGGCACTTCAAGGGGGGCGAGACACTCCTCTACGCAGCCGGCGGCGAGATCCGGGCACGGATGCGTGACTTCCTCTTCCCCGAGCACACCATCCAACAGGGAGACCCCGGCATCCTGGCCGACTTTCGCGCCATGCTCGACAGCCTCGACCCGCAGGACTACCGCGGCAAATGCAGCGCGCCGTTCGCCTTCATGGAAGCAGCCACCGGCATGAGGCTTGAGAGCGAGTGGCTGAATGTGGAAGAGGCGCCCGTCATCATTCTCGACAACCCCGATGCCTGACTCGGCCGCCGGCCAGCGTCTCGCCACAGTGTCGCGGCCCACCCGCCTCAAGGACGTCCGCTGACTCTTCGCTGACTCCGGCCCCGGAGCCCCCAGCGGGTACCGCGCCACACGATCCCGGCCACCGACGACCCGCACACCCCTGAACAGCGAAAAGGCCCAGCCTCATGATCTGGAACCGGGCCTTTCGTCTTGTGGGGCGTTCACGAGTAGGTCCGGCCTGGGAGGAAGCCCGGGTCCGAAAGATCGCTTCCCGGCCCGAAGACGATCGTTTCCCGCGCCACGCACCTCCAGGACGCGAAGTCATCGCCTCAACGGACCACTCGGCATCTGCCCACGGTGGGACATGCGCATCCGTCTGGGGTCGCACCACCTGCCCGTTTCTGCCCACCAAGATGCGACCCGAGCCAGACGCGCGCCCCCCGCATCACCCCTCACCATTTTGGCGTGCCCCGACATACCGGTCCGGGCGCACCAACAAGGACAGGACAGGCAGCAATCCATGAAGCTTGAGCTTGGCGGGCGCATCACGCGATGGCGGCGGGCCGGCGCGGACCGGCGGGCCGCCAACGCCTCCGCCAACCTGGACCGCCAACCCCCGTTTCCCGGTCGATGGGTGAGCGCCATCTCGCTGATCGGCGGCCCCAGCCTGATCATGGCCGGGACCCTCCTGCGCTCCCCGTTCTACTACTTCGTCCCTTACCAGCTCACCGCCTACACCCAGCATCCCGCCCTCATCACCGCCGCCTACACCTGCTTCGCCAGCGGGTTCGTGCTGCTGTGGCCGGCGGTGATGACGCTGGCACAGAGGATCGCCGCCACCAACCCGCTGTGGGGAATCTGGGGCGGCTGCCTGGTGATCGTCGGCCTGTTCACCCGGACCTTCCAGTTCGGCACCGATCACCTGGCCTTTCACCTGACCGACGTCCTCGGCCTGCAGACCATGCTCACCGGCATCGACGGCTACTACCTGGCGTGGCGGGACACGGTCTGGCACCCGTTCAGGTCCATGTCCGGGCCGGCCTTCTTCGGCTGGGTCGTGCTGGCCATCGGCGCCTACCGCTCCGGTGCCCTGGGGCCGGGCCGCTCGATCGCACTCGGCCTGATGCCTGCGCTCGCGCTCGGGACGCTCAAAGGCACCGAACCACAGTCCTTCATCGCCGTGGGCGGTCTGTGCATCGCCTTCATCCCCCTGGGCGTCTCGCTGCTGCGCGGCGGCCCCCCGCCGACCAGGCGTGCCATGATCTGGGTCGCCGTCCTCATCGGCGTACATGTCCTCATGACGGGTTTCGGCCCGAGAGGATGATGAGCCGGACCGGTGCCGGTGCGGCCGGAAGCCGGCTCACCGGCACTGTCGCTGATCTCGGGACGTGGAACGACCCGGTCGTCGATCGCGTTCGGAGAAGGGCGGGCCGGTCACCGGTGGCCGTGCGGGTTGACGATGAGCCCGCCCTCGTAGGCGGCGATGACGAGCTGGGCCCGGTCTCGGGCCTGCAGTTTGGCCAGGAGGCGGCCGATGTGGGTCTTGACCGTGCCGACGGTGAGGTGCAGATGCTCGGCGATCTCGGCGTTGGACATTCCCCTGCCGACAAGGGTGAGCACCTCGCGCTCGCGCGGCGTCACGTCATCGAGGCCCCGTACGCCCTGGGTGGGATGAGGTCCCCGCAGGAACTCGGTGATGAGCCGGCGGGTGACGGTGGGCGCGAGCAGCGCCTCACCGGAGGCGACGACCCGGATGGCGGCCAGCAGCTCGGCCGCCGTGGCACTCTTGAGCAGGAAGCCGCTCGCACCCGCCCGCAGCGACGCGTACACGTATTCGTCCAGGTCGAATGTGGTGAGGATCAGTACGCGCACGCCGGCACAGGCGGGGTCGGCGTAGATGCGCCGGGTCGCTTCGATGCCGTCCATGTCCGGCATCCGCACGTCCATCAGGACGACGTCGGGCCGATGCCGGCGGGCCAGGGGCACGGCCTCGGCACCGGTGCCCGCCTCGCCCGCGGCGGCCAGTCCCGGTGTGGCGTCGATGAGGACCTTGAGGCTGTCGCGGATCAGGACCTGGTCCTCGACGAGCAGGACCCGGACGGGTGGGGACGACTCGTGCGGTGCGGCCCCGATGCTCGTGTCGCCGATGCTCATGCCGCGGTGCCGTCCTGTTCGTAGGGCAGTCGAGCCGACACGTGAAAGCCTCCTGCCGGCCGGGGCCCCGCATTGAACGTGCCTCCGTACATCTTGGTCCGTTCCCGCATGCCGACCAGACCGTGTCCGCCGTGGCTCGCACGCGGCGGCCGGCCGTGACGGGGGCCGTCGTCGACGACTTCGATCACTGCTTCCCGCCTGTCGACGCCCACAGTGACCGCGCAGCGAGTCGGCCCCGCGTGGGTGACGACATTGGTCAGAGCCTGCTGCACGATCCGGTACACCGACATCGCGACCGCGGCAGGCAAGGCGGCCTCCTCCCGGACGGTCAGCTCCACCTCGACCCCGGCCGAGCGGGCGTGGGCGGCCAGCTCGGGCAGGTCGGCCATACCGGGTGCGGGCACAGGGTCCTGCCGGGGATCGCCGTCGGAGCGCAGCAGGTCGAGCACCCGGTGGATCTCGGCGAGCGCGCTGCGACTGGTCTGCTCGATGACGGCCAGCGCGGCACGTACCTCCTGCGGGCGGGCGTCGGCGACGTGGTTGGCGACGGTGGCCTTGACGGCGATCAGGCTCATGCTGTGGCCGATGACGTCGTGCAGTTCCCGGGCGATGCGCCTGCGCTCGTCGGTCACCGCGGCGTCGGCGAGGTGGCGGACGAGCCGGGCTGTCGTGTCCCGCTTCCAGCGCACGACCGTTCCGAGGGCCCAGGCGACGGTCAGGAGCACACCGATCGTACCGATCTCGATCGGCCAGGCCACCGGCAGCTCACTGGGCGCCGCCGCGAGCGCGAGACCGGGGAACACCTGCGCGTAGAAGATCAGGATCGCGGTCACCGCGGCGGACAGGCAGACCGCCAGGCCCGCCACGGACCAGGCGGTCGAGGCTGTGGTGGCCACCAGGTACAGCACGAGCACGGTCGGCACGAAAGTCAGCCAGATCGCGCCCGCCGCGACGGCGCCGGCCATGGTCGCCCCCGTGCCCGCGGCACACGCGACAGCGAGCACGGCCCGCGGCCGGCGACGCCGGACGGCGATGGGAAGGCTCAGGACCGCCGCCACAAGCCAGGCCGACCACGCGGGCCACGGTGACGACGGCCCCGGCGGATCGACGATGGCGTATCTGATGAGCAGCGCCACGGCGACCGCCACCGCCACGTCGGTGACGCCCCTTCCACCGCGCCGCCATCCAGCCCATTTCATGGTGGGAAGGTATCGCCTGACCGGATCATGCGGCATCCGTCCACGGTCGGACATCCGCGTCCGTCCCGAGGGATACCACCGGCTAGCACGCAGCACACCCGTATCGGCCGTCGGCGCGACCAGCAGCGCGGCGAACCGAGACAGCGATGACGGGTGGAGTCCTGTCCAAGCCCGCGTCCGGTGAACGTTCTTCGATCCCCGAAACCCCGGCTCACGAAAGGTCGAAGGTGAGACCGGACGTGGCGATGCCGATCTCACCGTCGTAGCCGGCCCCGGCGGCGGCTCGCGCGGCCGGGGTGTCCGTGCCTGGCTGCAGGTGCGTCAGCACCAGGCACCGGACATCGGCTTCCCGGGCTTGCCGGCCTGCTTGACGGGCGCTCGTCAGGTGACGGCGGGAATCCTCCGGGACCTGGTTCACGAAGGTGGCCTCGGCCAGGAGCAGGTCAGCGTCACGCGCCAGTTCCACCCTGTCGGGACTCGGGCCGCTGTCGCCCGTGTACGCGAGCACCCGTCCGCCCGCTGTCAGCCGTATGCCGGCATTGGGCACCGAGTGCGGCAGCAGACGAGTCTGTGCGTGAAACGGGCCGATGTCGAATCCGCTGCCGGCGGTGAACTCGTGCAGGACATAGGCGTCGGCCAGCACCCCTGGGCGGTCCAGCGCGAGCACCGCGTCCAGGGCGCCGGGCAGCGAGTACACCGGCAGCGCCGCCGGGGGGTCATCACGCATGGTGCGCGCCCGCAACAGCGGGTTCAGGTCGGCGCAGTGGTCGGGATGTCCGTGGCTGATGAACACGGCATCGATCTGATCGGCGCTGACCCGTTCCAGCAGCCGCGGCACCGTCGCGTGTCCAAGGTCGACGAGCAGCCTGAACCCGTCGTGCTCCACGAGGTGACCACTGCAGGCCTGGCCCGCCGCCGGCCACGCACCGCATCCGCCAATGATCGTCAGCAGCACCCGTGAACTTTAACGGATGTCGCTCGTGCTCAGTGATCGACACGAAGTCCCGGTCCGCCGTGAGGCGCTGGAGGCCGAAGGAGGCGCAAGGCATCCTCGTCGGGCCGTCGCACGTGTGGAACGCGATCGAACAGGTCGTACCGCGTGACCTGCTCGCTGCGGCGGTGGAAGGTCGAGGACCTCCAGCGGCGCTCGATGAAGTCTGCGCCGTTCATTACCGCTTGGGCGATTCGGCCCGCCACGCCGCGGCCCCGCCTCATCATCGCTCTCCGAGATGAACGCCGCGATCGTCCGGCGCTGCCGTCCAGTCCTGAGGGCGCGTCGCAGAGTCGCCTCTTTCCCAAGAGTTGTTGGATAAATTATGATCCCAAGGTGTCTTTGGAAAATCAGGATGACCTGGTTCCCCTGCGCGCCCTGGCCAACCCGCTGCGCATCCGCATCGTGTCGCTGCTCACCGGCGCGTCGATGTCGGCCACCGAGGTCGCCGACGAACTCGGCATCGCGCACGCCTCAGCCAGCTACCACCTGCGCCAGTTGGCCAAAGCGGGCTTCCTCCAGCAGACGGACGAGCGGCCGCGGACAGGCAAGGGCCGTCCGCAACTGCGGTACCGGTACGATCCGTCCAGCGGCGAGCGCCTCGACCGGTCCGAGGGACGGCAACTCGTCCACCGGGCGATGAGCACCGACCTGGCCAGGCGCCTGACTGAGATTGATCGCCAGCGCACGTCGATGGACGCCGAGGTATGGCTGGCCAGGCCCGTCTGGGAGGAGATCGTCGGCCTGGTCGACCAGGCCGTGGCGCTCCTGCACGACAAGGCCGGCCCGCCGCACGACGGCGTCAAGGTCAGCATGACCGCGCTCCTGCTCGAACTACGTGACGAACGATGATCGGCCGCCTGCTCGAACTACGTGACGAGCGGTGATCGGCCGCCTGCTCGTCTGCGCGGCCGGCGCGTTCCTGTCGATCGGACTGCTCATCCCGGCGGTTCCGCGATACGTCACCGGCCCGCTGGACCGGCAGGCCGGCATGGTGGGCGTCTCGCTGGCCGTCACCGCGGTGGCCGGGGTGCTCGCGCGCCCGCTGGCCGGACGGGTGGCCGACAGAGCCGGACGCCGCACGGCCCTGTGCGCGGGCGCGCTGCTGCTGTCCGGCACGTCCCTCGCGCTGCTCGCCGTCGGGCGGTTACCGCTCTTCCTCGTCCTGCGCGGCGTCGCCGGCATCGGTGAGGCACTGGCCTACGTCGGCCTCGCAACCCTGGCCGGCGACCACCGGCGGCCCGGCGCGGCGATCAACCACTTCTCCGTCGCCGTCAACGCCGGCCTGCTCGCGGGGCCCGTCATCGCCGAGACGCTGTACGCCGCGTCCGGGTTCGCCGCAGTCTGGGTCACGGCCGCGGCCGCGGCGCTGGGGTCGGCGGCGCTCGGCCTCACCCTGCCGAACACGATGAGCCCGGACACGGAGAGCGCGAGCCCGGATCCGGGAATCCGGCGGGCCCGGCTGTACCACACGTCCGCTCTACGACCCGGCTTCGGCTACCTGGCCTCCGTGTGGGGCTACACCGCCATCAGCGCCTTCCTGCCGCTGCGCCTCGCCGCGCTCGGCGGCTCCGGCGGCCTCCATTTCCTGGTCTACGGCGGCGTCCTCGTCGCCATCCGGCTGGCCGGACATCGCCTGCTCGCCACGGCCGCCCCGACGCGCCTGGCCGTCACCTCCCTCCTGCTGACCGGGACGGGATCGACCCTGCTCGCCGTCTGGCCCTCTCCGGCCGGGACCTGGTGCGCGATCGCGCTGATCGGCGCCGGGCAGGGCCTCGGGCTGCCCGCATTCCTCAGGATGGCGGTGCACGGCCTGCCCGCCCGCGAACGCGGATCCGCCGTCGCCACCACGACGGCCTTCTTCGACATCGGATTCCTCACCGCCGCCCTGGCCCTCGGCGCCCTCGCCGACCGGTTCGGCCTGGCCGGCGGCTTCGCCCTCGCGGGCGTCGTGTCCGCCGCCGGAGCGCTGCTGTTCCTGCCCGTACGTCACCGCGAACACGAAGGAGCCCCCCTTGACCGTTCCCCCCGCTGACCTGTCCGGCTATGCCGACGTCGTGTTCGACGTGGCCGTGCCCCTGCTGGCGGACGACCGGGTGCTGATCAACGCCGAGATCGGGCATGCCCCGCTCGCCCGCGCCCTGGCCGAGGCTGCATACGCCAGAGGCGCCCGCTACGTCGACGTCTGGTACTTCGACCCGTACGTCAAACGATCCCGCGTCCGGCACGCCGCCACCGCGAGCCTGGCCGAGGTGCCCTCGTGGCTCGACGCCCGCAACGACGAGCTCGGACGCGAAAGCGGCGTCCTCGTCAACATCCGCGGCGCCGCCGCCCCCGACCTCCTGGCCGGGCTGGACCCGGTGCGCGTCGGGCTGGACCGCATGCCGGCCCTGACCTCCCGGCAGCGGCTCCAGCTCGACAACCTGGTCCGCTGGACGATCGTCCCCTGCCCGACGCCCGAGTGGGCCCGCGCCGTCTTCGGCGAACCCGACCAGGCCCGGCTGTGGCGGCACCTGCGCCGTGTCCTCCGTCTGGACGAGCCCGACCCGCGCGAGGCGTGGCGGCAGCGCATCGTCGAACTGCTCGACCGCGCCCGGCGGCTCACCGAGATGCGCCTGGACGCCGTGCGGTTCGAAGGCCCCGGCACCGACCTGACCATCGGCCTCCTCCCGGACGCCCACTGGACCGCCGCCCGCCTGGAGGACGTCCAGGGCCGCCCGTTCCAGGCCAACCTGCCGACCGAGGAGGTGTTCACGACTCCCGACTACCGGCGCGTCGACGGCACGGTCCGCGCCACCCGGCCGCTGTCCCTCGACGGCACGGTCATCCGCGATCTGGAACTGACCTTCGCCGACGGCGTCGTGACCGGTGTCAGGGCGAGCGCCGGAGCCGACGTCGTCCGCGCGCACCAGGCGACCGACGCGGGAGCGGCCCGGCTGGGCGAGCTCGCCCTGGTCGACGGCTCCTCGCGGGTGGGCGAGAGCGGCATCACCTTCATGGAGACCCTTCTGGACGAGAACGCCACCTGCCACCTGGCCTGGGGCGCCGGGCTGCCTCCGGGCGTGCCCGCCCACCTGCGTACCGACGATCCCGCACGGCTCGACGCGGCGGGTGTGAACACCTCGCGCGTGCACGTCGACTTCATGGTCGGCGGCTCGGACGTCACGGTCACCGGGCTGGGGCCCGGCGGGAAGGTGGTGCTCCTGCGCGACGACGCCTGGGAGTTCTGACGCCCTGCCACAGTCGGGAGCATCGACTTGACGGCCGATCTCGGTCGCGAATGATCTCGTTGAAGGGAAGGTTTGTTGTGCGTGGCACCGCTCTGACCGTGTCCGTCGCTGTCATGGTCGTACTCGGGGGGTGTGCCGCGCCGACGCCCTCGCCGGGCGGGGTGCGGCAGACGCCCGGTGAGCAGAAGGAGACGACACGGCAGACGCCGTCGCCGCAGCCGGTCCCCTCGACCGCCGCGCAAGGCAAGGGGTTCACCCGCCGAGGCGTGGTCAGCGCGGGCGCGCCGGTGGATCTGGAGATCAAGGCCGTCGAACGGCATCGCGACCTCACCGCTCTGAAGATGGAGCTCTCCATCAACACCGCCGACTTCCACGGCGCCGACTTCGGCCTCGGCCCGCTCACCACCGACTTCGCCCAGTTCTGGCTGCTGGACCCGGTCGGCAGGAAACTGTACTTCACGCTGCGCGAGCAGGACGGGGAGAAGGCATTCGGCACCAGGAAGAACTACGCCGCGGACTCCTTCAGGAAGGGCACCCGCTACCCGGTGGAGGTCTATTTCCCACCGCTGCCCGCGGGGGTGAAGCAGGTGACGGTGCTCGCCATGGCAGGGCTGGGCGAGCTGACCGGCATCCCCGTGACCGACGGCGCGTCACCGCCCGTCGCCAGGCCCGGCGAGGAGGGCCAGGCCGAGCCGGGAGGCGTGTTCCAGTGGCCGGTGACGCCGCCGACCGCCGACGCCTGGTCCTATGTGGCCGACGTACAGGAGTACGTGGAGACGCCCGAGAGGTCGGTCACGCAGCAGGGTGAGGACGAGACCATCGCCCTGCGCGCTGACGTGCTGTTCGCCTTCGACCAGGCCACTCTCTCGCCGAAGGCGGCGTCCATCCTGCGGGACGCGGCCCAGGAGACGCGGGAGCGCGCCGATCCCGCCAAGCCGCCCATCGAGATCGAGGGACACACCGACAGCAAGGGCGAGGACGCCTACAATCAGCGACTGTCGGAACGGCGGGCGAAGGCCGTCCGGGACTACCTGGCACGCATGCTGGGGGTCGACTACACGTACCGGGCCACGGGCAAGGGCGAGCACGAGCCGATCGCCAAGAACGAAAGACCGGACGGCGGCGACGACCCCGAGGGCAGGGCACGCAACCGCCGGGTGGAGATCTCCTACAAGGTGAAGAACCGCACCCCGGACATGACGGTCACCCTGTCGCCCTCGGCGACGAGGGGTGCGACGGTGGCCGCCGAGCCCGCGCCGTTCAGAGGGAATGACCTGGGGCCCGTGGTCGGGTCACTGACCCGGGGAGAGCTGCGGCTGGATGTGCATCCCCTCTACCGGGACGGGGCGCTCCTGGTCGCGCCCTTCGAGATCGAGAACACGAACAAGGAGACGTTCGTCGTGCCCGTGCCTCAGCCGTTCAGCGCGGTGTTCGCGCACGAGTACGTGGCGATGTCACCGTTCAGTGCGATCACGCTCGTGGACGAGGCCACCAAGGCGCGGTACTTCAGCACGCGGACGAGCGAGTCGTACTTCCTGCAGAACGGGGTCACGACGATTCCCGCCGGCTCCACGCAGCGCGGTTACATCTACTTTCCCGCGCCGCCGGAGGGCACCACGTCGATGACCTTCGACGTGAAGGATCTCGGGACGATCAGAAACGTGCCCATCTCGCGCTAGGAGCGTCCTGAAGATCTTGGCGGTGGGGTCAGTACGAGACGGCGTCCAAGCGGCGGCTCGACCTGGATTCGCAGTACTGGCAGTTGATCCTGGACGGTGTGGGCACGGTCGAGGCGTGCCGGATCGTGGGGATCGGCCGGAAGACGGGATATCGATGGCGGGCGGAGGACGGCGGTCTGCCGCCGGCCCGCGTGGCGGAGGAGGCTCGCTCCAGTCGGTATCTGTCGTTGCTGGAGCGGCAGTGGATTGGTACGGCTCGACGTCCCTGACCCGGACGGCGGGGTCTCGCGGAAGCTGCGCTGGGGTGCGGTCGACGTGCGGCCGATCACCTCGACCGGCCCGGACGGCTCCGCGCTCTCCGAGGTGACGGCTGGCAGGACAATGGCCTCGTCTTCGCCTTCAAGGTCGGCACCGAACTCGGCTCTCACAACGTCCGCCGCTCGTTCCGGGCCGTGCTCAAGAAGGCCGACCTGAACGAGAAGGAATGGACGCCCCGAGAGATGCGGCACAGCTTCGTCTCGCTGTTATCCGACTCCGGCATTCCGCTGGAGAACATCTCCCGTCTGGTCGGTCACCGCAACACCTCAGTGACGGAGACGGTCTACCGCAAGCAACTCCGCCCGATGCTCCTGGAAGGGGCCGAGGCGATGAACAAGCTCTTTCCCGACCTGTAGCCCAGCACTCTGACGTAGATCCAAGCCCGGCGAGAGTATCCATCTCGCCGGGTTGTCTCTTCCCAGACGAATGAATCCGGTGTGATCAGTCGTTCTCGATGAGATTGAGGCCGTGGTTGAGGTGGGCATGGAACGTGGGCCGGGCACCGGCCGGACCGCTCAGGACGAACTCGTAGGCGGCGTCGTCAGGGTCGTCGGGGTCCAAGAGGTGTCCGCGGAATTCCACTTCGTACCAGCCGGGTGGTACGGAAATGCGAGGATGCCGGGGATCGTCGGGCGTCCACTTCGTGAGGTAGCCCAGGCCGCACAACAGCAACTCTTCTGACCGGACGTGCTTATCTGCACTTTGCTCGAACCCGCAAGAGGGGTCAGATCGTCCTGATGGCTGGCAGAAGTGACTGATTGGTCAAGAGGCACTGGTGGATAGGCTGATCCATCATGCAACGACTGGCGCTCTTCGACCTGGACAACACGCTCGTGGACCGTGCTGAAGGGCTGCGCCTATGGGCCGTGGAATTCTGCGAAACGCGCGAGCTTAACGCAGGCGAAGTCGAGTGGATCGTGGAGGCAGACGGGGATGGCCTCGTCACTAAGGAAACCTTCTTCTCCCAGCTCCGGGAGCGGTTCTCGCTGTCCGACTCGGTTGTGGAGTTGTGGGCTCAGTATCGTCGCCGTCATCCGACCTTGATCCCGGCCGGTCCGAGTACCCTGGTCGCACTCGTCCGATTGCGGCGAGCGGGCTGGAAGGTCGGTCTGGTCACGAACGGCTTAGCTGATGTGCAACTCACGACGATCACCAGCAGTGGTGTGGCTGAGCATGTCGACGGGTGGGCGATCTCTGGGGCGGAGGATGTCCGCAAGCCGGACCGGAAGCTGTTCGAGATCGCAGCTGAGCGATGCGGCATGACCTTGGCGGCGGGCGGGTGGATGATCGGTGACAGCGCGGCAGCAGACATCGGAGGCGGACAGGCCGCTGGTTTGCGAACGATCTGGATCGATCGCGGCCGCCAATGGCTGGATGAGATCAACAAGCCTGACTACGTCGTTGCCGATGCCGCCGAGGCGATCGCCGTTCTCCTGGCTCAGTAGAGAGCCCCGTCAGCGCCTTTGGACTGTTCATGACGGCGACCTCCCACTGTTTGGCGCTTGCCGCCGTGTCGGGATATCGAGGCAGGACCCGAACCACTCGCCAGGACTCCAACATGATCACCAGGCGGATCCCATTGAGCACTCTCTCCCAGGAAGACCCACACGGTCACGTGGCTGGAATCGCTCACCGCTGAGATACCTCACCACTGGACTTTGCGAAACCCGGAAGGGCACGGGCCTGATGGATGGACCGTAGTCACTCAGTTGGTCACTCAGCAACGCAGAAAGCCGCTTCCGGTCTCTCGGAAGCGGCCTCTGACCTGGGTGGAGATGAAGGGGTTCGAACCCCTGACCCCTTCGATGCGAACCGCGGTGGGGCGTACCGCTTCTGGTCGCCGGATGCCATCCAGTGCTGTCAGGTGCCACGACGATGAGGTCCGTCGATCTCGGTTGTGCTCCCGTGTCAGCGGGTCCGCTGACTTTTCGCTGACTCCCTCCGGCCTCTATCGACCGGAGATGATCCTGACCACGGGGAACACCGCGCCAAGCATCGTCAGATCAGCAGGAGAGTCTTGCCCAGGGCACTTCGTGACTCGATCGCGGCATGCGCGTCCGCAGCACGCTCCAGGGGGAAAGTCTGTCCGATGATCGGCCGGATCCGACCCGCCGCCGCCTCCGACATCACCCGCTCGGCCCAGCCCCGCATCTTCGGCCCGAAACCGAAGAGCTGCTCGATCCCGATCACCTCGACTTCACGCCGCTGCGCCTGGGCAGGATCGATCTCCGTGACTTGACCGCTGGAAGCACCGTGAATGGAGAAGCGACCGCCGACCGCCGTCACCTCGAACGCGGCCCGGCCGATCGCTCCGCCGACCCCGTCGAACACCACATCAGGACCCGCGCCACCGGTCGCCTCGTGTACCTGCTTCGCCCAATCGGGGTCCGAGTAGTCGACCGCGGCATCTGCGCCCAGACCACGGATCATGTCCAGCTTCCGTGCACCGCGTGCGGCTCCCACCACCCTGGCGCCTGCCGCCCGAGCCAACTGCACCAACAGAGTGCCGACACCGCCACCTGCCGCCTCGACCAGCACCCACTCCCCGGGAAGGATCCGGGCTCCCTCGACCAGCCCCAGTGCGGTGCTGCCGTCGGTATGCAGAGCGGTGGCCTCAGGCAACCCCAGCCCATTCGGCACCGGGATCAGATCCTCCACCACGGCCACCGCGCGCTCGGCGAAGCCGCCGGTCTCCCCCACCTCGGCGATGACACGCCGTCCGGACCAGATCAGATCCACGCCCTCCCCCACCGAACCCACCTGACCGGCCACCGTACCGCCCGGCACGTACGGCAGGACGGGCCTGTCGTGCCATTTGTCGGCACCCCGCCGGATCTGCGTCTCGACGAACGTGATGCCGGCGACGGATACGTCGACCACCACCTGTCCCGGTCCGGCGACCGGGTCCGGCACCTCGCCCGGAACCAAAACCTCGGGACCTCCGAAACGCGCCACCTGCACCACTCGCACTTCAGCCGCCCCCTGCATTCAGCTTGTCCGACACCGACGCAGAGCACTCTTCACCCTCAACCGAAGTTGAGGTCAAATAATCACAAATTACGTCATACGACCCTGAATCATCTCAGATGAGCCGCACCCGCCCACCACGCCTCTGTCGATGGCAGCCAAGCCACCGCCGGAGCCCCAGCACTCAGTCCGGAAAGCAGGATGCTCGGCCAAAAAGCTCTTCACTGAGGACGACCTTTCAGGGCGCCCTCTCCGCCGACCGGCTCTACTCCTTCCAGGACGACGAAGGCCCGACTCCAAGTTCTGGAGTCGGGCCTTCGTCGTCCTGGTGGAGATGAGGGGGATTCGAACCCCTGACCCCTTCGATGTGAAGCCTTTCGCAGGGGCCGGATCCTTGGCCTATGCGCTGTCTGAGCTGCGGGGACGGTCCCTCGTTGTCCGCGGCCGTCCGGCCCCGTCCGTGGCCGTTGTCACCCAGTTGGTCACTCAGCTCTCCGCCGACCCGCTCTTCCGGTGCCAGGTCAAGCCAACCCATCCCGCAAGATCATCTATGATCCTAGACTCCAGATCCGTATCGTCTTGTCTCTGCCGCAGGAGACGATGACTGAAGTGCCATCACTGCGCCTTCCGGCCGCCAAACCGAAGACCGTGCCGGAGCGGCTGTCGAAGGGCTCCCCAACCGCATCTCCGGTATCCAGATCCCACGCCGACACGTTGCCGTAGTCATCACCGTAGACGATGACGGACGAGCCATCGCCGCTCCGTCCCACCGTCATATCCGAAAATCCGTTGGGCTGAACCTTGATGGGCTTTCCGACAGGCTTTCCCGTGTTCAGGTTCCAAACTCGGATCCTGCCACCAAGATCTCCCTCCTTGAAAGGCCATCCCGGGGAGTACGCAGAGACAACAACCGGAGTGCCGTCACGGCGCTTCCCCATCGCCAAAGCTCGCACTTGGCAGTCATCGCATCCGGCAAGAGACTTGCTGACGGGCTTCCCCGTCTCCAGACTCCAGACGCGTGCCTCGCCCGAGGTGTTTCCAGTGACGACGACAGGTGTGCCGTCGCTGCGCTTGCCGGTGACCACCTCGGTAGCAGTGGTGAAGACTTCCGTGAAGGATCTCTTGATGGATTTACCCGTGTTCAGGTTCCACAGGCCGACGACTGATGACACTCCCCCCGCAGTGGCGGCAATGACCGGAGTGCCATCACGAAGCTTGCCCGTTGATACTCCCCACATGATATCGCGCTTAGATACGATAGGCCGACCAAGAGATTTCCCGGTATTCAGATTCCACATGCGCAGAGTGCTGTCGTCTCCGCCGGAGACGATGACCGGAGTGCCATCACTGCGCTTACCTATCGCTACGCTATAAATTAATTTGGCATGCCCCTTCAAAGGCTTTCCAATAGGCTTACCGGTGTCCAGGTTCCAGATCCGTACAGTCTTGTCGCGACTGCCGGAGACGATGACCGGGGTACCATCGCTACGCTTGCCAACAGCCACCGCTGTCACAGCGCCAGTGTGTCCCTTGAGGGGATCGTCAACCGGAGTGCCGAAGGGAGTGACCTCGGCCGAGGACGAGAGCTTCTTCGCCGCAGAAGCCGACAGCCGGCCGATTGAGGAATCAAACCCGAATGCCGCGCTCCTTACCGACAGGTTCAACGAACCGAGCGCCAGCAGCACACCCGTCGCGACCGCCAAGGACCTGAGCCTGACCCGCGGCCTGCGACCCACTGCCATATCTACCTCTTATCCCGACGCCCACTGTGACATCCATGTCGATCATTGACGGCCGTCAGACTAGTCACCGCATTCACGTCGCAGGAAGAGGAAAGCACCTACGAGTCCAGTCCGGTCTGATACCGTCGCCGCTCATCTCTCCGTCGGCCAGCGGTCCTTGTCGGCCACGAAGCCCTCTCGCGACAAGGTGAAGCGGAACGTGGTGCTGCTGTGCGAGATCCCCAAGGGCAGGGAGGAGCGGCCGTCGAAGTCGCTGACTCACGACCAGGCCGAAGCCGTACTCAAGGCGTCCGAGGGCACGGCGCTGCACGCCTACATCGTGCTGTCGCTGCTGCTCGGGGCACGGACGGAAGAGTTACGGGCGCTCATCTGGTCCCATGTCGACCTCGACGGCAATCCGCCGTCCATCATGGTCTGGCGCTCGGTCCGGGAGGGTGGCGACACCAAGACCCGCAGGTCCCGGCGCACGCTGGCCATGCCGAGACGGTGTGTGGACGCGCTCAAGCTCCACCGTGAGCGTCAGGACGTGGCCCGTAAGGCGGCGGGCGCGAGCTGGCAGGACAACGGCCTCGTGTTCGCGTCCAAGGTCGGCACGGAACTGGACTCCCACAACGTCCGCCGCTCGTTCCGGGCCGTCCTCAAGAAGGCCGGCCTGAACGCTCAGGAGTGGACGCCTCGGGAGATGCGCCACAGCTTCGTCTCACTACTGTCGGACTCCGGTATGTCCATCGAGGCCATCTCACGCCTGGTGGGCCACCGCAACACCTCAGTGACGGAAACGGTCTACCGCAAGCAGCTCCGGCCGATGCTCCTGGAAGGGGCCGAAGCGATGGACCAGATCTTCTCGCACGACTGAGCACGGCTCACGGCCGCGCACCGGCGTTCGCTCGGCGGCTGCGCCGCATACCGGCGATGAGGAGTGCGGCTATACCTCCATAGAGCAGGAGAACGAACCAGAGCCCCTGCGAATCCAAGGGACAGTAGGGGGAGAAGAACGTGACGACCGAGACCGCGTAGTAGGCGGCCGTCATGAGCGCCGCACCAGCCCCGATCCATGCCAGGAGGCGGAGCCTCTTACCTGAGGATCGCCATATGGCCACTGTCAGCACCACCAGGACGACGGGAAGAAGCGTAGCCATGGCGCCGAAGCCCAAGGCAAGCACGTCATGACCGGGGTAACCATCCTCAGTGTTCAGATGAGCGCAGATCTGAATCCCTGAGTCAGCGTCCAGGAATCCCCAATGAGGAAGGAGCGACAGGAGAACGGCACTCGTCCAGCACAGCAGCACACGATGCTTCATCGCCTTCCTCCCAGACCCGCAACGCCTCGTCCTCCCGCGCGGATCTTGGGAGGGAGTCCATGATCCCGCGATGACCAGGGCCTCTGGACGAGATACGGCCGTAGTCACTCAGTTGGTCACTCAGCAACGCAGAAAGCCGCTTCCGGTCTCTCGGAAGCGGCCTCTGACCTGGGTGGAGATGAAGGGGTTCGAACCCCTGACCCCTTCGATGCGAACCGCGGTGGGGCGTGCCGGGTCGGTTCATCGGATGCCATCTGGTGCCGCATCGGTGCCACCTGATGATCTCGGCCCCGTCCTCGTGTCAGCGGATCCGCTGACTTTTCGCTGACTCCAGCCGGTCTTCACTGATCATGAGTCCCGCCCCGGTCCTGGCCGTCAGCCGGAGCTCGTGATCCCTTCCGGCAGGAGGGTGAACGCGTCGACATGGCGAGGTCTCACCGCGCGGAAGTGCCGATGATCGACCGTGGCGATCGTCGACAACCCCAAGCGCTCGGCCACCGCGATGACCGACGCGTCGACGATTCCCAGAGGGAAGCCGATGTACTGCTGCGCCAGCTCCGCCATGCGAACGAGATCGCTGTCCTCAAGCTCGGCCAGGCGGAAGCCGTTGCCACCGAAGGATCTCAGGAAGTTCAGCTCCGCCTCGGGACCGACCCGGGCCGTCAGGTAATAACCCACCTCACCCAGCACCGGCGACGGCACAAGAATCGGCCCTTTGGTACGGCGCAGCAGATCGAGGCACGCATGATGGTGCCTGTCCTTCTTGCTCCCGACCGCGATGAGTACACCCGAGTCGCACAGGAGCACGTCAGAAGCCCGACCGGGAGCGCAGGATCTCTCGATACTTCTCGGACGCGTCCGGCTCGTCCTCGAACGAGGCGAAGAACGGCAGATCCCGCTCGCTCTCCTCCTCATACTCCTCCAGGAAGCCCCGGATCAACTCCAAGGCCGGCCGGAGCTCTGCTTCCGGCACCTGATCTACCAGGTGGTGAAGCTCCTCGCGCATGGCACCCATGCCTTCGAGTGTAGGCGGACAGCCCTCGACACGCCCTGTCCTTGGAAGGATCTCAGCACGTCGAAGGCCCGGCTCCATGATCTGGAACCGGGCCTTTCGTCTTGTGGAGATGAGGGGATTCGAACCCCTGACCCCTTCGATGCGAACGAAGTGCGCTACCGGACTGCGCTACATCCCCAAGACCTGAACTAGGTTAGCAAACTTCTGGAGCCGCTCGCGCCATCCGAGAACGGGGAGACCAAAGGGATCGTGCGGGAGGTCGGGAGGGGCGGCGCGGCAGGGTGGGAAGCCGCAGGCGGCGGACCCAGGGCCGGTCGCCGGCCTTACGGCGCGGCAGGAGCGGCCCGTACGGCGCGAGCCACGTCACGGCGTCGACGCCGATCACCCGACAAGCGACATTGAACAGTGCTTTCAACCGCGGGGTTGATAGACAGACGATCTACGCCCTAGGGTTCTTTCAACCGTTGGGTTGAAACGGAGAGGTGATGAGCACGGACGTGCTGTCCCGGGTCTTCGCCGCCCTCGCGGATCCGACGCGGCGCGACATGGTCGCCCGGCTCTCGGAGGGCGACGCGACCGTGAGCCGGCTGGCTGAGCCGTACCGGATGTCGCTGCAGGCCGTCTACAAGCACCTGCGGGTGCTGGAGGACGCGGGGCTCGTCAGCCGGCCGCCGGGGCCGCAGCCCCGGCCGGTGCGCCTGGAGACCGATGCCCTCGACCTGATGGACACCTGGATCGAGCGCCACCGAAGCCGTGTCGAGCAGCGTTACCACCGCCTCGACGCCGTCCTGGCGGAGATGGAGGGAGACGAGGATGAACATGATCAAGGAGACGGTCATCGAGGCCGACCCGGGGCTGCCGGTCATCCGGATGACGCGTGACTTCGCCGCGGCACCTGGACGGCTGTTCCGCGCCCACACCGATCCCGCGCTGTTCGCCCGGTGGGTGGGTCCCGACGCCATGGCCACCCGGATCGAGCACTGGGACGCGCGTACCGGCGGCAGCTGGCGGTACGTCTCGGCGCGCGAGGACACGGACGGGAACACGGAGTACTGGTTCCACGGCTGCTTCCACGAGGTACGGCCGGACCGCATCGTGCAGACCTTCACGTTCGAGGGCGACCCCGACGGAGTCGCACTGGAGACGCTGTGGTTCGAGGACCTGGGCGACGGCCGTACGCGGCTGCGGACGCAGTCGCTGGTCGACAGCTTCGAGAGCCGTGACGCGTGGCTGCGCAGCGGCATGGAGGTCGGTGTCAACGAGGGACACGCGAAGCTGGAGAGGATGCTCGCCGATGGCACTGTCTGATCACCCGGCCGAGCGGCACCGGCAGGTCGCCGGGCTGTTCACCGACCGGGTCCGCGGCACCCGGTCCTGGGACGCGCCGTCCCCGGTCACCGGCTGGACCGCCCGCGACGTCGTGCGTCACCTGGTCGAATGGCTCCCGGGTTTCCTGGCCTCCGGCTCCGGCGTCGTGCTGCCTCCCGGGCCGTCGGTGGACGACGACCCGGTCGCCGCGTGGCAGGCGCACCGCGACGGCGTGCAGGCGGTGCTGGACGACCCGGGGACGGCGCACCGGGAGCTCGCCAACCCGCACATCGGCACCGTGCCGCTGGACACCGCGATCGACCGGTTCTACACCGCCGACGTGTTCATGCACACCTGGGATCTGTCCAGGGCGACCGGCCAGGACGACCGGCTGGACCCGGACTTCTGCGCCCGGCTCCTCGCCGAGATGGAGCCGATGGAGGAGGTCCTCCGCTCCTCCGGCCAGTACGGTCCCAGGGTCGAGGTGCCCGTCGACGCGGACGTCCAGACCAGGATGCTGGGTCTCATCGGCCGGGACCCGTTCTGGCGGGGACCGGTGAGCCGGACGCCCTGACCGGGTCGAAGACCGATGGGAACGTGCCGCCCGGGGCCGTACGGCGCCGCGTCCCGGTGTCGGTCGCCGACCGCGCGGTGTCCCGGCGTGCCGGGTCTCGGTCGCCGGCCGTACGGCTCACGTCCCGGCGTTCCGGGCCTCAGCCGCCGGCCGTACGGCGTCTCGTCCCGATGTACCGGGCTTCAGTCGTCGGCCGCGCGCCGCAGCGTACCGGGTCTCGGTCGCCGGCCGTACGGCGCGGCGTACCGGGCGTCAGTCGCCGACCGCGCGGCGCGGTGTCTCGGCGTACTGGTCGAACAGCTCGTCGCGCAGCGCGGTGAGGTCGATGACCTCCGCCACCGGCCGCCGGGCCTCCAGCTCGGCACGCCGGCGGGCGCGCCTGGCACGCTCCGCCCTGGCCAGGGCCGCGGCCCTGCGCCGCTCGGCGTCGGCCTTCACCGCGGCCCGCAGAACCGTCAGGTAGCCGCCCAGGAGGACGACGGAGGGGGCGATCCCCCACCAGGGGATCACCCGGGTCGCGGCCGTCACCACGGAGGCGAGGAGCAGCAGCACGCACCACAGTGTCAGCCGCCTGCGCTTGGCCACCTGGACGGCTCGGCGCCGTCTCTCGGCGCGCCGCCTCCCGGCCTCGGAGCCGGGCACCGCGGCCGGGGCGTCGGAGCCCGCGCCATCGGTGCCGGCGGGGGGCTCGGCGCGCGTGTCACCGCCCCCGTCCACGTCCACGTCCGCGTTCTCGGACGCCCGCGCGGCCGGGCCGTACGGCCCGGCGACGGTGACGGCGTCGGCATCGACGTCGGAGTCTCCCCCGGCGTCCATACCGGACTCGGCGTCGGTCTCGGAGTAGGCGGGCCGGTCGCGGCGCAGCCACATGGGCACGAGCACGCACAGCCACATCACCACGATGGCCAGATAGAGGAGGACGCTGCCGCTCACGGCCACCTCCGGGCAGCACGAAAGCGCCGCTGGTCCGCTGGCGCTCTCGATGTGCTCACGTCACGCACCGTAAGACCGCGTGTCACTATTTGACGAGTATTCGATGCGGTGTGTCGCGAGATCTTCAAACCTCTTCGTGCGGAGCGCCGCCGTGCGCCGCCGCTTCTCGGTCCCTGCGCCACCTGGTCAGCAGCCCTCTGGGCACATCCTCAACGGTCAGCGCATAACAAATATGGTCACGCCAGGCGCCGTCAATGTGTAATTGCCGACGTCTGATGCCCTCTTCCCGGAAACCAAGCTTTTCAACCACTCTGCGGCTCGCGTGATTTTCCGGACGGATATTGGCCTCGACGCGGTGCAGGCCGGTGGTGAAGAAGCAGTGGTCGACGGCCATGGCCACGGTGGTCGGGATGATGCCCCGCCCCGCCAGTGCGCTGTCCACCCAGTAGCCGATCTGCGCGGACCTGGCCGACCCCCAGACGATCGCGCCGACGGTCAGCTGCCCGGCGAACGCCCCCCGGTAGGTGACGACCCAGGGAAGCGCCAGCCCCTGCCGGGCCTCCCGGCGCAGCGTGGCGGTCATCGAGACGTAGGGGCCGAGACCCGTCCGGAACAGGGGCGTCTCGGGGTTGCTCGGCTCCCAGGGGCGCAGCCAGTCGGCGTTGCGCAGCCGCGACTCGCGCCAGACGCGCACGTCTCTCAGCCGCAACGGCCGAAGCCCCACGGGCCCCTCCGTCAGGGTCACCGGCCAGCCACGTAGTCGATCCACGCCTTCCATCATCCTCCCAAGGCGTGCCGCCGTGCCACGGACTCGTCACTCCCCTCTCCGCCCCGGACCACGACGCGAGCAGGCCCGGGCCGCCGCGGTCAGCGCGGGTGGTCCCCTCCGCGGATCTGGTCCACGGCGTGTTTGAGGATCGGCGCGAGTACGGCCATGCCGTCGCGGACCCCGCCCGAGGATCCCGGCAGGTTGACGATCAGGGTGTTCCCCGCCTGCCCGGCGAGCCCCCGGGACAGGATCGAGGTGGGCACCCTGTCGCGGGTGGACTGGCGGATCGCCTCGGCGATGCCGGGGATCTCCCTGTCGAGTACGCGGCGCGTCACCTCCGGGGTCAGGTCGGCGGGCGTCAGTCCGGTGCCTCCGGTGGTGACGATCACGTCGTGCCCCTCCGCCACCCCGGCCCGCAGCGCCTCCTCGACCGGCTCGCCGTCGGGCACCACCCGCGGACCCGTCACCTCGCACCCGGCCTCGGCCAGCAGCTCGGCGAGCAGCCTGCCGGACCTGTCCTCGTAGACCCCCGCGGCGGCCCGGTTGGACGCCGTGATCACCAAAGCCCTCATAAGATCACCAAAGCCTTCACCTGGTCACCCGGCCCTCATCCGATCATCCAGCCCTCATCCGCGTCCGCCCGGGACGGGATCCGTCCATCCGCGTCCGCTCGGAGCGGCCGGTCACGGGCGGGTCCAGACCCCGGTCTTGCCGCCCGTCTTCTCCTCCACCCGCACGTCGGTGATCACCGCCGCCGGGTCCACCGCCTTGACCATGTCGATCAGCGCGAGCGCGGCGACGGAGACCGCGGTCAGCGCCTCCATCTCGACGCCGGTGCGGTCGGCGGTCTTCACCCGCGCGGTGATCTCCACCCCGTCGTCGGCAACCGACAGGTCGACCTTCACCCCGTGCAGGGCGATCGGGTGGCAGAGCGGGATCAGGTCGGGGGTGCGCTTGGCGCCCATGATCCCCGCGATCCGGGCGGTGCCGAGCGCGTCGCCTTTGGGCACCTCCCCCGACCGCAGCAGCGCGACCGCCTCGGCCGACAGCAGCACCTTGCCGGTGGCGCTCGCCGTACGGGCGGAGACGTCCTTGGCGGAGACGTCGACCATGCGGGCCGCGCCGGTCTCGTCGATGTGCGTGAATCCGGGCGCGGACCCAGGGGTGGCTCCCGGAGCCGACCCAGGTGTGGCGCCGGAAGTGGCTCCGGGGGTGAACCCTGGTGTGAACCCGGGTGTGAATCCGCTCACAGCGGGATGACCTCCACGTTCGAGCCCTCGGGCAGTTCGGTGACGTCCTCGGGGACCACGATCAGGGCGTTGGCCGAGGCGAGGGCGGCGAGCTGGTGCGAGCCCTGCCCCCGGACCGGCGTGACCGTGCCGTCGCGGCCGAGCACGGCGCGCAGGTAGGAGCGCCTGCCCTGCGGCGAGCGCAGCGGCGCGGCGGTCACCCCCCGCACGCTGTACGGGGCCCCGGCGGCCAGGCCGCGCATCTTCAGCAGCGCGGGACGGACGAACAGCATGAACGACACGAAGGACGACACCGGGTTGCCGGGCAGCGCGAAGATCGGGATCTGGTCATGGCCCACGACGCCGAACCCCTGCGGCATGCCCGGCTGCATCGCGACGCGCTCGAAGCGGACCGTGCCGAGCGGCGAGAGGGCCTCCTTGACGGGCTCGTAGGCGCCCATCGAGACGCCGCCGCTGGTGATCACGGCGTCGGCCCGCAGCAGCTGGGCGTCGAGCTGGTCGAGGAACCGGGCGGGGTCGTCGGCGACGATCCCGGCGCGGTAGCCCTCCCCTCCGGCCTGCTGCACCGCGGCGGCCAGGGTGTAGCTGTTGGACTCCCACAGCTGCCCGTGCTCCAGCGGCGCGCCGGGCTCCACCAGCTCGGCGCCGGTGGAGATCACCACGACCCGGGGGCGGGGCCGTACCAGCACCCGGCGGCGGCCGACCCCGGCGAGAATGCCGAGCTGCGCCGGGCCGATGGGCGTGCCCACCGGCAGTACGGCCTGCCCCTCGGAGACGTCCTCGCCCGCGCGGCGGATGGCGTTGCCCTCGGGAGCCTGCCGGTCGATCAGCACCTCGACGGTGCCGCCGTCGGTCCACTCGACCGGGATCACGGTGTCCGCGCCCGGCGGAACCGGGGCGCCGGTCATGATCCGTACGGCCGTGCCGGGGCCGACGGCGAGCGTCCGGGCGTTGCCGGCCGCGATGTCGCCGAGCACCTGCAGCCTCGCGGGCACCGTCGCGAGGTCCCCGGCCCGTACGGCGTAGCCGTCCATGGCCGAGTTGTCGAAAGACGGCAGCGGCACCGGGGAGGCGACCTCCTCGGCGAGGGTGGTGCCCAGCGCCTGGTCGAGCTCGATCTCCAGCGGCGCGAGCGTCCGCACGGTCCGCAGAATGTCGGAAAGGTGGTCGTCGACCGTTCTCATGGGATCGTTCATCGAGACGCCAGGAACTCCTTCAGCCAGGGCAGGAAGTCCGGTCCCAGGTCGGGCCGGTCGGCGGCGAACTTCACCACCGTACGCAGGTATTCGAGCTTGTCGCCGGTGTCGTAGCGGCGGCCGCGGAACAGCACGCCGTGGACCGGGCCGCCCTCCTCCTTGCCGCGGCCCGCCAGGGTGCGCAGCGCGTCGGTGAGCTGGATCTCGCCGCCGCGGCCGGGCCCGGTGTTCTCCAGGACGTCGAACACGGCCGGGTCGAGCACGTAGCGGCCGATGATGGCCCAGTTGGACGGCGCCTCGTCCGCCGGGGGCTTCTCCACCAGGTCCGTCACCCGCACCACGTCGTCCTCGGCGGTGGCCTCGATGGCGGCGCAGCCGTACAGGGACACCTGCTCCTGGGGCACCTCCATCAGTGCGATGACGCTGCCGCCGTGGGTCCGGCGCACCTCGATCATCCGCTTGAGCAGCTCGTCACGCTGGTCGATCAGGTCGTCACCGAGCAGGCAGGCGAACGGGTGGTCGCCCACGTGCTGCTTGGCGCACAGCACCGCGTGGCCGAGGCCGCGCGGCTCGCCCTGCCGTACATAGTGGATGGTCGCAAGGTCGGCGGGCTCACGCACCTTGGACAGGCGCTCGTCGTCGCCCTTGGCCTCCAGCACGTCCTCAAGCTCGATCGCCCGGTCGAAATGGTCCTCGATGGACCTCTTGTTCTTCCCGGTCACCATCAGGACGTCCAGCAGACCGGCGGAGACGGCCTCCTCCACGACATACTGGATCGCCGGCTTGTCGACGATCGGAAGCATCTCCTTAGGGGTCGCCTTGGTGGCGGGCAGGAAGCGCGTGCCCAGCCCCGCGGCGGGGACTACGGCTTTGGTCACAGAATGGAAGTCGGTCATAACCGAAACCATAACGGAGGCGTCTGTGGACAAGTCGAGGCTGAGGTCCTCCATCGAGGACGCGCGGACCGCCATCCCCGGCGACGCGCGGCACGCGGCCTCCGTCCGGATCAGGGACGCCCTGCTCGACCGGCCCTGGGTGCAGATGGCCGGGCTGGTCGCCTGCTACTGGTCCGTCGGCGCCGAGCCCGAGACCCACGGCCTCGTCTTCGCGCTGTGGAAGCACGGCGCGACCGTGATGCTGCCGGTGCTGCGTGACGACGACGACCTCGACTGGGCGGTGTACGACGGCCCCGGCACCCTCGCCCCCGGGCGCTTCGGGATCATGGAGCCGGTCGACACCCGGCGCGGCGTCGACGCGATCCGTACCGCCGCCCTGGTCATCGTGCCCGCCCTGGCCGTGGACCGCGCGACCGGCGTACGGCTCGGCCGCGGCGGCGGCTCCTACGACCGCGCGCTGGCCCGGGTCGGCCCGAACGTGCCGACGGTCGCGCTGCTGCACGAGGGCGAGCTGATGGACGGCGTGCCGGCCGAGCCGCACGACGTGCCGGTCCGGTACGCGGCCACCCCGGAGGGGATCGTCCACCTGGCCCCGTGAGCCGCACGGGACGGATGAGGCCGCAGGGGACGGGTGAGATCGTCCACCTGGCCCGGTGAGACGCGCGGGACGGATGAGAGCGTCCAGCAGGCCCGGTGAGACGCGCGGGACGGATGAGAGCGTCCAGCAGGCCCGGTGAGACGCGCGGGACGGATGAGGCGGCCGAATACGACAGAATGGTCCCCGAGGTCGGAGAGGGGGCCAGATGGACATCGACTTCTGGCTTCTTCTGGGCGCAGGGGTGGTGATAGCGGCCATCGTCGCGGTGCGCGTCGCCCACCGCACCGGCCTGCCCAGCCTTCTCATCTTCCTCGGCATCGGCCTGCTCGTCGGCGAGGCCGGCCTGGGCCTGCAGTTCGAGAACCCGCAGCTCGCCCAGCAGATAGGGATGATCGCCCTGGCCGTCATCCTCGCCGAGGGCGGCCTGACCACCAACTGGAACCACGTCAAGAAGGCCGTCCCCCTCGCGGCGGTGCTCGCCACCGTCGGCGTGGGGGTGAGCATCGTGGCCGTCGCCGTACCGGTCCACCTGCTGCTCCACATGGACCTGCGCACCTCCCTGATCATCGGCGCGGTGCTCGCCTCGACCGACGCCGCGGCCGTCTTCTCCGTCCTGCGCCGGCTGCCGCTGCCGCGCCACCTCGCGGGCATCCTGGAGGCCGAGTCCGGGTTCAACGACGCCCCCACCGTCATCGCGGTGGTGCTGCTGAGCGCGGCGGGCTCGTCCTCGGTGGAGCACGCGCTGCTGGAGGTGGTCGTCGAACTGGCGGTGGGCGCCGCCGCCGGTCTGGCCATCGGGCCCCTGGGCGTGTACGCGCTGCGCCGGATCGCGCTGCCGGTCTCCGGTCTCTACCCGATCGCCGTGCTGGCCCTGGCGTTCGTCGCCTACTCCGGGGCCGTCCACCTGGACGGCAGCGGCTTCCTCGCGGTCTACCTCGCCGCACTGATCATGGGCAACTCCCGGATGCCGCACCGCGCCGCAACCCGGGGGTTCGCCGAAGGGGTGGCCTGGCTCGCGCAGATCGGCCTGTTCGTCATGCTCGGCCTGCTGGCCAGCCCCTCGGAGATGCCGTCGGCGATCATCCCGGGCCTGGTGGCCGGATTCATCCTGGTCGCGGTGGCCCGGCCGCTGTCGATCGTGGTCTGCGCCTTCCTGGTACGGATCGCCCGGGTGGACCGGCTCGGCTGGCGCGAACAGGCGTTCCTGTCGTGGGCGGGACTGCGCGGCGCGGTCCCCATCGTGCTCGCCACCATCCCCTGGGCGGCGAGCACGGGCGGCGACGGCTCCGCCAAGCTCGTGTTCAACGAGGTGTTCGTCATCGTGGTCGTCTACACCCTGATCCAGGGGCCGACGCTGCCCTTCGTGGCCACGCGGCTCGGGCTGTCGAAGGTGGACGAGGCGCAGGACCTGGAAGTGGAGTCGGCGCCGCTGGAGGAGCTCAACGCCGACCTGCTCCAGATAAAGATCCCGCCGACCTCCAAGCTTCAGGGTGTGGAGATCTTCGAACTCCGGCTGCCCTCCGACGCCCAGGTCACGCTGATCGTGAGGGACGGCCGGACGTTCGTGCCCACCGACACCACCAGGATCAAGGTCGACGACCAGCTCCTGGTCGTGACCACCGCCGCCTGCCGCGACTCGGCCGAGCGGCGGATCAGGGCGATCAGTCGCCGGGGCAAGCTGGCGGGCTGGTTCGGCGAACTCGGCCGCTGACCCGCCGCTGCGGCCGTGCCACCGGACTTCGGAGGCTTCGCCGTACCGCCGGTCGTCCGGTTGGGGCGCGATGGGCCGCGGCGGCGCGGTGGAATGGCAAGGACCCGACTCGCGTTCACCCCTGTCAGCCGAATACCATTAGCAGTCGCGTCCGTAGAGTGCCAACCGGCGTGAACCAACGAGGAGGAGCGCGTGCCCACCTACCAGTACGCCTGCAACGCGTGCGGCAACGAGTTCGAGATCGTCCAGAAGTTCTCCGACGACGCCCTGACCGAGTGCCCGTCGTGCTCCGGCCAGCTCCGCAAGGTGTTCTCGGCGGTCGGCATCGTCTTCAAGGGCTCCGGCTTCTACCGGACCGACAGCCGGTCCTCCTCCACCAGCACCGTGGGATCCTCCAGCTCGTCGGGCTCCTCCGGGGCCTCGGGCTCGTCGGACTCCTCGGCGTCGTCGAGCTCTTCGGGGTCGTCGGGCTCGTCCGGCGAGTCGAAGCCGTCCGGCTCCTCGTCCGAGTCCAAGAGCAAGGCCCCCGCCTCGGCGAGCAGCTCGGCCCCCGCCGCCTGATCGCGTCCGCTCCCAGCAGGGAGCGGACCCGCGGCATGAGCCGCCCGAACCGACCCGCGGCACGAAGCGTCCGAACCGACCCGCTGCGCGAGCCGTCCGAGCCGACCTACGGCATGAGCCGTCCGGGGCACAGGCGGCTCAGGGCGGAAGCGGGCGGCGGCACGCGGTGGTGACCCTTCCAGGTAGGAAGGCCCCTTCCATGCGGGGCGGCCTTCCAGGCAGGGGCCTCCTCCCAGACGGGAGCGGCCCCCAGGCGGGGCAGGCGAGAGCGGTTCCCCACGCGAGACACCGCCGTGCCGTCACACCACCAGGCCGTCCCGCCCAGGTTGTCCACAGGCGCGGCCCGGCACCCGCCCGTTGTCCACAGGCACGGTCCGGTCTCATCGCCGGGCCGCCGGTCGCGCTAGTCTCGGCGCCATGGTCACTCGCGCGGAAATCGGGGTCATCGGCGGCTCCGGCTTCTACTCCCTGCTCGACGACGCCACCGAGGTCGAGGTCTCCACGCCCTACGGCCCGCCCAGCGACGTCATCACCGTCGGCCGCATCGGCTCCCGCACGGTCGCCTTCCTCCCCCGCCACGGGCGCGACCACCGTTTCGCCCCCCACCTCATCCCCTACCGCGCCAACCTGTGGGCCCTGCGCTCCCTCGGCGTCCGCCAGGTCCTGGCCCCCAGCGCGGTCGGCTCCCTGCGCCCCGAGGTGGGCCCCGGCGCCCTGGTCGTCCCTGACCAGCTCATCGACCGCACCTCCGGCCGCGTCCAGACGTACTACGACACCGACGGCGTCGTGCACGTCGCCTTCGCCGACCCCTACTGCCCGGCCGGGCGCGCGGCGGCCGTCTCCACCGCCCGCTCCGCCCAGTGGGATCTGGTCGACAGCGGCACCCTCGTGGTCATCGAGGGCCCCCGCTTCTCCAGCCGCGCGGAGTCCCGCTGGTTCGGCTCCAACGGGTGGACGATCGTCGGCATGACCGGCTTCCCCGAGTCGATCCTCGCCCGCGAGCTGGCCATGTGCTACACCTCGCTGTCCCTGGTCACCGACCACGACGCCGGGGTCGAGGCAGGTGAGGGCGTCACCCACGAGGAGGTCCTGGCCTTCTTCGCCGCCAACGTCGAGCACATGCGATCCCTCGTCACCGAGGTCGTCACCGCCCTCCCGGAGGAGCGCGCCTGCCCCTGCTCCACCGCCCTCGACGGCCTCAAACTCCCCTTCGACCTCCCGGAGTGACCGCCCGCCCCGCCGGCCGGTGACGACCGGCGCCCGCCGTCCACGAACCGCCAGCTGATCCAGACCGGCCCAGCCGGCTCAAGCCGGTCCCGCCGGTCGGCTCAGGCCGGTCCCGCCGGTCGGCTCAGGCCGGTCCCGCCGGTCGGCTCAGGCCGGTCCCGTCTGTCGGCTCAGGCTGGTCCCGTCGGCCGATGACGACCGGCACCCGCCGTCCACGAACCGCTGACCCGCCAGACCGGTCCCACCGGTCGGCCCAAGCCGATTCCACCGTGCGGCGACGGCCGAGAAATCGCCGTCACCGCCTCCCGGCAGACCGGTCTCCCCACAGACCGCCTTGCCGACAGACCGCCCGCCCCGCCGTACGGCGGGGCGCGGTCGTCCAGTCATCCACGGGTACCGCGCCACCCGGTTCTTCCCACTCTCACGATGGAGTCCGTCATGCGCGCGTTCCGCCGCCTTCTCGGCCGGTACCACCGCCTCGCCGCCACCGTTGTCACCGCTCTGGCCGCCACGTGCGCCGTCGTCGCGCTGCGACCGGAGACCGCCTCGGTGACCGTCCTGGTGGCGGCCAGAAACCTCCCCGGGGGCGTACTGGCCGCACGCGACCTCACCACGGCCGCCCTCCGGCCGGAGACGGTCCCCGACGGCGCGCTCAGGCCCGGCGCACCGGTCGCCGGGAAGGTCATGGCAGGCCCGGCCCGCCGAGGGGAGCCCATCACCGACGTGCGCCTCCTCGGTCCGGGCCTGCTGGCCGCGCACGGCCCGGGAACGGTCGCCACACCGGTCCGCGTCGCGGATTCCGCGGCGGCCCGGCTGCTGTCACCCGGCGACGTCGTCAACGTCCTGGCCGCCTCCGCCAGCTGGGAGGGAGCGGTCCCGGCCCGGGTCGTGGCCGAGGGCGTCACCGTCCTGGCCGATCTCGGCGACCGGTCGGACCGCGACGCCCTGGTCGTGCTGGCCACCACCGCCGAGCAGGCCGTCAGGCTGGCCTCAGCCCAGGCGGGCGGCCACCTGTCGATCACCATCGGCCCACGCGCCCGATGACTCGGCGGCGGCGGCTCTCCGGAACACAGCCGCTCACCGGCCACGGCGTTCCTGACCTGGACCCCGTTCCCGACCTGACCCCGTCCCCGCGCCGAAACCCTCCGCCCGTCGCGAGAGCGCCCGTCGCGGAGCCCTGACCCGATGGGCGGCGCCCCGCCCCGGCCGCTCAGCCAGGGAAGACCGTAGAGGTCGGCACGGCGGGAAAGGCCGGCGAGGTTGGAGACGACCGAAGCCCCGGGGACCCCGGGGAGGACGTCACAGCAGCGAGCCGAGCTTGGGGTCGTACTCCCAGTGCCAGGGCTCGAAGGGGCTGACGTAGGCCCACTTCGGGTGGAACCACCCGAACTTCTTGCTGTTGGCCTCCAGCCAGTTGAACGGGGCCGACCGGAACTGCTGCACCCCGCCGCACAGGTCGACAGCGAGCCCGAGACCGTGGTTGCTCCGCCCCGGGACTGCCGCGAAGCCCGGACGGCGGTAGTAGACCGACTGCTGCTCGGCGAGGCTCCGGTAGCTGTCGGTCACGCACATCGACTTGCCGAACCGCTTCTTGTACGCCTCGTTCATGCTGATGAACGCGAGCGCCGCGTCCCCGCGCAGCTCGCTGCCGGGCTGCGGGAGCGGGCAGAGGTACGCCTTGGGGATCAGCCCGTTGGAGAACTGGTCCGACATGCCCACCTGGACCGGGTTGCACCCCTGGGCCGGCTGGCCCGACTTGTCGACCTTGACGCCCAGCTTCACCAGCGCCTGGGTCAGCGACTTCACGATCTTTCCTGACCGCGCCCGGAGAGCCTCGATCTCGGCGTTCGCCTGCGCCTCGGAGAGCAGGGTGTCGGCCCGCAGCTCCTGGGCCTGGGCGGCCAGCTTCTCGCGTTCGGTCTGCAGGCGGCCGCTCTCCGCGAGGACGCGGTCCCGCGCGGCGACGATCTGGGTGACGTCGGCCATGGCCTGCAACGTGTCCTCGTTCGTCTCCCCGGACAGGAAACCGGCCAGGTCACCGCCCGTGGGCTGCTGGTAGAGCAGGCCGACGACGTCCGACAGCGGCTGCCGCATCTGGGCGAAGGCGCGGTCGGCGGCCTGGAGCTCGCGCAGCTTGCCCGACAGCTCCTTCTCCGAGGCCCGGATCTTGGCCTGCCGGTCCCGGAGCACCTTCGTCGCGTCCTCCAGCTCCTTGGTCGCCTTCTCGGCCTCGCGGCGCAGCTCCAGGAGGGTCGTCGGGTCACGCCGTAGCTCGGCCTCGGCGGAGACCTGCGACGCCGGCCGGGCCTGAGCGGAAAGCAGGGACTCCGGCCGGGCCTGGACTCCGGACTGGGCCTGGGCGGAAACCGGGGACCCTGACTGCGCCTGGCCGGAGGCCGTCGATCCGGTTCGCGCCTCCGCGGCCGCGGGGATGAGGGAGGTCATGGTCGCGACAACGGCGATCAGACCCACTGATCGACGAGGTGGCACTTTACGACCCCTCCGTTTGCGAACTCGTGACCTGGGTCAGGCACGCACGTTACTACAGCTCCCCAAGTGTCCGAGCCAGAGACGGTGCAGCCGTTATGTACGGAACTCACCTTTTGTCAGCCTGCTACCTCAAGCACCCTCCCACTCCTGTTCCTCGCACACCTCCCACAGCCAGGTCCCCCACCACTCCTTCGGACACTCGAACACGGCGTCCGCGCTCTCCGGCCGCGGCGTCTCCGACACCTCGGGCGTCGGCTCCGCCTCCGGCTGCGGCGTCGCCGTGGGCTCCGCCGTACGCTCGTCCCTCGGAACGGCCACCCTGGGCACCGCCGGGCGCCTCCCGGGCTCCCTGACGGGCTCCGCCGGACGGCGCGGCCGGGCCACCACGACCCCCGGCATCCACCCCTCGTACATCCGGTCGGGCCGAGGTGGAGGAGGCACCCACCTCGGCCCGAAGGCCGCGTCCGGAACGGGGACGACCACGTACGGCAGAGCCGCGATGACGCCCCCCTCCGATGCCCCGTCGGCACCGGCGTCCCGGACGGCCTCGCCGTACCCGGTGAGGTCGGCCACCAGCAGGCCGGTGGCAAGAAGCGCGGGAGCCAGCATCGCCCCGCAGAGCACCAACGGCCGCAGCGCGCGACGCTCCCGGCTGCGAACAGGTCGCCGTTCGATCACGCAGCGTGACATTAGCCATGCCCACCACGCCCCCACGCCGTCACTTGCCACGCCTTTACCGCAGCTCAGCGAAGGGATAACGCGACTTCACCCGCCACCACCCCACCCGGCGCGCACGCACGCCGAACTTTCGCTACCCTTGGAGGGAGTCCCCGCCTCCGTAGCTCAGGGGATAGAGCACCGCTCTCCTAAAGCGGGTGTCGCATGTTCGAATCATGCCGGGGGCACTCTTCCTGGATGAGAACTCCGGCGCCTCTCAGCCTGGTGTCCAGACGGCAGGTAGGAGTTCTGTCGCCCTTCGGTAGGCGTCCTTGAGGAATGCGTGCCGACGGGCCGGGGTCGCGCCGGTCTGGGCCATGAGGACATCGCGCAGCGGATGGCGTGACTCGATGAGGTCGTTGTTGCGCTGTTCGAGCCACGGCATCCAGGACTCGTGCGGTGCCCGGTCCCGCTTCTCGTCGTTGCAGGGCTTGCAGGACAGCACCAAATTCCAGACGGTGTCGACGTCAGGGCCCTTCCAGTCGCGGGTGAGCAGTTTCCAGGGCAGGACGTGCTCGACGATGGGGCCGCTGCTCTCCTGGACCATGAGCTGGTCGCAGTAGGCGCAGCGGCCGTCCTGGTATCCGTTGAGGGCGGGGACGACTCCCGTGACGCTCCTGCGGCGCCGCTCGGTCCGCAGGACCAGGTGCTGGGTGCCGGAGTCGTAGATCAGCTGGGGGACGGAGTCGTGGGTTGGCTGGGTGCCGGAGTCATGGACCAGCCGGACGCTGGAGTCGCGGGCCGGCTGGGTGCCGGGGTCGCGGACCAGTTGGACGCTGGAGTCGTAGGCCGGCGAGGGGGCGAGTACGGCGCCGGAGATGCCGGTCGCCCAGGCCGTCTCCACCAGCCGCCATCGGGCGGCGGTCTCGGCGTCGAGGTCGGGAGCGTGCACCGATCGGGCGAGTTCGAGGAGTTCGTCGCGTAGCACCAGGCCCGGGGAGACGGAGCTCTTGCGCTGGTCCTCGTAGTAGCGCACCGGTGCCTGGTCGCCGCCGAGCTTGGGGAAGGCGTCGATGACGTTGGCGAAGCCGAGCTGGACGGTTCGCCGGTGCAGCGTGTCGAGGTCGATCTCGCCGGCGTTGAACGCGCGGCAGGCGGCCAAGAACCTGCTGCTCTCGGAGGTGCCCTGCCGGGGCTGGCGCTGGAGGGCTTGGCAGAGGAGCTCCGCGTACCGCGGCGCCAGCTCGTCCAACGTGACGTGATCACGACCGGTGGCGGCGATGTCCAGCAGGGTCGCGCCGAAGGCGAACTTGTAGGTGGCCGAGTTGGCACCGTACAGGACGATTGCGCGCCATACGCTCTCACCGGTGACCACGCCGCGCTGGTAATCCACATGCGGAGTATCCGCCAGGAGGGCGACATTTTTATGCAAAAACGGACAATCAAGTACGGCAAGCTGATCCGCGATCGGATTCCGGAGATCATCGAGGCCGACGGCGCGACGGCCGAGGTCCGTGTCCTCGACGAATCGGAGCTGGTCCCCGCGTTGATGGCCAAGCTCATCGAAGAGGCCGACGAACTGCGCCAGGCCGGGCCCGACGAACGTTTGGGGGAACTGGCTGACATCTACGAGGTGCTGGCGGCCCTCACCGGAGCACTCGGACTCTCCGAGGAGCAGATCCGGGAAGCGGCACGCCGCAAGCAGACCGAGCGGGGCGGCTTCAGCCGCCGCCTGTGGCTCGACGAGGTGTCCGGGTGATCAGGATTCGGTGACGGCCGCCGGCTACGGCTCGTCCTCCTGGATCGGCACTGTCGCTGGCCACGGGTCGCCGTACCGAGCCGGTACGGTCGGCGGCCCGTACGTCGATGACTCGGCATGCGTCCCGGCGGGCTCAGGAGGACCAGGCCGTGAGGAGTTCGGCCGGACCGTACACGGCGTCGAGTCCCGTGCAGCTGGTCCCGCTGCGCGATACGGCGATCACCGGTACGGGGTCGGGTGTGAGCGCGGCGCGGTGGCGGTGCAGTGCCGCGAGGTCGTGCCGGTCGAACGGGGAGTTCTCCAGCCACTTCACCGAGCCGACGAACAACAGCTCCCCGGCGATCGGCGCGCGGTCTGCTCCCACGATGTCGATCTCCACGTCGTTGGTGCGGGTCCAGTAGCCGCCGATGGCGGGGGCTGCGGGGAGGTGTGCATCGGGCAGCAGCCGGGCCAGCGCCTCGCGCACCAGGGGTTCGACGGCCCTGCCGCGCCAGCTGGTCCAGTTCTCGCGGATGCGCCCCAGCGTCAGGTCACCGCGGCCCCGCTCGATCTCCTCCATCGCCGGCCCCAGGAGCTTCAGCCAGAAGCGGAGATAGGGGTCCGCGATTCGGTAGCGACGGTCCTTCGAAGGCCGTGTGGACACGGGAAGCTCCGCCGCGATCACCCGCTTGTCCGCGAGGATCCCCAGTGACCGCTGCAGCGGGGTCGATCCGATGCCTCCGGCGGCACGGGCGATGTTGGAGAACGTCCGTTCGCCGCTGCCGATCGCCGCGAGGACGGTACGGGCCTGCGCCTGCTGGGGGAACTCGGCGGCGAGTGAGCGCTCCGCCGACACCAGCAGAGGTGAGACCGGATCGCTGAGTGCCGCCTGCAGGAACTCCCACATTCCGGCGCCGTGCGGCCACTCCGCGCAGATCAGGGGTAGTCCACCGGTGATCAGGGCCGCGTCGAAGGCCGCGGCGGGATCGAGGCCGAGCATCTCGCCCACCTCCGCCGGGTTGAGGGGGCCCAGCACCATCTCCCGTCCACGCTGATGGAATGGGCGCGTGTAGCTGTTCAGCGCCTCCATCATCGACAGGTCGGAGCCGATGAGGACCAGCAGGACCGGTTTCGTCTCCAGTGCTCGGTCCCAGGCCCGCTGGAGCATGCCTTCGAATGCGCCCTCAGCGTCCATCAGGTAGGGCACCTCGTCCATGACCACCACACTCGCCCGGTCGTGCGGCAGTGCCGCCGCCAGCACATCGAATGCGGCGTCCCAGCTCTCCGGACGGGCCGCGGACAGCAGATTCGCCAGGGGAAGGCTGGAGGACCGCGCGTCCTGGCTGAGCCGTTCCAGGTCCGTCTCCGGCGAGGCTCCGGTGGCGGCGTAGAAGAGGAACGGCGCGCCGGACCTCTCGGCGAACCTCTCCACCAGCCGCGACTTGCCCACCCGGCGGCGACCTCGGAGCATCAGGCACCGTCCGGGTCGCTCTCCACCGATTCCGGCGGTCACCTTGGCCAGCTCGCGATCCAGCGTCGCGAGTTCGTGTCGCCTGCCTACGAAGTCCGCCACATCGTCGCCTTCCAGAGTTCATCCAGTGCCCATCAGAATACTAACATCAATGTTAGTAACTTTTATGTTAGTAACAGAATGGCAGTTCGAAGGATGTCACCGGCTTCTGGAGGCCGTCGGGAGGAGTCGGCCTTCGGTGCAGATGACGATCTTGAAGGCGTTTCCCGGGTCAGATGGGGCTCGTGTCTCGCCTGACCGTAGCTTCGCGGGTGTTCGCATCGGTCCGCTCCCCTTCGGTGGAACTTCGCCGACGCCGTTTTGTCGGTGCCGCAGTGTGTTCTTCACTCCACCCCCGAAAGGAGCCACGAGCATGCATGACGACGAGTCGGCGTTACACGACGCGGCCGAGGACGGTTCGCCCAAGGAGGTCGCAGAGCTGGCCGGTCGGGTGGAGGACGTCGACGCCCTGCACGAGGGTCGTACCGCCCTCTGGGTCGCCGTGTACGAGGGGCGTCACGACAACGCTCGCGTTCTGGTGGCCGCCGGGGCCGATCCGTGGAAGCCGATGATGAGTGGCTGGTCGCCGGGGCGCCTCAGCCTGGCCGGTCCGAAACCGGACCTGTTCGGTCGTCCCGCCGGGGTGAGCGGGCTGACGGATGACGAGGCCGCCGCGGTGGTGGAGGCGGAACGGCTGAGCGCGGCGCTGGGCGAGTTCTACTACGAGGGCACCGGGCTGGCGTGCGTGGCCGGGATCGACGCGGCCGAGGCGACGCGGCGGCTGGAGGCCATGGCCGAGGACGTGGACCCCGAGGAGTTCCTCGACGAGATCGACCCCTTCGATGACGAGTCGATGGCCTACGTCGGCGTCACCGACGTGCCCGGCGGCTGCGTCGTCACCCAGCCCTGGGGATACATACCGCAGGCCTCCGGTATCAGCAGGCGGCTGTCCGTGGGGACCGTCTGTTACGGCCTCTACGCCAATCCCAAGAGCGGCAACCAGGGCAGCATCGTTCGTGACGGCGAGATCGTCGGGTGGGACCTGCATCCCGGTGGAGCTCCCTGGGAGGACGACGGGCCCCTTGAGGTCCTTTTCTCCTACCTCTACCGGTACGACGCGGTCGCCTACTCCTGCGCCTACGCGGGTCTGCGGCTGACCGACGCGCGAGCGGTCACCGGCCCGCCTGACGCGTGGCTGCGTCTGCCGGAGCGCGATCACTGGCGCTGACCTCGCCTTTCTCACGGGCCGGGCCTGTTTCCCGAGCACTTTCACGAGCCAGGTCCGCTGTCCGAGCACTCTCACGGGCCGGGCCCGCCGCCCGAGCACCGTTCCACTCAAGATCGAATACCGACAGGATGGGCGCCATGCAGGACTGGATGGTTGATTTCGCCGAGTACGTCCGAGAGCTGTTACCCGAGAAGCTCGCCGAGCGTTTCATCGCCCTGGCCCGTCCGGCCGTCCGGCTGTCGGTCGCCGAGGAGGGCGAGACCGTCGTCGGCCGGCTGGGTGGCCTGCCCCGGCTGCCCGCCGGAGTGCCGTGGCCGGGGACCGAAGACGGTGGTTCGGGGATGCAGTTCCTCGCCGAGCTGGACTGCGCGGCGCTCGCGGCGTATGAGTCGGACATCGGCCTGCCCGCCGAGGGCGCGCTGCTGTTCTTCGCCACCTGGGAGGGTACGGCCGCGCGGGTGATCCTGCTTCCGCCCGGGGCCGTACGCGTGCCCGAGAAGGAGGCGCCCGTCCGATGGGAGTCGCAGGTGTTCCCCGAGGTGCCGCTGACCGCCGAGACCGTGGTCACCTGGCCGACGCGCGGGCATGACGATCTGGTCAGGCTGGGCGACGACTTCTGGGACCGCGTCGTGGGAGAGGATCCCTGGGAGACCTTCGGCGACATGCTCGCCGACTTCGCCGAGGCGGAGGGCGGCCGGGCACACCGGGTCGGCGGCTATTCAGACGCCCTGCACCAGCCTGTCGAGGCCGCCGCCGCGTACGCGGTGGCCGGGGTGGAGCCTAAGGACCCCGGCTTCGCGGCGGAGGCGTCCCAGTGGGTCAACCTGCTCCAGCTCGACGAGGACAACGAGATGATATTCGGGGACGGAGGAGTCCTGGTCTTCGGCATCCGCCGGGACCGGCTCGCCGCCCGCGACTTCAGTCAGGTCTTCCCCTACCTCCAGGGGCACTGACGCCGGCCGCTCTCCCACGCCGAGAGGGGCCGCGGCTGTGTCAGCCACGGCCCCCGGCGGTTGTTCGTCAGCTGGTGCCGCCGGTCAGCACGGTGACCGTCAGCCGGTGCTGCCGGTCACCGTGGTGCCGGACTTGGTGATGTTGTAGGTGATCTTCGTGCCGCTCCAGAAGTGGAAGGTGAGGGTGACGCGGCCGTCGTTGACCTCGGCGAAGAACTCGGGCTTCAGGATGATGGTGTTCGCGGTGTAGTCGGGCTGGAAGTGCTCCCAGAAGTGCTTGTACGGGGTCCAGTTGGCCGGTCCCGCCGGGCTGCCGTCGGCGTACTTGGCCTCCATCGTGGCGAGCTGGTCGCCGCGGAACTGGGTGGGGATGGTGAACGAGCCAGTCGTGCCGGTAGCGGCGGCCTGGGTCGGCGGGTCGGAGGTGATGACGCTGATCTGCCACGGCACGCCCTGGGAGAAGCGGGCCTCGATGGTGGCGTTCACGCCGTAGGCGCGGTTGCCGGCAAGCCGGGTGAGGGCCGCCGCGGTGAGGGTCAGGGTGTTGCCGGACACGGTGTAGTCGGTGCCGGCGGCGAGTTTGGCGCCGCCCTGCCACAGGCCCTGGAACGAGGTGCCGTTGGGGTTGAGCGTGAGCGTCCTGGCGGTGATCGAGCCGCTGCGGGGGACGTACACCTGGTCGGACGAGGCGGTGCCGGAGCGCGTGGTCCAGCTGGCCTTCATCATCTCGTAGACGCCCTGGTCACGCCATCGCAGCTCGTTGCGGTTCAGGAACTGGCCCGCGTCCCAGAGCATGGTGGTGAGCTTCCGGGTGCGGGCGTGGTAGCCGACGGCTTCGAGATACTTCAGGAACTCGCCGCGTTCGATGATCCCGGGCCGGGTGTGGTCGTAGTCGAGCAGCGCCCACTCTCCGATGATCACGGGGATCCCGCGGGAGACGAAAGTGTCGCGCACCCGGTCGAAGGTGCCGACCAGGTCCTGTTCGACGTCGCTGTTGTAGGTGGTGCCGCCGGCGATGTTGACGCTGAACGGCCACCACCCGTAGAAGTGCACGGTCGCAGCGAGGTTGGGGTCCTTCAGCTGGTCGAAGGTGGCCTTCAGCGCGTCCAGCCGGGCCTGCTCGCCGCTGGTGTGCAGGGTGGGCAGCACGAGCAGCCGGGTGGCGTTGCCGCCGCCGGTCCCGCGCACGAGGCGGACGAACTCGGTGTTGAGCTCGTTCACCACCTGGTCGCTCGCCGCGTCTCCTGAGGTGCCGGTGAACTGCGGTTCGTTGATGCTCTCGAACACCAGCTTGGAGGAGTGGTCGCGGAACGTGCCGGCGATCTGCTTCCACAGCGCGGTGTACCGGTTCATCACGGTCGTACGGTCGCCGGGGTAGGTGTTGATCCACTGCCAGGAGTCGTGATGCAGGTTGATCATCACGTAGAAGCCCTCCGCCAGGGACCAGTCGACGATCTCGCGGACGCGGTTCAGCCAGGCGGCGTCGATGGTGTGGTCGGGAGCCGGGCCGTGGTGGTTGCTCCAGGTCACCGGGATCCGGATGCTGTTGTAGCCCTGGGATCGCACGTGGTGCAGCAGGGCCCGGGTCGTCAGCGGGTTGCCCCATGCCGTCTCGTCGGAGATGGCGTCGAGTGTGTTGCCCAGGTTCCAGCCGGGCTGCATCGCGGCCACCGTGGCCATCGCGTCGCCCGGCCGCGGGGACGTCGTCGGCGAGGGGCTCGAGCTGGGCGACGTCGTCGGCGTCGCGCTGGGGGACGGCGTTCCGCCGGTGCCTCCGGTGCAGGTGACGCCGTTGAGTGTGAACGCGGCCGGGGCGGCGTTGCTCCCGGACCACGATCCGTTGAAGCCGAAGGAGACCGTCCCGTTGGTCGCGACGGCCGCGTTGTAGCTCGCGTTCGCCGCGGTGACCTGCGCGCCCGAGGAGGTGACCGTCGCGTTCCACGCCTGGGTGACCTTCTGGCCCGAGGGGAACGTCCAGGCCAGACGCCAGCCGTTGATCGGGTCGCCGAGGTTGGTGACGTTCACGTTCGCGGTGAAGCCGCCCGTCCACTGGGTCGTGACCTCGTACGCCACCCGGCAGCCCGCGGCCGCCTGAGCGTTGACGGCCGTCGTCATCCCCGCGGCGAGCAGTACGGCCAGCGTGCCGACGACCATGCGCGCCCGCAGCCGGGCTCTTCGGAGGAATTGCGGATTCAAGAGCGCTCCCTTGCCTTGTACGGGTCGGCGCGAGCCGGCCGCCGGTGGTGACGTGAGGGGTGAGACGCCGACACGAGGGCGATCCCGACCGTGCAACAGAAACACGATGCGCGCGGAAACATAACATGACGACTTTCCATGGACCACTGCTCGCCGAATGGCGGCCGGAGCGATGTGCGGGCCATTTCACCAGCACGTACTTCGGGAGACGATCCCCTGATCTGTGCCGCAGGTCAGCGACGGTGTCGCCGCCTTCTTCCGCACTCTGGTCCCATACGCGGAGAAGAAGGCATAGAAAGTTTCTAAGCCATTGCTCTGAAAATTTCAGGCTCGATGACCGTGTGACCGGGTGAGCGGAAGCCTCCCGGTCCCGGCGAGCGGCGATCAGATGGCGAAGATCACCAGAACGGTGAGGCCGATGCTCAGTGCGATGAGGACCGGCGTCCTCCCCTGCTCGGCGGCCTCCCTCCGAGAGGAGACCACCAGCACCGCGCCCACGGCCACCGCCGCCGCCAGGTGCAGGCCGTACCACAGGGGACAAGACAGGCTGGGCGATCGGCATCGTCCGGCCTTTCCCGGGTGGGTACGGCGCGGCGTCAGCCGGTGACGAGGGTGGTGAGCGTGAGGGTCTCCTCGCCCGAGGGGCCGGCGAGGCGGACGGACAGCTCCCACCCGCCGCCCATGGAGAACAGGTCGCCCTCCGCGACGAAGTGACCGGGGGCGGTCTTCCTGGCCGTGACCTCGGGCATCGCGTGGCCCATGGCGGGCATCACGGCGGCGACGGTGACCGTGTCGGCCTCTCCCCTGTCCAGCCGTACGTCGATCGTGTTCCGGTCGGCGGTGACGGTGACGGCGTAGTGGGCGCCCGCCGTGGTCACCGGGTCTCCGCCTGAGGCGCGGGCGGCGAAGAACACGATGATCACGACCCCCAGAATCCCGACGAGCTCCAGGCCGCCCAGACCTCGCCGGGCTTTCTTCCGGATCATCGGGGGACCTCCACGGTGAAGGGCACGGTGGTGATGCCGCGGTCTGTGGCGTACTGCGCCCAGGCGAAGTAGCGACCCGGCGCGGGGAAGCCGAATGTGAAGCGCAACCGGCTGCCGGGCGTCCCCATCTCGTGGACGTGGCCGAGGAACTCGCCGTCCTCGGCGCGCACGATGAGGTGCCCCGCCATTCCGAGCCACGGCTTCGGTGTCCCGCTCGTGACCACCTGGATGGTGGCGGGCCGTCCCGACTGCGGTACGGCGGGCGTCATCGTCACCGTCCCCGCCTCGGCGCCGCGGATCCCGGGGCCGGGTGAGGACGCGGGGTCCGGGTCTCCGGCACCGGGCGGGGCCGTGGCGTCCCGGGGCTTCGGACCGGTCGACGCGGTGGCGTCCCGGCCGTCTGAGGCGTCTCCTGTCTCGGGCGGGGCCGTCGCGTCCCGGGCGTCCGGGTCGGGGGAGGTCGTCGGGGGGCTTTCCGGGCCGGCGACCGTGAAGGAGCCGGTGAGGAGCTGGCCGCCCGAGTCGGTGCGTTCGAGTTCGACGTAGGCGAGATAGCGGCCGGGACGGTCGGCGCGCAGCCGAGCCTCCAGCCGGCCCGGCGCGGTGCGCAGCGGATGGACGTGGCGGAAGTAGCGGCCGTCCTCGCTGGTGACCACCAGGTGGGCCATGGCCTCGTGGTGGACGGCGAGGTCGTCGACGGGCCGCCCGGTGGACCCGTCGAACAGTTCCACGCGCGTCACGAACTCCTCCCCCGCCGCCGGGTGGGCGGGGACCGTGCTCACCATCCGCTGGACGTACGGCCTGCCGAGCGCGGAGCCCGTGGGCCGGGGCTCGGCGCCGTCCGGCGACCCGGCGGGCAGCCAGGGTTCGAGGACCACGATCAGCGCGGCGACCGAGATCCCCGCGGCGGCGACCGCGGTCACGACGAACGCCGGTCTGCCGCGCCGGTTGAACGCCCCGCTGAGCAGGCCGCCCACCAGGAGCAGACCGGCCGTGAAAAGGCCGCCGTAGATCAGGTACTCCCACCCGGAGCCGCGGTCCACCAGGACCCGGAACGGGATCGTCGCGATCTCGCCTCCGGCGGCGACGGTCAGCTCGTGCGGCCCGGTCTCCTCGACCCGCAGCTGGGAGGGGCGGCCGGGCGCCACTGTGCCGTGCGTGACGCGCCCGTCGGTCATCGATCGGAGCCGCAGGTCCAGCGCCGGGGCGGTGGGGAATCCGACCACCTCGACGCGCAGCGGCCCCGGAACGCGGGTCGTGGCCTTGATGACGAGGGTCAGCTCGGCGCCCGCGATCGTCTGCGCGATCCGCAGGTCCGCCCCCGCCCTGACGTCGTGCGCCACCGCGGGCGACGCCGACGCCACCGTCAGCAGGACGGCCAGGCAGAACAGCCGGAGCAGGCGAAGCGGACCGGCCGGGCGGAGCGACCTAAGCGACCGAAGCGGCCGCAACGGACCGGCCGGGCGGAGCGGTCGGAGCCGTCGGGATCGTCGGAGCCGAAGGGTCATGCCCGTCGGGCGTCCGGCTCATCGGCCTCCGCCCGCGTCGCGTTCGCGGAGAACACGGCGTCCGGCCGGCCGCTCCGTGCGGTTGCCGCGTTCGACGGGGAACCGGCGCCCGCAGGCGTCCCGTCCGAAGGAAGGACGGTCTCCGCGGGTGTCCCGTTCGGGAGGAGGCCCGTCTGCGCGGGCACCGCGTTCGGGAGGAACAGGACGCCGAGTGCGAGGCCGATGAGACCCGCCACGATCGGCGCGCCGGTCCAGAGTTCGGGTACGGCGGGTAGCCGTCCCACGACCAGGGAGGCGACCGCGACGTACAGGGACCAGGTGGCGAACGCCGACAGGCCGGCGAAGGCCCAGTAGGCGGCCCGGCGCTCCCGCGAGGGGCGCAGCCACCGGATCAGCAGGTCGCCCACCAGCCCGGCGATGACGAACGTCAGCAGGATCGGCACGTTGCCGAAGGCCGTCTGCGCGCCCGGCATCAGGACGCCCACCAAGGACAGCACGGTCACGCTGCCGAACGGCAGGCGCCACCTCCGCAGGAGGAGCAGCACGGGGGCGAGCAGCATCGCGTTCGTGATGATCATCGATGCGGCCAGGGCGCCGGCGCCGCCGTCGTCCGCGCTGGAGAAGGCCCGGACGACGCTCTCCGCGCCCCACTGGATGGCGTTGCCGTACGACACGAACAGCGACACCAGCGCGGCGCCGAAGCCGAGTCCGACCAGCGCGGGCAGCAGCCGCGACAGGCTGGGCCGATCCCCGAGGTCCGGGGCGTTCCAGGCCGAGCGGAGCGGGCTCGTGATGATGAGCATCATCGTCACGATCAGTCCCAGGTGGGAGGGGCTGAACAGGATGTCGACGGTCTGCTCGATGCCCAGGAACGTGTGCCACATCAGGTCGGCGAACCCGAACGCGGCGAACCCCGGGATGGCGAGCAGCCCCGCGAGGTATCCGTCCGGCACCGCGGACAGGCCGCTGCGGCCGGCGCGGACGTTGCGGTAGACCTGCCAGATGATCCACGCCGACACCGCCGCGAACCCCGAGTAGAAGGCCGCGTGCCAGGGCGTGAAGAACGTCTCCAGCTCGGCCAGGTTGCTGTGCGCCCAGGCGTCGATCATCAGCCCGACGCCGAACCAGACGCCGAGCAGCGCCGTGACCATGTCGGCCCGGAGGCTCACCCTCGGGCGCGCCTGCCCGGAGTCCGCGAGCAGCCGCCGTACTCCAGCGTCCACCGCCATCAGTGTGTTCCTTTCCGTCGGTCCGATCGCCGGTGGATCCCCGGCGGTCCGGTCACCGTTCACCGTTCACCGTGAGTTCCCGCCGTCCCGGTCGGGCCGACGGCTTCCCGCCGGTCCGGTCACCGGCGGCTTCCCCTTGATTCGATCATCGGTGACGGCCGTAGGCGGGGGAACCCGGCTGGCACCCTTCGAAAGGTGCGGTTATCCGCACCTCACGCGTTCAGGTAGCGCAGCACCGCCAGTACCCGCCGGTGGTCGTGCGCGCTCGCCTCCAGGTCGAGCTTGGCGAAGATGCTCGTGCAGTGCTTCTCCACGGTGCGCTCGGCGATGGCCAGTCGTTCGGCGATCGCCATGTTCGTGCGTCCCTCGGCCATCAGCCGCAGCACGGCGCGCTCGCGGTCGGTGAGCCGGCCCAGCGGGTCGCCGGGCTGCCGGTGGCGGCCGACGAGCTGCTCGACGACGACCGGGTCCAGCACGGATCCGCCCGACCCCACCCGGCGGATGGCGGCGGCGAACTCCGCCAGGTCCGACACCCGGTCCTTCAGCAGGTAGCCCACTCCCTCGGTGCGGCCGCCGAGCAGCTCGACCGCGTAGCTCACCCGGACGTACTGCGACAGCACGAGCACTCCCACCTCCGGGTGCCGTTCCCGCAGGGTGACGGCGGCGCGCAGCCCCTCATCGGTGTGCGTGGGCGGCAGCCGGATGTCGAGCACGGCCACCTCGGGCGGGTCCTGCCCCACGTGGGCGAGGAGTTCGCCGGCGTCGTCGACGCACGCCGCCACCGTGAACCCGGACTCGGCCAGCAGCCGGGCCAGTCCCTCGCGGAACAGCGTGGAGTCCTCGCAGATCGCTACGCGCACGGCAAAACCACCCTCAGCACGGTTCCCTCCCCCGGGGGACTGTCGATCGTGAGCCTGCCGCCGTTGGCCTCGGCGCGGTCGGCGAGACCCGCGAGCCCCGAACCCCGCGCGGGGTCGGCCCCGCCCGCGCCGTCGTCGCCCACCTCGACCAGGAGGCGGCCTTCGTGGCGGGCGAGCCGTATCCATGCCTTCGACGCGGCGGCGTGCCTGGTCACGTTGGCCAGGGCCTCGTTGACGATGTAGTAGGCCGCGGTCTCCACGGACTGCGGCAGCGGCCCGGCCGCCTCCAGGTCGCAGGTGACGGCGACGGTGACGGGGGAGACGGCGGCCAGCTCCTTGACCGCGCCGGCCAGGCCGCGCTCGGTCAGCACCGGCGGGTGGATGCCGTGGCTGACGGCGCGCAGGTCGTCCAGCGCGGCGAGCACCGCCGTCTTGGCCTCGCCGATCAGCGGTGCGGCCCGTCCGGGGTTCGCGCCGGCGGCCTCGGCCAGTCCGAGCGTCATCGCCACCGACAGCAGCCGCTGCTGCACGCCGTCGTGCAGGTCACGTTCGATCCTGCGGCGTTCGGCCTCGCCCCACTGCAGCATCCGCCGCCGGGAGGCCGCGAGCTGCCGCAGTCTGGCCCGCAGGTCCGCGGTGAGCCGCTCGTTCTCCAGGGCGAGGGCCGCGGCGGCGCACGCGGCCTCGACCAGCAGGGGCTGCTCCAGCAGGGCGGCGTCGTGCACGAGTACGGCGAGCGGCGACTCGCCCTGGTCGACGCGGGTGACGGCCCTGCCCCGCCCCGGATCCAGGTCGACGGGGCGGCCGTCGGCGTCCACGTATCGGTCCTGGTCGGCCGTCCAGTAGCCCACGGTCAGCCCCGGGTCCCGCAGGGTGGCGGCCAGCTCGTCGCGCAACGTGTCCGGCCGTTCGCGTCTGCTCAGGTGGACCACGAGTTCGGCCACCCGTCCGTGGTCCATGCGGCTTCGCATCAGCCCGGCGAGGTACGCCAGCGGGACCGCCGTGAAGGCCGCCAGCATGACGAGCGCGGTGGGGAGCTGCACCGGGTTCGGGGGGAAGAGGTTGGCCACGCGGTCCCCGGTGAAGGCGACCGTGGCGACGATCGACGCGCCGGTGACCGGTGCGATCGCCCTGCGCTGCGCCACGCTGGCCCGCTGCCAGCGTTCGACCGTGAGGACGAGCACCGCGCCGGAGATGAGGACCGTCGCCTGCCAGGACGAGGTGTCGATCGCGACGGCGACGTGCTGGAGCGGCGCGGGCAGCGGAAGGCGGATGAGTGCCTGTGCCACGGACAGCACGAGGGACGCGACGTACGCCAGGCCGGTCACCGCCCGGTACGACACGTGGCCCAGCCTGCCGGTGGGGAAGGCGAGGAACAGGTGGCAGGCGATCCCCGCCCAGACGCCGCACAGTGCCAGCGCCCACAGCGGGTCGCCGGGCAGGAACAGCATCTGCTGGGGGATCCACGCGAGCCCGAGCAGCACCATGAGCGGGCCGATCTGGTTACGCGGGTGCTTCCGGGCGATGACGATGCCGACCGTGAGGAAGGAGAGGCCGGCCAGCGCGCCGAGAGTCCAGATCAGGCCGCTGCGCCGGATGCCGCCCTGGCCGATCCCCAGGCCGGTGACGAACAGCAGCCACGCCGCTCCGGCCGCGACGGCGAGCAAGGCGGTGCCGCCCGTGGAACGCGACGCGGCGACGCGTGCGGAACGTGACACGGTGATCCCGCCCGTGGAACGTGACGCGGTGGCGCGTGCGGAACGCGGTGACGCGGTGGTGCCCGTGGAACGCGTGGCCATCTCGCCCACCCCCGATGGGATTGTACGGACGAACCACCTGGAATGCGGCTGATCACGGAATGGCGGCAGGGGGATGTCACCGCCCCCGGCACCACGATCGGCACCGGGGGCGGCGGGAACATGATCGGTCGTCCGTACGGCGGGAATGCGCGGCCGTCATGCCCTGTCGTGTGCGAGGGTCCGCGAGGGTGTCAGCAGCGTGGACAGCGCCCATCGGCCGGGGCCGAGGACCGCGACGAGCAGGAAGCCCCAGCAGAAGAGGGCGGCCTTCTCCCCGCCGTTCTGGATCGGGAACAGCGCGTGGGGCTGGTGGACGGTGAAGTAGGCGAACGCCATGGTGCCCGAGCAGATGACGGCGGCGGTGCGGGCGCCGAGGCCGAGGAGGACGAGGACACCGCCGACCAGTTCGATGGCCGCGGCCCACCACGAGGGCCACTGTCCGAGGGCGGGCACGTGGCCGCCTTCGGGACCTCCCAGTACGTTGAACAGGGTCGCCGCGCCGTGGCAGGCGAACAGCAGCCCCAGCACGATCCGGTACAGGGCCATGAACAGTCCCTGGCTCCCGGCGGCCGTGTCGGCGGTGACGCCCTTTCTCAGCGGGAGAGAGAGACGCCGTGCCCCCGCCAGGGGACCGAGACGCCGCCCCGGCTCGGGGACCGGCGTTCCGTGTGGTGTGGTGGGAAAGGCTTCATGTGTCGATGACATGCGGATCTGACCCCCAGGTGGAGTCGGAGGGAGAATGGGAGCGCTCCCATGCGACTTTTCAAGATCGGGCCTCGCATGTCAACGGCGCATCGCCCGGGGGCCGGCGCGCGGGTGTTCGCCACCCCTACAACGTGGGCGAACACCCGGAGGAATTCTTCGTGATAGTGAAACTTTCAACTATCATGCGAAATTATCGAATCGCATTCGGGAAGAACCCGGGCTCGCCCGGCCGGCGCCGCCCCGCCGTTCGAACCGGTGGACGGGCGACCGGGCGGCTCCGGAGTCACCGGGAGAACCGCGCCGCGGGCTCGCCCGTGAGCCTGCCCGGCGGCAGGCGCCGCCCGCAGACGACGAGCAGCAGGTCCTGCGCCGGGCCCCGGAGCGGTGCCCCCGTGCCGTGGCTCCAGTCGATGTCGGTCGCCTGCAACCTGACCCCCGTGAGGTCGGTCCCGAAGAACGCGATGTTCTTCGGCCGTATCCCGGCCAGCACCATGGCGACCCGCTCCGGCGGAACCCGGCGGTCGAGTCCGAGGCCCACCGTGATGTCGAGCCCATGGATGACGTCGTGCGCGAGCGCTCCCGCGGCGCCCCCTCCCGGCGGCGTCCACGGGTGCTCGACGTTGTCCCGCAGCGAGGCGAGCAGCGTCTCGGGGGACATCGTGGCCGCGTCATGGCGCGCGTGCCGGTCGGCCATGCGGTTGAAGTTCCCGCGTGCCCTCACCAGCCCCAGCAGCGTTCTGCCGAGCGAGGCTCGGAAGGGCATGGTCGTGTGGGCGACGACCTCGCGCACCCGCCACCCCTCGCACAACGTGGGCGCGTCCCACTGTTCCGGGCTCAGGGTGGCGAGCAGATCCGCCTGCTCACCGCGCTCCGCCGCCACCGCCTTGCGGATGTCGTCCTCGGTCATCACGATCTCCTGCCGGTGCCGTTCGTCCTGTGGTCTCGACAGGGGTACGGATCCGGGACCCGAAACTCATCGGTCCTGGCTCCGTACGCCTCCGGCCGCCGCGTACGACCGGTTCACGGTGCCGGCCGGGGGAGAGCCGGAATGTGTCGGCGGCGGCGCGTATGGTCGGGGGATGGTCAAGACGCCGACCGGCGAGGTGTCCCGGCTGGAGCCGTTCCGGACAGAGCTGACCGGTTACTGCTACCGGATGCTCGGCTCCGGCTTCGAGGCCGAGGACGCCGTGCAGGAGACGCTGCTGCGCGCCTGGCGGTCGTTCGACCGCTACGACGAGCGTCGCGCCTCGCTGCGCACCTGGCTCTACGGCATCGCCACCAACGTCTGCGTCGACATGCTGCGCAGCGTCCAGCGTCGCGCCCTGGCCATGGACCTCGGCCCGGCGTCGGAGGCCGGGGCGGGCATCGGCGGGCCGGTGCCGGAGCGGGCCTGGGTCCAGCCGGTTCCGGACGCCCTCGTGTTGCCGCTGGACGGCGATCCGGAGGAGCTGGCCGTACGGCGTGAGACGATCCGCCTGGCGTTCGTCGCCGCGTTGCAGCGCCTGCCGCCCCGGCAGCGGGCCGTGCTGATCCTGCGCGACGTGCTGCGGTGGAAGGCCGAGGAGGTCGCGGCCCTCCTGGAGACCACCGTCGCGTCGGTGACCAGCGCGCTGCAGCGGGCGAGGACGACGCTCCGGGCGGCGGGCGCCGTGCCCGGTGAGCCGTTCCGGCCGTCCGACCCCGCCCAGCGCGAGTTGCTCGCCCGCTACTGCGCCGCGTTCGAACGGCACGACGTCGCCACGCTCGTCGCCCTGCTGCACGAGGACGCGACGCTGTCGATGCCTCCCTTCGCCTGGTGGCTGCGCGGCCGGGAGCAGATCAGGCGGGCGCTGCTGGCCCCCGGCGCGTCCTGCGAGGGCGCGCGGCTCATCCCGGTCGAGGCGAACGGCTCACCGGCGTTCTGGCAGACCAGGCCCGGCCCCGACGGCGTCCACGTCCCGTTCGGGCTGGTCGTCCTCGACGTGTCCGGGGGGCTGGTCACCGGCAGCACCACCCATCTCGACGCCGACCGGCTGCTTCCGCTCTTCGGTCTCCCCGCCGGCGCGTCCATGCCCGCCGGTTCCTCCTTCGCCGCCGAGAACGTCTCCGGCTGACGCGTCCCCGGCCGCGGCGGACGCACCGGCCCATTCGGCGCCGCCCCGCTCACGGTCGCCTCACCCCGGCCGCGGCGGACGTTCCCGGCCGACGCGCGCCCCTGCGGCCGTGAGCACTCCGGTCCCGCCGATGAGTTTCGCGCCGCCGCGCCGTACCACCTCGGACAGCGACGTGAAGTGAACGAAGGAGCGGATATGACGACCGTCCAGCCCATCATCATCACCCCCGGCCTGCCTCGGATGCGGTCCTTCTACGAGCGGCTGCTCGGCGCGGTGGAGACGAGCCGTTTCCCGGACGACGGCCCCGTCTTCTTCGTGGGACTGAAGCTGGGCGACTCCGAACTCGGCCTGGTCAGCGACGAAGCCGATCTGTCCGCGCCGCAGCGGTTCGCGCTGAGCGTGCGGGTCGACGACGTCGACGGGCTGCTGGAGCGGGTCGAGGCGGCCGGCGGGCGCGTGCTCGGCCCGCCGAACGACATGCCATGGGGCGAGCGGGTCGCCCACGTCCACGACCCCGACGGCAACATGGTCAACCTGACCCAGCTCCTCTGAGGCGTCCCGGGGCGGCCTCGGGCCGCTCGCCCCCGCCGGATCGGTCGGCCGCGGTGCCGGCCGTGGCTTCGGCGGTGCCGGTGTCAGTGCCGGTGCCGGTGCCGGTGCCGACGTGGACCGCCACGTTTCCGCCCGAGAGGACGGCCGTCACGGGTCCGGGCGGCAACGTGGCCCGGTGGGTGAGGTAGGCCGCGGTGGTCACCGCGCCGCTGGGTTCGGCGCGCTCCCCCAGCTCCCGCCGGAGGAGGTCGGCGGCGGCCCCGATGCTCTCCTCGCTCACGGTCAGCATGTCGTCCACGTACCGGTGGATGTGCTCCCACGCCAGAGCGCCCAGGACCGGGCCGCGCAGGCCGTCGGCCACGGTGCGGTAGGTCCGTCCCACCGGCCACGCGATCCTGCGGCCCGCGCGGAAGCTGTCCGCGCCGTCGGCGGCCAGCTCGGGCTCGACGCCGATGACCCTGATCGCCGGGTCGACGGCCTTGGCGGCGACCGCGACCCCGGCCAGCAGGCCGCCGTTGCAGACGGGCACCAGGATCACGCCGGCGCGGGACTGGTCCCGGGCGATCTCGTCCCCGACGCTGCCGTGCCCGGCGATGACGTCGGAGTCGTCGGAGCCGACCACCGTGGCCGCGAGCCGGTCGGCGAGGGCCAGGCAGGTGACCTCCCGCAGAGCGGGCGGCACGATCACCACCTCCGCGCCGAGCCGGCGGGCCGCCTCGACCTTCAGCGCCGGCGCGGTGTCGGGCAGGACCACGGTGACCCGCAGGCCGTGCCTGTCAGCGGCGTACGCGACGGCCTGGGCGTGGTTGCCGGAGGACTGGGCGATGACGTGCCCGACACCCCGTTCGGCCAGCCGTCCCACGGCGTTCAGCGCGCCCCTCACCTTGAACGAGCGGGTGGGCTGCCGGTTCTCCGGTTTGATCCAGAGCCGTTCCCCGGGCAGGCGCAGCAGCGGTGTGCGCCGTACGGACGCCGCGATCCTGGTCGTGGCCGCGGCCACGTCGGCCTCCGTCACCAGGCGCATCGTGCCGGCCGCCGTCACCGGGCTCGCCACGCCGGGCTCTGTGTCCCGGCCCGCCACGTCAGGCTCCGTCGCCCGGCGCGTCCGCTCGGCTCCCCGGTCTCCGGCGACGTCCGGGCCGGTCTCTCCGGTCGTCCGGTTCATCGGCTCAGTGCCTCGTCCCTGCTCAGCACCCCGTCCTGGATGGCGTCCAGGTCGGCCTCGGCCTCCGGTGGCGGTGCGGCGTCGGGGACCAGGTCCTCCAGGCGGTACAGCGGGCGGTGGCGCAGTCCGAGCAGTCCCCAGACGACCAGGAACACGCCGCTGACCAGCAGCACCGCCGCCGCCCCCCGGCCGGGCCCCGAGGTGTGCGGCTGAACCCAGTCGGCCAGCGGGCCGGCCGACAGGAAGCCCAGCGGCTGCATGGCCGTGGCGAGCATGACGTTGACGGCCAGCACCCGGCCCTGCAGCTCGGGTCCCACCTTCACCTGGATGATGGACAGCCAGTGCGCGTTGCCGATGCTCATGCAGGCCAGCCGGAGGAACAGGCCGGCCGCGACCAGCCACACCGCCGGCCACACGCCCATCAGCACCACGCCGAGCCCCGACCCGGCCACGAAGCCGATCATGCCGACGGTCCTGCGCCGGGTCCCGCCCCACACCAGCACCACCGCGGTGCCCACGGCCGCGCCGAGGCCGCCGGCCGCGGTCACCGCGCCCAGGGACGCCGGGGAGCCGATGGCCAGGACGACCGGGGTGACGAGCACCCACATCAGCGCGGTGCAGAAGTTGACCACCGCGAAGTAGAGCGCCATCACCAGCAGCGGACGGCGGCGGATGAGGAACCGCCAGCCGCCGGTCAGCGCCGCCCGGAACGTCTCCTCCCGCCGGTGGAACAGCCGGTTGGGGAACCGGACCGCCAGCAGGGTCACCACCCCCAGCCCGAACGAGACCACGTCGATGGCCACCACCGACGACAGCCCGAACAGGCCGATCAGCGCGCCCCCGGCGAGCGGGGCCACCACGTTGCCGACGCCGAAGCCCAGGTTCGCCACGGCGTTGGCCTGCGGCAGGTACGGCTTGGGCACCAGTTGCGCGATCGCGGCCAGGTAGGCGGGCATCTGGAACGCGGTGACCACCGACGTCGCGCCGACGATGAGGCACACGTTCCACAGTTCCAGCCGGCCGGTGACCATCAGCAGCACCAGCGCCGCCATGGCGAGACCGGAGATCGCGTCGCAGGCCAGCATGATCCGGCGGCGGTCCCACCGGTCGGCCAGCGCGCCGCCCAGCGGGGTGAGCAGCACGGTCGGGATCTGCGCCAGCATCACGATCAGGGCCAGGTCCAGGATCTCGCCGCTCTGCTGGTAGGCCCAGACACCGAGGGCGAACGAGCTCAGCGCCGTTCCCACCGCCGAGGCGAACTGCCCGGCCGCGACGGTGTAGAAGGGGCGCAGGCCGGTGCGGCCTGCGCGGTCGGGTGGACGCACCGGGGCGGGCAGCCGGTCCGACGCCCAGTTCCGCAGGTGCTCGGCCACCAGGGCGGCCAGCGGCTCCGCCTGGTGCCGCAGGAAGTAGTGACCGGCGCGGGGCAGCACGGCCACGTCCGCCCGGGGCGCGAAGGCCGCCCACTCCGCGTACCGCTCCTGGTACAGCTCGGTGGCGCGGTCCCGTTCGCCCACCACGCACAGGAGGGGGGCGCGCAGCGGCGTCCCCGGGGCGGCCAGCTCACGGCCGAACCACTCCCGCGCCTGGTCGGCGTCGTGGCGCATCGCCCGCACCGCGACCTCCTTGGCGGCCTCGTCCATGTCGTCCAGCAGGCCGCCCGTGGCGCGCAGCGCGTCCCGGAACATCCGGTCGGAGACCCATCGGTCGCCGCGGAACAGCCGCTGGGCCAGGCCGGGCAGCCGGGCGCTGGGGAAGCTGCCGCCCGCGATCACGCCCAGTACGGGGATCCCGTCCGCCTCCAGCCGTCGGGCGAGGGCCACCGCGGGCGCGGATCCCACGCAGTGACCGTAGATCGCGATCGGGGCGGACGCGGTCGTGGCCACTTCCGCGGCCAGTGCCTCGACCAGCTCGTCCAGCGGCAGCGGCGACTCCTCCGGCCGGGCCGGGTCGTGGCCGGGCAGCTCCGCCGCGAGCACCTCCACCCCCTCGCCCAGCGCCCAGGCGAGCGGCTGGTACACGGCCGCCGACCCGCCGCCGTACGGCACGCACACCAGGGTGAACTCGCTGGTACGGCCGCCGCCCAGCCGGTGCAGCAGCCCGCCGCCGTCGCGGTGGTCCAGGAACGCGGCCAGTTCGGCGACGGTGGGCCGGGTGAACAGGTCGATCACCCGCAGGCCGGAGCCGATCTCCTTGACCGCGCGGACCGCGGCGAAGGAGTCTCCACCCAGGGCGAAGAAGTCGTCGTGCGCCCCGACCTCGGCCACGTCGAGCACCCGCGCCCAGGCCAGGGCGACCAGTTCCTCGGCGGCCGTGGACGGCGGCACGAACACGGCGGTCTCCGCCTGCGGCGCGGGCAGGGCGGCCCGGTCCACCTTGCCGTTCGGGTTGAGCGGAAGCCGGTCGAGGACGACGAACCGGGCCGGGACCATGTAGTCGGGCAACCGCTCCCGGAGCGCGGCCCTGACCGCCGCGGTGTCGACCGTCCTCCCGGTCTCCCCGGTCTCCCCGGTCTCCCCGGCTCTCCCGGTCTCCCCGGCTCCCCCGGTCTTCCGGGTCTCCCCTGCGTCCCCGGTCTCCCCGGATCTCCCGGCGGACGGTGTCACCCAGGCGGCGAGCTGCCTGGCCTTCCCCTCGCCCACCGGCAGCACCACGGCCTCCGCGATCTGGGGCAGGGCGCGCAACGCGGTGATGATCTCACCCAGCTCGACCCGGTAGCCGCGCACCTTGACCTGGTCGTCCACCCGGCCGCGGAACTCCACCCGGCCGTCGGCCGTGACGCGCAGCAGGTCGCCGCTGCGGTAGCAGCGTCCCTGCCCGGTCAGCGGGTCGGGCACGAAGCGTTCCGCGGTCAGCTCGGGCAGGCCGATGTAGCCGCGGGTCACGCCCGGTCCGCCGACCACCAGCTCGCCGGGCACCCCGACCGGAACCGGCCGCATGCCCGCGTCCACCAGGTGCCCGTACACGCCCGGCAGGGGCCGGCCCAGCGGCACGATCCCGGTCCGGTGCGCGACCGGGATCTCCTCGGTGTCGCAGACCAGGCAGATCATCGTGGACTCGGTGTGCCCGTAGTGGCTCTGGATCCGCAGGCCCGGCCGCGCGGCCCTGGCCCGCTCCACGAGGTCCCACGGGCACGCCTCCCCCGCCAGGATCAGCAGTCTGCCCGGCAGGACGGCGGCCAGGTCGCCGCCGGAGGCCAGCAGCTCCAGGTGGCTGGGCACGCACTTGACCACGTCGATGTGGTGCGCGCCGAGGTAGCCGGCGAACGCGCCGGGGTCCATCGCGGTCTCCCGGGGCACCAGGTGCACCGTGCCGCCCGTGGTCAGGGCGCCGAACACGCAGGTGAGGCCGAAGTCGGCGGCGGGGGTGGACACCACCGCGTACGAACCGCCCGGCACGTCGATCCGGGGCAGCATGCCGTTCAGGTAGTTCACCACGCCGCGGTGCTCGGCGGCCACGGCCTTGGGAGTGCCGGTGGAGCCGGAGGTGAAGATCACGTGGTGCAGGTGCTCCGGCCGCACGTCGACCCGCGGCCGGGTCGCCTCCAGGGACGGGAGCCGGTCGAGTGCCAGCACGCGGCGGCCGGCGCCGGCCAGGCCGGAGAACTCGGCCGTGGTGACCACCGCCCGCACGCCGGCGGCGTCGAGCATGGCGGTGATCCGCGCGGCCGGGTACGCCGGGTCCAGCGGCAGGTAACCGCCGCCCGACTTCTGGATCCCGAACAGGGCGCAGGCCAGGTCGGCTCCCGGCTCCAGCAGGACGCCGACCGGCTCGTCGGCGCCCACCTCCGCGGCCAGCAGCCAGTGGGCGATCCGGTTGGCGTCCGTCTCCAGCTCGGCGTAGGTCAGGGCGCGGTCCGCGCCCACCACGGCCGGCGCGTCGGGGCGGGCGTCCACCCAGCGTTCGATCAGCCGGTGCACCGGCGTGTCCAGCGGCGCCGGCGTGCCGACCGTGGTGGCCGGGGACATTGAGCCCACCGCCCCCACCGGACCCGCCGCGTCGGCCGTGCCCGCCGGACCGGCCGGGGACGCCAGGCTCGCTGTACCGGCCGGACCTGCCGCGTCCGCCGTACCGGTCTGGGACGCAGGGCCGGCCGGGGGCGGCAGCGGTTCGCCGGCCAGGACCGGGCCGGTCACCGGCTCCAGCGGCACCGCGCCCACGGGCGCGTCCAGGTCGGCCAGCATCCCGTCCAGCAGGGCCACGTACCACCGGGTGAACCGGGCCGCGGTGTCCGCGTCGAACAGGTCGGTGCGGTAGCCGAGGCCGCCGCGCAGCGGCGTGCCGGGCCCCGCGTCGACGACGTGCCAGTTCAGGTCGAACTTCGCCGTCAGCTCCGGCAGGTGGATCTCGGTCGCCTCCAGGCCGGGCAGCCGCGGCCGTCCCACGGCGGTGACGTGGTTCAGCATCACCTGGAACAGCGGGGTCGCGGCCAGGTTCCGCTCCGGCCGCAGCAGGTCGACCACCCGGTCGAACGGCGTGCCCGCGTGCGCCAGGGCGCCCAGCGCGCCCTCCCTGACCCGGGCCAGCAGCTCGTGACCGGTCGGTTCGCCGCCGACCTCGGTCCGCACGACCACGGTGTTGAGGAAGCAGCCCACCACGCCCTCGGTGTCGGGGTGGTCCCTGCCGGAGACCGGCACACCCACCGCGATGTCGGTACCGGCCGACAGCCGCGCCAGCAGCGCCTGCAGCGCGGCCAGCAGCACGATGAACGGCGTCGCCCGGTAGGTGGCGGCCACCGTCCTGACCCGCTCGCCCAGCTCCACCGGCAGTTCGAGCTCCACCGAGGCGCCGCCCGGGTCGGGCACCGCCGGACGCGGCCGGTCGGTGGGCAGGTCGAGCACCGGCGGCAGGCCGCGCAGCCGCTCGGCCCACCACTCCAGGTCCGCCGTGTCGGGGACCGGCGCCACCTCGGCATACTGGGCCGGCGGCGCCTCCGGCGGCGGGCGCAGCCCGAGCCGGGCCGCGTACAGGTCGGACAGCTCCGACAGCAGCAGCCCGCGGGTCCACGCGTCGGTGGCGATGTGGTGGAAGGTGAGCGAGAGCACGTGCTCGGCGTCGCCGACCGTGAGGAGCACCGCCCGCATCGGCGGCTCCCGGTCCAGCGCGAACGGCGTGGCCAGGTGGGCGGCGACCGTCGCCTCCACCTCGGAGGCGTCGACGTCCGCGGTCGACACCGGCACGTCCTCGGCGGGCCGTGTCACCAGGACCGGTTCGGCGCCGGAGTCGTCGATCACGCCGCGCAGCACCCGGTGCCGCTCGGCCAGGTCGCGGACGGCGCCCAGCAGCGCCTCCACCTGGAGCGGCCCGCGCAGCCGCAGCGCCAGCGGCACGTTGTAGGCCGTGCTCTCCGGCTCCAGCTGCGCCAGGAACCACAGCCTGGCCTGCGCCCCCGACAGCGGGGCCGGGCCGTCCGCCCGCTGCCGTCGCGCCCTGGTCTCCGTGGCCGGGCGGGGCAGGCGGGCGGCCAGGTCGGCGAGCACCGGGTGTTCGAACAGCAGCCGCACCGCGACCGGCGCGCCCAGCCGTTCCCGCAGCCGCCCGGCCACCCGGGTCGCGGCGAAGGAGTGCCCGCCGAGGGCGAAGAAGTCGTCGTCCGCCCACACCCGCGGCAGGTCCAGCACCTCCGCCCAGATCCCGGCGACGAGGTGCTCCTGCGGTGTGCCCGGCGGCACCCGCACCGCCGGACCGGCCTCGGGGACCGGCAGCGCCGCCCGGTCCACCTTGCCGTTCGGGGTGAGCGGCAGCGCGTCCAGCGCGCCGATCGCGGCCGGCACCATGTAGTCGGGCAGCCGTTCCCGCAGCTCGGCCCGCACCCGCGCGACGTCCACGGTCGCGGGGGTCACCCAGGCGGTCAGGCGCCGCTCCGCCCCGGCGCCGACCGGCTGCACGAACGCCTCCGCCACCTGCGGCAGGGCCCGCAGCGCCGCGGTGACCTCGCCGAGCTCGACCCGGAAGCCGCGTACCTTCACCTGGTCGTCGATCCGCCCCAGGAACTCCACCAGGCCGGACTCGTTCACCCGCACCCGGTCCCCCGTGCGGTACCAGCCGCCGGTGAACCGCTGCGCCGTCAGGTCGGGCCGGCCCAGGTAGCCGCGGGCCAGGCTGGGCCCGCCGATCCACAGCTCCCCCGGCACGCCGTACGGCACGGCCCGCCCTCCGGGGTCGGCCACCCGGCACGCCACGTCGGCCAGCGGCCGGCCCAGCGGCGCCACGCCGGGAGGCACCTCGTCCGCGTCGCAGGCCAGCACCGACACCGTCGTCTCGGTGGGGCCGTAGTGGATCTGCACCGCCAGGTCGGGCCGTGCCCGCCGTATCCGCTCCAGCAGGTCGGGCGGCACGGCCTCACCGGCGAGGATCAGCAGTTTCGCGGGCAGGGCGTCCATCCCCAGCGGTTCCAGCTGGCTGGGCACCATCTTGACCGCGTCCACCGGACGCGCGGCCAGGTAGGCGGCGTAGGCGGCCGGGTCGGTGGCCGTCTCGTGGTCGATCAGGTGCAGGGTGGCGCCGGAGGTCAGCGCGCACAGCACGTTGGTCAGCCCCAGGTCGGCCGCGGCGGTGGACACCAGGGCGAAGGAGGACGTCCCCGCGGGGATCCGGCCGGCCACCGCGCCCAGGTAGTGGGTGATCTGCCGGTGTTCCACCGCGACGCCCTTGGGCTCCCCGGTGGAGCCGGAGGTGTAGATCACGTACGCCAGGTGGTCGGACGGCACCGCCACGTCCGGGCGGTGCTCCGGCTCGTCCCCGGCGGCGGCGACCTCGGCCTCGGTGAGCACGATCCGGGCCCCCGACGCGGCCAGGACGGCCTCGGTCCGCCGCGCCGGGTAGACCGGGTCGAGCGGCAGGTAGGCCGCGCCGGCCTTGAGCACTCCCAGCAGGGCGACCACCAGTTCGGGCCGCCGTTCCATCAGCACGGCGACCGGTTCCTGCGGCCGCACCCCGAGGGCCAGCAGCCGGTGCGCCACCTGGTTGGCCCGCCGGTCCAGCTCCGCGTAGCCGAGCTCCGCGAGCCCCGCGAGCCCCGCGGCGCCCGCGGACTCCGGGGACTCCGGGGACTCCGGGGGCATCGTGAGCCGCGAGGTAGCGGACGAGACGACCGCGAGCGCGTCAGGATGTGCGTCGGCCATCCGCTCGACCAGTGTGTGCAGCGGCACGTCCGTCGGCAGGTCCGCGACCGGTCCGAGCAGGTCGGGGCCCTCGGGGAGGCGGACCGGCGCGCCGGTGTCGGTGAGCATCCCGTCCAGCAGCGCCAGGTACCACTCCACCAGCCGCCGGACGGCGGTCTCGTCGAACAGGTCGGTCCGGTAGCGCAGCTCGCCGGTGAACCGGCTCCCGTCGTCGCCGAGCGCCAGGTTCAGGTCGAACTTGGCGTTCGGCGCGGGCACCGGTTCGGCACGGACGTCCAGGCCGGGCAGGGTCACCGGCGCGCCGGTGTCGTAGACGTTCAGCATCACCTGGAACAGCGGGGTCACCGACAGGTTCCGCTCCGGCCGCAGCCGCTCCACGATCCGCTCGAACGGCGTGCGGGAGTGGGCGAACGCGTCCAGCGCTGCCGTACGGGCCCGGTCCAGCAGTTCGGCGCCGGTGGGATCGCCGGAGGTGTCGGTGCGGATCACCAGGGTGTTGATGAAGCAGCCCACCACCTTCTCGGCGTCGGGGTGGTGCCGTCCGGCGTGCGGCACCCCGACGGCGATGTCGTCGCCGCCGGACAGGCGGGCCAGCAGCGCCTGCAGGCCGGCCAGGAACACCATGAACGGCGTCGCGCCCGTCACCGCGCGCACCTTCGCGGACAGGGACTCGGGCACCTCGACCTCGATCGCGGCACCCTGCCAGGCGGAGACGGCCGGGCGCGGCCGGGCGACCGGCAGGTCCAGCACCGGCGGCAGGCCGGCCAGACGCCCGGTCCACCAGTCCACGTCGTCCTCGGGCCGCCCGGCCTCCCACGCGGCCACGTCCGCGTACTGCAGGGCCGGGGGCTCCGGTCGCGGCGCCAGGCCGAGCCGGGCCGCGTACAGCGCCGAGAGGTCCTCCAGCAGCAGCTTCTCCGACCAGGCGTCGGTGGCGATGTGGTGCAGGGTCAGCGCGAGCACGCACTCGTGGCCGCCCAGCCGGAACACCGTGGCCCGCAGGGGCGGCTCGGCGTCCAGCCGGAACGGGCGCCACGCCTGGGCGGCCAGCTCCCGCTCCAGCTCCGCGGGGTCGGTGTCCACCACGGAGACGGGGACGCCGTCGGCCGGCCGTACCCTCGTGCCGTCGATGACGCCGCGCAGGATCCAGTGCCGGTCGGCCAGGTCGGCCACCGCGGCGGTGAGCGCGCCGACGTCCACCGGTCCGCTCAGCCGCAGCGCCAGCGGCACGTTGTACGCGGGGGAGTCCGGCTCCAGCTGGGCCAGGAACCACAGCCGTTCCTGGGCGGGCGACAGCGGCATGTCCGTCTCGGAACGTGCCGGGATGCTCGTGACGCCGGGGGCCTCGGCCGCCGCCTGGGCGGCGGCGAACCGGGACCGGAGCAGTTCTGCGAGCCGGTCCTGAGCGAGCTCGGTCATGCGTGGCTCCCATCCGTCAGTTCGGCGACCAGCAGTTCTTCGAGTCCGGCGGCGAAGTCGGCGAGCACCGGCCGCTCGAACAGCATCCGTACGGGGACGGCCAGCCCCAGCGTCTCCCTGATCCGGACGGCCACGCGGGTCGCGGCGAAGGAGTGCCCGCCCAGGGCGAAGAAGTCGTCGTCGGCCCAGATCGCGGGGCGTTCCAGGACGGCCGCCCAGATGGTGGCCGCCAGGCGTTCGGCGTCGGTGGCGGGTGCGACCCGTCGCGCCTCCGGGACGTCGGCCGGCTCGGGCAGCGCCTTCCGGTCGATCTTGCCGCTGGGCAACGTGGGCAGGGCCGGCAACGCGACCCACCGCCGGGGCACCATGTGGCCGGGCAACCGCGACCGGACGTGGCTCTCGACCGCGGCCAGGTCGGCCGTCTCCGGCGCGACGTAGCCGACCAGGTGGGCGTGCGCCTCCGAGCCGGCCACGGTCACCGTCCCGTCGGCCACCTCCCGCAGCACCGCCTCGATCTCGCCCAGTTCGATCCGGTAGCCGCGGACCTTCACCTGGTGGTCGGTGCGGCCGTGGAACTCCAGCGTCCCGTCCGGCCGCCACCGCACCAGGTCCCCGGTCCGGTAGCACCGCCCGCCGGGTGTGAACGGGTCGTCGACGAACGCGTCCGCGGTCTGCCCGGGCCGGCCCCGGTAGCCCCGGGCCACCCCGGCGCCGCCGAGCAGCAGCTCGCCCACCGCGCCCGGCGGCACCAGGCGCAGCCCGGCGTCGACCACGTAGGCCCGCTCCCCCGGCATCGGCGGCCCGATCGGCACCCCCTCGGACGCGGGCGCCCGGACCCGGTGCAGGGTCGAGGTGACCGTGGTCTCGGTGGGGCCGTAGGCGTTCCACAGCTCGCCGACCCGCTCCAGGATCCGCTCGGCCAGGGCCGCGTCCAGGCTCTCCCCGCCTGCGACGGCCCGCAGCGCCGGGTCACCGGTCCAGCCGGCGGCCAGCAGCAGGCGGTACGCGGTGGGCACCAGGTCGATCACCGTCGCCCCGCAGGAGGCGATCAGTCCGGCCAGCGCGTGCCCGTCCACGGCCGTGGCCCGGTCCACCACCACGCAGGTGCCGCCGCGCGCCAGGACGCTCCACAGCTCGGAGGCGGAGATGTCGAAGGTGAGCGGCGCCACGGCCGGCTGGACGTCGCCGGGGCCCAGCCGCAGCGCGGCGGCGATCCCGGCCACGTAGGCGGCCAGGCCGCCGTGGGTGATCTCCACCCCCTTGGGCTCCCCGGTGGAACCGGAGGTGTGGAGCACGTACGCCAGATCCCCGGGTCGCACGACCGGCAGCTCCGCCCGCCCGGGGTGGGCGGCCACCAGGTGGTCCACGTCGAGGGTGTCGAGGCCCGGAACGCTCACCCCTCCCCGGGTGAGCACCGTCCGCACCCCGGCGTCCCGGGCCAGCCGGCGCAGCCGTTCGGCGGGATGCTCCGGGTCCAGCGGCAGGTACGCCGCGCCGGCCCGCCACACCGCCAGCAGGACCGCCGGCATCAGGTGGTCGCGCGGCAGGCAGACCCCGACCACCTCCCCCGGTGCGATCCCGTTCTCCAGCAGCGCCGCCGCCGCCCGCCCGGACCAGTCATGCAGCTCGGCGTGGCCGAGCGAGGTCCCGTCCGGGCCGATGACGGCCGTCCCGCCGGTGTGGGCCGCCAGCGCCTCCGGGACCGTCGGGAGGGTCTCCGGCAGCTCCGGACCGGCCGCGGCGGCCAGCAGGGCGGCGCGTTCGTCCGGGGTGACCCGCTCGAACGCCGCCGGGGGCCGGTCCGGGTCGGCCAGCGCGCACCGCAGCAGCCAGGTCAGCCGGTCCAGGTACGCCTCGGCGCGCGGCGGGTCGAGGTGGGCGCGGCCGTACTCCAGTTGCAGTTCGGTGCCGTCCACGGTCCGGTTGACGAGCACGCTGAGCTCGTGGACCGCGGCGCCCGAGCCCAGGTCGGTGAGCAGCTCCAGGCCGCCCAGGCGCACCGGCACCTCGGCGTGCTGCATGGCCAGCAGCACCGGAACGCGGGGCAGCTCGGCGGGCGGGATCTCCTGGTGGACCAGGGCCCTGGTGGTCGCGGCGGCGGCCTGCCGGACCAGGTCCCGGAAGGTCGGCTCATCGGCCGGCCGCAGCCGTGCCGGCACCATGTCGATCAGCGGGCCGATGACGCCGGTCAGCTCCGGCCGGGCACGCCGGGCCGCGGCCACCCCGACCAGCGTGTCGGGCTCACCGCTCGCCAGGGCGAGGGCCGCCAGGTACACCGCGAACGGGGTGGCGCCGCACTCCCGGGCCAGCGCGTCCACATCCGCCGTGAACTCCCCGGGCAGCGGCCGGATCACCCGGCCCGCCGTCAGGTCCGCGGGCGCGGGGGGCCCGGGGGGCGCGCCGTCCAGCTCGGCCCGCCAGAACTCCCGCAGCCGCTCCAGGTCCGGCTGTTCCTCCTGCCACACGGCCACGTCGCCGACCTGGACCGCCGGTTCGGGGACGACCTCGCCGGCCAGTCCGGCGGCCAGTTCGCCCATCAGCACCCCGACGGAGCCGCCGTCGAAGGCGATGTGGTCCACCACGACCACCAGTTCGGCCTCCGCGCCGCCGACCGGGCACAGGGAGGCCCGCATCAGCGGCACCTCGCTCGTCACGTCGAACACGTACGACGCCGCGGTCCTGGCCACGGTCTCGGGATCCTCGCCCGCCGCGTGCTCGGTCAGCGGCACCGGCGCCGGAGGACGCACCACGGCGTACGGCGTGCCGTCCCCGTCGACGGCGACCGTGCTGCGCAGCACCTCGTGCCGGCGCACGACCGCGTCCAGGGCCGCGCGCAGCGGCGCGACACCCGGCAGGCCGCGCACGCGCAGCCGGATCCCCAGCGTGGTGACCGGGCTTCCGGGGTGGAACTGCCGCAGGGTCCAGAACTGGCGCTGCGTGCCGGTGAGCGGGTGCCGGGTCCGGCCGGCCCGCCGTACCGGTCCGGAGCCGGCCTGGCGCAGCCGGGTGGCCAGGCCCGCGGCGGTCGGCTCGGTCAGGAAGGCCGCCAGCGGCACGGTGTGCCCCAGCCGGCGGGACAGTTCGGTGACGACCCTGGCGGCGGCCAGGGAGTGCCCGCCCAGGTCGGCGAACCGGTCGTGCACGCCGACCTCGGGCAGGCCGAGGACGCCGGCGATCACCTCCGCCGTCAGGCGCTCGTCGTCGGTGCGCGGAGCCACCGGCGCCGGGCCGGCCGGCCGGGCGGCGCCGAGCCGGGGCAGGGCCGCGCGGTCCACCTTGCCGTTGGGGCCGAGCGGGAGCTCATCGGCCACGCCGATGCGGGTCGGCACCAGGTGGGCGGGCAGCCGGGCGCGCAGCCAGTCGCGCAGCTCCGGCTCGCCCACCCCGGAGGCCGCCGCGTGGCCGGCGAGGTAGGCGATCCCGTCGTCGTCGGCCGCGGCCAGCACGACGGCCCGCCGTACCGCGGGGTGGCGCGACAGCACGGCCTCCACCTCGCCCGGTTCCACCCGGTAGCCGCGGATCTTGACCTGGTCGTCGGCCCGCCCGGCGAAGCGCAGCTCGCCGTCCGCCCGGCGGACCAGGTCCCCGCTGCGGTAGACCCGGCCGCCGTCCGGATCGGTGCGGAACGCGGACGAGTCGCCCCGCAGGTAGCCGCGGGTCACCACCGGCCCGCCGATCCACAGCTCGCCCGCCTCCCCGTCCGGGACGGGGTCTCCGGCCGCGTCGCGGACCGAGAACACGGCTCCGGCGATCGGTTCGCCCAGGGACGGCTCGCCCTCGTGGTCCCGGCGCACCTCGGCGACGGCGCAGGTGGTGGTGCACTCGGTCGGGCCGTAGAGGTTCAGCACCCGGCGCACCCCGGGGTTGGCGTAGATCCGCCGCACCAGGGCGGCGGTCAGCGGCTCGCCGCCGGAGAACACCGCGCGCACCCCGCTCGGCAGCGGCTCGCGCAGCAGCGCCGTCAGCGCGGAGGGGACCCCGTAGACCGTGGTCACCTCGTCGCGGGCGGGCAGGTCCGGCAGCGCCAGCAGGTTGTCGGCCAGGATCACCGTCCCACCGGCGACCAGCGGCAGGAAGAGCTGGCTGATCGACGGGTCGAAGCAGATCGAGGCGGTGGCCAGCATGCCGCCCAGTTCCTCGGCGGTGTACGCCGACGCCTCCCAGCTCAGCAGGTTGAGGGTGTTGCGGTGCTCCACGACCACGCCTTTGGGCGTTCCGGTGGAGCCGGAGGTGTAGATGACGTACGCCGCGTCGCCGGGGTCCCCGTCCGGCTCCCCACCGCCGGACGCCCGGGATGTCCCGTCGCCCGGATGACCGGTCGCGCCGGTCGCCCCGGTCGCCCCGGGCGCGCCGGGCGCGCCAGGTGCGCCAGGTGCGCCAGGTGCTTCGCCGTCCGGTGCCACATCGTCGGATGCTTCGCCGCCCGGCGCCACGTCGTCCACGAGAACGGGCCGGGCGCCGGTGAGGGCGGCGGTCCGGCGCAGCGCGGCGGAGGTGAGCACCGCGGTCACCGCGGAGTCCCCGGCCATGAACCGCAGCCGCTCGGCCGGGTAGGCGGGGTCCAGCGGCACGTAGGCCGCCCCCGCCTTCCACACCCCCACCAGTGCGGGGACCAGCCACTCGTCGCGCTCCAGGCAGACGCCGACCAGGTGGCCGCGCCCGATGCCCTCGGCGGCGAGGGCGCGTGCGACGCCGTCCGCTCTGCGGTCCAGCTCGGCGTAGCTGAGCCGGGTGGTTCCCGCCACGACGGCGACGCGTTGCGGAGTTTGTCTACTTTGGGCCTCTATCGCCTTGTGGACGCGCCCGTATCCCTCAAACGTCTCGATCGCCCCCGACCGTTCCGTGCTCACTATGAGCTTTTTGTGCCATAGGTGCTCGCGTGTGCAGCGTGGTATTTGATGTCCACGCCTTTTCGCACAGGCTCGCCGAGGAGACGTTATGGGGCGATACGGATAACAGTAAGACCCTTCATTAAATCGTTAGGCTATCTAGTCTTTTTCCGCTTTTGTCTACTTATATAGATTTTTAGGCACATTGTCGGCATGGCGGGGAACGCCTGGGGCCGCCCTCGTGGACGCTCGGACCGGGATGGACCCCCGCGCCCTCGGAGCGTCCATGCTGGGAGCGTGAACGAGGGATATCTGCCGATCGGACGGTTCGCCCGGCTCTGCCGGCTCAGCGTCAAGCAACTGCGCCACTACGACGAACTGGGGCTGCTGGCCCCCGCCCACGTCGACCCGGACAGCGGCTACCGCTACTACCGGCCCGACCAGGCGCGCGCCGCACTGCTGATCGGTCTGCTGCGCTCCCTCGACGTGCCCCTGCCGTCGATCGGGCGGGTGCTGTCCGACGGGACGGGCGCGCTCGGCGGCGTGCGCGACCGCATGGAGGCCGACCTGGCGCGCCGCGAGCGCAACTTCGCCGCGCTGGAACGCATCCTCTCCAGCGGCCTGCCCCACGCGGAGGTGACCGTCGTGCGCGAACCCGCCCGGCGGGTGGCCACCGTACGGGACACCGCGACGCTGGAGCGGATCGGCGCCGTCACGTCGGCGGGCGTGGCCCGGCTGATGACGGCCGTGAACGCCGTGGACGCCCTGAGAACCGCGGGCGCCGTGGCCTCCGCGGGCGTCGCCGGCGGGCCGGAGGGAACCGCGGGTGACACGGGTGGGCCGGTGAGCGGCGCGGGCGGGCCGACGGGGTCGCCGATCGGATTGTTCCCGCTCGACCTCACCGGGGAGCTCGCCGTGACCATCGCGGTGGAGACGTCCGCGGACGTCCCGGGGACGTCCCCGGACGTCCTGCCGGGCGGCCTGTACGCCTCGGCCACCCATGTCGGGCCGTACGACCAGATCTCCCTCACCACGCACGCGCTGCTCGCCTGGCTGGGCGAGCGCGGCCACACGCCCGACGGCCCGCTGCGCGAGGTGTACGTCTCCGACCCCAGGACCACGTCACCGGACCGGCTGGTGACACACCTGATGATCAAGCTGGAGGATCCCGGGTGAGCCCGGCCTGCCATCCGATGACGGAACGGAACCCGGGGGCGCCGTCCGCCGGCGCTCTCACCGCCCGGCTCTCGGCTCACCCGGCGCGTTCGGCCCGCCGGAGCTCCCACCGTCCGGCTCGTCCGGCCCGTCGGCGCCCTCGTCGCCCTCGTCGTCCGGCGCGTTCAGCGGGCGGAGCATGGCCGACGCCTCGTCGTGGTCCATCCCGGTCGCCTCCAGCAGATCGACGGCGATGGAACGCAGCTGTGCGAGGGTGACGTTCGCCGAGAAGCCCAGGTTCGTGGGTCGTTCCCGCTCGGCGACGGCGATCAGCGCCTGCCGGGCCAGCATCGGCTCGCGTCCGGCCCCCAGTTCGAGCTGGAGCAGCAGCGCCGCCTCCGAGACCTCGCGCAGCGAGTCGGCCAGCACGACCGGCGGCGGACCGGCCTCCCCCAGCGCCGCGAGTGTACGGCGGGCCAGCACGCGGGCGTTGCGCAGCGCGAGGTCCACCGGCATGGCGGCGGTCTCGTACCGGGTCAGCTGGGCCCGGTGGTGCCGGCGCAGCGGCGAGATCATGATGATCTCCTTGCTGTTCTCCAGCGCCGCCTCGAACTCCTCGACCACGTCCTGGGTCCTGCGCCCGCACTCCAGGGCCTCGGCGGCCAGGTCCATGTCCTTCTTCTCGATCGCCTCCGCGGACTGCTCCAGCACGGTGGAGAGGGCGTCGAGCACGCCGGACAGGTGCCGGCCCGCGATGGCGAGCGGGCTGGCGGGCAGCAACGCGACCGCGACGATGCCGACGACGCCGCCGGTGAGCGCGTCGGCCATCCGGTCCAGCCCGCCGACGTCCTCGCCCGGCACCAGCATGGCGACCAGCACCGCGGACGAGCCGACCTGCGACACGAACAGCTCACCGCTGCTCACCAGCCCCGCGACGGTCATGGACAGCGCGATCACGAGCGCCATCTGCCAGGGCCCCGAGCCGATCCAGGACCCCAGCAGGTCGCCGATCCCCACACCCAGGCTGACGCCGACCACCAGCTCGACCAGCCGGCGCAGCCTCCGCCCGTGTCCCACGCCCACGCAGATCATCACGGAGATGGGCGCGAAGAGGGGCCGGGGATGGCCGAGCAGGTGGACGGCGACGATCCAGGCCAGCGCGGAGCCCACGGCGCACTGCGCGATGGAGGGCATGATCGGGCCGAACGTGCTCAGCCGCTTCCTGACTTGATCACCGAGCCACGTCCACACCCTTCCACCATGGCCGATCTTTATGACACTGGGGTCACATTTGCCCCAGGTTCCCTTAGTACGGGTGATTCGACGGGGGACCGGCCGGTCCGATCAGGCCGGTCATCTCGGCGAGCCGGCTCCCGCCCCTGCCTCCGCCGTGTACGCCGCCCGGATCTCCGCGGTGAAGACCCGCCCGCACTCCGGGTGATCCTCAACGGGGTACAGGTCACGGGCCGCCGGGTCGGTGAACCAGCGGTGGACCAGGTAGCGGTCGAACCCGCTGAGCCCCCCGTGTACGACCGGTCGAGCACGGCGAGCGCGTCCTTCGAAGGCGGCAGGCGATCGCCTCCGGCCCCGCTCGTCTCCGTGCCCACGCCACACGGTTTCCACACCGGGCGTACATCGACACTACGGAGGCGCGGGCGCCGCAGGCGTGCACCGTCGCGACACCGGACGGCATTCCGGCGACATCATGAACCCACCGGCGCCGCGCGTCCCCGTTCACCCGGAGCATGGCGGAGCCGATGAGAAGCGGTGTCTCCATGCCGCCATCCTGCGGCAGCCGGGCCCCGTGAACAGGGATCGGTGATCCCACCCTCGGTCACGCGCGGGCGACGGCGTCGCCGCCCGGCAGGGCCTCACCCCGGCAAGCGTCATCGCCCGGCAGGCGCCCGCTCACGACGCGGCGTCACCGGTGAACGCGCGGCGCGGCCGGTACCGGTGGGTCAGCCGGCCCGGTTGCGGCCGGCGCGGGGTCTGGCCGATCGTGGCGGGATGGCGCGCATGTGGTCGCGGACGCGGCCGAGGATGTCGCCGAGCCGGGCGAGGTCGCCGTCGGTCATCGGGTCGAACAGCAGACGCCGGACGCTGTCCACGTGGCCGGGCAGCACCTGGGCGACCAGGTCGCGCCCGGCGTCGGTGACGGTCACGATGACGCTGCGCTCGTCGTCGGGACACGGCGAGCGGGTGATGAGGCCGCGCTTGTCGAGCAGACCGGCCTGGTAGGTGAGTCCGCTGCGGCTGTAGACGACGCCGTCGGCCAGATCGGTCATCCGGAGCCTGCTCTCCGGCGCGTCGGTCAGGCGGGCGAGGATCTGGAACTGCACGTAGCTCAGGTCGCCGTCGGCGCGCAGATGCTCGTCGACGGCGTGCTGAAGAAGGCTGCTGACCTCCATCAGGGCGAAGTACGCGCCGAGTTGCTCGATGTTCAGGCCGGGTGCCGGGTCACTCACACAACCGACCTTACTTTGAATTCGAAACGTATTTCCGTTGACGAACGCGTCGAACTCAGAAGACGGAAGGAGCGCACATGGGCAGGAGCCATACCGGGGCCGCGCCCCGGGTCGTGGTGACCGGGGGTCCCGGGGCCGGGAAGAGCACGTTGATCGACCGGTTGCAGGAAGCCGGGTTCGCGCGGTCGCACGAGGCGGGGCGCGGCGTCATCCGGGACCAGATGGCGATCGGCGGGCGCGCGCTGCCCTGGGCCGACCGGGAGCTGTTCGCCGAGCTGATGCTCGGCTGGGAGCTGCGCTCCTACCGGACGGCCCCGGCGGCGCCGCCTGCGGCGAGCGCGGAGGGGACGGCGGACGCGGTGAACGAGGAGGGGGCGACGCGCACGCCGGTGGCGACGCCGGTCTTCTTCGATCGCGGGATCCCCGACATCGTCGGCTACCTGCGCCTGGAGGGGCTGCCCGTCCCCGAGCACGTCCACGCGGCGGCGCTCAGGTTCCGCTACCACCGGATCGTGTTCGTCGCGCCTCCCTGGCCGGAGATCTACCGCCGGGACGCCGAGCGCAGGCAGTCCTACGAGGAGGCCGAACTGACCTACGAGTCCATGGTCGCGACCTACACCGAGTACGGCTACGAGCCGGTGCCGCTCCCTCTCGCGCCGGTCGAGGAGCGCGTCCGGTTCGTCATCGAACGTCTGCGGCGGGGCTGAGACGGCGTCAGGCGCCACAGCGGTCCGGCGGCTCGTCCCGGCCGGGACGCCGAGCCGTCCGCCATGGCTTCCGAGCGCCGCGAGCGCCGTGGGTTCGGGGCTTTCCGTTGTTCTCCGATTCGTCGCCTCAGGCCGATGAGTGCGGATGGTGTCCCCGGTATGTACCGGTGAGCTCACAAGAGCTCGCGAGGCGCCGGCACGGCCGATGGGCCGCGACCGGGACATGACGAGGACGGACATGACCGTAGAGAACCACTCCGGCACGATCATCGAGGACCGCTCCGCGACCACCCGGGAGGAGGACCGCGAGGCCGTACTCGGCCTGCTCCACGCGGTCTACGCCGCCTGGGCCGACAACGACGCCGACGCCTTCGTCGCGCCGTACGCCGAGGACGCCACCTCGATCCTGCCGGGTTCGTACCGGCGGGACAGGGAGGAGATCCGGGCCCGGATGGCGGCGGGCTTCGCCGGCCCGCTCAAGGGGTCGCGGGTCGTCGACGAGGTGCAGAGCGTACGGTTCCCCGGCGCGGACGCGGCCGTGGTGGTCAGCCGGAGCGTCGTCCTGATGGCCGGGGAGAGCGAGGCGCCCGGCGGACGCCAGGTGATGGCCACCTGGATGTGCTCCCGGCGGGACGGCGGGTGGGTCATCGACGCCTACCACAACTGCCCCGCCTGACCTTCCGGCACGGGTACGGGGACCACCGCGGCCGGCCACCGGCGCGGGTACGGAACCGCCCCGCCGGCTGTGGGTACGAGGAGCCCCGGCCGCGGGTGCGGGTACGGTCCGCGTGACGGGCCCCGCTGAAAGATTCACCGGGCGGGAGGGCCGGAAGGCTCGCCCGCCGGGAGAAACCCCTGGTCCCCGAACCGGGTGAGAGGCGGCGGGGCGCGGGGCCGGGGGGCGGGCGTTGACGGGTGGGCGGTGCGGTACGAAACATCGTCGTCGTCCCGCTTCGCCGAATCCGAAGGTGCGATGCCATGGCGCTCCCCGCTTCGTTCGCCGCCCGGTTCCGGGCCGTCGCCGTCTCGGCGGCGCTGGTGCTGGGAGGTCTCGCCGCGACGGCGGCCGTCCCGGCGGCGGCCCTGCCGGACACCGGCTGCCGGGTGGACTACACCCTGAACCAGTGGCAGGGCGGGTTCACCGCCCAGGTGAAGGTGACCAACCTGGGGCCGGCGGTCAACGGCTGGCGACTGCGGTGGACCTTCGGCGGCGACCAGCGGGTGACGAGCGCCTGGAGCGCGCAGGTCGGGCAGAGCGGCACGACGGTGACCGCGACGAACGTCTCGTGGAACGCCTCCCTGCCCACCGGCGGGACCGCCGACTTCGGCCTGCAGGGCACCTGGACGGCGGCCGACCCGGTGCCCGCCGACTTCACCCTCAACGACGTGGCCTGCAACGGCGCCGGTTCCCCGAGTCCGAGCGTCACCCCGACGGCCACCCCCACCGCGACACCGACCGTCACACCCACGGCCACCCCCACCGCGACACCCACCGTGACCCCGACTGTGACACCCACCGCGACGCCCACGGTGACGCCGACCGGCGAGCCGGGGTGCGCGGGGGCGGCGGTCTGTTCGGGGTTCGAGGACCAGACGGGTGTCCCCGCCGGTGACTGGCAGGTCGTGACGCCCAACTGCTCGGGCTCCGGCACCGCGGTGGTCGACACCTCGGTCGCGCACAGCGGAAGCAGGTCGCTGCGGATCAACGGCGGCGGCGGGTACTGCAACCACGTCTTCGCCGGGACGACCCGGGACGTCTCCGCCGTCGGCCCCGTGGTCTACGGGCGGATGTGGGTCCGGCACACGACGGCCCTGCCCACCGGCCACATCAGCATGATCACCATGGCGGACTCCCGGGACGGCGGCCGGGACCTGCGCGTCGGCGGCCAGAACGGCGCGCTGCAGTGGAACCGCGAGTCCGACGACGCCACGCTTCCCGAGCAGAGCCCCACGGGGGTCTCGCTCAGCACCCCGCTGCCGGTCGGCCGCTGGGTCTGCCTGCGGTACGAGATCGACACCACCCGGCAGTCGATCCGCACCCTGCTGGACGACCGGGAGGTCGCCGGGCTGCGCGTGGACGGGGTTCCCACGCAGGACGTCGACTCCCAGTGGCTTCGCCGTACGACCGCGCCGCGTCCGACCACGCTGCGGCTGGGCTGGGAGAGCTACAGCGGCGACCAGGACACGATCTGGTACGACGACGTGGCCCTGAGCTCCTCCCCGCTCTCCTGCTGAACGGCCTCGCGCTCCCCCCGGGCCTCGCGCAGCCGCGGGGCCGGCTCGCCCGCCGGACCGCCCTCCCGCCGGACCACCGAATCGCCGAATCGCTGAGCCGCCTCGTCCGCCGGACCGCCGCCCTCCCAGGTCGCTCCCCCGTCTGGGAGACGGGCCCGGCTCAGGGGCGGGCGGAGGCGGTGCCCGAGGCGGGGAGGGCGGCGCGCACGGCCTCCAGGCAGCGCTCCACCACCGGGCGCGGGTCGAACGCGTAGGCGCCGTCGCCGAAGAGCTCGAAGGTCATGGCGCCCCGGTACCCCCGGCGGTCCAGGGCGGCGAGGTACTCGGCCAGCGGCAGTTCGCCGTCGCCCCACGCCAGGTGCCCCGCGGGCCGGCCGTCGATCAGGTGGACGTGGCGGACGCGGTCGCCGAGCACGTCGAAGTAGTCGTCCACGGTCTCGCCCGCGACGGCCATGCCCACCGTGTCGAGCACCGCGCCGAGGTTCGCCGCGTCCACCTCGCCGATCATCCTGGCGAGCGCCCGGGAGTCGTTGAGGAGGTTCGACTCCACACGCTGCAGCGGTTCGAGCACGCAGGTCACGCCGAGGGCGGCGGCGTAGGCGGCGATCTCGCCGATCGCGTCCGCCGAACGGCGCCAGGCCGCCTCCACCGGCTCGTTCTCGAAGCCGCGGCCCGGGGTCAGCAGGAGCAGCTCGGCTCCGAGCTCGGCGCACAGCTCGGCCGCGCGGCGGAACACGCCGATGCTCGCGGCGCGCAGCCAGGTGACGGGCGAGGCCACGTTGACCGGGTACATCACCTGCTCGGGGGTCAGGCAGCGGACCGTGAGACCGCGCGACTCCAGGCGGCGGCGTACGGCGCGAGCCTCGGCGTCGCTCACCTGCGGCACGTGGAACTGCGGCGCGATGCCCCACAGTTCGACGTGTTCCCGGCCGAGGGCCGCCGCGTCGTCGAGGAACCGCTCGAACGGCTGGTGCTGGTAGGCGAAGTTGGCGGCGGTGATCTGGTCGAGGGAGAGGGTCATCGGGGCTCCTGTCGTGTGGGGCGCGACGCGGACCGGGTGCGTTCGCCATCGTCCTCTGGTCGCGCGTCGCCGTCCTGGGTCCGCCGTCCTGGGTCCGCCGTCCTGGGTCCGAGGTCCCGGGACCGCGGCACGGGGTCCGGCGGTGCGGACGCCGTACCTCCGGGTGCGGGGTACGGCGGGGCCGTTCACTTGCCGATGCCGTCGGCCATGCCCTTGACGATGTAACGCTGGCCGAAGAAGAACAGCAGCATGACCGGGACCGCCGCGATGGTCATGGCGGCGAAGACGACGGGGAACTCGGTGCCGTGCTTGCTCATCAGGCTCATCAGCCCGACCGGGAGGGTCTGCACGCCGCTGCCGCTGGTGAAGATCATCGCGAAGAGGTACTCGTTCCAGGCGAAGAGGATGTGTAGCAGGACCGTCGAGGTGATGATCGGCTTGCACATCGGCAGGATGACGTGCCAGAACGCCTTCCACCGGCCGCAGCCGTCCATCTCGGCCGCCTCGTCGACCTCGCGGGGGAGGTCGAGCATGTAGGCGCGGATGAGGAAGGTGGTGAAGGGCACCCGAAAGGCGGTGTAGAGGATGAGCAGCGCCCAGAAGCTGTTGTACAGGCCCATCGACTGGAACATCTTCACCAGCGGGACGAGCGCCACGCTGGGGGAGAGCATGAGGCCGCCGAGGATCGTCCCGGTGACGAACCCGTTGAACGGGAGCTTCACCCGGGTGAGGCCGTAGGCGGCCCAGGCGCTGACGAACACGGTGGCGATCGTCGAGGTCACCGTGACGAGCACGCTGGTGGTGAGGTAGTCGCTCACCCCCCGGTTCCACGCCTTGCGGTAGTTCTCGAAGCTCCAGTCGACGGGGAGGGCGAAGGGGTTCCCGAAGAGCTGGGCGTTGGTCTTGAACCCGTTGAGCAGCATCCACAGCAGCGGGTAGACCACGACCACGGCGAGGCCGAGCAGGAACACCCACAGGAAGACGCGTGCGATCACGCTGAGGAAGCCGGTGCGGCTCACCATTCCACCCTTCTCCGGTTGGCGACCCACAGCTGCGCCACGGCGATGGCGAGCGTGATCACGAAGATCACCGTCGCGATGGCGGCGGCGTAGCCGAAGTCGTTGCGGACGAAGCCGCTCCGGTAGAGCCAGGTCCCGAGCACCTGGCTGGAGTTGTCGGGGCCGCCGCCGGTCATCACCATGACCTCGTTGAACACCTGGAACGCGCCGGAGATGGTGACCATCATCATCAGGCCGGTCATCTCGCGCACCAGGGGGACCGTCACGTGGAAGAAGCGGCGGAGGGGACCGGTGCCGTCGAGGGCGGCGGCGTGGTAGATCTCCGAGGGGATGCGCTGGATGGCGACGGCGAACAGCAGGGTGGAGTATCCGAAGCCCTGCCACTGGCTCATCGCGATGATCGCGGGCATCGCGGTGCTCTCCTGGCCGAGCCAGGAGCGGGTGAGGTCGCCGAGTCCCACCGCCTCCAGCAGGTGGTTGAGCGGGCCGAGGTTGGGCTCGTAGATGAAGTAGAACAGCAGGCCCGCCACGGTCAGCGAGATGGCGCAGGGGATGAAGTAGATCGACCGCAGGATCCGCTGCCACCTCTGGCTGCGGACGCCCTCGATGAGCGCGGCGAGCACGAGCGCGCCGCACACCTGGAAGGCGATCGAGACCACCGCGTACATCACGTTGTTGCCGAGCGACCTCCAGAAGACCGGGTCGTCGACGAGCTTGCGGTAGTTCTCCAGGCCGACGAACTCCTGGCTTCCGCTGTAGATGTCCCATTCGAGGGTGCTGAACCCGAGGTTCTCCGCCAGCGGGAAGTAGACGAACACCCCGACCAGCGCGAGCGCGGGGAGGACCCACGCGAGCCCGAGCGCTCGTTTGACGATGGTGGGCACCGGCATGCTCTCCTTACGCCGAGCGGGTCGTGTGCGAGCGGACCGCGGAAGGGCGGGCCTCGGACAGGCGGGGCTCGGACGGGCGGGCCGGTTCCGAGTGGGCCGCGGACGGGCGGGCCGCCCGCGACCGGAGCCGTCGCGGGCGCGTCGTGGACGGGCGGGTCACTTGGCCGACGCCGATGCCTTGCGCACGCTTTCGAGCACCTGCTCGGGGGTCTTGCCGCCGGTGATGAGCGCCTCGCCGCCGGCCAGCCACGCGTCGGCGACGTCGGGCACGGTCACGGTGTCGAGCCAGGCGGCGAGCCTCGGGGCCTTGTTGACCGCCTCGATGCCCTCGTACACGGCCTTGCTGGAGGTGTCGGTGGTGACGGCGCCGATGACCGTGCTGGGCTGGCCGTAGGGCGGGGCGGAGAGCGTTTTGGCGTTCTCCTGGCTCGTGGCGAACTTCATGAAGTCGACGGCGAGCGGCACGCGCGGTGAGGCGGCGTTGATGAGGTATCCCTCGGGCGCGCCCTCCAGCGTCGCCGGGTCGCCCGCGGCGCCCTGGGGGACGGGCAGCGGGAAGATGCCGAAGTCGGCGGGGTCGAGCTTGTGGTCGGCGGTGGCGTTGTTGAACTCCAGGATCTCCTGGTAGTACATCGCGGCCTTGGTGTCGGCGAACGCCTCCTGCGCGGAGGTGTAGAGGACGCCGTTGGTGCCGGTCCCGGTGTCGGTGCACTGGGTGACGAGCGACTTGAACTGCTTGAGCGCGGTGACGTAGCCGGGGTCGTCGAGCTTGGCCGTCTCGGGCTTGAGGTCGGCCTGGAGGGCGGCGGGCGGCACGTTGTAGGCGAAGAGCTGCTGCAGGTAGTGCAGGGCGGGCCAGCCGTCCTTGTTGCCGAAGGCGATGGGCTCGTAGCCGGCCTCGCGCAGCGGGCCGCAGCTCTTCAGCAGCTCGTCGAAGGTGGTGGGCACCTTGACGCCGGCCTTGTCGAAGGCGGCCTTGTTGTACCCCATGAACTTGCCGTTGTTGTAGAGCGGGATGCCGTAGTACTTGCCGTCGTAGGCGAAGGCCGACAGCGACCCCTCGCCGAAGGTCTTGCCCCAGGGGGTTCCGGGGCCGATCACGTCGGTGAGGTCGGCGGCGCGCCCGCCGCGGATGAAGTTCTCCGCCCAGTTGCCGGTCCAGGTGAAGTAGATGTCCGGCAGGGCGTTGGAGGCCGTCAGGGTCTTGGTCTTGTCCTTGACGCTCTGGTCGGTCTCCTGGATGAGCTCGACCTTCACCCCGGGGTGCGCCTTCTCGTAGTCGGCGGCGACCTTCTCGAAGTACGGCTCCAGCGGCTCGCCGGCGAACTTGGTGAGGACGCTCAGCGTGCCGGAGTAGTCCGGCTTCGCGGCGGCGTCGGCCGCGGGGGCCTTGGCCGGGGTGCCGCCGCCGGTGCAGCCGGTGAGCGTGAGCACCGAGGTCCCGGCGATAGCCGCGAACGTCGTCAGTACGCGAGAGCGCATGGGCTTCCTTTCTCTCGTGAGATCCCGTGAGAGGAGAGGGACCGCCGGTGCCGTGGCACCTCGGGTCCGCGCCGTGGGGGTGTGGTGCGACCTGGCCCGCCCGGTTGTCGGCTGACTGTACAGATATTCTGATACCGGTACCAGACCTAAACCAAGATCTTATTTTTCGAGAGTGCCCGACGAGACATAGCCGTGACATTTGCGCGATCTGACCAGGTAAATCAACCGATCAAAGGCATGGTGTTGACGGCTCACACTTCACTGTGCCAGCGTGACCCCTGCGTGATACCGGTATCAGGTCGCAGGGCGACGCCGGTCGTGGCATTCCCGAAAGGACGCGTAGATGCTCCGCTTCAACGAGCCCGAGTTCCTCTCCCAGACGGCGAGCGCGGTGGCGCTCCGCCCGCAGATCGAGGAGCTCGTCGACCGTCTGGTGGACGAGGGGTTCGACAACCTCCTCCTCGTCGGCGCCGGAGGCACGTACGCCCAGATGTGGCCGTACGAGCACCTGGCCCGGCGCTCCTCCACCCTCGACGTGCGCGCCGCGATCGCGGCCGAGCTGGTCGTCTCGGGTGACGCGCGGCTCGGCGAGCGCTCGGTCGTGATCTTCACCTCGGTCTCGGGCACCACCGAGGACAGCGTCCGCGCCATCGAGTACTGCAAGGCCAGGGGCGCCTACACGATCGGCTTCACCGGCCACCCCGACTCGCCCATCGCCGAGCTGGTGGACGCCGCCCTCCTCTCGGAGCCGAAGACCTGGCCCTTCGACGTCCAGATGCTGTTCTTCATGGGCCGGCTGCTCTCCCGCCGCGGCGAGTTCGACGGCTACGACCGGCTCGCCGGCGAGCTGGCCGGCATCCCGCGGATCCTCGTGGACGTGGCCAGGCAGGCCGAGCCGGTCGCCGCCGCCTTCGCCGAGGCTCACAAGGACACCGACTACCACTTCCTCATCGGCGGCGGGAACCTGTGGGGCTTCACCTACCTGTACTCCATGTGCATCCTGGAGGAGATGCAGTGGCTGCGCACCACCAGGGTGCACAGCGCCGAGTTCTTCCACGGCTCGCTCGAACTGCTGGAGGAGGACACGAGCGTCGTCATCTTCCAGGGTGAGGACGAGACCCGCGCCCTCACCGACCGGGCCGAGGCGTTCGCCAAGCGCGTCTCCAAGGACGTCACCGTCTTCGACACGCGCGACTACCCCCTCGACGGGATCAGCCCGGAGTTCCGCGGCCTGCTCGCGCCGCTCGTGCTCGACACCGTGCTGAGCCGGGTCAGCAAGCACCTGGAGCGGGTCCGCGACCACTCGCTCGACCTGCGCCGCTACTACCGCGTCATGGACTACTGAGCCCTCCGCCGCCGCACCGGTGGCCGCCCGGGCGCGCGGCCGCCCGGGCGCGGCCCCACCGGTGACCGCCTCCTCCCCGCCCCCTCCCGGGGCGACCGTCCCCCTTCCAGGGGTGACCTTCCCGGACGCTCCCTTCCGGGGCGACCCCCGGATGACCGCTCCCCGACCGCACGCGCGGGCCGGCGCCGTGCCCGCCGTACGCATGCCCTCCCCGGGTCCCGCGCCGCGGGGCGCGGAACCCGCGCACAGGAGAACCCATGAGAGTCCTCGGTTTCGGCGACAACATCGTCGACCGGTTCGTCGACCGCGGCGTCGACTATCCGGGCGGCAACAGCGTGAACGTCGCCGTCTACGCCCGCCGGCTCGGCCTCGACGCCGCCTACCTGGGGGTCTTCGGCGACGACGACCTCGGCCTGTTCCTGCGGGAGGCGATCGCCGCCCAGGGGATCGCCGTCGACCGGTGCGTGGTGCGGGCCGGTGAGAGCGGCGTCTCCACCCTGCGCGTCGACGACGGCGACCGCGTCTTCCTCGGCTGGAACGGCGGCGGGGTGACGGTGCGGGAGCCGCTCGTGCTCGACGAGGAGCTGCTCGGCTACGTGTCGGGCTTCGGCCTGGTGCACTCCAGCGTCTACTCCGGCAGCGAGGACGAGCTGCCGAAGCTCGCCGGGCTCGGCCCGCTGGTGAGCTTCGACCTGTCCAGCGAGGAGGAGTTCCGCTCCCCCGCCTACCTCGACCGCGTCTGCCCGCACGCCGACCTCGTCCTGCTGTCGTGCTCGCACCTGGACGAGGCCGCCACGCGCGACCTCCTCGCCGACGCCGTACGGCGGGGCGCGCGGCTGGCGCTCGGCACCCGCGGCGTGGACGGGGCGATCGCCTGCGACGGCGACGTCACCGTCGCCGCCCCGGCGCACCCGGTGACCGACCCCGGGCGGATCGTCGACACGATGGGCTGCGGCGACGCCTTCCTCGCCGGGTTCGCCGTCTCGCTGCTGCGCGGCGGCTGGTCGGCCGGGGTCCGGCCGCGGCATGACATGATCGAGCGGGCGCTGCGCGACGGCGCGGAGGCGGCCTGCGAGCAGTGCCTCGTCGAGGGCGCGTTCGGCCGCGGCCGTCCCGCCGCGTCGCCGCGCTGAGCGGGACGGGCGGCGGAACAGGATCTAGCATGTGGCGAGCCTCCGAACGCGAGATCCGAACGCGAGAAACGAGGGACGCGATCCATGCCAGGTGAGCGGAGCCAGGCGGGGCGGCCGACGATCTCCGAGGTGGCCGCCGAGGCCGGTGTCGGCCGGGCGACCGCCGCCCGCACGCTCGGCGGGTACGGATACGTCAGCCCCGAGCTGCGCGAGCGGGTGCTCGCGGCGGCCGAGAAGCTCGGCTACCGCACGAACGCGCTGGCGCGCAGCATGTCGACGGGCGTGAGCCACACGCTGGGCGTGATCGTCGCCGACATCGGCAACCCCTTCTTCGCGGGGGTGATGCGCGGCGTCTCCGACGCCTCCCGCGCCCGCGGCTTCGACACGCTCGTGCTGAGCACGTACGAGAACCTGGAGGCGGAGGTCGCGGCGGCGAACGTGCTCATCGACAAGCGCGTCGACGGCGTCATCCTCGCCTCGGCCGCGGTCGGCCGAGGCGACGTGGCGCACATCAGGGCCGCGCTGGACCGGGGCATCCCCGTCGTGCTCGTCGACCGGGCGGTGGCGTCGGTCGACCTCGACGCGGTCGTCATCGACAACCGGGACGCGGCGCGCCAGGCGGTCGAGACGCTCGTCACGGCCGGGCACCGCCGCATCGGGTTCGTGTGGGGCCCGCCGGTGGCGGAGCCGCCCGCGACCCGGCGGGCGCTGCTGGCGGCGGCGTCCCGCAACCTGTGGACCGACGGGGAACGGCTGCGCGGCTACCTCGACGCGCTCGACGACGCGCGCATCCCCTTCGATCCCGAGCTGGTGATGGTGGGACGCAAGACCGAGGAGCGGGTGACCCGGGAGGTCGCCCGCATGCTCTCCCTCCCCGACCGCGTCACCGCGCTGTTCTGCACCGAGACCGAGGCGGTGACGGGGGCGCTGCGCGCCCTGCGGACGTCGGGGCTGTCCTGCCCGCGCGACGTGTCGCTGATCGGCTTCGACGACAGCGCCTGGGCGGCGGTCATGGAGCCGCCCCTGACGATGATCGAGCAGCCGGTGCACGAGCTCGGCGCGATGGCCGCCCGGACGCTGCTCGACATCGTCGAGGGGGCCGAGCCCCGGCGCGAGATGCACACCCTCCGCTCGCGCCTCGTCACCCGCTCCTCGGTCGCCCCGCCGCCGTCTCCGTCCCGGTCCCCTGCCCCGTCCCCGCCCCCGGGCGCGCCCCTGTCCCCGGGCGCGTGACGGGGCGGGGCCGCGCCGCGGCGATCCGGTCCGCACCGGCGATGATCCGCCGGGCCCGCGCGGCGACGTTCCTCGCGTCGGTGACCACGGAGTCGGCCACGGGACCGAACCGCGCCGCGAAGGAGGCGGCCCGGTCGGCCCGGACGGCGATCCGTCTGGCCTCGGCGGCGACCCTCTCGGCGTCGCGGCCGTTCTGCAGCGGCATGCGGCTGAGCTCGGTGGCCTGCGACTCAAGCCTCTCCGCGTCGGAGGAGATCCGGTCGGCGGCGGAACCGGACCGGGCGCCCCTGCCGAAGATGAGCCTCAGGAGGTCGCGGGCGTCCCGCGCCAGCCTGCCCGCGTCGTCGAGAAGCTTGATCGTGTCGCGTCCGACCTGGACGATGTCGCCGAAGACCCGCTCGACGGGCGCCGGGCTGGGCGGGTAGGGCTGACGCCCGGGTGCCGGCGCCGCCACCCGGGGGCGTCCCGGTGCCGGCGCCGCCACCCGGCGATCCGTGGTGAGCGTCGCCGTGTCGTCCGCGGTCACCGCCACCGGGCGGTCCGCGGCGGCGGCCACGGCGGGTCCCCCGGCCGATGGTCCGGCGACCACCAGCCCGGCGGTCATCCCGGCGCCGGCGAGTACCGCGCGGGCGCGGGAAACAGCGTTTCCTCCGGCCACTCCGACCTCCGTACGATCGATGGCGCGAGCCGTGTGATGGGATCTCCGAGGCGCGGGACGGGGCGCCTCCCGGACATCATGACGACGACGGCGCATACCACCGGCTCCCGGCGCGCACGGCTTACTCAATGATCGTTTCCTGCTTCCCGGCGCATGACGGAGGACACGGCGCCGTGCGGGGTGCCGCCGCCCGGAACACGCCCGCGGCGGACGGCACGCACCCGCTCGACGACGAGTTGCGCCCCCAGAGCCCCGGCTGTGGCGATGGCGAACGCGATGCCGCCCAGCTGCTCGGCCGTCACCGCGACCAGGAAGCAGAACACGGCGAACCCCACCAGCCCGTGGAGCACGCCCCGCACGGTCGCGATCGTCGCCGCCGGGCCGCCCTGGGCCAGCGCGAACGCGGCCACCACGCTGGTGGCGATGGGAAACGGCGCCAGGACGCCGGTGAGACCGGGGCCGAGCCGCGCGGCGGCAGAGGTGAGGATGAGCACGAGCACGGCGGTCGCCACGGCACGGGCGGGCAGGTCCCACCATGGCGGGGACACTTCCGTGACGCCGCCGGCCGGGCCCTCCGCCCTGGGCAGCGTCGCGACGGTGACGCCGATGGCCGCCAGCGCCAGACACAGTCCGGCGGCGGGGTGGAGGGTGAACGCGGACAGAGGCAGGTCGGCCGCCAGGCACGCCGACCAGCCGACCAGCAGCGCGACCGGCCAGGAGCGGGTACGCGACAGCACCGCGAAGACGGCGGCGAACAGCGCGAGCGAGACCAGCCCGAGCAGGGACGCCGACGCGGCGGCGGTCAGAAACCGCGCTCCGTGCTCAAGGTGGGTGATGAGCAGGATCGGCCCGGCCACGATGGGGAACGTCACCAGTGTGCCCGTCACCCGCGGCCCCCAGCGACGCCCTGCCAGGGAGGATCCGACGACCAGTGCCGGAGCGAGGACGAGCTTGAGCATCAGCAGTGTCACCGGCACATCCTGGCAGCACCGCCGTCGCCGGACGGGAACAGGTCTGATGCCCTGATCGGTGACGATGACGGTTGCGGACGGTGGCTCCGCACGAGGTCCGGCCCTGTCCGGAACCGCCGCCCGGTGACGTCCGGAGGATCGGCGCTCCGCCGGGCCGGCCGCTACCAGGGGACGACCGGGTACCAGCCGTAGCCGAACATCGACGGCAGCCGCAGGTCCCAGTACAGCAGCGTGAACGAGCCCGCGACGAGGAACGCGACGGCGGTCACGGTCACCAGGCGGGCCGGCCTCGCCGCCAGCCACCGCGCGAACCGGCCCCGGGCCGCGAGCATGAGCACGGCGAACAGCACCGCCATCACCGCGATGTTGCCCACCGACTGCAGGATGAACACGGCGGCGCCGTACAGGGGGTTGCGGGTCTGGGCGGCGTAGGTGAACAGCTTGTGGAAGAGCGGGAACGGCCGGCCGATGAGGAAGCCGCCGACGAACGCGCCCAGGACGACGAGACGGACGTTCGGGAAGCGGCGCTCCAGGCGCGCCAGCGGGTCGGGCACGAGACGCAGGGCGGCCAGGCCGAGCCAGATGAACGCCACCCCGATGATCCCGAACACCACCGACGCCTGGAGCAGCCGCACGGGCATCCCGTCGCCCACGGTCGCGGTCGAGAGCTGGGGCAGCCGGTCGCCGAGCAGGGCGCCGACCGCTCCGTACACGCCGCTGACCGTGATCATGCCGATGGCGAGCCGGCCGAGCGGGCGCAGCGTCTCCCGGAGCCTGACGCGCCAGGAGTCGCCCTGCCGGACGAGGGGGACGACCGCGCCGAACGCGGCCACGTTGCAGGCGGTGAACGTGCCGGCCAGCCCGGACACGAACGCGAAGACCGCCCCGGCCGCGGCGCCGGTGATCGCGGTGCCCTTGGCGTCGTGGCCGAGCAGCGTGTTGGCGACGTTGTCGCCGATCACGCTGTCCACGAAGTGGAAGGACCACAGGGAGGCGATCACCGCCCCGGCCAGCACGCTGAGCAGGACCAGCCGCGCCCGGCGACGCGGTGCGGGGGCGGCGGGGTCGGGAGTGGGGACCTGGCCGGTGACCCGGCGGCGGCCTTCGGCGGGGCCGGTGAGCGTCATGGCGGATCCTCGGGTGTCGGGAGCACCTTCATGGTCACGGGCCTCAGGCTTCCCTGTCGTCTCCGAACGTGCGGCGATCACGGCGTGCCGGCGCGGACCGGGACCGGGACCGGGGCACGGCGGTCCGGTGATCGGCGGTTATCGGCGGGGATCGGCGGCGAGCCGGCCGCCTCGCCGTGGCCGCCGCGGGGCGCCGGTCGAGGACGGGCGGACGTGCGGACGGGTACGGTCGGAACATGGCCGAACACAGCATGCCGCACGACTTCGCCTCCTGGTCGTGCCCCCACGGGCAGGACGCGCGCCAGGGCTGCGCGGCCTGCTACGCGGAGTCGGCGACCCCCGGCGCCGGACCGCCGGTGTGGGAGGTCGTGGCCTGGTTCACCACCGAGCAGCCCCTGCCCATCAGAACGCTGCAGGACGTCCACCACCACGGCCGCCAGTTCTCCATCGACCAGCCGTCCACTCCGCTGGTCTACCTGCTGACCGGCCGCACCTCCGCCCGCGACAGCGTCCAGGCGGTCGCGAGCGTCCTCGGCTTCCTGCTGCACGAGCGGTACACGGTGGACGGGTTCACCGCGACCGAGATCAGGGTGGCGCCGTTGCCGGCCGCCGATCCGGGAACGGGCCGGCGGACCGACACGTGGATCAGCGACCGCGGCCGTTCCCGGTGACCTCCGGACCGGTCCCGGCGCCTCCGGGACCGTCCCCCGGGCTTCCCGGGTCTCCGGGGCCGGCCGGTACGGCCCGCTCCGCCTCCCCGCCGGGCTCCTCTCCGGACCACTGCTCCCTGATGTGCCGGGCGCCCAGCGAGGCGCTGGCCAGCAGGCCGAGGGCGAGGAACCCCGCCGCGCCGAACGCCGCGTAGCGGGTTCCTGCCGCGAAGGACTCCCGCGCGGCGGCGGCGATCCCGGGGGTCCGGGACAGGCCGGCGATGGCCCCTCCGGCGCTGCGCTGCACCGCCGAGACGATCCCGTCGCGCTGGGCCGGCGCGACGCCGCCCATCCGGTCGAGCCGCCCGGCGAGGTCCGCGCCGAGCCCGGCGAACAGCAGCGTGCCGAGTACGGCGATGCCGAGGGCGGAGCCGATCTGACGGACCGTGCTCTGGGTGCCGGAGCCCTGGCCGCTGCGCCCGACCGGCACCTCGGCGAGGATCACGCCGGTGAGCTGGGCGGTGGCCAGGCCGATGCCCATGCCGTAGCAGAACAGGAACGGCACCGGCAGCGCCCACGGGGTGGCTGCGGACACCACGAGGCCGAGCCCGGCGATGCCGGCGATCTCCAGGGCGAGGCCGGTCCGCACGACGAACGCCGGGCCGCGCGATGAAGCCAGGCGGGAGGCGAAGGCGCTGGCCGCGAAGGAGCCGGCGGCGAGCGGGAGCAGGGCGAAGCCGGTCTGCAGCGGGGAGTAGCCGAGGACGAACTGCATCCACAGCGGGAGCGCGAACAGCACGCCGAACTCGCCGAGGCTGACGATCAGGGCGGCGACGTTGCCGTTGCGGAAGGAGGGGATGGCGAACAGCGACAGGTCCAGCAGCGCCACCCGGCCGCGCCGGTTGCGGGCCCGCTCCACCAGCACGAAGACGGTCAGGGCGAGGGCGGAGGCGGCGAAGGCGACCGGCACCGGTGAGATCGGGAACGGCCAGGTCCAGCTCCCGGCGACGAAGGGCTCGGTGGACCGCCACCAGCCGTAGACCCTGCCCTCGACCAGCCCGAACACCAGCAGCCCGAAGCCCAGCGCGGAGAGCACGGCTCCGGTCACGTCGGCTCCGCGCCGGTCGGCCGGCTCGCGCGACTCCGGGACGAACGCCAGCACGCCGGCCACCACGGCGGCGGCGATGGGGATGTTGATGCCGAACGCCCAGCGCCAGGACAGGTCGGTGGTGAGCCAGCCGCCGACCAGCGGGCCCACCGCGGCCATCCCGCCGATCGTGGCGCCCCAGACGGCGAACGCGGTGGCGCGGTCCTTGCCCCGGAAGCCCGCGTTCAGCAGCGACAGGGTCGTGGGGAAGATCATCGCGCCGCCGACGCCCTGGATGATCCGGGCCCCGACGAGCATCGGCCCGCTGGTGGCCGCCGAGGCCAGCAGTGACGTCGCGCCGAACAGGACGGCGCCGATCAGGAGCAGGCGTCGCCGCCCCAGCCGGTCGGCCAGGCGGCCGAAGGTGAGCAGGAGCGCGGCGAACACCAGCGCGTAGGACTCCTGGACCCACTGCGCCCCCGTCGAGCTGAGCCCGAGATCGCCGATGATCTGCGGGACGGCCACGTTCGTGATCGTCGCACTGGAAATGATCATCGCCACGGCCAGGGCGATGAACGAGAGGCCCGCCCATCGTCCCCGTTCCGTGGCGCCTCTTCTTCCGCCCTCGGTCTCCGGCGCCGCCGACGCGTCCACCCGGGTCACCCCTTCCGGTCGAATCACTAAGCACCCTTAGTTTTCACGACAGGTGCCCCCGGTGTCGATCGGATAACGTGGCTCCGGGCTCCGGATTCCAGGTCGAGGGGGAAGATGCGGTGGACGGCCACGAGTCCTGGGCGCTCGGCCGCCTGCTCCTGGTCGCCGCGCGCCTGGTGGAGCGCGAGTGGAACGCCCTGCTCGCCGAGCGCGGCCTGACCCACGCGGGCTTCCTCGTCCTGCACGTCCTCGACGACGGTCCCCGTACCCAGCGGGAGCTGGCCGCCGGCACCTACGTCGAGGAGCAGACGATCCGGCCGGTGCTCGACCGGCTCGAACGCGACGGGCACGTCACCCGGAGGCGCGACCCGGCCGACCGCCGCCGCGTGATGGTGTCCCGTACCGAGCGGGGAGGGCGGGCCCACGCGGCGGTCGTGACGGGGGACCTGGCCGAGCGGATCATCACCGACCGGGTGGAGGACCCCGAGGCCCTGCGGGCCGAGCTGATCCGGATCATCACCGGCATCCGCGGCGGATGACCCGCCGGGCCGTCACGGAGACGGCGCCTCCCCGGCTCACCCGCCCGGCCCGCTTCCCCCGGCCCACCTGTCCGGCCCCCTCTCCCGGCTCACCCGCTCGGCCCGCTTCCCCCGGCTCACCTGTCCGGCCCTCTCCCCCGGCTCATTTGGACTCGACGCGCCCGACCGGCTCGGGCCCGGCCGCCAGCGCGTCGCACGCCGCCTGCCAGGCGGGGTCCCCGGGGTGGAGCCGGCTGCGGAGGTAGGCCGCGGTGAGCCCGGCGACCGCCGCCACCCGCCCGGGATTCTCGTCCGTGGTCTCGGCGACGTCGTATCCGGAGATCCCGCCGAGCCCGTGCTCCGCGCCGAACACGGTGAGCAGCGACTTCGGGCCCGGGGACAGGTGGTAGGGATCGGTGTGCCATTCCGGGCCCAGGACCGTCAGGTGGGGGGAGGCGTCCCTGTCGCCGGCCACGACGAGCGTGGGCGTCGTCATCGTGGAGAAGTCCGGGTTCAGGAAGACCGGGTAGTTCGCGGCCGCGACGTCGCTGAGGGCGTCGCCGCCCCTGCCGGGCCCGGCGAGCAGCACACCCGCTCCGATCCTGGGCTCGGCGAGGTCCGCCTCCGTCCCGTCCAGCGGGTCGGTGAGCCGCATGCCCAGCAGCAGGCTCGCGGTGTGCGCGCCCATCGAGTGCCCGGCCACGGCGACCCTGCCGCGGTCCAGGCGCCCGGAGAGGTGCGGGACGGCCGCCTCGATCTCGTCGAGCCGGTCGAGGATCCGCTTCATGTCCTCGGCCCGCGACCGCCAGTACAGCGGCGCCTCGGGGTGGCCGGGATCCAGGCTCAGCGTCCTGGAACTCAGGTGGGTGGGCTGGATCACCACGAAGCCGTTCGCCGCCCAGTGATCGACGAGGGGGGCGTAGCCGTTCAGCGAGGAGAGGTTGTTCGAGGGGCCCTGGCCGTGCGAGAGGAGGATGATCGGCAGCTCGTCTCCGGTCAGGGGCGCGGAGACGCGCAGCCGCAGGTCCACGGCGCGGTCCGGAGCCGGCAGCGTCACCGGGCCGACCGAGAGGACAGGGGTGGGCGCGCCGGTGGCGGTGGCCGCGCGGGTCGATTCGTTCATGGGGTGGTCTCCCTTTCCGGGATTTCGGTTTTCGGAGTCTCAGCGGCTTCGCCGCCGGGGCCGTACGGCCGGCGGCGGATGAGCCGGACGGACGACGCCGCGCTTCGGCTACGCTCGAACCCGAAGCGGAACGTCGTTCCAGAACGATACGGAACACGGTTCCGTTTAGTCAACTCATGACCGGAAGGAGAACCCGGTGTCCGATGGAGGTCAGGCGCCAGACCGGGCGCCGGCCCGGAGCAAGCGGTCCGACGCGCTGCGCAACCAGCGGGCGCTGCTCGCCGCCGCCGCCGAGGTGTTCGTCACCTCCGGCGTCGACGCGCCGATACGTGAGATCGCGGCCAGGGCCGGGGTCGGGATCGGGACGATCTACCGCCACTTCCCGACGCGGGCGGACCTCGTCGTCGCCGTCTACCGCCACCAGGTCGAGGCGTGCGCCGAGGCCGGTCCGGCCCTGCTGGCCGGCACCGGCTCTCCCTTCGAGGCGCTCCGCCGGTGGGTGGACCTCTTCGTCGACTTCCTGGTCACGAAACACGGGCTGGCCAACGCGATGCGGTCGGACAGCGGCGGCTTCGAGGCGCTGCACGCGTACTTCCTGGACCGCCTGGTGCCCGTCTGCGCGCAGCTGCTCGACGCCGCGGCCGACGCCGGCGAGATCGGCCCCGGCACCCGGGCCTACGAGCTGATGCGCGGCATCGGCAACCTCTGCGCCGGACACGACGGCGACCCGCGCTACGACCCCCGCCGGCTGGTCGAACCGCTCCTGCGGGGACTGCGGGAGCCGGGGCCGTCCTGACACCGGCGACCGGCCCCCGTACGGTGACCGGCCCGTGTGCGGAGACCGGCCCGTGTGCGGAGAGCGGCCCGTGTGCGGAGAGCGGCCCGTGTCCTCCGCCGGGCCGTTTCCTTACGAGGTGCGAACGTCATCGCGGAGCCCCTCCTCCGACCCGCCGTGACGCGGTTACCGTCCCCGCATGAGAACACTGGTCACCGGCTCCGCCGGGTTCATCGGAAGCCACGTCGTCGAGGCGCTGCGGGCGGCCGGGCACGAGGTCCGGGGCTTCGACCTGCGGGACGGCGGGCGCGACGTCAGGGACGCCGACGCGGTCGGGGAGGCGCTGGACGGGATCGACGCCGTGGTGCACCAGGCCGCGAAGGTGGGCCTCGGCGTGGACGTGTCCGACCTCCCGGACTACACCTCGGTCAACGCCCTCGGCACCGCCGTACTGCTGGCCGCCATGGCGCGGCACGGCGTGCGGCGGCTGGTGCTCGCCTCGTCGATGGTGGTGTACGGCGAGGGCGCCTACGACTGCGCGTCACACGGGCGGGTACGGCCCGGCCCCCGCAGGGAGGAGGACCTCGCCCAAGGACGCTTCGAACCGCGGTGCCCGCGCTGCGACCTGCCGCTGGACCCGGCCGAGATCGGGGAGGACGGCCCGGTGGACCCGCGCAACGCCTACGCCACCACCAAGCTCGCCCAGGAGCACCTGGCCGCGAACTGGGCCCGCGAGACGGGCGGCACCGCCGTCGCGCTGCGCTACCACAACGTCTACGGCCCCGGGATGCCGAAGGACACCCCCTACTCCGGGGTCGCGGCGATCTTCCGTTCGGCGCTGGAGGCGGGCCGTGCTCCGCGCGTGTTCGAGGACGGCGGTCAGCGCCGGGACTTCGTCCACGTGCGGGACGTGGCCGCGGCCAACCTCGCAGCGCTCGCAGCGCTCGCGGCGCTCGGCGGGGGCGTCCCGGGCACGCCGGCCGCCTACAACATCGCCAGCGGGGAGCCGCACACGGTGGGCGAGATGGCCCTGGCCCTCGCCGGGGAGGGGGACGGGCCCGCGCCCGTGGTCACCGGTGAGTACCGCCTGGGCGACGTGCGGCACATCGTCGCCAGTCCGCTGCGGGCCGAGGCGGAGCTGGGCTTCCGCGCCTCGATCCGGTTCGCGGACGGCATGCGCGAGTTCCGCACCGCCCCACTGGGCGACCCGGCGTCGCTCATCTCCGCACGGTGAGGGGCCCCGGCCGCCACCGCTCTCCGCACGATGACGGGTGACCCGGCGTCGCCTCTCCCCGCGGAGTGAGGCGCCTCGGCGGTATCCGCCCCCGCGCGATGAAGGGTGACCCGGCGGCCACCGCTCTCCGCAGGCGAAGGGCGCCCCGGACTCGCCGCTCTCACCACGGTGACAGGACGAGTCCCTGCAGCAGGAGCCCGGCGGCGGCCTGGGCGGCGAGCCAACGGCGTCCGGGGACGACGGCGGCGGCCAGGGAGATCCAGATCGCGTAGGGGACCCAGATGCGCTCGACCTCTCCCCTGGTCACCCCGCTGACGTCGAGGGCGAGCACGGCCACCGCCGCCGCCGCGACCGGCACGCCGATCCGGTCACGCGACCGCCGTGCGGGACCCGTCATGGAGATGAGACCGCGCGGGAACCGCCCCTCGCCGGTCACCGGAGTCGCGCCGGCCACCGGAGTCGTGACGGTGGCCGGCCCGGTGGCCGCCCGGCCCGCCAGGACGGCCAGCCCGGCGGCGGTCGCAGGTCCGGTCAGCAGGGCGAGCACCGCGAGGTTCGCGACGAGGAAGTACAGGTAGGGGCGGGCGGCCCCGGGATCGGCGGCCCACTCCGCGTGGGTGGCCGCCACACCGGCGGGCCACAGGAAACCCCCGGCGGCGAAGGCGGCCGTCACCGCCGCCGCTCCCGCCAGGCAGGCGACCGCGACCCCGCGGGTGATCCGTACGGCGACGGCGGCGGCCACCGGGACCAGCAGGTACGGCACGAGCCCGTAACTGAGGTACGGCAGGGCCCCGAGCAGCACGCCCGCCGCCCCGCCGCACAACGCTCCGGTGACGGCCCGCGTCCCGCCGCGCGACGCCCCCGCCGCCCCCGACGCCCTCCGGACCTCATCGGGGGACGTCCCCGCGGTCTCCCGGTTCCCGTCGCGCCGCGTCCCCGCGGCCTCGGTCCCCGCGGTCACGGTCTCGCCGCGCCGCGTCCCCGCGGTTCCCCGGGCCCCGCCGTACACCAGCAGCGCCACGCCCCAGGCGCCCACCCCGGCGAAGAAGGCGTCCATGGTCGTGGCGATCCAGACGGCGCCCGGGGTCAGCGCGAGGTACGGCAGGGCACGGCGGGCCGTCTCCTCCCCGGCGAGCCGCCGGACGGCCAGCGCGACGGCCACGGTCGCCGAACAGCCGGTCGCGACGGCCAGCAGCGCCGCCGGGAGCGGGCCCGGCAGTCCTGCCCGGGCCAGCGCCCACAGCACCAGCACGGGCAGCGGCGGGTGCCCCCGTACATGGGTGGGATAGGCGGGCAGCCGCTCGGTGAAGGACGCCAGCCAGCCGAGCGGGTCGTCGCCCACGACGGGCAGCACGGCGAGATACTCCTGCCGGTGGGTGAACGGCCAGGCGATCCCCTCCCCGGAGGACGCCAGCAGCACCGCCCAGGCGAGGGCCGCGCCGTACGCGACGAGGAGGGCCGCGCCGAAACGCAGCCGCGTGACGAGGACCGGGAGCACGGCGACCGCGAGGACGGCGAAGGCCAGCGGCGGCAGCAGCGCGGCAGACGGTACGCGGAAGTGCCCGTGCAGCGGCGGCAGGTGGTCGATGCGCAGCACTCCGGCGGCGTGCAGCACGGCCCCCGCCGCGAACGCCGCGACGATGAGCACCGCCCATACGGCGAGAGCCTTACCGGCGGAACCGGAACCGGAACCGGAACCCGAGCCCGGCCCGCCCGCCGAGCCGCTCCCCGGACGGACGCCCGGATCGGGAACCGGCGCACCGGGAGAACCTCCGCCCGGACGGTCTTCGAGGCCGGATCCCGAGCTGCCTCCCGAACCACGTCCCGAGGCGGTTCCCGGCTGGGACGGGCCACGTCCCGAGGCGGTCCCCGCGCGTGAGGGGTCGCGTTCGCCACGCGCGTTCCCGCGTCGCCCCGGAAAGTCGATGATCATTTTTTCAGCGTAGGCGCGGACCGGTCCTCCGCCCGGGACACGTCATCACACCGTAAGAGTTGGCGGCCTCCGGCGGACCTAACGTCGCAGGCATGAAGATCGATGTGGTGCTCCCCTGCCTGAACGAGGCGGCGGCCCTGCCCTGGGTGCTGGAGCGCATGCCGTACGGCTACCGCCCGATCGTGGTGGACAACGGCTCCACCGACGGGTCAGCGCGGGTCGCCGCCGAGCTGGGCGCGCTCGTGGTCACCGAGCCTCGGCGTGGTTTCGGGGCGGCGTGTCACGCCGGGTTGCTGGCCGCCACGGCCAAGGTGGTGTGCTTCATGGACGCCGACGCCTCGCTGGATCCCCGCCAGCTGCCGAGGGTGGCCGGGCCCGTCGTCTCGGGCGACGCCGAACTGGTGCTCGGCAGGCGGGTTCCGGGTCCGGGGGCCGCCTGGCCGCTGCACGCGCGGCTGGGCAACGCCTTTCTGGGGTGGCGGCTGGCACGCCGTACCGGCGTCCGGCTGCGCGACATCGGCCCGATGCGGGCCTGCCGGCGTGCCGACCTGCTGGGGCTCGGGCTGACCGACCGCCGTTTCGGTTACCCGCTGGAGATGGTCCTGCGGGCGGCGGACCAGGGCTGGCGGATCAGCGAGACGGGGGTGGACTACCTGCCCCGCACCGGGCGGTCCAAGGTGACCGGCACGGTGCGCGGTACGGCGCGTGCGGTCGCCGACATGCGGAAGGTCCTGCGCGGCGACGCGCACGACGCCCGGGACGACGGGCCGGTCAGGGTCGTGGCCCTGGTACGGAAGCAGGGCGCGTCCCCGGCTTCGGAGGAGGCCGCGCGGAAGGTGGCGAGCGGGGCGGGGGAAGGGGCGTGAACCCCGGGCGGAACGACGCGGACCCCGGGCGGAACGACGCGCGGCAGGAGGCGGACCCCGGGCGGAACGGCGTGCGGCGGGACGCGAGCCCTCGGTGGAACGGCGTGCCGGACGATGCGATCCCCAGCGGGGGCGGAGGTCAGATCGTCGTCATCGCCAAGGAACCGCTGCCCGGCCGGGTGAAGACCAGGCTCACCCCGCCGTTCACCCCGGCGGAGGCCGCCGCCCTGGCCTCCGCCGCCCTCGCGGACACTCTGGACGCGGTGGCACGCGTCCCGGTGCGTCACCGGGTGCTCGCGCTGCGGGGCCGTACCGGGCCGTGGCTGCCGCCGGGGTTCACCGTGCTGCCGCAGCGGGGCGACGGGCTGGACGAACGGCTGGCGGCCGCCTTCGACGACGCCCACCGCGCTCACCCGGAGCCCGTCGTCCTCATCGGCATGGACACCCCGCAGGTCACCTCGTCGCTCCTGATGTCGGCGATGGACGAGCTGGTCAGGTGTGACGCGGTGTTCGGCCCGGCGGCCGACGGCGGGTTCTGGCTGCTCGGCCTGCGCAGGCCCGACCCCGCGTTGCTGCTCGGCGTCCCGATGTCCCTGCCCGTCACCGGAGCCGAGCAGTTGCGGCGGCTGCGGGCGGCGGGGCTTTCGGTGGGTCTGCTGCCCTCGTTGCGGGACGTGGACACCGCGGAGGACGCGGCGGCCGTGGCGGCGGAGGCCCCGTCGTCCCGCTTCGCCGCCGCCTTGGCCGGAATCCGTATGGGAGCGACCCGATGACCCGTCGCCCCGGCCGTGTTCCGCACGGCAACGACCTGATGACCCGCGGCCCCGGCCCGGTTCCGCACGGCAACGACCTGATGACCCGCGGCCCCGGCCCGGTTCCGCACGGGAGCGGCCCGGCGATCGGAGGGTCACGGTGATCGGAGGGCTCTACGAACGGTCACTGGCCGGGGCCGAGGTGGAGGTGGAGTACGCCGACGGCCGTACCGCGCCGCTCGACGCCACCCGCTGGCTCGCCCCCATCGACGGCGACGAGGCGATGCTGTCCCGCTGCCACGGCCCGACCCTGGACGTCGGTTCCGGGCCCGGGCGGCTCACCGTCGCGCTCGCCCGACGCGGGATCGCGGCCCTGGGCGTCGATGTCACTCCCTACGCCGTCCACCTCACCCGGCGGGCGGGCGGCCGGGCGATCTGCCGGAACGTCTTCGAGCCGCTGCCCGGGGCGGGCCGCTGGGCGACCGCGTTGCTGGCCGACGGCAACATCGGCATCGGCGGCGACCCGGACGCCCTGCTCCGCAGGGTCCGCGAACTGATCAGGCCGGGCGGCGAGGTGATCGCCGAGGTCCGGCCACCCGGTACGGCGGGCCGGGTCGAGCGGGTACGGCTGCGCGGACGCGAGCTCACCGGCACGTGGTTCGCGTGGGCCACCGTCTCCGTGTCCGACCTGGGCTCCCTGGCCGGGCGCACCGGCTTCACCCGCGTGGAGGCGTGGAAGGAGGCGGGACGGTGGTTCGCGAGCCTCCGCTGACACGACGCCCGCCGTCCTCTCCGGGGCTACGCCGGGTCGCCGGTCACCTGGGCGATCAGGACGCACGTGTCGTCGGCCTCGTTGCTGGGCACCATGGCGTCCATGACGGCCGTGAGCCGGTCGCGGAAAACCCGCGGCGTGGCCGGGGGCGGCGTCGCGCCGAGGGCCGGGACCACGGGCGGGAGGAGCGCGGCGACCGCGGACGGAAGCGCCGGCGGGAGCGGTGACGAGGCCGCCGGAGCCGGGCCGATCACGCCGGCCACCGCGCGGCTCAGCATGTCCAGGCCCTCGTACAGGTCGCCGCCGCGCTTCTCGATGAGCCCGTCGGTGAACATCACCAGCAGGTCGTCGGGGTGCAGCCGTACGGATCCGCAGGTGTAGGCGGCGTCCTCCGAGACGCCGAGCAGGACGCCCGGGTGCAGCAGGCGCTCCACCCGGGTGCCCCGGGCGAGGAGCATCGGGGGGTGGCCGGCGTGGGTCCAGCGCAGGGTCCGGTCGGCCGGGCGGTAGCGGGCCACGAGCGCGGTCGCGAGCACGTCGGGGCGCAGCCTGCACAGCATGCGGTTCAGCACGCCGAGGATCTCCGCCGGGTCGTGGCCGGCGAAGGCCAGGCCGGTGATCGCGTGGCGCAGTTTCGCCATGGCCGAGGCCGCGGGCAGCCCGTGACCGGCCACGTCTCCCACGGCGAGCAGCACCTCGCCGTCGTCCAGGGGGATCGCCTGGTACCAGTCGCCGCCCAGGTACGCCTCGGCGACGGCGGGCTGGTAGCGGGCGGCCACCCGCATTCCGGGCAGGACCCGGGGCTCGTCGGAGGCGGGCATGATGAGTTCGTGGAGACTGGCGGTGAGCTGGTTCTCCTTCGCCCGCCAGGCGCCGCCGTCCCCGCCTCCGGACGGCCCGGCGGCGGGTCCTCCCGCCTGGGCGGCTCCGGCGGCTCCGGCGGGCTCAGGGGCCGGCGCGGCGTCGGCGACCGGCCGGGCCTTGGAGCCCGGCTCGCTCCCGACGGCCGGCCGGGCCCTGGAGCCCGGCTCGCTCCCGACGGCCGTTGCGGCCCTGGAGACCGGATCGGCCGTTGCGGCCTTGGGAACCGGATCGGCCGTTGCGGCCCTGGAGACCGGATCGGCCGTCGTGGCCGGTCCGGCCCCGGGGGCCGTTTCGATGACGTCCGGCCCGCCGGGGAGCAGCAGGCGGCGTTCGTTGACGGATTTCAGGGTGGCGTCCTTCCATACGGTCAGGCGTCGGCCCGGAACGATCCGGGCGGCGGCGAGGCCCGCACAGGGATGTCAGACGGTGAAGTACGCGCGGACGGTGGTGCCGTCCGCGCCGGTGCGGATGCGAACGAGGTCGCTGAGCAGGTTGGTCATGAGCAGGCCGCGGGAGCCCTGCTGCCTGGCGGCGGCGGGTCTGCGGCCCGCGAGGAGGTCGACGATGTGACCGGCGTCGCTGACCTCGACGACCGCCCGGCCGTCCTCGGACCAGAGGCGCAGGGTCCCCGATCCTCCGCCGTGGTCGAGGCTGTTGGAGGCGAGCTCGCTGGCGATCAGTCTGAGGTCCTGGAGGCGCGTCCCGGAGAGCCCCATGCGGGAGGCGTGCTCGACGGCGAAGGCCCGCACCCCGGACAGGCCGGTCTCGTCGAAGGCGAGTTCGGCGGCGTTCCCGGGAGCGGGCAGCGGCCGGTTGTACGCCTGGACGGCGTACTCGGGCGCGTACTCCTCGCTGATGCGCAGCCCGGAGGCGTCCATGATGGCGGGATGGGTCATCCCGGCGTCGCGGATGACCTCGGGATCGAGCCCGTCGAGGTCGTACGGGCACAGGATGGTCACGTCCCGGCCCACGAAGGCGAGGTTGATCAGCGCCTCGTGCTGGACGCACGCGGGATACTCCGCGGCGGACCGCCCCGCCCAGATCGGCTCGCCGATGATGCGCACGCGGCGGCCGGGGTGAAGGTCGGCGAAGGCGGTCAGGATGGCGGGGATGATGCGCCCGGGGTTGCGGCCGGCCTCGTTCATGTCGATGAGACGCACCTGGGAGGCCGACTCGCCCAGCTCGTCGCGGATCAGCCGGAGGTTCCGCTCCGGCACGGCCACCGCGACGGGCTCGCCCGCCTCCAGGCCCCCGAGCACGAACGGCACGGTCCCCTGGAGATACTGCCCGCTGCCCCGGTAGAACAACGCCGGGTGGACGAACGGGTCCGCCTCGGTCGTCGCGGTGGTGGTGCTCATGGGGTCTCCACTTGGATCGGGGAGGGGTCCGGCCCGATCAGGGTGAGTACGGATCGCAGGCAGTAGGGGGAGTGATGCAGGTACACCTTCTTCCCCGAAGGAAGGCTGCGGGCGGCCTCCGTCAGCAGCCAGACTCCCCGGACGTCGATGAACGTCAGCTCGGAGAGGTCGAGGTGCATGTCGTCGCCGCCGAGGGTCAGGCCGCCCAGGGCGTCCGCCCAGGGTTCCCTGGTCGTCCGGTCGATCTCACCGCTCACCTTCAGGCGGATCGGCGCGGTGAGCACGCTGATCCGCAGCCCGTGGAAGGACTGCTCACGTGCGTCGTGCGGAGGAAGGACGGCTCCACCGGATGGGGGTTGTCCACGCGGTCTCGCACCCGGCCAGATCGACATGATGACCACCCTGAGGTTGATGATGGGCACCTCCAACGTACCCGCTATCCGGTATGAGGTCGAAGGGCTGGAACGCGGAGTGTCACCGAAATGGATCGATCCCGCTTCGTCCCTCTTCGCCACCGGCGGCCCCTCCAGCATGGGCGAACAAATGATCCTTTTCAGCGGTATCGGGGAGGAGCTGCAGGCCATACCGATGATTACCCAGCCCGCTGCCCGCTATGCGAATGATTTCCCCTATGCGAAAAGATGGGACGCATGCGAATTCTGATCATCGGCGGAACCCGGTTCGTCGGCCGGCACATCACCGAGGCCGCGATCTCGGCCGGGCACGAGGTCTCCCTTCTGCACCGCGGCAGGACCGGAGCGGACCTCTTCCCCGAGGCCGAGCACCTCGTCGCCGACCGCGACGGTGACCTGTCGCTCCTGCGGGACCGCGGGTGGGACGTCACGATCGACGTCACCGCGTACGCGCCGTCGCAGGTCGAATCCCTCGCGTCGGTCCTGACCACCGGCCAGTACGTCTTCGTCTCGACCTGCGCGGTCTACGCCGTGCCGAAGGCGCCCGGATACGCCGAGGACGCGCCGCTGGCCGAGACCGACGGCCTGACCTCGGAGGAGGTGACCCCCGCGTCGTACGGCCCGCTGAAGGTGCTGTGCGAGCGGGCAGCGATCGAGCTGTTCGGTCCGGCCACGCTGATCGTCCGCCCGACGTACGTCATCGGCCCCCACGACCACACCGGCCGGTTCACCTACTGGGTGAACCGGATCGCCCGCGGCGGCGAGGTCCTGGCCCCGGGCGACCCCTCCGACCCGATCCAGGTGATCGACGGGCGCGACATGGCCGCCTGGATCATCTCGATGACCGAGCGGGCCGCCGCCGCCCGGGCCGCCGCCGGAGCCGCCACCGGGACCGCTCCCAGGACCGCCGCCGGGGAGGAGGGGCAGGCCGCCGGAACGGACCCGCTGGACGGCACGGGCGTCTTCCACGCGGTCAGCCCGGCTCCGCCGTTCACCTTCGGCGACATGCTCCAGGCGATCGCGGACGAGGTCGCCCCGCCCGGTACCACGCTGACCTGGGTCGGGGAGGATTTCCTGCTGGCCGAGGGCGAGAACGGCCGGTCGCTGCCGCTGTGGTCGGGCGGCGGTGACCGGGGCGCGCTCAACACGGCCGACCCGGCCGCCGCCAACGCCGCCGGGCTGGCGCCCCGCCCCCTGGCCAGGTCGGTGCGCGAGATCCGCGAGTCCGAGGCGGGGTACGCCACGGGCAACGAGATCACCCCCGAGCGGGAGGCGGAGCTGCTGGCCAGGTGGCGTTCGCGTTCCTGACCCCTCACTCGCCCAGGTCGCGGGCGGCGTTGTCCAGGCAGTTCGCCAGGGCGTCGAGCTGCTCTCCGGTGACGGTGTCGCCGGAGAGCGACTCCGGCAGGTCCCGGCGGCGCGCGACGACCAGCGGCCGGTGGTCGTCGTCGATCTGCCCGCTCACGAGGACCAGGCACTCGCCGCGGACGAACACCAGGGCCGTGTCGGGGTCCTCGGCCTCCAGCAGCTGCCGGACGCACTCGCGGTCGACGAGCGCCATGAGCCACCTCCCCTCGCCGGTGACCTGGCCGTACCCGGGCTTCTCCCCCGCCTAACGACCGTCCGGGTCAAGCCGCCGCATCCGACTCACGACCCCCGCCGTTCACCGTTCGCCGTAAGAGATCACCGACAGGAGTTCGGAAAACAAGTGAGTGAGTCACTCACTCATTCGCTATGGTGGCCGCGTGATCTCCTCCTCACAGCGCGCCGCACCCCTCCCCCCAGGGGAACGGCGGGCCTCCCTCATCGAGTCCACCCTCTCCCTGATCCTCGACCACGGCCCCGGGGTGAACACCCGGCAGATCGCCCAGGCGGCCGGCGTGGCCGAGGGCACGATCTTCCGGGTCTTCGCCACCAAGGACGAACTCGTCGACGCCGCCGTGGCCAGCGCCTTCGACCCCGCCCCGCTGGTGCGCGATCTCGACGCCATCGACCGGTCCTCCCCGCTGGAGGCCCGGCTCGCCGCGGCGGTCCGGATCCTGCAGCGCCGTGCGGCACGCATCTTCCGGCTGGCCGACGCGCTGGGAGCGGCGGGCCCGGCCGCCGCCCACCACCACCGCCAGGCCTGCACCGAGGAGGGCGTCACCGTCCAGCGGGCGCTCGCCGACCTGATCTCCCCCGACCGCGTCCTGCTGCGCCACGAGCCGTACGAGACGGCGCGGCGGCTGCAACTGCTGACCGTCGCGTGCAGCCATCCCCTGCTCACCGAGGGCGACCCGCTGCCGCCCGAGGAGATCGCCCACCTGCTCCTGCACGGCGTCCTCGTCTCGGAGCACGCCGCCCTCGTCACGGAGCGCGCCGCCCGCCCGGCGGGGGCGGGCGACGCCGGCGAGACCGCGCGCCACGCCGTCGGCGCCATGCCGAGTGCGGCACCGGACGGCGCCTCCACCGGGGAGGGCCCGTGCTGATCCGGCTGCTCCGCACCCGTCTCCGCCCCTACACCGGCTCCCTGGCCGCCGTCGTGGCGCTGCAGCTCCTCGGCACCATCGCCTCGCTCTACCTGCCGAGCCTGAACGCCGACATCATCGACCGGGGCGTCGCCACCGGCGACACCGGCTACATCCTCACCACCGGCGGCTGGATGCTGGCCGTCTCCCTCGTGCAGATCGCCTGCTCCATCGCGGCGGTCTACTACGGCTCCCGCTCGGCGATGGGCTTCGGCCGCGACGTCCGCGCGGCCGTCTTCCACCGGGTGGGTTCGTTCTCCGCCCGGGAGGTCTCCCAGTTCGGCGCGCCGTCGTTGATCACCCGCAGCACCAACGACGTGCAGCAGGTCCAGATGCTCGTGGTGATGTCCTGCACGATGCTGGTCGCCGCGCCGATCATGGGCGTCGGCGGCATCGTCATGGCGCTGCGCCAGGACATCGGCCTGTCGTGGCTCATGCTGGTGTGCGTCCCGGCCCTGCTGGTGTCGATCGGGCTGATCATCTCCCGGATGGTCCCCCAGTTCCGCGCCATGCAGGACCGCATCGACACGGTCAACCAGGTGCTGCGCGAGCAGCTCACCGGCATCCGCGTCGTGCGCGCCTTCGTGCGCGAGCGGGAGGAGACCCGGCGGTTCGCCGGGGCCAACGAGGCGCTGACCGCCACCGCGCTGCGCGTCGGGCGGCTGACCGCGCTCATCTTCCCGACCGTGATGCTGATCCTCAACGCCTCCAGCGTCGCCGTGCTGTGGTTCGGCGCCGCGCGGGTGGACACCGGCGAGATGCAGGTCGGCGAGCTGACCGCGTTCCTGATGTACCTGATGCAGATCCTGACCTCGATGATGATGGCCACCTTCATCTCGATGATGATCCCGCGGGCCTCGGTCTGCGCCGAGCGCATCACCGAGGTGCTGGACACCGAGTCCTCGGTCGTCCCGCCCGCCGACCCGGTACGGCAGGTGCGCGGCCATGGCGAGCTGGAGATGCGCGACGTCGGGTTCCGCTACCCGGGCGCCGCGTCCCCGGTGCTGTCCGGCATCTCCTTCCGCGTCGAGGCGGGCCGCACCCTCGCCGTCATCGGCAGCACCGGCTCGGGCAAGACGACCCTGCTGTCGCTGGTCCCCCGGCTCTTCGACGCCACCTCCGGCACGGTGTCGGTCGACGGCGTCGACGTGCGCGACCTCGACCCACAGGTCCTCTGGCGGCGTATCGGCCTGGTGCCGCAGAAGCCGTACCTGTTCACCGGCACCATCGCGAGCAACCTCCGGTACGGCAACCCCGACGCCACCGACGAGGAGCTGTGGGACGCCCTGGAGGTCGCCCAGGCGCGCGACTTCGTCGAGGCGATGCCCGAGGGCCTCGACGCCCCCGTCGCCCAGGGCGGCACGAACGTCTCCGGCGGGCAGCGGCAGCGCCTCGCCATCGCCAGGGCGCTTGTCCGGCAGCCGGAGATCTACCTGTTCGACGACTCGTTCTCGGCCCTCGATCTGGCCACCGACGCCCGGCTGCGCGCGGCCCTGCGTCCGCGCACCGCGGACGCGGCCGTCGTCATCGTCGCCCAGCGCATCTCCACCGTCGCCGACGCCGACCAGATCGTCGTCCTCGACGACGGCGTGATCGCCGGCATCGGCACCCACGAGGAACTGCTGGCCTCCTGCCCGACATACGTCGAGATCGTCGAGTCCCAGCGAGCCGTGGAGAGCCCCGCATGAGCGACCGGTCCGCATCCCCCGCATCCCCCGCCTCCCCGGCCGCGCCGGCCCCGCTGGGAGCCGCCCCCACCGCCGCCCCGGCGGCCCCCGCCGCGGCAGCCTCTCCCGCGGCCGCCCGTCCCCGCCCCCCGATGGGCGGCGGGCCCTTCGGGCGCGGCCCGTTCGGCGGGATGCCCGCCGAGAAGTCGATGGACTTCGGGCCGTCCGCGCGGCGGCTGGTCCGGCGCCTGGCCCCCGAGCGGCCCCGGATCATCGCGGTGATCCTGCTCGCCGTGGCCAGCGTGGTGTTCTCCGTCATCGGCCCGAAGATCCTCGGCCGCGCCACCGACCTCATCTTCAGCGGCGTCATCGGCGGCCGGCTGCCCGCCGGGACGACCGTCCAGCAGGCCGCCGAGGCGGCCCGCGCGTCCGGTCACGGCGACTTCGCCGCGCTGCTCGCGAAGATGGACGTCGTCCCCGGCCGCGGCATCGACTTCTCCGCGCTCGGCACGGTCCTGGCCTGGGCGCTGGCCCTCTACCTCGCGGCGTCGGCGTTCGCCTGGCTGCAGGGCCACCTCCTCAACGACGTGGTGCAGCGCACCGTGTTCCGGCTGCGGTCCGACGTCGAGGACAAGCTGAACCGGCTCCCCCTGCGGTTCTTCGACGCTCAGCCGCGCGGCGAGCTGCTCAGCCGCGTCACCAACGACATCGACAACGTCTCGCAGACCCTGCAGCAGACGCTGAGCCAGCTGCTGACGTCCCTGCTGACCGTGGTCGGCGTGCTGGCGATGATGTTCGTGATCTCACCGCTGCTCGCGCTGATCGCGCTGGTGACCATCCCGCTGTCGACGGTCGTCACCGGGCAGGTCGCCAAGCGTTCGCAGAAGCTGTTCGTCGCCCAGTGGGCCCATACCGGCTCGCTGAACGCCCACATCGAGGAGGCGTTCACCGGTCACGAGCTGGTGAAGGTCTTCGGGCGGCAGCCGGAGGTCGAGGAGGTCTTCCGGGAGCGCAACGAGGAGCTGTTCAAGGCGAGCTTCGGCGCCCAGTTCGTCTCCGGGATCATCATGCCGGCGATGATGTTCATCGGGAACCTCAACTACGTCGCGATCGCCGTCGTCGGCGGCGTGCGGGTGGCCACCGGCTCGATGAGCCTGGGCGACGTGCAGGCGTTCATCCAGTACTCCCGGCAGTTCACCCAGCCGCTGACCCAGGTCGCCTCGATGGCCAACCTCCTGCAGTCGGGGGTGGCGTCGGCCGAGCGGGTCTTCGAGCTGCTCGACGCCGACGAGCAGACCCCCGACCCGGCCGAGCCCGCCCTGCCCGGGGACCGGCGCGGCCGGGTCGAGTTCGAGCACGTGTCCTTCCGCTACGACCCCGACCGGCCCCTCATCGAGGACCTGTCGCTGGTCGCCGAACCCGGGCAGACCGTCGCGATCGTCGGCCCGACCGGCGCGGGCAAGACCACCCTGGTCAACCTCATCATGCGCTTCTACGAGCTGGACGGCGGGCGCATCACCCTCGACGGCGTCGACGTCACCGCGATGCGCCGTGAGGACCTGCGTTCGCGGATCGGCATGGTCCTGCAGGACACGTGGCTGTTCGGCGGCACCATCCGGGACAACATCGCCTACGGCGACCCCTCGGCCACCGAGGAGCGGATCCTCGCCGCCGCGCGGGCCGCATTCGTCGACCGGTTCGTGCGCACCCTGCCGGACGGCTACGACACCGTCATCGACGAGGAGGGCGGCAACATCAGCGCCGGTGAGAAGCAGCTGATCACCATCGCCCGCGCCTTCCTCTCCGAACCGTCCCTGCTGATCCTCGACGAGGCGACCAGCTCGGTCGACACCCGCACCGAGCTGCTGGTGCAGCAGGCGATGGCCGCGCTGCGCGCCGACCGGACCAGCTTCGTCATCGCCCACCGGCTGTCCACCATCCGCGACGCGGACCTCATCCTGGTGATGGAGGAGGGCCGCATCGTCGAGCACGGCCCGCACGCCGAGCTGCTCGCCGCGCGGGGCGCCTACCACCGGCTGTACTCCGCCCAGTTCACCGGCGCGGCGATCCCGGACGAGGAGGAGGCCGCCGTCGGCTGAGCGGCCTGTGACCGACCGAGTCCTCCCGGGATGACCTCCGGGAGGACTCGGCTGCTCGCTCCGGTCACAGACGCCGATGCCCTGCCACGAGGGACTCCCGGCGGGGCATCGGCACTCGCGCCTCGGTGGGCGGGCCGTCTTCCGTTCCGTTCCCGAAATGGCTCTGCCGATCGTGAAGCGCCTTCACCGGGCCGCGGCTCTCCACCGCGGCCTTCCGCAGTGCGCCACCACACGACGGTCGGCCCGATCACAGCCGGAAGCATGCGGCCGGCCGTTTCTAGTCGTCTTCGATTCCCGGCAGCACAGAGAAGGAGGTCAGGCGACGCAGTGAGCGGCGCGTGCCACGAACGTCGAGGTCACCGGTCACGGTGACCTGAAGACCGGTCTCGTGTGCCCGCACCGCCAGTCTGTAGTCGGACTCGTCCAGCTCGACGCGGAATCTTCGTGCGTTGGCTGTGTCGTCGCCGACACCCTGTACGACCACCTCGCCCTTTCCGGCCTTTCTCTCCCGGAAAAGGCGCACCACCAGTCCGGAAACCGTGACACCTACTCTCGGCTGTCTCGTTCGCAGGAACTCCGCGGCCTCTCCCAGGATTCTCTGCTCGCCGGGAGTGATTCTCAGTCGTGTGGGCTCATGGGATCCCGGTGCCAGCGGAGACTGCGAGAAACGGATCTGATACACCTCGTGATCCGGACCTCCCAAGGAGCTCAACGCCTCCAGTTCGGTCGCGTTGGGGGCGCTCTGCACCGGCTCTCCGAATGAGGCAAGCGGCCTTTCTCCATCGCCCACTTCTTTTGCGAGGCGCTGAGCTCTTCTCGCAGCGGCGAGCATTCTGCTCGTCACCCGGCGACCGAAGGGCAGAGGACGGATGTTCAGCAGGGGATCCTGACCGGCCGTCGATGCCACCGGGGCTTCCATATAGGCGTCTTCCAACGGAAGGGCCAAGGACAGGATGAAGCTTCCCGGCTGCGTGGAGATCCTGGCCTGAGCCGCATAGGACTCGACCCGCTGCGGACGCCGAGACGGCAGAACCAGGGAATCGACGTCCAGAGCCGTCGCCGAGGCGAGCACATAATTTCGCAATGCGGAGATCGCAGAATGTGCAACGGAGAGGGGCGCCTCCCCAGGCGGAGCATTGGGACTCAACCGTACGGAGACGTTGTCGGCGCCACCGAAGCTCATATCCGCCGAGATCTCCTGCGGGAGACGTCGCTCCACGTAGGCCAATGTCCGCAGAGCCTCGTGGATGCGATCCGCGTAATCGCGGACCTCCTGGCTCACCGGGAGGATGACCTGCATGCCCGCCTCCGAATCGGGTGATCCTGGACGCCACAGCGTGGTTCGGCCGTCGTCGTCGGCAAGGGTCCACCCGGCGCCTCGCAGGTAGCCGACGAATGAGGACAGTGAGGGAGCGGCAGGACTCCCGCCCTCAGGGGGACCACCCGCGTAGGTCACGACGCTTCCCATGCGTCCACGCTCGGTACGGGAGTGGACCTACGGACTCCGTAGGTGCTCAGCATCAGACGCAGACCACCGCGGTCCAGGGTATGGGCAGCAGGGAGGCGGATCGCCTGAGTCTTAGCGTTTTCGGAGGGGGGAAACCCCTCAAGTGAGATCCATGCTCCATGCCCCAGGAGAAGCGTTCCATCCGTGTGCAACCGCACGTTCTCACCGTCCTTCGATACGCCGATGACGGCAAGTATCCGCCGGATCACATGATCATTTCGTCTTAGCACGTCATAGGTATCGATGTCCAGGTCGTAACTGTAGTCACCGTTGTCCAGCCTGCGGAGATCGACCGTGGTCTTGACCTGCACCAGCACGGCCGGATTGTACGATCCCCGCTCGGCACCGCGATGGAAAAGCTGGACGTCGGCTTTCTGGAGATCCAGGGTCGCGGGTCGCCCATGGAGGAAACCGCAGCCCGCGGCGACGACTTCAAGCCACGCCTCCCCGAAATCACCCTGCAGGTTGTTCTGCTCCCGCCCTCGCCCGGCGACCACCGACACCCCGATTCCCTGGACACCCCTGAAATCCTTCTGTACGAGGGTACGAAAAGGTCACACAGCGCTGGTCGGAAAAAAATATATCTTTCATAACGACACCCATGGCCACCCATGGAAACAGCGCAGAATTTTTCTGCATCTACCCCAAAGGTGACACCAGAGACACTAACCGATAAAAGTTGCTTTGTAGATGAAAGGGTGCACTCCAAACACTGTTCGGCGCTTTTGGAAGCGTCGGCCGTAAGGACCTCTCCATCGGGCGCTGGGCCCGGACTCACAAGGACCCGGACAGGACTGGCGACCACTCATCGATCCAGCCGCCCTCCCGGTAGGCGGTGACGGCACCGGACGGTCCACCCCGTCTGCGAGCCTGCCGTTGTACCACTCTGGCCCGCCAGGTTCCCCGTTCGATCACGAAGAGCGGGTCATGCTTGCCGTCCTCACTACGGTGGCCCACCGCCTGCCCGGTACGGCTCAGCGGACCTGGCGGAAGAACTCCCGGACGTCACCCGTCAGCAGGTCCGGCGCCTGCAGCGCGGCGAAGTGGCCGCCGCGGTCGAACTCCGACCAGTGCACGACCCGGTGCTCCCGCTCGGCGAACGACCGGACGGTCGAGTCGCCCGGGAACACCGCCAGGCCGGTCGGCACCGGGCAGAACTCCACCTCCCGTCCCCACGACGCGGCGGCCTCCCGGTAGAGGCGGCCCGCGGACCCGGCGGTGCCGGTCAGCCAGGTCAATGTCACGTTGGTGAGGATGTCGTCGGTGTCCATCGCGCCGGCGCCGTGCCCGTAGTCGTCGAACCACTCGGTGTTCCAGGCGAGCAGGCCGACCGGCGAGTCGACGAGGGCGTAGGCGATCGTCTGCGGCCGGGTGGAGTGGATCTCCGCGTATCCGGACCGCTCCTCTCTCCACCGGCTGATCCCCGCCAGCCGCTTCTTCTCCGCCTCGTCCAGCTTCTCGGCCTCGGCGGGGTCGCGCGGGAAGGCCGTGAAGGAGTTCATGTGCAGCCCGGCGACGTGGCCGGCGTCGATCCTGGCCAGTTCGGGGGAGATCCGCGCGCCCCAGTCGCCGCCCTGGGCGCCGTAGCGTTCGTAACCGAGGCGGCTCATCAGCTCCGCCCAGGCCCGCGCGATCCGCGGCACGTCCCACCCGGTCTCCGTCGTCGGCCCGGAGAACCCGTATCCGGGGAGAGACGGGATGACGAGGTGGAAGGCGTCCGCCGGGTCGCCGCCGTGCGCGCGGGGGTCGGCGAGCGGCCCGGCCACCTTCAGGAAATCGGCGCCCGAGCCCGGCCAGCCGTGCGTGAGGATCAGCGGGAACGCGTCCGGCTCCGGCGAGCGCACGTGCAGGAAGTGCACGTTCTGCCCGTCGACGGTCGTGGTGTACTGCGGGAACGCGTTCAGCCTCGCCTCGTGCCGTCGCCAGTCGTAGCCCGTCCTCCAGTACTCGGTCAGCTCTCGCAGCCGGCCGGGCGGCACGCCGTACGACCAGCCCACGCCGGGCAGCTCGTCGGGCCAGCGGGTACGGCCGAGCCGGTCGCGCAGGTCGTCCAGGTCGGCTTGGGGGATGTCGATGCGGAAGGGACGGATCTCGCGGTCGTCGTTCATATCGGGAACGGTACGACCGATCGCGGAAGAACGGCTTCCGCGATCGGCCGGTCCGGCGCGGGCGGACAACGACTTCTTCGGTCCGGTCAGGTCACCAGCGCACCGGCAGCTCGTGCGGGCCGAAGGCGACCATGCCGCTGCGCCAGCGCAGCTCCGCCGGGTCCGCGGCCAGGCGCAGGTCCGGGAACCGGCGCAGGAGCGCCGCAAGGCCGGCCCGCAACTCCACCCGGGCGAGCCCGGCGCCCAGGCAGAAGTGCGGCCCGTGGCCGAAGGTGAGGTGGTCGTTGCGGGACCGCCCGAGGTCCAGGGCGGTCGCGCCGGAGAAGGCGCCCGGGTCCCGGTTGGCGGCGGCGGTCCAGGCCAGGACCATGGAGCCCGCCGGGACGCGTTCCCCGCCGACCTCCACGTCCTCGGTGGCGATCCGCGCGGTGCCGTGGACCGCCGGAGTCATGCGCAGCAGCTCCTCGACCGCGGCGGGCACCCCGCCGGGCTCGCGGCGCAGCCCGGCGTACCGCTCCGGGTCACGCAGCAGCACGTACGCGCTGATCGCGAGCTGGTGGACGGTGGTCTCGAACCCCGCGCCGATGATCGTGCCCGCCACGCCCACCAGTTCGGCGTCCGTCAGCTCGTCCCGCCGGTCGGGGGCGGTGATGAGCGTGCTGAGCAGGTCGTCCCCCGGCTCCGCGCGCCTGGCGGCGCCCAGGTCGGTGAAGTAGCCGTGCAACCGCATGAGCGCGTCGAAACTCTCCTCCGCGGAGTGCGCCGTCAGCGACAGCGCGGTCTCGATCCACTTCCGCAGCCCCGGCCGGTCCGCCTCGGGCACGCCGAACAGCCGGCAGATCACCGAGACCGGCAACGGCGCGCAGAACGCCTCGACCAGGTCGGTGGGCCCGCCCGCCGCCTCCATCCGGTCGAGCAGGTCCTCGGCGACCTCCTCGACCCCGGCCCGCATCGCCTCGACCCGCCGCGGCGTGAACGCCCGCGACACGGCCCGGCGCAGCCGTCCGTGCTCGGGGGGGTCGAGGTTGAGCAGGCTGTCCGGCAGGCCGATCGGCCGGTCGGAGTATCGCGGCGCCCCCGGGCGGAACATCCAGGCCCGGCTGAACACCGGGTCCGACAGCACCCTGACGACGTCGTCGTAGCGGGTCACGAGATAGCCCGTGTCCCCCGACGGCATGCGGACCCGGAACACCGGCTTCTCCGCGTCCAGTTCGGAGAGCAGCGCGGGCGGGTCGAGGGGGGACGGCCAGTCCAACGAGAAATCACGCATCATGGGACCTCCTGCCGCCATGATCCGCCCCCGTACGGCCGCCCGCCTCCCCCACGGGAGGGATCCGCCTCCCACCGTCTCACCATGACGATCTCCCGATGACAGGTTCCCGTGGCGATCTCCTCGTGCCGATCTCCTCGTGCCGGATGCGAGGCTCCCTCGGGGATCTCCTCCCGCCGGTCTCCGCCGCGCATGACCGTCGGCCCTCTCCTGTGACCGGTCCCACGAGCGGCCGGCCGCACCGCGCCGGACGGAATCGGGCGAGACGTATGCGCGAATCGTCAACACAGGGGCCCTCACCGATGGCATGATCACCCGAGCGGTTCCGTACCGGTCCGAGCTGGGATGCCCTGAAAGGTCCCAGGGGACCTGAGGAGCCGGGGAGTGACCGCACGAGCATGTGCCGGAGGCGGATGTCATGGACGCCGGAGGATACGAGCGGACCCGACGGGCCGCGCGAACCGATCATGCCGTACGGATCACACGGACCGGTCGCGCCGGACAGGGCGCGTGGTCCGAGCGCACCGGGCGGGCCGCGCGGACCGAGCGCGGCGCATGGGCCGCATGGGCCGAGCGCGCCGAGCGCGCCGGCCGTACCGGGCAGGGCTCGTGGTCCGGGGGCGCCGGGCGGGCCGCGCGGACCGGCCGCGGCGCCGGCGCCGGGGTGTGATCGGCGGTGGGGCTCGACGGAACACCGATCCCCGGCTGGGCCGGACCCTACGTCGGCTGGATGGTCGGACGGTACTGGCCCGAAGGCGACGAGGAACGGTGCTTCCGCCTCGCCGACGCCTGCATCGACGCCGCCCACCGGATCGTCGCGGGACCGGGAGCCGACCGCCGGATCACCCCGGACGACGGACCCGACCGCCAGATCGTCTCGGGCGACGGACCCGACCGCCGGATGACCCTCGGCACCGGGCCCGGCCGTCAGATCGACGCGGAGGCCGGAGCCGGTCCTGGAACCGCCGCCGGGAGCGGGTCCGGCCCCCTCCGGAGCGGCGGGAAGAGCGAACGGACGTGGGACGGCGCGGCCCACGCCGCCTTCGCCGAACACGTCGCCAGGGTGGTGGGCGGGCGTGAGGCCGAGCTGGTCACCCGGCTGGTCGGCACCGCCATAGCGATCAACGACGCCGGGGTGCGCGTCCGGAACACCAAGCACACGATCGAGGCCACCGTACGGCTCACGATCGCGCAGCTGGGCCATCTGCTGGCCGCCACCATGACCGGCGACACCTCGACCCTGGCGCTCGCCTCCGCCCGGCTGCGGCTCGCCCGGCTGACCGTCGCGCACATCGGCGAGCGGACCCTGAACGACATCGCGCTGTCCACGGCCGTCACCGCCGACGCCGCCGGTGGACTCGTCAGCGCCGGGCAGGACCGTCGTGACGCCCTCGACGCGCGGCGCCCGGCGACGACCACGCTCGCCGAGCTGGCCGATCACGTCGCCGCCGCCGACGATGTGATCACCGAGGAGCGGTCGGGCGCGGAATGGTCCGCAGGCGATGCCGCCTCCGGCGTGCCGGACGCCGATGGCCGGTATCTCCTCCCGTTCCTCTACCCCGGTCTGATGTCCACCGGCCTCATGGGTGGCGGCCCGTACGGCGGGGCCGCGTCCCCGTCCCGCTCCCCCGCCGGCCGCCGCACCGCGCCCGCTTCTCCGTGGCCCGGCCTCGACTCCCCCACCGCTTCCGCCACCGACCGGTCCTCCTCCGCCGGCTGTTCCTCCGGGACCGCCTCCTCCTCCACTGGCCGTTCCTCTTTTTCTTCCGCCGGCCGTTCCGCGAGCACCTCTTCTTCCTCCGCCCCTTCCTCCGCCTCTCCCGTCCGCGACACCGCGCCGGGCCGCGCCCCCGCCTCGAGCGCGGCGCGCCCTCTCTTCGGCCTCGACCTCGACCTCATCCGCCGCAGCGTCTCCACCCCGGCCGTGCCGGCGGGGACCTCCAGGACCGGCCGCCCCCGCAGAGCGCCCCGGCCCGCTCCCCGGACCGAACCCGAGGCACGGCGCCCGGCCGGAACCGAACCCCGGCCTGTCGCGACCGGCGCCGAACCCCTGGCCAGAGCCGAACCCGAGTCCATGGCCAGGACCGAGTCCGTAGCCGGGACCGAGTCCGGAACGGGAATCCGGAACGGACCGGTGGTCAGGTCGGGAACCGAGTCCGGACTCGGAGACGAGATCGGATCCCGGAGCGGGAGTGGGACCGGAGACGAGCCCGGAAACGGGACCGGGGACGGAACCGGGACCGCGGCCGAAGCCCGGGACACGGCCGAGGCACCGGCTTTCGACCCCTCCTACAACAAGGTCCACGAAGCCCTCGCCCCGGCGGCCGGGGGGATCGCCGTCCCCGGCTCCCCGGACGAGGACGCATCCGCGGAGCCGTCCCCGTCCGCACCCGGTTCCCCGCCGTCGAAACGGCTGCGCGTGCGGCGGAGGCGCCGCGGGTGATCCCGTTCAGTCTCCGCGGACCCGGAGGAAGGCGGGCGGCGAGCCCTTCCACTCCGGGAGGTCCAGGGAGTTGAGGGCCTCGACGATCTTCTTCTCCTCGTAGCGGAAGTGCGACTCCAAGATGGCGCTCAGGCCGTCCAGTTCGTCCCGTACGGCCCGCGCACCGGCCGTATCATCCGCGTCCTCCGTATCGGTCATGCCGGTCATTCCGGTACGCGGTGTGAGGCCGCCGAGCAGTTCCTCCACCCGCGACAGGATCCCGGTGACCATCAGGTGGTCGTGCTCCAGCTGCTCGATCACGGGGCGCAGTTCGGGGAACCGTTCGGCGAGGACGGGGAACGCGCCGCCGTCCTCACCGGTGTGGTGCCTGGTCAGCGCGGAGCAGAAGGTCATGCAGTGCGCCCACAGCGTGCGCGGGCGTTCGCCGCCGTCGAGGTGGGAGTCGAGATCCTCGCGGATCCGGTCGAGCTCCTCGCGGAGCTGAAGGTGGACTTCGACGAGCTGGTTGCCGAACGCCGCGAGGCGGTCACCCGGCTGGTCGGATGCGGTCATGGATGTCGTCCCATGATTCGGCGCCTCCATGCCCACGGCGGTCTCTTCACCGGGTGCACTGCGACGCTGAGCCGAGATTCCACCATCCCGGCAGCGCATCGTCAACCGCCGCCCGGAGGGGACGACTCCTCGAAGACGGCGACGGCGGCGACGTCGCGGGAACGCCGGGGAAGAACCTCCGCGGCCCCGGAACCGTCGCGCCCCTCCGGTACGGTCTTGCCTTCCGGACGAAGGAGGCCGTATGGCACGCAGGATCGACCTGACGATGGACTGCTCGGATGCGGGCAGGCTGGGCGGGTTCTGGAAGCTGGCGCTGGGATACGAGGACGAGCCGCCGCCCGCGCCGTTCACGACCAGGGACGAGTGGGTGAAGCACTTCGACCCCTCCGACACCGCGGAGGGCGGGGCCTGGCTGCACGATCCGGCCGGGGTCGGCCCCCGCCTGGTGTTCCTGGAGGTTCCCGAGCCGAAGACGGCCAAGAACCGGCTGCACATCGACGTCCGGGTGGCCGGGACGGGCGGTCCCGAGGAGCGGTGGGCCAGGGTCGTCGAGGAGGTCGAACGGCTGACGGCGGCCGGCGGCACGGCGCTGCACGAGTTCCCCGGCCATCACGTGATCATGGCCGATCCCGAGGGCAATGAGTTCTGTGTCTGCTGAGCGGCCCGGCGGACGGAACCCGGGGATCGGGCGGGTGCGGGGGATCAGACGGCGAACAGCAGGGCGGCGTTGATCAGGACGACCACGGCGGTGGCGAAGTGGATGCCGAAGGCGACCGCCTTCGTGCCGCCGTTGCGCAGGACGATGAGGGTGTCCGTAAGGGGCAACAGCGCGACGACGAGCATGTACCAGGCTTCGGCGCGGGCGCCCACGAAGATCAGCAGCGCGAGGCCGAGGATGCCGTAGACGAAGTCGCGCTGGCCCTTGATGGTCAGGTAGACGGCGTCCCCGTTCTCCTTGGCGGGGACGCCGTAGCCGGCGGCGGAGGGCCGGGGGGACAGCAGGAACCGCGCGCCGATGAAGATGATGAACAGGTTGAGCACGACGGCGAGCCCGTAGGCGATGGGGGCGAGCATTGCCCCTCCTTTTTATCTAGCACCGCTAGGAACAAGAGTGAAGCTAGCATAGCTTCGACAGTTCCGCTAGCGGCGCTAGACTGAGGACCATGTCGATCCAGACGCGCCGGGAGCGCGAACGAGCGGAGCGGGAGCGGCTGATCATCCGGGCCGCCCGGGAGCTGGCCGAGTCGGAGGGCTGGGACGCGGTGACCACGCGCCGCCTCGCCCAGGAGATCGAGTACAGCCAGCCGGTCCTCTACAGCCACTTCAAGGGGAAGGGCGCCATCATGGCGGCGGTCGCGATCGAGGGCTGCGCCGACCTCGCCGCCGAGCTCCGCACGGCCCGTACGGCGGCGGCCGGCCCCCGGCAGGCCCTCGCCGCCGTTGGCGCCGTGTACACCGGATTCGCCGAACGGCGGCCCGCGCTGTACGACGTGATGTTCACGCACGCCGTGGATCTGCCGTTCGCCACCGACGAGGCCCCGCCCGCCCTGAAGGAGGCCTTCGGCGAGCTGCGCGAGGCCGTACGGCCTCTGCTGCGGGAGGACGAGACGGAAGCCGACCTGGAGACGCTCACCGAGGTCTTCTGGGGTGGGCTGCACGGCCTCGTCACGCTCATGCGCGACGGCAGGTTCCGGAGCGAGCACCACGACCTCCGGATGGCGCTCCTGCTCGACCGCTTCTCCCGCTGACCCGCCCGCACCCGCCACACCGACGCCGATCTCGCCGCCGATCCGCCCACGCCCGCCGTACCGGCGCCGGCCCCGCCGGCCTGCTCGCGCCCATCGCACCGGCGCCGGCCTCCCGCCGATCCGTTTCCGACCGCCCGCCGTACCGGCCCCGATGGTCAGGGGTTGTGGAAGGTCAGCTCGGGGGTGGCAGGGGTCGGCCCGTCGAGCAGCGGCTGGGCCTTCCCGCGCAGGTGCCGGTCGAAGAAGGCGCCCACGTAGGAGGTGGTGATCTCCGCCGACCGGTCGCCGGGCAGCGGCGCCTCGGGGTCGGTCACCCCGAGCTGCCGGCCCAGGACCGGGATGTCGATGAAGGAGAAGTGGCCGGTGTCCTTCACGGTCAGCCAGCGCTTCCAGCCGTCGAGACGTGCCCAGTCGCGGGACCAGGAGACGTCCTCGGAGCCGGGTGAGTGCCCGGCGGCGGTGCCGAGCATCATGAAGGGCCGGCCTCCGAGCCCGGAGCCGGGGACGGGCGCGAAGAACGTGCCGTCCATGTTCACCCCGGCGCGGACCCGCCGGTCGCCCGCCATGAGGCTCGCCGCGGCGTTGCCCCCGATGGAGTGGCCCACCGCCCCGATCCGCCTCGTGTCGATCATCCCCGACCGCTTCCATGCGGGCCGGTGGCCCGCCGTACGGTCGCCCGCCGTCGCCGCCTGAGCCGTCGTGGACGCCTGAGCCGCCGTCGCCGCCTGAGCCGTCGTGGACGCCTGAGCCGCTGTGGACGTCCGAGCCGCCGCGGACGCGCGGCGGCCGGTCAGCGCGTCCAGGACGAAGGAGAGGTCGGTCGCCCTGCCGGTCGCGACCCTGGCCATCATCCCCTTCTCGGCCCCGTCCGCCGGCGCGCCCTCGACGGTCTCGCAGGCCACGCAGGTGAGGGTCCGGCCGTCCGGGAAGGTCGTGCCGAACGACTCGTAGGCGTGGTCGACGAGCGCGACGACGTAGCCGCGCGAGGCCAGGTCCTCGGAGAGCACGGTGAGCGTGGCGCGGTTCAGCGAGAAGCCCGGCGAGACCAGCACCAGCGGGTGCCTGCCCCCGGCGGGGCGGGCACCGGTCCGCGCGTTCGTCCGGGTCCCGGCGAGCACCTCGGGCGCGAGCAGTTTGTCCCGCCCCTGGGCCTTCAGCAGCAGCCGGGCTTCCTCGGTCGTCATGTACGGCGCCGCAGCGCCGTCCCCGGCGGTCCTGGCCGGGTAGTACACCGACACCATGAGCCGTCGCGCGCCCGCCGACGGCACCCACGGGTCGGTGCGGGTGTCGTCCACGAGGTGCAGGACGTCCCGGCCGACCGCGTACGGGCCGCTGGGCGCGGGAAGCCGCAGCTCCACGGCGGCGGCCGGCGCGGCACCCGATGACGACGCGGCATCGGACGGCGAAGCGGCGACGGCGGTGAGGGCGGCGGCGGCGGCCGACAGGGAGAGCGTCAGGGCGGCGGCGCGGCGCACGGGCATGACCACGGGAACTCCGTTCTACGGGGTGAAAGGGAGAGCCCCTCGGGGGGACGGGATCGAAGGTAGAAGCCGGGACCACCCCGCCACATCGGCCGATCGGCAGGCCCCCTTCCCCCACCTTCGTCAGGGGTGCGGCCCGGCCTCCCCGGCGACGGCGGCCGTGCGCGGGCCACGATGAGGCTTGCCATAGATTATCCGCACGGATAAATTTATTCGCATGGATAAGAAATCGACATGGACCCCCGTCCGGGCGATCTTCGTCGCCGTCCTCGTCATCTCGGTCGCGACGCTCGGTGTGTCCGCCGTCGTCGGCGGCAACTGGGTGGTGTGGCTGCGCGGGGCGGCCGTGGCCGCGGCGTCCGTCTGGCTCGTCGCCCTGACCGGGCAGGCCGAACGCGGGAGGAGATCCGCGTACGTGCGCATCCGCTTCGTCAGCGTCGCCGCGCCCATCGGGATCCTGCTCATCCTGCTCGCACCCGACAGCGGCTATCCGGTGTGGATGAAGGCGGAGCAAGGAGTGGTCGGCGTCCTGGTCGCCGCCGTCGCGCTCATCGTCAACCGGCGCTCCGTGCGTGAGGCGTACCCCAAGGGTGGCAAGCTCGGGTGACATGAGAAGCCCCGGGACTCGTCAGGCGGCCACCGAGGCGCGCAGAGCCCAGATCGCCTCGGCCGCGATCGCCGTGCTCGCCGAGCGCGGCTACGCGGAGACCACGTTCGAAGCCATCTGCGAGCACGCCGGGCTCAGCAGCAAGAGACTGATCACCTACCACTTCTCCAGCAAGGACCGGCTGCTGGAGGCCGTCGTCCAGCAGGTCGTCGCCGATGCCGCGGCCTTCATGCGCCCGGCGCTGGAGGCGGCGCGCGGGGCCCGCGCCCAGCTGGAGGCGTTCATCAGGTCGAACATCGCCTTCGTCGCCCGCCACCCGGGGCACGTGCGCGCGGTGCAGCAGATCGCCTTCAACCAGGCCCCCGTCGGGGGCGGGGAGCGGGACGCCGCGACAGCCAGGCTGACGGCGCTGTTCGCGGACGGGCAGCGTACGGGGGCCTTCCGGGCGTTCGACTGCACCGTGATGGGGGCGGCCCTTCGCGCGTCCATCGACACGATGGCCGAGCGGGTCGTCGACGGCCTCGATCCCGGCCTCTGCGCGGACGAGCTCGTCGAGCTGTTCGACCGGGCGACCCGTGCGCCTGAAGGCTAGGGGCCGGGGATGTCACTCTGCTACCGTTTTCCGTATGCAGCGTGCCGCCATGACGACGACGCCGGAGAGTGTCCCGGCGCGCTGACAGATGTCTTGATCCGAAGCCCCGGGGCGAATGCCCCGGGGCTTCTCGGTCTTCGCGGTCACTCGCCTCCCGGGACCGCATCCACGAGGAGACCGCCATGCACGACCACCGCAGACTCGGCCGCGAGCTCGGCCTGTTCGACACCGACCCGCTGATCGGCGCGGGCCTGCCGTACTGGCTGCCGGACGGCGCCGCCGTACGGCACGCGCTGGAGGAGTACATCCGCGAGGCCGAACGGAGAGCCGGCTACCGGCACGTGTACTCGCCGGTGCTGGGCAAACGGGAGCTGTACGAGATCTCCGGGCACTGGTCGCACTACAGCGACGACATGTTCCCGCCCATGGACCTGGGCGGTGAGCGGTTCGTCCTGCGGCCGAGCCTGTGCCCGCACCACGCGCTGATCTTCCGTTCCCGTTCGCGCAGCCACCGCGAGCTGCCTCTGCGCATGGCCGAGCTGGGCGGCATGTACCGCTCGGAGCTGTCGGGCGTGCTCGGCGGGCTGACCCGCGTCCGGGCCATCCAGCTCAACGACGCGCACATCTTCTGCACCCTGGAGCAGGTCGCCGACGAGGCGGGGACCGCGCTGGAGATGATCCGCCGGGCGCACCGGGCGATGGGGATCGTCCCGGCCCGCTACCGGCTCTCCCTGCCCGGCCCCGGCGGGAAGTACGTCGCCGCCCCCGAGCTGTGGCGGCGCTCCACCGAGCTGCTGACCGAGGTCCTCGACCGCTCCGGTCTGCCGTACGAGGCGGCCGAGGGCGAGGCCGCGTTCTACGGTCCCAAGATCGACGTCCAGGTCGCCGACGCCGCCGGCCGCGAGTCCACCCTGTCCACCGTCCAGGTCGACTTCCACCAGCCCGAACGGTTCGGCCTGCACTACGTCGGCGCGGACGGCGCCAGGCACCGGCCGGTGATGGTCCACCGCAGCATCATCGGCAGCGTGGAACGCGCCGTGGCGCACCTCATCGAGCACCACGGCGGCGCCTTCCCCGCCTGGCTCGCCCCCGTCCAGGTGGTGGTCCTCCCGGTGTCCGACGCCGAACTGCCGGACGCCGCCGCGCTCGCCGGCCGCTGCACCGGGCTCGGGCTGCGGGCCGAGGTCGCCGGGCCGGAGCACGGCAGCCTGGGCGCCCGCGTACGGCAGGCCCGCCTGGCGCCCTACCACGTCGTCATCGGCGCCCGGGAGGCAGCCGCCGGCCAGGTCGCCCTGCGGCTGCGGGACGGACGACGGCTGGAGGGCCTGCCGGCCGCCGAGGCGCTGGCCCGCATCCACGCCCTCGTCGAGTCCCACGGCACCGCCCTGTGGGACACCGACACCGACACCGGCACCGGCACCGGCACCGAGGTCGGGGCCGGGGCCGGGGTGGCGGGCCGGTCTGACCGCGGGCTGAGCCGTACGGAGACCGTACGGAAGACGCCCCCGTGGATCGCCGGGCCGCTCCCGGGGGTCAGGTGACGGCGAGGCTGCGCTCGACCGCCTTGACCACCAGCTCGTCCACTTCCTCGGGGGCGAACGGCTCCGGGAGCGTCAGCGTCTCCACGATCAGCCGGTTGAGCGCCGGCATGAGGAGCCTGACCGAGTTCGCGTCGCCCGGCAGGCCCCGCTTCAGGCGGTAGGAGACGTTCGCGTCCATGTCCGCGCGCACCCTCCCGGTGAGTGGGTTCGACCCCACGCTCTTCACCCCCGTCGGGCGGGAGTCGTTCGGCAACGGGGCGCAGGTGACCTGGTTCCAGCGCGCCGCGCACTGACCCGCTATGAGATTCCGGCGCCCCGCAGCAGCGTGTCGACGACCACGTCGGCGGCCTGCGCGGCGCTCAGTTCGGGCAGATTCTCCGCGGCGTGCAGCATCAGCGACGGCAGGATCGCGGCCAACCAGCCGGGCGGCAGGTCGGATCGCAGGAGGCCCTCATCGGTGGCACGCCGCAGGAAGCGGTCGACTTCGTCGATCAGCCGTCTGCGACGCTCGCGGAGCGTCTCCTCCGCGAGCAGCCGACTCGTTTCCACGGGCCATCTGCGGTTGACCGCGATGACTCCCTCGACGTACCGGTGCAACGCGACGGCGACGGGGGCCTCCCGCAGCCTGGCGGCGTCGACGACCTCCTCGACCGCGTCGTACCGCGCCTGGTACACGGCGGCCAGCAGTTCCTCGCGGGATGCGAAACGCCGGTAGACCGTACGGCGATCGACTCCCGCCCCGGCGGCGATGGCGGCCATGCTCACCGAGGGGTCGTCGGCCAGCAGGCGGGCACCCGTGCTCAGGACGCGCTCCAGGTTGCGTGTCGCGTCTACTCTCATTTCCACAACCTACCCGCGGTGTGGCACATGACTTTCCTTATGCCTCTTCATGATGAAGAATATAGATTTAACTGTCACATAACTGACGCACATCATGAAGACACGTCATCGTCCGTCGTGACGGCGCCGAGCGCGGGAGAGTCGTGGAATCGCTCATCCAGACGATGGTGGACCGGAATGACGAGCGGGAGCGGCTGTCCGCGTTCGTGACGGCCGCCGAGGGGCGGGCCCTCGTTCTCAGGGGCGAGACCGGGGTCGGCAAGAGCGCCCTGCTCGACCATGTGGCCGGCCTCGCGACCCCCGGACACGAGGTGATCCGCGCCGCGGGGGTCGAGGCGGAGTCGGAGTTGCCCCATGCCGGCCTGCACCAGCTCCTCCACCCGCTCCTGCCCCGCCTGCCCGGACTCGGCGAGGGGCGTCGCGCCGTCTTCGACGTGGCCTTCGGCCTGTGCGAGGGGAGGACGCCGTCGGTCATGTCGCTCGGCATCGCCGTACTCGACCTGCTGGCCCTGGCGACGGAGGAAAGGCCGTTACTGCTGTTGCTCGACGACGGCCAGTGGCTGGACGCCTCCAGCATCGAGGTGTGCGGGTTCGTGGGACGCCGGCTCACCGGCGTCCCGGTGAAGATGCTGATCGCGGTACGGTCCGATGTCGGTTCGCGGTTCGACACGGCCGCGCTTCCCGAGCTCCCGGTGGCGGCCCTTTCCGGCGAGGCCGCCGAACGGCTGCTGGACGCGCGCCACCCGCGGCTCGACCCACGAACCCGGCGCGTCGTCCTGAACCAGTCCATGGGCAATCCGCTCGCCCTCCTCGAGCTCCCCTCCCACCTGGGCGGCGACCACGCGCGCCGTACGGCCGGGGAGCCGCCGGGGGCCGGCGGTCTCCTGCCGTCCCGCCGGCTCCAGCACGTCTACGGCGTGCGCATCGAACGGCTCGGCGCCACCGTACGCGAGGAGCTGCTGCGGGGCGCCCTCGACGGCGCCGGGGCGGGACCGGGCGGAAACCGCCCGGCCGGCGCGCGGTACCGCATGCGCGGCACCGACGAGGCGGTCGCGGCCGGCCTGCTGGACACCGACCCCCTCACCGGCGAGGTCGTCTTCCGGCACCCGCTGGTCCGTTCGACCGTCGTGGGGCTCGCGACCCCCGACCAGCGCCGCGCGGCGCACGCGCACCTCGCGCGGGTGCACCGCGACGACGTCGAGCGGCGCGCCTACCATCTGGCGGCCTCGCAGGTGGACCCCGACGAGGAGGTGGCCGCCGCGTTGGAGGCGGCGGCCGGCTCCGCGACCCGGCGGGGCGGCGCGGTGACGGCCGTGGCCTGGCTGACCCGTGCGGCCGAGCTGAGCGAGAACCCCGCCGATCGGTCCAGGCGGCTCGGTGACGCCGCGTTCATCGCCGGACACGCCGCGCTCCTGGACCAGGCGCGGGAACTCCTCCGTGCGGACCCCGCGCCGGGCGGGGCCGACTCCCCCGCCACGGTCGTCACCTCGGCGTACGCGGCCCTCTACGAGGACGGCGACGTACGGTGGGCGCACCGCCGGGTCGCGGCGGCGATCGAGGACCTGCGTCAGGCCCCGCATGGGAGCCCGCGCGCGGACCCCCGTGACGGCCGCGGGTCCGCCGAGACGCTCGCCCGGCTGGTGAACCTGCTCCTGGCCATCAGCCAGTACGCGAGCGACGCCACGCTGTGGGACCGTACCGGGCGGTTACTGGACTCCCTGGGAGACCGCGTCGATCCGCGTTCGGCGATCTACCGCGACGCGTGGAGCGACGTGGTCCGGTACGGCACGGGCGTGCACGAGCGCGTCGAGCGGGCGTTCACCGACGTGCAGGGCCTGGAGCCGTGGGACGTCTCACGCCTGGCGGTCGCCGCCTACCACGTCGACACGCTGAGCCGATACCGCCCTCACCTGCGGCGTGCCGTAGACCGCGAGGTGGAGACCGGTGCCGTGGCGAACGGCATGACCATGCTGCACCTGATCATGCTCGATCAGCTGGCCGCCGGCGAGTGGGACGAGGCCGAACGCACGGGACAGCGGGCGCTGGAGCTGACCACCTCCTGCGGGTACGCGCTGTTCGCCCACCATACGCGCGCGTACCTGGGGCTCCTCTCGGCACTGCGCGGCCGGGTGGAACGCGCACGGGAGCTGCAGGCCGTCACGGACGCCTGGGCCAGACCGCGCGGAGTCGGGTTCCTGACGCAGATCGCGGACGCCGTCGGCACGGCGGCGGCGCTGAGCGAGGGAGACTACGAGGCCGCCTACCTCCACGCCATCGGCATCACGCCGCCGGGATCGTTCGAGCGCTACGCGCACCAGGCCTCGCGCACACTGCTCGACCTGGTCGAGGCGGCGGTGCGCACGGGTCGTCTGGAGCAGGCCCGCCGGCACGCCCTGGCCGCGCTCGACGCGGGTCTGCCCGGCGTCTCGCCCCGGCTGGCGCTGATCACCTATGGCGCCCTGGCCATGACGACCGTCGACGAGAAGGAGGCGGAGGACATGTACGGCAGGGCCGAGGCCGACCCGGCGGGCGCCGGGTTCCCTTTCGAGCTGGCCCGTATCCGCCTCGCCCACGGCGTGCGGCGCCGGCACACCCGGGGGCCCGGGGCGGCCCGGCCCCTCCTGGCTCGCGCCGCCGAGACCTTCGAACGGCTCGGCGCCGCGGGCTGGGCCGGGCGGGCCCGAGCCGAACTGCGGGCCTCGGGGGTACCCGCCGGCTCCGCGTCGCCGCACCCGACCGCTCTGACCTGGCAGGAACGCCGGATCGCCGACCTCGCCGCCGCCGGGCTGACGAACAAGGAGATCGGCGAACGGATGCATCTGTCGCCGCGCACCGTCGGCTCCCACCTCTACCGGATCTTCCCCAAGCTCGGCGTCACCTCCCGCGCCGCCCTGCGCGACGCCCTGGGCAGGCTCGGGGACGCGCTCTGAGGACGGAGACGGCGAGCGGGCCGGGTGCGGCCACCGCACGGTGGCCGCACCCGGCCCGGCCGGTCACCAGTTCCTGACGGACCCACCGAAGTTGTATCTGATGGTCGAGTACTTCACCGCGTAGTGGACGTACTTCTCGGCGCCGCCCCCGTAGGCGTAACGCTCCAGCCCGACGTGCGTTCCGTGCATCTCGGCGCTGCCGTCGCTGATGAGGGAGTAGACGGGAGACCCGGAGTCGCCGGACCAGGTCATCTGCTCTCCGTTCGCCCGCTCGTACGCCAGCAGGTTCTGGGTGCACCCGCCGTGGTTCGCGAAGCAGACGGTCGCGCTCGTGTTGGTGATCTTCGCGAAGCAGCGCTCGTCACCGGTGACGCCGCCGGAGACGCAGATGCCGCTGCCCCCGTCGGGGGTGTTGTAGCCGAGTCCCGGGTCCCACGCCCACGAGACCTTCCTGGTGGTGGTCGGGCTGGTCCAGATCCGGTCGCCGTAGTTCTCGGCGCAGCAGTCGAGCTTCAGCACGTCGTCCCGGGGATAGTCGACCCGGTAGACGGCCGTGCCGTACTCGTAGCCGCCCGAGAGCCAGTTCGCGCCGATCCACCCGCAGTGCCCGGCGGTCGTCGAGTACGTGGCGTCGCTCCCCGGGTCGGCGTCCATCGAGAACCCGCTGGAGCAGACGGAGCCGTCACTGGCGTAGATCCTCGCCCCGCCGAAATGCCACGGGCCCCGATCCTGAACCCTTCCCACGCCCTCCATGAGGCGGAGGGAGGCGGCGGGCGAGTAGTGGCCCACGTCCTCCTTGACGACGGTGCCGGGGGCCGTACGCAGAACGAGCCTGCCCGCCGTCCTCCTCAGCTCCGCGGCGAGGGCGTCGGGCAGGTCTCCGGTGACCACGGTCGCGTCCTCGGCCGCGTCGAACCGGAAACTGATCCCGTACCGCGGATGCTCGGCGTGGAAGGCCATGAGCCTGTCCGCCGTGGCCTTGATGTCGGCCGCGGTGAGGGTGCTGCGCTTCACGGTGATCGGCGCGCTCGGCGCGTCCAGCCCGCTCGGCGTGTCCGGCGCGTTCGAGGCGTCCGGCGTGTTCGGCGCCTTCACGGCCGGTGCGTTCGGCGTGCCGCCGGAGGACGTGCGCCTCGCCTCGGCGGCGGTCCTGACCTCGGTCAGCTCGCGGGCCGAAGCCGTCCGCGGCACGACCGCCGTGACATGCCCGGCGCTGTCGGCGGACATCCCGATGATGCCGTGCTCCTTCGCCCAGCGCTCCCTGCTCTCCGCGCGGGTCTCCATCTCCTTCTGCGAGGCCAGGGCGGTCTCCATCTTCTTCCTGGCCTGGGCCGCGCCCGGATCGGGGGTGGCCGTGACGGTCCGGTTCGCTCCCGCCGGAGCGGGGTCGGCGGAGGCGGCGCCGCCGAGGGCGCTCGACGTCATCACCGCGCCGAACGTCACCGTCGTGACGGCCAGCAGGCGCACCCGCGAAGGCAGGGCCATCGGCCGGAAACGGTGCGAAGAACGCCCGCGTTCCTCGCCGATGCCGGAGCGAACCTTCTTGGTCGTTGGAAACAACTCGATCCTCTCCCGGGTCGAGGAGGGCCCGGTTCTCTCCCCGGGCACCCCGTTCTGACGTCTCCGACGATGAGGCTCCGAAGGTCTGGTGGCTTGAGTCATCTGACTGCACGCCGCCGACTGAACCCCGCCGCGCACCGCTCCGCCCGGACGGCTCGGCTCCGGCGGGCGGGACGGATTGACCTCAAGTCAGGTTGAGGCGGCACCGTGGTCCGCATGAACGCGGAGCACATCGACGAGCACACCCATGAGACCGAGATCGAGGCGATCAGGCGGGTGGTCGCCGCCGTCCAGCACTCCCAGCGGAACATGCTCCCCGGGGAGTTCGCCGGCCTCTTCCGGCACGACGCCGTCTGGACGACGGCCCACGGCAGACGGCTCTTCGGCCGCGACGAGATCTCGGAGTTCACCCACAAGGTGCTCCCCGGCGCGATGACGGACGTCACGCCCACGTACGAGGTGGAGCACGTGCTGTTCATCCGGCCCGACGTCGCCGCGGTCAAAATACGCCAGCGCTACCTCACGCCCGGCGGCGAACCGGTCGGGAACGCGGGCAGCCCGATGTACGTCATGTCCAAGGAGGACGGCCGCTGGCTCCTGACCGCCTGCCAGAACACCGAGGTCCTCGACACGTGACGACTCGCCCGGACGGTCACTCCGCGGCCCGGAACGCCCGGCGGCAGGCGCCCGGCGTCGTGCCCAGGGCGTTGAGGAAGCGCCTGCGGAGGTTCGTCGCCGAGGAGAGACCCGCGCGTCGGGCGACGGCGTCCAGCGGCAGGAAGGCCGGACCGCCTGCGGTTCGCGGCACCGGCGCCGGACACCGCACCGCGACACCGGCCCCTACGGGCGGGCCTCCTCGTACTCGGGGAGCGCCGCCGGGACGGCCCCGTCCACCGGGCGCATCGTCAGGACCAGTACGGCCAGCCCGGCGAAGAGGACCGCGGCGATGACGCCGACGACGTGCAGGCTCGCGGTGAACGCCTCCCGCGCGGCGGCCAGCAGCTCCGCGCCCCGCCCGGCCGGAAGGCGTCCGGCGGCCACGAGCGCGGCGGCCAGCGAGTCGGACGTGCCGCCCATCCGGCCGCGGTAGACCACCGCGGCCACCACGCCGAGCAGCGCGAACCCGAGCGAGCCGCCGAGGTAGTTGCCGGTCTCCGACATCGACGCCGCCGAACCGGCGCGCTCCGGCGGCACGGACCCGAGGACCAGCCCGGTGCCCAGCGCGAACAGCGGTCCGGCGCCGAGTGCCAGCACGGTGATGCCGGTCATCGCCAGCGGCAGGGCGTACGGACCGCCGACCACGGCCAGCAGCAGACCGCCCAGCGCCGACACCGCCAGCCCGCCCGCGATCGCGGTCGCCGGCCTCATCCACCGGACCAGCATCGGCGCGGTCATGGTGCCGGCCGCCACGCCCAGGCCCATCGGCGCGAACAACACCGCCGACGCGAACGGCGAGAAGCCCAGCACACCCTGCAGGTACTGGGTCACCATCAGGCCCGTGCCGGCCATGGCGACACCGGCGAGGACCAGCCCGACGATCACGGCCGTGAACGGGCGGTTGAGGAACAGCCGCAGGTCCAGCAGCGGCGTCGCGAGGCGCAGCTGCCGCCGTACGAACACGGCCCCGACGGCCGCGCCGGCGACGAGGACCACCGCCGGCACGACCGACACGCCTTCGACGGTCAGCTGCTTGACCCCGTAGACCATCGCGAGCACCGCCACGAGCGACAGTCCGGCGCTCGCGAGGTCGAGCCGCCCGGCCCGGTCGTCGCGGAACTCCGGCAGCAGGAACGGCCCGGCGAACAGCAGCATCGCCATCGCCGGCACGGCGATCAGGAACACCGATCCCCACCAGAAGCGCTGGAGCAGGAACCCGGCGAGCACGGGCCCGAGCGCGCCGCCGGTGAACTGGCAGGTCGCCCAGATCGCGATGGCCTTCCCGCGCCGCCGCTCGTCACGGAACATATCGGTGATCAGGGCGAGCGTGGACGGAGCCAGGGTCGCTCCGGCGACGCCCAGCAGCGCCCGTACGACGATCAGCGTCAGCGGGCCGGTCGCGAAGGCCGCCACGACCGACAGCGTCGCGAACGCCGCCGCGCCGACCAGCAGCAGCCGCCGCCGTCCGATCCGGTCGCCGAGCGTGCCCATCGTGATGACCAGCCCGGCGACCATGAACCCGTAGCCGTCGCTGATCCACAGCTGCTGGACGTTCGTGGCCCCCAGGTCGGCGCTCAGCCGCGGGAGCGCGAGGAGCAGCGCCGTCGTGTCCACCGCGACGAGCAGCGTCGGCAGTGTGAGGAGCGCCAGCCCCAGCCATGTCCGGTCGACTCTCATATCGAAAACCCCTGTCCTCTCGACGTCTCGCCGCCTGGTCGGAGCGGCGGGGGGGTTTCTTGACATCCGTACGGCAGGCGGTTTCCGGCACCGCCGGCAGGCGGTTTCCGGCACCGCCGGCGCGGGGCGGCGAAAATCTTCTGAGAAAGTTCCGGTGGGGATGTCAAGACGACGGCGACGGCTCCGACCGACCGGCGAAGGACCCGGACGGGGCCCGCGAACCACGAGGAGTGCCAGATGAAGTTCCTGATCAGCATGCACATCAACCCGGCCGTGCTGGACGCGCTGACCGACGAGGAGAAGGCCGCGATCGGCGAAGGCCACGGAAGGTTCATGGAGATGCTGAAGGAGTCCGGTGAGCTGATCACCACGCAGGCGCTCGTCGACCCGTCGCAGGCCGCCGTCGTGTCCGTGCGCAACGGCCAGCCGGTGGTGACCGACGGCCCCTTCCTGGAGGCGAAGGAGTACCTCGGCGGCTTCTACTTCGTCGACTGCGAGAGCAAGGAGCGGGCGATCGAGCTGGCGGCGCAGATCCCGGACGCCGCGATCGAGGGCCTGGGGGTCGAGGTGCGCCAGGTGATGTTCGCCGATGGACAATCGGAGATGTGACGTCGCCATCCACCGAGGACCCGCTGCCCATCGAGGACCTGCTGCGTGAACTCACGCCGCAGGTTCTCGGCGCTCTGATCCGCCGGCACGGCCGGTTCGAGGAGTGCGAGGACGCCGTGCAGGAGGCCCTCCTCGCCGCCACGGTGCAGTGGCCGGCCGAGGGGGTGCCGGACAATCCGCGCGGCTGGCTGGTGACCGTCGCGTCCCGGCGGCTCATCGACCAGATCCGCAGCGAGCACGCCCGCCGCGAGCGGGAGACGGCGACGGCCGCCGCCGAGGTGGTCCCGGAGGACGTGCCGGACACCGACGACACGCTCGTCCTGCTGTTCCTGTGCTGCCACCCGACGCTGACCCCGGCCTCCCAGACCGCCCTGACGCTGCGGGCGGTCGGCGGCCTGACCACCGCCGAGATCGCCCGCGCGTTCCTGGTGCCGGAGGCCACGATGGCGGCCAGGATCAGCCGGGCCAAGCAGCGCATCAGGGCCGCGGGCGCCTCGTTCGGCCCGCCGGGCGGCTCCGGCGTCGCCTCCGGCTCAGGTCCGGGCGGCTCGGATTCCGGCACCGGCACCGCCTCCGGCGTTGGCTCCGGCACCGGCACCGCCTCCGGCGTTGGCTCCGGCTCCGGCTCAGGCCCGGACGGCTCCGGTTTCGGCCTGCCGGCCGGTCCGGAGCGTGAGGAACGGCTCCGCGTCGTCCTGCACGTGCTCTACCTGATCTTCAACGAGGGCTACACCGCCTCCTCGGGCAGCGAGCTGCACCGCGCCGACCTCGCGCACGAGGCGATCCGGCTGACCAGGATGGTGCACGCGCAGCTCCCCGGCGACGGCGAGGTGACCGGGCTGCTCGCGCTGATGCTGCTGACCCACGCCCGCCGTACGGCGCGCACGACCGCGACCGGCGACCTGGTGCCGCTGGACGAGCAGGACCGTACGCGCTGGGACCGCGGGATGATCGACGAGGGCCTCGATCTGGTCAAGGCGTCGCTGGCCGGCCCGGAGCTGGGGCCGTACCGACTGCAGGCCGCCATCGCCGCCACGCACGCCGCCGCGGTCACGGCCGCGGAGACCGACTGGCGGCAGGTCCACGCGCTCTACCTGATCCTGGAACGGATCGCGCCCAACCCGATGGTCACCCTCAACCGCGCGATCGCGCTCGCCGAGGTCGAGGGCCCGGCGGCCGGGCTGGACCTGCTGGCCGCCCTGGACGGCGACGAGCGGATGGCCGGGCACCACCGGCTGCTGTCCGTACGGGCTCACCTGCTGGAGGAGACCGGTGACGCGGCCGGGGCGTACGAGCACTACCGGCGCGCGGCGAAGGCCACCGCCAGCATCGCCGAACAACGCCACCTGGAGTCCCGCGCCGCCCGCCTGCGACCGTAGCCCCGAACGTTCCTCTTCCGATCGACCTCCGCCTCGGCCATGGCGGGTCCGGTACGGCGGGCGGGAGCGGCTGACCTCATCGAGTGACCGGGCAGTTGGGCTGACGGTACGGCTCGCCGGGGATGTATCGCCGCCACTCTTCGGGGGCGAACGGCCGAACCGCGATACCGCACGCGGCCCGCAGGAGGCTCTGAAGGTCGTACGGTATCCCGACGTTCCAGATCCGCACCGTGCCATCGGCGCCGGCGGAGGCCAGACGTTCACCGTCCGGGCTGAACGCCACCGAGCGCACCGAGCCGGTGTGGCCGGTGAGAGGGGCGCCGATCTGCCTGCCGGTGGCCGCGTCCCAGACCCGCACCGCCCCGTCGTCTCCGGCGGAGGCCAGGCGTTCACCGTTCGGACTGAACGCCACCGAGCGCACCGAGCCGGTGTGGCCGGTGAAAGGGGCACCGATCCGCCTGCCGGTGGCCGCGTCCCAGACCCGCACCGTGCCATCGACTCCGGCGGAGGCCAGGCGTTCACCGTTCGGACTGAACGCCACCGAGCGCACCGGGCCGGTGTGGCCTGCGAGAGGAGCGCCGATCTGCCTGCCGGTGGCCGCGTCCCAGATCCGCACCGTCCTGTCGGCTCCGGCGGAAGCCAGACGTTCACCATCCCAGCTGAACACCACCGAGTACACCGGGCCGGTGTGGCCGGTGAAAGGGGCGCCGACCTTCTTGCCGGTGGCCACGTCCCAGATCCGCACCGTCCCGTCGTCTCCGGCGGAAGCCAGACGTTCACGACCCGGACCGAACACCACCGAGTTCACCCAGCCGGTGTGGCCGGTGAAAGGGGCACCGATCTGCCTGTGGGTGACCGCGTCCCAGACCCGCACCGTGTCCTCGACTCCGACGGAAGCCAGACGTTCACCGTCCGGACCGAACACCACCGAGTACACCAAGCTGGTGTGGCCGGTGAAGGGGACACCGATCTGCCTGTGGGTGACCGCGTCCCAGACCCGCACCGTGCCATCGGCGCCGGCGGAAGCCAGGCGTTCACCGTCCGGCCTGAACGCCACCGAGTACACCGGGCCGGTATCGCCGGTGAAAAGGGCACCGATCTGCCTGTAGGTGGCCGCGTCCCAGACCCGCACCGCCCCGTCGTCTCCGGCGGAGACCAGACTTTCACCATCCGGACTGAACGCCACCGAGCGCACCCAGCCGGTGTGGCCGGTGAAAGGGGCACCGATCTGCCTGCCGGTGGCCGCGTCCCAGACCCACACCGCCCCGTCGTCTCCGGCGGAGACCAGACGTTCACCATCCGGACTGAACGCCACCGAGTACACCGAGTACACCGGTCCGGTGTGGCCGGTGAGGGGGGCGCCGATCCGCCTGTGGGTGGCCGCGTTCCAGATCCGCACCGTCTTGTCGGCTCCGGCGGAGACCAGGCGTTCGCCATCCGGGCTGAACGCCACCGAGTTCACCGCGCTGGTGTGGCCGGTGAGGGAGGCGCCGATCTGCCTGCCGGTGGCCGCGTTCCAGATCCGCACCGTCTTGTCGGCTCCGGCGGAGACCAGGCGTTCGCCATCCGGGCTGAACGCCACCGAGCGCACCCAGCCGGTGTGGCCGACGAGAGGGGCACCGACCTTCTTGCCGGTGGCCACGTTCCAGATCCGCACCGTCCCGTCGTCTCCGGCGGAAGCCAGGCGTTCACCGTCCGGCCTGAACGCCACCGAGCGCACCCAGCCGGTGTGGCCGGTGAGAGGGGCACCGAGCTGCCTGTGGGTGGCCGCGTCCCAGACCCGAACCGTGCCATCGGCGCCGGCGGAGACCAGGCGTTCGCCGTCCGGGCTGAACGCCACCGAGTTCACCGCGCCGGTGTCGCCGGTGAGGAGGGCACCGAGCTGCCTGCCGGTGGCCGCGTCCCAGACCCGAACCGTCCCGTCGTCTCCGGCGGAGACCAGGCGTTCACCATCCGGGCTGAACGCCACCGAGCGCACCGAGCCGGTGTGGCCGGTCAAGACAGCGCGTGCGGGTCTGCTGAGAAGCGCGGCCAGGCTCACCCGTGCCTCGTCGGTGTCGGTGATGGCTTGCGCCGCGATGGCGAGCCGCGCCGATACCACCGGGTCGTCGGGCAGGGCTTGGCTGTAGGTCGCCGCATTCTGGGAGGCGGCCTGGGCGCTGCGGGTCAACGCCAAGGCGCGTTGCCGGTCGGCCTCCCAGCTGGAACGTACCGCCACCACCGCGGTGATGACCGCGACCACCAGCAGCCCCGCCAGCACCGTGAACCGGAGCTGCCGACGGCGCCGGGCCCGGGTGGCGACGCGGGTGCCCGCGTGCAGGAAGACCGCGGCGGGGCCGGGCAGACCGAATCCGTCGTAGCGGTCCGGGTCGGCCCGCCAACGCGCGACGGCTTCTTCGGCGGCCTGCAGACGAACTCCGCCGTACAGGAACGACGCGTCCCGATCGCGCTGATCCCATTCGGCGGCGTCCTCCAGGATCTCGGTGTGCAGGGCGCGGTCGGCGCGCTCGTCGGCCAGCCAGCCGCGCAGCCGCGGCCAGGAGCCCAGCAGCACGTCATGGGCGATCTGGACCCGGCCGGCGTCGACGACGACGAGCCGCCTCCGGGCGAAGACCTCCAGAACCTCATCGACGGCGGCACGCTCGGCCTCGGAACGGCCAGCGTGCAGAGCGGCACGCTCGACGGTACGGCGGGCCAGAGTGTCATCGCCGGTGACGGCCGTCAGCTGCTCGAACACCCGCCGCGCCGTCTCCTGGCGATCCGGGGCCAGATCGGTGTAGGCGGAATCGGCGCTGGAGGCCACCGCCTTGGTCACCCCGCCGGTGCGGGCGTATCCCCGGCTGGTCAGCCGCTCGCCGTCGCGGTGTTCCCAGACGGTCAGCATGGTCTGCGACAGCAGCGGCAACGCCCCCGCCTCATAGCCGCCGCCCGGCGCGCGCAGCTCGCCGAGGACGACGTCGACCAGGCCCGGCTCGATTTCCAGGCCGGCTGTGTCGGCGGGGCCGGTGATCACCCGCCGCAGGTCCGTCCGCGTCATCGGGCCGACGACGAACGCCCCGTCCTGCAGGGCGGTGGCCAGGTGGGGGTGGGCGGCGCAGCGGTCGACGAAGTCACCGCGCACCGCGAGCACCACCAGCGCCGCCGCGGCGCCGTGCGGCCCGCACGGGACGGTCGCGGCCGCGTGCAACGCGGTGACGAACGCCTCCCGCTCCGCCACGGCCGGCTCGGCGGTGTCGGGGACGAGGGTGAAGACCTCCTCGAACTGGTCGACGACCAGGACGAGCCTGCCCTCGGCCACGGCCGGGAGGGTACGGCGGCGGGCGTCGGCCTCGACGGCCTGGCGCACCAGCAGCGGCGTCTGCCCGGGATCCTCTCGCAGGCCGCGCACCACGTCAGGGGCCGGAACACCCGCCAGCGCGGCCAGGGAGGTCGCCAGACGGACCAGAGGGGAGCCGGTCGGCTCCAGGATCTGCACCGGCCAGTCCCGGGCCGCCGCCGTCAGCTCACCGCGGCCGATCGCCGGCAGCAGGCCCGCGCGCAGCAGTGAGGACTTGCCCGCCCCCGAGGCCCCGGTCACCACCACCAGGCCCGGGGTGGTCAGCCGCCGGGAGACGGTGGTGACCAGCTGCGCGGTGGTCACCTCCCGGCCGTGGAAGATCTCGGCGTCGGCCTCGCCGAAGGGCACCAGCCCCCGGTACGGGCTCCCGCCACTCCAGCGTGCCCGGCCGGCGCCGGGCGTCCCGCCGGGGTGCGGCCGGGGAAGCTCCGACACCAGCTGCAGCAGTAGCCGGATGTCGGTCGCCTGCCGATACTGCAGATCCACCACCAGGCCGAGCTGCGCCCCTTGGACGTCCTGGCCGTCCCGCAGCACCCGCAGCTGATCTTCTACGGCGGCCAGCGTGAAGGCGAACTCGACGAACTCCCGGCCCAGACCGGCCAGGCCACGGGTCAGATGCGCCTGCAGGTCGCGGTCTCCTACCTCGATCGTCGCCTCGATCGCGGCGCCGACCGCGCCGACCTCCTCCAGCAGGCGCGCGATCTCCGCGCGCAACTCCTCGGCCTCGGGCCCGCCGCTCTCCAGGATCCGCTGGATGCGCTGCTCCAGCTCGGCCTCCAGCGCCTCCCGCGAGGACTCGCCGCCGACGGCGTCGTCACCGCTGTTTCGGCCGAGGCGGGCGATGCCTGTCTTGACGATGTCGGTCAGCAGGTTGCCGCCGACCGCGGTGGCGGCTCCGAGCATCGCGGCCCCCGCCGTGGCCTCGCCCGGTTCCAGGAACGCCCCGAACGCCCCGGCCGACAGTATCGCCAGCAGCGCCGGAGTCGACCAGCGGCGCGCTCCGGAGACAGAGGTGCGGGCCAGCCGTGCCACCCGGGCCCGTACCCCGGCCCGCATCAGCTCCGACCGAGCCTCCTGCCCCTCCTGCTCCTCAGCGCTCACCCCGCCACTATCACCCACCCGGGGCCGGAAAGTCCGCACAATCCCGATCCCCGGCCAGACGCCCCCGAACCGGGTCGTCGCCGGCGACGTGGGAGTGGACGCCGTCCCGCATCGGGTGGCCGGCACCCGGCGACGGAAGGCGGGACGGATCGCGGATCCAGGTGTGGTGAGGCTGGTGACCGATCAGCCGCGGCGGCGCAGTTCGTCGTTGATGCGCAGGGCTTCGGTGAGCTGGTCTTCCAGGATGATGATGCGGCAGGCGGCCTCCAGGGCGGTGCCCTGGTCGACCAGTTCCCGGGCGCGGGCGGCCAGTCGCAGCTGGTAGCGCGAGTAGCGGCGGTGGCCGCCTTCGGATCGCTGCGGCTCGATCAGCTTGGCGGCGCCGAGGCTGCGCAGGAAGGCCGGGGTGACGCCGAGGATCTCCGCTGCCCGGCCCATGCTGTAGGCGGGGTAGTTCTCGTCATCGAGTTTCCGGCCGGGCCCGTCGTCGGCCGTGTCCTTGCCGCCGGCCGCATCGGGTGACGTCCGGGCCGCCTTGTCACCGGCCGCGTCGGGGGGTGTGCGGGCCGCCTTCGTCTTCGCTTTCCCAGCGATGTCCCGGGCGCCAGAGCCCGGGGATATGACTGATTGATCCATAAAACCTTCCCTAACGCGGACAGGGGCCCCGGCGCCATGATGCGCCGGGGCCCAATTGAGGTTCAACACCATCTACCGGCCCTGTGACCGGTTCACTGCTTCCGCACCGGCCGCCCGAGAGGGCGAGGGTGCGGGGATCGCGTATGCGTGACCGTGAACCACCGTCCAATCCGTGGAGGTGCGGCACCCGTGCGGCGAACTTCAGCCGACGACGGGCGATCCTGATGGCGTTCAACGCTCCCTTCGGTATCTCTACTTCTACTTCGACTTCATCCGCCACTGCTTCGGCAGCGCGTCCACGGCCAGGACCCTTCCACTTCGTCGGCCCCGGCACGTCCGACCTTCTGCCGTCCATCTACCTCGTCTTCTGCTGTCCACGTGCGTCCGGGCAGTTCGTCGTGGTGCTTGCGTACTGCTCTGCCCTCGTGGATCCGTCCCTTGCGATGTCAGAAACCCTACCCTCGCTCATCGCGAATGTCTACCGTCGCCACTACAGATTTTCGGCCATGGAGAGAGCAGACCCTCCATCCGGATCCGCCCGATCAGGGGCGGCGTCGGCGACACGGCCGCCATGCGGGCCGAAGCCGATGAGGACCACCCCCGGCCACCCTCATTTTTCGTAAGCCGCCTTGCAATATATTCGTAAGGCGGCTTACGATTTTCGCATGATGGACGTCTCCACGCCTTCCGCCTACACCGCCCTGGTCGACCGGTACGGCGCCCCGCTCGGCGTCGAAGAGGCCCGCACCCACTGGGGGGCACTGGTGCGCGCCGCCCGGGAGGGCCGCACCACGCTGATCACCCGCGAACACTGGGAATGGGCCGCCCTCGTCCCCATGAGCGAGGTCACCGGCCCGATGATGGGCCTGCCCACCTGGCCCGCGACCTCGGCCCGCGCCAAGCTCGGCGACCTCGTCCGCCAGGCCGGCCGCCCCAGTGGCTCGGCGATCCTGCTGACCCGCCACCGCACGCCGATCGCCGCCCTGTGCCCCGCCGACTCCCTCGCCCCGCGCCCGGTCCCCCCCGACCTCCTGGACGCCGAGGCGCTGCTGCGCGACGGCGCGCAGATCGTCCTGCGGTTCGGCCCCGGGCGGACCGGTCGCCTCGATGACGACGGAGCGGCGACCGCCGGGCCGGTCGAGCCGGTCTACCACGCCAGCGTCCGCGGGCCCGCCGGCACCGAGGTCGCCGCCGGCTCCGGCGCCGGAATCAACGAGGCGCTGCAGAGCCTGCGACCGCACCACCGCCCCGGCATCACCGACCACCCGCCACTCTGAGCACCTTCGATCCGCCCGGACTCCGGCGCATCCGCGTGATCGCCTCGGAGATCAGCCGTCTGAAGAACGGGCACCGCGGCTTCCGCCGCATCCACCATCTCCCCCCGTGAAAGGTCCCCCCTCCCCCCGTGAAAGGCCGCCCCCGCATGATCCCCGCCGACGGCTCACAGCCCAGCTCCGCCCGCATCTACGCCTGCCTGATCGGCAGCAAGGACACCCACCGCGCCGACCGCGAAGCCGCCGAGACGCTCGTCAGCGCCTTCCCCAGCGTCCGCGACAGCGGCCGCGCCAACCGCGGGTTCCTGCTGCGCGCCGTCCGCGACCTCGCCGCCGCCGGCATCACCCAGTTCCTCGACCTCGGATCGGGACTGCCCGTCCACCCCGACGTCCACGACATCGCCCGCGAAACCCACCCCGACGCCCGCGTCGTCCACGTCGACAACGACCCCGCCGTCGTCTCCTACAGCCAGGCCGTCGTCGACGGCGGCGGCGTCGTCACCATCGCCGGCGACCTCCGCGACCCCGAGGCCATCCTCGGCAACGCGGACGTACGGGCGACCCTCGACTTCACCCGGCCCCTCGGCGTGCTCGCGGTCGGCGTCCTGCACTTCATCCCCGGCGACGTCCACGCCGTCATCGCGACCCTCCGCGACGCCCTCGCCCCGGGAAGCTGCCTGGCCGCCACCCACGCCTGCTCCGACACCATGTCGGAGCAGGAACTCGATCTCGGCAAAGCCGTCTACGCCCAGACCGCCAACCCCGTGCATCCCCGCACCCGGACCGAGATCCACCACCTGTTCGACGGCTTCGACATCCTTCCCCCCGGCGTCGTCTTCCCCGCCGACTGGCGGCCCGCCCCCGACATCGAGCTCTATCCCGAAACGGCCCACGAGATCCTCGCCGGCGTCGGCCGGCTCCCTGCCCGCTGAGTCCCCGATGAGCGGGGCGGGCCGCCGGGGACGGCCGGTTCAGAAGTCGCCTCCCGTCTCCTCGGGGACCAGGTGGCCCGCTCCCTCCGGCACGTTCGAGGAGCGCGGCGCCGGGCGGACCCTCCGCGCCGCTCCCCCGTCCATGCTCCGGGCCCGATCGGCGGAAGCTCGCGGGGCATTGATTTTGTCGCAAGTTATGACGCACACTGTTAATACAAACCTTGCGACAAAAGGAGACGCCATGACCCGCGAGTCATCGCCGGACGCCGGCCCGCCGACGCGTGCGGCCGATCTGCGGTCGGCCGCCGAATGGCTGGCCGGGCACGACCTGGGCGACGCCCAGCCGACCCCGCTGCTGGCCGGCCGGCTGGCGGTCCGCAGACGCGCCCGCCTCGCCACCCACGTCGTCCTGGCCGCGCTGATCCTCGTGAGCGCGCTCGTCACGGCCCTCAGCGGCTTCCAGCCGTATCGCCCGCTGCCGCTGCTCGCCCTGACCGCGTCGATGGCCGGGCTGCTGCTGGCGCAGTCGCTGCTCGACCGGTGGGTGCGGCGCGTCGACCAGCGGGCGGGCGCGACGCTGTCCCGCAGGGCCACCCACCTGGTCCAGCCCGGCTGGCGCGCCGTGCTCGGCCGGCCGTACGCCGTCTTCGCGGTCGCCACGTCCGCCGGCGCGGTGGTGCTGGCCGGGAGCGCCCTGGCCGTTCCCGACCCCGCCGTACGGCAACCGGCCGTCGTCCTGCTGATCGGCCTGCTCGGCGTGACGGCCATCATCGCCGTGCAGCTGCGTCACCTGCTCGGGCACCCGGTCGTGGCCGAGGACGAGGAGTCGCTGACCGCCGACGTCATCATGCGCGTCGAGGACGCCCGCGACCTCAACCTGCCGGCCGTGCAGTGGGCGCTGCCCGTGGTGCTGCTGTTCGGCACCGCGCCCGGCTGGTGGAGAGCCGCCGCGATCGCCTACCTGATCCTGAGCCTGGTCACGGGCGTCGCGCTCCACGCCAGGACGCCGTCGAGCGCGACGACGGCCCGGCGGGCCATGGGCGTCCGATGATCGTCATCGACGCGGCCTCGCCGGTGCCGCCGTTCGAGCAGCTGCGGGCCCAGCTCGCCCGGCAGATCCAGGACCGCACGCTGGCCGTGGGCGCCCGGCTGCCGACCATCCGCCACCTCGCGGCCGACCTGGGCCTGGCCGTCAACACGGTCGGCCGGGCCTACCGGGAGCTGGAGGAGGCGGGGCTGATCGAGACGCGCGGGCGGGCGGGCTCGTTCGTGTCGGCCGCCGGCGAGGAAGGCCGGGAGCGGGCCCGCCGGGCCGCCGCCGACTACGCGGCCGTGATCGCCAGCGTCGGCCTCGACGCGGGCGAGGCGATCCGCATCGTGCAGGCGGCTCTGGCGTCCGGCACGACGGCACCGGCCTCGCCATGACCGCGCCCCGACCGCTCCTGCAGCCCCCGGGCCCCTCGACGCCGGGGCCCGGGTGTCCGCCGCCTCGTCACCGGTGAGGAGTGGTCAGTCGCCGCCGTCGCCGTCGCCACCGCCGTACCCGCCTCCACCGAATCCGGCACCCGCGCCGCTGTCGGAATAGCCGGACCGGCGCATTTTCTTTAGCTTTTCCTCGATCTCCCGATCCCGCTTCCGCTGCACCTTCCTCGCGTACCTGTCCGCGGCGCGACTGCCGGAGCCTCTGCCGGAACTGGAACTGGAACTGGAGCCGGAGCCGGAGCCGTCCAACGCGTAGAGGACGACTCCGATGATTATCAGGATCACCAGCACTTCCACGGTCTGCCTCCTACGCTCGCCAAGCCGATGACTTCGCACCGGTTTGACGCCCATGTCATTACACGGGCGCTTCTTTTCGCAGGTCGGATGGCGGCGGTCGCCCGTGGAACGCGGACGTGACAGTCACCACCTGGGCAACATTCAATAATCAGGAATCAGAATTATCCAGAGGAACTAGACAGCGGTCCCCGGAGGGGACTTGAGCAGCGACGCGGCCTCGTCGAGGTAACCGCCACGACGCCGCCGCAACGCGCCGGCCGCCATGCGGATCAGATCGATGTTGACTCCGGCGGCGCCACTGGGGTCGTGCACCTTCAGCTTCACGTCCAGGGAAACCGTGGTCTCACCCCAGGCCTGCGCCTCGATGTTGATGTGCGCCACCTTGTGCGACCTCAGGTGCGGCAGATATCCCAGCGGAGCGACCTGCACCCGGGCGGACGCCTCGCCCTCCGAGGCGAGGGCGTTGAGCTTGGACCGCATCTTGGTGTCGCCGTTCTCGGCCAGGTTGCGGAAGTCCTCGGTGCCTCCCAGGTTGACCTGGTATGAGCTGGTGAGGGTGAGCCCGCGCTCCTCCAGCAGCCGCAGCAGCGCGTGATGCACGACCGAGGTGCCGAACTGGCTGGTCAGGTCGTCGCCCAGCAGCGGCACCCCGGCCGCGGCATAGCGGTCCAGCAGCCGCGGATCACGGGCCACCGGATCGGAGGTGGTGTTGACGAACGCCGCTCCCGCCCGCAGCGCCGCCTCCGCGTAGGCGCGCGCCGTCTCCGGCCGGCCACTGGGAGCGGCATAGAGCACGACCTCTGCTCCGGCGAGTTCCCCGGCCACCCGATCCACCTCGGCGCCGTCGGCGGTGTCGGTGATGCCCCGGCACACCGCGACGCCGGAGAGCGGCAGCTCGCCGGTGATCCGCGGGTAGTTGTTGGGCGGCAGGAAGATCACCTCGGACAGGTCCCGTCCGATCTTCTCCGGCGAGGTGGCGAAGGCCGCCACGAAGTCGACATCGCCCACGCCCAGCCCCTCCAGCATCGGCCGGCGAATCCCCGCCGCACTCCCCGAGGCCCGGTACAGCGCTATCCCCTGCACCAGCGCGGACACGTTGTTGCCGACACCGACCACCGCGACCTTCACCCGTTCGATCATGAACGCAAGACTACGGGCACCTGCGGCCGGGCCCTCGGCACGCCGGAGCCGGACACCGCGCGACGGGGACACGGTCCGTCGGCCACCCATTTGACCTAAACCATGGTTCAGGTTGAAGAGTGGGCCGCACGTTCTCCCCATGAAGGGTGCTTGCTCATGCGTGCGATCCAGGTGGCCGCGTTCGGCGGTCCTGAGGTGCTGTCCCCGGTGGAACTGCCCGACCCGGAGCCCGGCCCGGGTCAGGTCGTCGTCGGCATGGCCGCGGCGGACGTCATCTTCCTCGACACCCTGCTGCGCAGCGGCTGGGGCCGGGACTTCTTCCCGCGCGAGCTGCCGTACATCCCGGGCGGCGGTGGATCGGGTGAGGTCGTGGCGGTCGGCGAGGGCGTGGACCCGGCGTGGGCCGGCCGGCGGGTGGTCGCCCGTACCGGCACCGGCTACGCCGAGCGGGTCGTCGCCGACGTCGATGAGATCATGCCGATCCCCGACGGAATGACCTTCGAGACGGCGGCGGCGCTGGTGCACGACGGCACGACCGCGATCATGATGGAACGGCTGGGTGTGGCACAGAAGGGCGAGTGGGTGCTGGTGACCGCGGCGGCCGGCGGAGCAGGCTCGCTGCTGGTGCAGCTGGCCGTCGACGCCGGCGCGCGGGTGGTCGCCGCCGCGTCCAGCGACGCCAAGCTGGCGCTGGCCCGCGAGCTGGACGCGGAGGTCACCGTCGACTACACGCGGCCGGACTGGATCGAGCGGGTCCGCGAGGCGACCGGCGGCGGCGCCGCGCTGGTCTACGACGGCGCGGGCGGCCCGCTCGGCACGGCCGCCCTGAACGCGCTGGCCGACGGCGGGCGGTTCGTCACCTACGGCACCGCCGAGGGCTTCGCCGCCCCGGACCGGGAGCTGGCCGCGCGCCGCGACCTGCGGGTGTTCACCCCGCTGGCCGACGGCCGGCCGACCCGGGAGGCCGCGCGCGAACGGCTGGCCCTGGCACTGGAGCTGGCCGCGGAGGGACGACTGCGGCCCGCGATCGGCGCGACCTACCCGCTGGAGCGGGCCGCCGACGCCCACCGCGCACTGGCCGCCCGCATCACGGTGGGCAAGTCACTGCTGCTGCCCGGCGCCACCGGGGCCTGACCGGCCGCCGGGCCGGGGGCCGCGTGACGACGACGGGACCGGAGTGGCGGGAACGACGGCGGAGGCCGGCCCGCACTCCGCGGTGTACGGTGCGCGGTGCGCGGTGCGCGTTCCCGGGTCTAACCGACCAGGTCCTCGGGACCGGCGGAAGCGGGAAATCCCGTGCTGGCCCCCCACATCTCCGCGAAGCGGCCGTCCTCGAAGCGGAAGATCTCGAACAGCGCGGGCCGCGCGTCGCCGTCCGGGACGGCGATCCCCTCGACGACCGAGCGGACGGCGGCCCGGTCGCCGTCGACCAGGATGTCCTCGGCGACGACGCGCATGCCGGGGAACCGGGTGGTGACCGCCCGCCATGCCTCCCTGCCCGCCTCGAACCCGGCGATGCCGAGCGGGTGGCTGAAGAAGCCGGGGGTGTGCAGGTCGGCGGCCTGGTCGAACCGCCGGCTGTTGAAGCACTCCTGCATCCGCCGGATCAGGTCGGCGGCGTCCTCGCGTGTGGTCATCGGCGTGCTCTCCTCGCGGCCGGCGGATCGGGGCACGGGAAACGGCGCGCACTCCAACCGGTGCGCCGCCCCGCTTACAGACACACTATACGGTGCGACGCCCCGGTTATACTGATCCCGACATGTCCAGCCAGCCACCCAAGCCGGTTTCGGCGTCGGCCCCCGGCGGCGACCGGGAGCTGCGGGCCGACGCGCGCCGCAACCGCGAGCGGGTCCTGCGGACCGCGCAGCGCCTCTTCGCGACCGAGGGTCTCGGCGTCCCGCTCGACGAGATCGCCCGCCGCGCGGGTGTCGGCCCCGGCACCGTCCACCGGCACTTCCCGACGAAGGAAGCGCTGTATCTCGCCGTCGCGACCGACCAGATCCGGCGGTTGGTGGCGGAGGCGGAGGCACTCGCCGCGTCCGGCGATCCCGCGGCCCTGTTCACACTGCTGTCCGCGATGATGACCAGCGGCGCCGAGAACGTGGCGGTGAAGAGCGCCCTCGTGGCCGCCGAGTTCGACCTGCGCACCGCCGCCCCCGACCTCGCGGCAGACCTCACCCGCCACGTCTCGGACCTGCTGGACCGCGCGCACGCGGCCGGCGCCGTACGGCCCGACCTCGCCGCCGACGAGGTGATGGCGCTGGTCGCCGGGGCCTTCGCCGCGATCCGCCACGCGGGCGCGGAGACCAGCCGCGAACGCTCCGCGCACCTCGCCCGTCTCATCCTCGACGGGCTCCGGCCCCAGGCCCGGTGAGCGGCCCACGACCCACGGCCTCAGACGCGGTGAGCGGCCCACGACCCACGGCCTCAGACGCGGTGAGCGGCCCACGAGCCGTCCGCCCGGCGACACCGGCGTGCCCGGCGTTCTCCCCGCGAGCCCCCATCGGACCTCTTGCGAGTCGGCCCACCTGACACGCCGGTCCGCGTGCCCAGGAAAGCCGGCGCCCAGATGTACGGCGGGCCGTACGCGATCTGTGGCATTTCTGTGCTTTTCTGCGGTGGGGCCCGAGTTTCGGCTCGGCGGCCGGCCTCCTTTCGGACGTCGGTGACCGACGGCTTCGGGGACCGGAGAAAGGCACTCAGGGGGCGGAGAAAGGAACGAACATGTCCGAACGAGAAGTCAGCCGGCGTCGGCTCCTGGCTTCGGCGGCGGGGGTCGGCGGTCTGTCATTAGGGCTTTCACTCGTCCCCGCCGGGGCGAACGCCGCGTCCTCAGCCGGCAGCCATATCCGCCGGGCCGGCGGCTCGTGGGAGGACGTCATCGAGAGGTCCTCCTTCAGCGGCCCCTCGGCCTTCAACCGGAGCTGGAAGCATCTCTACCCCTGGAACGACAGGATCGACACCCACAACGGCGCCGCCAGGATGCACGCCGACAAGGTCTCCCTCGCCCAGGGTGTGCTGACCCTGACGGCGACCAGGCTGACCACACCTGATGGATTCAGCCAGAACGCGCCGTACGCTCCGCTGTGGTACCTCTCAGGCGCCGTCCACGCCAAGGAGCCGATCGTCGTCGACGACCGGTTCCCCGAGTACGACATCGAGGGCGAGTTCCGCACGCAGACCGGGCCGGGCATCTGGCCGGCCTTCTGGACCACCGGGATCTGGCCGGTCTTCCCGCCGGAGAGCGACATCCTCGAATACGTGGGGGATTCCACCAACCTCTTCAACACCTGGAGCAAGGGCGCCAACGGCGAGGAACTCGTCGAGCGTGAGCGGGTCAGCGTCCGCGACCCCGATGCCTGGCACCGGTACCGCGTCCGGATGTCCAAGCAGGGAGACGACGTCGTGCTCGACTACTACTTCGACGGGGCCCGGAAGGCGACCCACCGGGGGATCGGCTGGGCCGGCGCCCCGCAGTGGCTCATCATCAACCTGCAGATGGGCTCCTGGGCTTCGGGACTCGAACCCCTCGGTCCTGACTGGAGTCGCCAACCGGGCCCCTCCGGCGACACCTACTTCCGTGCCCGCAACGTGTGGGTCCGCCGCATGCGCGCCCGGTGACACGTCGCCCCGGGGGTCCACCGGGGTGACGCGTCACCGGGCTTCTCTGGCTATCGGGGGCCGGTCCGAGCCCCGGGGGAACGGCTTCGGGAGACCGGTTCGGGGTTCGGGGAGCAGAGCCGCGGATCGCAGGACGAGGTGTCCGTCCCACGGGGAGGAAACTCACGGCGGGCCGTACGCGATCTGTGACGTTCATGTGCTTTTCTGCGATCAGGCCCGGGTCCGGCTCGGCGGCCGGCCTCCCTCCGGACGCCGGTGACCGACGGCTTCAGAGTCCGGAGCCTTCGAGGCCGGAGACTTCGGAGTCCGGAGACTTCAGGGGCCGGAGACTTCGGGGGCCGGAGACTTCGGGGGCCGGAGACTTCGGGGGCCGGAGAAAGGAAAGAACATGTCCGAACGAGAAGTCAGCCGGCGTCGGCTCCTGGCCTCGGCGGCGGGCGTCGGCGGCCTGTCGTTAGGGCTTTCGCTCGTCCCCGCCGGGGCGCACGCCACGTCCTCAGCCGCCGGCCGCCCCCGCCGGACCGGCGCCTCGTGGGAGAACGTCATCAAGAGGTCCTCCCTCAGCAGCTCCTCGGCCTTCGACCGGAGCTGGAACCACCTCTACCCCTGGGATGCCGACGCCGACACCCATAACGGCGCCGCCAGGATGCACGCCGACAAGGTCTCCCTCGCCAAAGGTGTGCTGACCCTGACGGCGACCCGGCTGGCTCAGCCCGACGGAGACAGTCCGCACGCGCCGTACGCTCCGCTGTGGTACCGCTCGGGCGCCGTCCACGCCAAGGAGCAGATCCTCGTCGACGACCGGTTCCCCGAATACGACATCGAGGGCGAGTTCCGCACGCAGACCGGGAAGGGCATCTGGCCGGCCTTCTGGACCATCGGGATCTGGCCGGACTGGCCGCCGGAGAGCGACATCCTGGAATACGTGGGGAATTCCACCAACCTCTTCAACACCTGGAACAGAAGCGCCGACGACAATGAGCTCGTCGAGCGTAAGCGGATCAGCGTCCGCGACCCCGATGCCTGGCACCGGTACCGCGTCCGGATGTCCAAACGGGGAAAAGACGTCATGCTCGACTACTACTTCGACGGGGTCCGGAAGGCGACCCACCGGGGAGTCGGCTGGGCCGGCGTCCCCCAGTGGCTCATCATCAACCTGCAGATGGGCGCCTGGGCTTCGGGAATCGAATCCGACGACCCCGGCTGGGACAAGCAGCCGGGTCCCGCCGGAAACACCTATCTCCGCGCCCGCAACGTGTGGGTCGGTCGCACGCGCGCCCGGTGACGCGTCACCCCGGCCGGCCGCACGCGCGCGCCCGGTGGTCACCCGGGCCGGCCGCATGCGCGCCCGGCGACGCGTCAACCCCGGACGTTCGCCCGCGGTGAGCGGCCGGCAGGCGACCGGCCACCCGTCAGCTGGTGAAACGTCCCTCACGGGTGTACTTGCAAGCCCCGCTGAGGCAGTTGGGGTTGGACCCCCAGTTGTCGTCATAGGTGACCTTGCGGTGGTACTTGGCAATGCCCTTGACCTCTTCCGCCTGAAGCCCGGGGCCGACCTTCTCCTCCTTCTGCTTCCACCAGCCGGTGCCGTTCCAGTAGTACAGCCGGTGCCGGGCCCACAGGTGGCTCGGCGAGCCCTCAGGCAGGCAGTTGAAGACGAAGCTCTCCGCGCGACGCTCCTTGAAGCCGCCGAAGTCTTGGGTGGTGTACGACTTGGGAGCCATACCGGCCTTGGCGTTGTCGTGCCAGAGGTGCCAGCTCCAGTATTCGGCGGTGCACGAGGCGGAGAGCACGGCGGCGGCCGGAGCGGTCAGGCCCCGTACGGTGACCGGCTCGCTGGTGACCCGCCGCCGCTGTAACTCGGCGGGTAGGTCGGGGCCGTGGTCGTCGACGAGACGCTGGGGCACCGGCACGTCGGGCGGGGTGATCTCCAGGTAGGTCTGCAGGTAGCTGTTGCTCCGGTCCCAGGCGATGAGCGGCGCGCGGCCGATGATCCCGAGCTGGGACATCCCCACTTCGTTGGAGGGCTGGCTGTCGGAGAAGTCCACGGTGAGACCGCTCGTGTATTCGATGTGCGCCAGGGGAATCTCCCGGTCGCTCTCCTCGGATTCGGCCGCGGCCGGGGAGGAGACGAGCACCATTGTGGCGGCGATTGCTGCGATTGACCTCATGTCACTCCTTGCGATTGAAGTTTCCACGCAGAACGTTAGGAATCGCCTCTTTCAATGGCCTTGATCATGAGCTGAACGCATACTTTCAGCGCGCTGAAACCGAATCGGAGCTTATGTCGAGCCTGTCCCTGTCGGCGTCTTCCGTGCTCGGCGGCCTCGCGCTCGATCTCCAGGGCCTATGCTCGGCGAGCCGGGACGCCGGCCGGCCCCGGCAGGCCGCGCGGGTCCGCTCCATCCTGCTTTATCCTGCGCGCATGCTGATCACAGACGGGGAGCTGGCCCTGACCGCGGCCCAGGCGGGAGCCGCCGTCGTGCACGCCCGGTACGGCGCGCCGCTGACACGCTTCGAGAAATCCGCGGGTGACTTCGCCACGACAGCGGACATCGAAGCGGAGAAGGCCATCCTCGACGTCCTCCGTACGGCCCGGCCGGATGACGCCGTGACGGGCGAGGAGAGCGGGCGCACCGGCTCGGGCGACGCGGAACGCATGTGGCTGGTCGACCCCCTGTGCGGCACGCTGAACTACGCCGCGCGGAACATGCTGGTCGCGGTGAACGTCGCCCTGCGCACGAGCTCGGGCATCACGGCTGCGGCCTGCGCCGACCCGTTCTCCGGCGAGATCTTCTGGACCGACGGCGAGCACGCCCGCGTCCGGTGCGACGGCACGGACCAGGAACTCACACCGTCGCCCGACTCACGGCTGGTGGACGTCAACCTCGACCCGCCGTTCCCGAACGAACCGCGCTTCCGCGCCGTCCGGCTCCTCGCCGAACCGGGATTCGCCGAACGGTTCCGCCCACGTGTCGTCTCCACCACCCTGGCGCTCGTCTGGGTCGCCGCCGGACGGCGCGCCGCGTACGTCACCGACGGCCGACTGCGGGACAACGTGCACTTCGCCGCCGGCATCGCGGTGTGCCGGGCCGCCGGATGCGTGGTGACCGGCATCCACGGCCAGCCGTTGCACACCGGCGCGGGCGGCCTCGTCGTGGCGGCCGACGCGGAGACCCACGCGACGCTGCTGAACCTCATCGCCGACCAGTCCCCACCCGACCGGTAGGCCACGCGCCTGCCCGGCCCCCGCCACGGCTGGGCTCTCCCCGTCCTGCCATGGCGGTACGCTCCGCCGTCCTGCCTCGTGTCCTGCCTCGGTGGGACGTTCTCCCCGTCCGGCGTCGCGGCCCGATGACGGCACACCGTGGCACCGGTCAGGCGGGCAGGTCCCAGCTCGGGCCGTCCGGGTCGCCCAGCCAGACGTACTGGCGGGCCGGGGTGACGGTGAGCCCGAAGGCCATCCGGTTGCGCTCACAGGAGGGGACGGTGTGGATCACCGCCGGACGCCCGGCGGACTGGCCGTCGGACGAGACGTACCACCTGGGCACCGACGACATCATGGTGGTCTTCACCGCCGAGTTCGCGGGGGCGCGGCCATTCGCGCGCGAGGAATGAAACTCGGTCAGAACTTCGAGATGCCGGGACCGTAGCCCAGGCTAGAGGATCTATTCGTCCGGCTGGATAGGTGTGCCGGCAATGGGCGGTGCGGTCTCTGATCCCGCGGCCCCGATCGCGCCCTCCACGCCGGCCGTCCGGCCGCCCGAATCCATGGTTATGGGTTCCGGCCCGTTGCGAAACCGGTAGCCGACCGACCGGAGGTGCCGGTACTCGAACGCAGCCAGCACCAGCACCGTGGCCGCGCCGCAAAGGTTCAGCGTAAGCCACAGCCCGTCGGGCACGCCATTGGTGTTGTGAGTGATGATCTCCTGGCCGCTGATCAGCAGCATGAGACTCACTGCGCCGATCGGTGCGAGCAGCGGATGCATATGGCCCATCCAGAATCCGGTGCGCGCCGCCCAGTAGAGCGTGCAGTACCAGAAGCAGCAGAACCAGAGAACGAGGACGATCGCCAAGGCTATCGCGACGAGCAGCCAGAATCCTGCTTCCCCCTGGACGTTGAGGTCGATGTCATATCGAAGCTGGATGTCACTGTCAGCGAGGGGGTCGGTGTTACGCTCATCGGCCGCGACGATGAGCAACCCGATCGGCAGGTAGATGACGGCCAGTGTGAGCAACGCACGTCTCATCAGGAGCAGCACGCCAGGCAGAAGGCTGGCGCGGCGGCCGGAGCGGGTCACGATGAATATCGCGAGGATCGGCAGCGGCAGCAAAAGGAAGGCAAGCCACCCGGTGTCCCCCATCTTTCGGAAGGTGTTGACCCAGACGTTCTGGTAGCGGGAGGTCGCCACCAGGACCACGCCGAGACCGATCGTCGATCGCCAGAACGCGAGCCGATCCAGCATCCTGTCTTCGCGCGATGGGCCGACCCGGGGTTTGAACAGGAACCTGGCGGCCATCCATGGAAAGAGCACGGTGACGATGACACGCCTGAAGCCGTTGCCATTATCCGGTTCGAGGCTGCGGCCGTGTTTCGATCGTACTGCGGACATCCGGCTCCCTTGTGTTATCGACTCGGTGCCGTGGACGCTCCGATGGTCGCGCTGCGGGGTCAGAGTTCGCAGGAGGTCGGAGCGCGGCCCCACCGGGGTCAGACGATATCGACGGCTGTGAGCACGCCGAGGGTCGCGAGAAGGCCGAGGCCCGTCAGGATCCACCCCATGGTGGAACCGCGCTGACCGCCGGTGTCGATGCGAGCATGTCGCGGCTTTTGAGGGTCGTAGAGAATCATGACGCGATCTCCTGGTCGAGGGGGTTGGCTTCGTCGAACTTCGAGGTGACCTCGACCTCGTGGCCTTCGAGCGCGGCGAAGCGGAAGATCGGACTGCACGTAGAGCTATCGGGGTCGCGACTCCGCACCAGGTCAGACTTCTCCTTCGGGCACGTGGTGTGCAGATGTGAAATGACTTCTTCAGCTGGTCGACTGAGGTATCGGAGGGTTTGTCCATGAAAGTGATCAGAGCGCGGAAGGAGTCTCAATACTTTTCCGGGCTAATCGATCCGGACCAAAAGGAATTTTTCGCTGAAATAGGTCAGCCCTGGGAGGCGGTCCGGCACTGATGGCCATGTCAATCTCCATGGCGACGGCATATACGTTTCTCATCACAATACGTCTTCACGAGGGTGAACGAGCGCCGATGAGCCGGATGAGGACGCCCTCGTCGCGCCGGACGGCGAAGTACCAGCCCACGGAGCGCTTCCCATCCTGAGTAGCGGCCCTTTTCGATGAACTGCGGGACGACGATGGCCTGGACCGCGGTGGCGCGGCGCGGGCGGCAGCGCGACCAGCCGGCACCTTCCAGGTCTTCAAAATCACGGCGACGCGTTCCCCGACAACCCGGATACGGGCGTGGGAACGGTTGACGAACTTCTGGTGGCGCGACAGGCGCGGCCGGTGCCGGTGGTGCTCCACCCCGATCAAGCACCGGCCCTCGGACCGGACCGTCCCGAACCGCTGGGCCCAGGCCGGCTGCGGAGGCCGGTGACCGCGACGGCTCCGCCGTACCGATCAGGCGGGGAGGTCCCAGTTCGGGCCGTCCGGTTCGCCCAGCCAGACGTACTGGCGGGCCGGGGTGACGGTGAGCCCGAAGGCCGTCTGGTCCGGGGATCCGGCGGCCCGCCAGGTCAGCACGGCGTCCTCCACCGCGTCCCACAGCCGCAGCGGCCCGCGCTGCCGTACGGTCCCGGCGGTGACCTCGGCGAGCGAGCCGGTGCCCACGTCCCACAGCACGACCTCGTCTCCACCGCCCAGCCGTACGGCGGACGGTACGGCGAGCTGCGCCACGAACACCCCGGTCCGGTCGTCCAGGACCCGGGGGTCCACCCGGCCGTCCCGGACCTCACCCACCCCGAGGTGCGGGGAGGCCAGCGGAGGGCGGCCGTGGGGCCGGGCGGTCATGAAGTGGAGGTCGTCCGGGAGGAACCGCCCGCTGGCCGTACCGTCGTCGGCGAGCGTGAGGTGCGCGAACGCGCCGCCGCCCAGCCACCCGGACAGCGGCGCGGTGATCGTGCCGCCGTCGCGGACCTGCCACAGCCACGGCAGGGGGACGTAGCGGATCGAGCAGGTGGCGATCAGCCGGTCGTACTCGGCGTTCTCGTCGTATCCGGCGAGGCCGTCCCCGGTCACGAGCGTCGGCGCGTACCCGGCGGCGGCGAGCGCCTCCCGTGCCCGGCCGGCCACCACCGGGTCGTACTCGACGGAGGTCACGGCGGCCGGGCCGAGCCGGTGGCACATCAGCGCGGCGGAGTAACCGGTGCCGGTGCCGATCTCCAGCACCATGTCACCGTCGGAGATCTGGGCGGCTTCCAGCATCCGTATGACCAGGCCGGGCATGGTGGATGAAGACGTGGGCCCGCCGGAGACGACCCTCCGAACGCCTCCGGCCTCCGGTACAGCTTCGGTCTCTGGTGCTTTTCCGGCCCCTGGCACGGCTTCGGCCTTCGGCGCGCCCTCGGTTCCCGGGGTGCCCTCAACCATGGCCTCGTCGAGCTGGGTCACCCAGGTCTCGTCGCGGTAGACCAGCTCCAGCCACTCATCGGCCGCCACGTCGTCCCGCCGGACCACCTCCCACCGGTCACCGTGCCCGGTGGGGCCAGCGATCGCCGACCCGAGGAACACCTCCCGCGGCACGGCCTCGACGGCCGCCCGCCACGCGGGGTCGGTGAGGCAGCCGTCGCGGGCGAGATGGTCGGCCAGCGTACGGCGAAGCCGTACGGCTAGGTCGGATGTCCTGTGGTCGATCACATTTTCCCTCATAAATCAGGGCGCCTAGGAGCAACGATGGCTTAGGACCTGGCGATCCATGGTGAGTGACGTCGCGCACCCTCCGAGGAACTTTTCTAGTGTGACCACGTGGTTATCCATCCGCAGGCAGAAGCAGATTTTCCTAGGCGGCTCTTCGCGACATTGCCACAGCGACAACCAGTCGCTACTTAACGGGATAACCGCAAAAATTGCCATTTTCCCTATAAACAAGGGATATGTCAACAGATTCTAGATATTCCTTCAAGTCGCCCTCCGGCTCTTCTGGTAGAAGAACAGCAAGCTTTGGTTCGACGGGATCAACGTGACGTCGGTAATCCAAGAGCTGACCAACAGCCATCCGTACAGAATTCCGAGAAGAGTTCGCCTTGACCTCATATAGGACATGGTCCGTAACATCATAGAGGTCTGTAAGCAGCGTAGAAGTAGACCCCTTCGGTTTCACCTGAAAGCGCCGCACTTCGTGATGTCGCGACTCCAGGAAGTCGCGAAACTCATCCGACAGCCTTGCCTCCCGTCGTTCCATCACCGTTCCAGGAACCTCCGACCGAAGCGTCCGAGTAGCCCTGCTAGTTTCCGGGCTAACAACTACGCTAACCGTAGCGCTTGCCGGAATTCTGCGAACTTCGGTCTCCCTCGCCAGAGGGATATTATCTTGCTCATCTAGGAAAAATTTCCCCACCGGGCGCATCATAAATACAATCACCCAGCGAAGAACCCCGTCGTTATTCCTTTCTTGGCGCATTACATATGGCCGCTCAATATCTAGCTCGAACTCACCGATGTAACGTTGTAGCTTAGTTCCAGATCCAGGAACTTTACCAGCGGCACGAAATAGATGAAGTTTCCGGCCGTCCTCTCGATGACGCAGGATGGCCTGGTTTCCCACGCCGTTTCGACCCCCGAATACTTGGTCTCCCTCGCCATGGCCGGTGTATTCAAAAATCAGGCCACGATCGTCCCTCTCAGCCAGCCAACCATCCTTGTACCCCCTCCGCTCCCCACTCTCCGGATCCGAGTAGATCAGAACGGTCGAAGACTTTTTAGCTGGACAGATTCCTCCCTGCGTGCTTCCCCCGAAGACCCTCTTCATCTTGTCACGTGTAGTTATTTTTCCTACTGGAGGGTGCAGATCAGCCATACAGGGATTCTAGGCTACTTGTCCATCTTTTAGCCTTATGCGACCGAACGCCTAAATCACCCACACGACATCAAAAGGGATATTGGTGCATAAAAGGTTTCATATATACAGCGCGCAAACGGCTGTCGCGACAAAACCGTTATCAGCAAAGCTGAGATCAGCACGCCCTGATGTGATCAAGCTCTAAACCAAGCAATCGACAAACGTCTACCGAGCGCCGCAAGGTATGGCTCGCTCCAGAGATGACAACTAGGCATGAGCCGGGCCCAACGTTACGCATGAAGCACTGAACCTCCTCTAAGGGCGTGACACGATCTTCATCTCCGTGAGTCAGCAACAGTGGACGTCTTACCTGGACTTCAGACCTATCTGGCTCCTCGCAACGCAGCAGTTCCGCATGATGGGCCTGGAACTTCGGCGCGGCATCACCCCAGGTCGTGAGGTTCACGACAGCCGATCTGGCAGTCCCGGCTACGAACACATCAGTTGTGGTTAGAGCCCGCAGAACGGTATAGCCGCCCGCGCTCGCTCCCCAGATAGCCATGCGCTCCAGATCCGCCCGGCCGATGGAGGCCAGGTGAAGCGCAGCGTCAGCGCAGTCGGTGGCGTCGACCGTTCCCCATCGGTGGCGGAGGCCGAGCCGGTACGCGCGGCCGTACCCGGTGCTGCCCCGGTAGTCGATGTCCGCGACAGCGAAGCCACGGCTGACGAAGAACTGGGCGTGAAGGTCGAGTCGCATCGGCCAGTTCGCCGTTGGTCCCGGATGCGCTCGGACGAGTAGCGGCGGAGGCCGCTCATTGGTCCGTGAGGACGGCGGAGGCGAGTAGTACAGGCCGTACGCCCGCTCACCGTCCCGGGTGGGAAAGATGAAGGGCTCCGGAACGACAAGAGATGACTCGTCGATGCCGAGATCGTTCGTGGTGAGTTCACGGACCGCCCCGGCCGTGTCAGCGAGTACCACGGTAGGAAGCTTGGCAGGACTGGAGCCAATGAAGGCGAGCAACTCTCCCACCACAGCCAGGTAGGGCTTGATCGAGGTGTACGGCAGAGCCACCGGTTCAACGGAGCCGTCGGCGTTCCTCATCACGAGGCGGTGCAGCGGGCCTTCCTGGACAACGGCCACGATCCGGCCGGCCTGGAACCCGTACGTTCGGTAGCCGAACTCCCAGGGAGCAGCCGCGACCTCGAACTCTCCAGTGATCACCGGTTCAAGACGGCCGTCATGCCAGGCGTACAGGTTCCACCAGCCTGAGCGGTCCGAGAGGAGGTGCAGCACGCCGTCCGGGCTCCACCGCGGCTGGCACACCGACTCGTCCTCACCTCCCGCGACGAGCCGCCGGTCGGTCAGGGTCGCGTTTGGCTGGAGATCGGCTGTCCACAGCTGGGAGCCGTCCCAGGGCATGAGCGGTGCGTTCCATGACACCCATGCCAGGCGCCTCCCGTCGGGGCTGGGCTCGGGTGACATGTAGAAGTCGTCGCCGGATGCGATCACCACTGGCTCACCCGGCTTGGTGGCCGACAGGGCGACAAGCTCGTTGTGCACGGTGCCATCGTCCTCATGGCGTTCCCGGACGCAGACCAGCGTGTCACTGCCCGGTACGAGACGCAGATCGGCATAGCGCAGAGCCCCAGGGCGGGCCGCAGGAGGCGTCACCGGGACGGGACCGGCGCCTCCGCTCGCTCGATAGATCCGTTGGTCTTCAGCATCGCAGTACCAGATGTCGCCTTCGGTGGCGAGGTACGCGCCTCCGCCGTACTCGTGCACGTAGGAGGCGACGTGCACCCCTTCGGGCAGGACATCCTGGGTGCCGTCGTGAGGAGTCCACCGTACGAGCACGTCCCCGTCGGGCCGTCCCTCGATCCAGTAGACGGTCTCGCCGACGGCCTGGACGGCGTCGTACGAGACAGTGGCGCGGGCGACCAGCTCAGCCGGGATAGGGCTCACTCTGTAATGTTCGGACGAACTCGTCCAGTTCGCGAGCCACAGCCGAATCGCCCTTCATCATGTGGTCGCGGAGTCTGCGGACCTGGGCGATGCCCGCAGTCGATCCCCGCTGGGCGAACACGGTGATCGCCTCGGTTGCCAGCCGTACGGCTTCGGCGGTTTCTCCTTCTCCGAGGCGGGCTCGTGCCAGGTCCACGGTCAACTCCGCGCGCCGCCGTACGCAGGTGGCGGGTACACCGCTCAGCGCCTGCTCGAAGGACCGCGCCGCCTGGGCGTAGCGCCCCAGTTCCAGGTGGCAGTTTCCCTCGTAGCCCATCAGCCGCTCGTGGTCGAAGTCGTACATCCACTCGTCGTTCTCTCCCCCGGCCCGTTCCATGGCCTTGTGCGCCCGGTCTAGCTCGGCAAGAGCGGTACGGCCGTCACCCGCGTGGACGCGGGCGGTGGCGTGAACGGCGTGCAGCCAGGATCTCGTGGTGTGCGAGACGGAGCGCTTCGCGGTGTCCACGGCCATCGCCGCGTGGTGGACGGCTTCGTCGGGCCGTCCCGCGGCGTCGGTGGTCACCGCCTGGTAGGCGCTGACGTAGGAGAGCAGCCCGCCGTCGCCGGCCTCCTTGAGGGCGTTCAGAGCGGTGCCGTACCGGCGCCGGGTCTTGAAGTGATCGCCGAGGTCGAACCAGATCCACGCCGAGAATCCGGCCGCTTCCCCGGCGGCTGAGGCGATGCGTCGCCGCAACGTCTCTGGCGTGGGCACCTCCAACAGGGAGAGCAACAGGCCGAGATGCGCGTCGACGGGAGTGAGCATCTGCGTCGACGTCAGCTCGTGGTAGAGACGCCGCTGATGTGCCGTGATCGCTTCGATGTCGTCCGCCACCACCGAGGTGATGCTGGAGGCGCGTTCGCCGCACGCGCTGAGTCGGCCCCAGTCGATGTCCGGGCCGGCCTCCTTCGGGACGGACCGGCGCGCGGCCTCGCTGCTGTGACGTAGGTGCGCCTGTTCCCGGATCACCTCGGGGAACATGCCGGTCAATGCTCCTCCGGCACCGAGAGCGGTGTCGCAGGCGCAGATCACCGACTCCGAAGGAGCGACGGTGCCTCGCTCCACCGCGCCGAGGTGTTGCCAGGAGTAGCCCGTGAGCGCGCCGAGTTCCATCAACGTCAGTGATCGCTCTTTGCGGAGCCGACGCAGCTTGACGCCGAGGGCTGCGAGCAACGACGTCCCAGGATCGAGGTCCTTGGAAGGGCGCCCACGCCCGCGTTTCCCCTCCGTGTCCACGTGCGCACCTCCTGTTGTTTTTGCTGCTCGTTGCGAGCAAATCAGGCCGTGAGGTCTCCTGTCAGCACGTTGAACAACTTCAAGCACGAGAGGCACAGGCTGCAAGGACCGGCACCGCAAACACCCGTCACCTGCGGGGAAACGGGCGGTCCTGCGCTCTGTGCAGCAGTGGCTCATCCGCCCTGGAGGAAACGTGCCGGACGACATCGCACCGCAGAGAACCGTCGATCCCCGTCAGTACGCCGAGCTTCTACAACGAGAGCTTGAGCAGCAGGGCGTCGTTGCCGACGTTCACGTAGGCCACGAGCTGGCATTGGTGTCGGTCTGGGTCGGCCTGGTGGTGTGGTGCAACGGGGATCGGTTCTGGTGGCAGGCCGGGTGGGACGAGCAGTGCGGGCGGCCCGCCTACGCGTCGCGGCCGGTGTCCGGGGTCGAGGAGGTCGCCCGCCTGGTCGCCGTTCGATGCACGGAGTTGCGGCGAGTCCGGTTCGGAGAACGGACCGACCCGGGGCGGGTCCGGTCCGGGGAGCAGGCCGAGTGGCCGAGAGCCCAGGCCGACGAGCGGGCGACGGCCCCGGAGCCTGAGCGGCCTCAGGGTCCCGTCTGACGATCCGCACACTTATCCACAGCCTGTGGAAAAAAGCCTCCAGCAAGCCCCGGAACCCTCATAGTCCATGAAGGAAACGGCCCCACCAGGCGAGGTCTAGTCACCGGGCAGGGCCTTGATCGCACGCGGAGGTGCGACCCATGCCCAACCCTAACCGAGCCCTACGGATCATCCGGGTCCGCTGGCACGCCGAACAACCACCCACCCCCCTCGGGTGCCGGTGGTGCGGACATCCGCCCTACGCCCACGACGCCGCCGGCCTGCCGCACCGGCCCGGCCACCTGTGGGAGCAGCCCACGCCCGTCCAGGTACGCGCCCGCATGAGCGCCCGGCGACGGCTCGGCCTGTGCGACCGCCCCTTCCCCGGCACGGCGAAGCCCACCACGGCCCGCTCCCCCAGGCTGTTCCACCCGGCCACGGGATTCCCGGCCGGCAGGTCGGCTGCGGGACTCCCCGCGGGCCAAGGACGGCACGCGCGACCGGCCGCGGCCGCCGTCACACCGTACGGACGAGGAGGGCCGCATTCGCAGGATCCATACGTGCGGAACTCACCGCCGGGTCCACGTCCACCGTACGGAAGCAGGCGCGGGGCACGTCATGAAGGGGTGCCGGCATGATTTCGAAGCGTCAGACCGACGAACCGATGGACCCGACCCCGCGTTCCCGACCGGATGGAGAGGTGGAGAGAGCGGCACGACTGTTGTCGCGGCTGCTCGGCGTGCTCGTCCGCCGTGCCGGAATGACACAACCGGACAGCACCGGACCGGTACGGCCGAAGCCCGCGCGGGGAGAGGCGCAAGCCGCCTGGCCGCCGCGTCCCGGGCGGACCGGGGCAGACCTGCCGGTGATCTCCCACCGCTTCCCCGCGAGCCGTGACCAGGTCCGGCATGCCCGCGACTTCGTCGCCCAACTGCTCGGCGACGGCCACCCGCTGCGCGACGACGCCGTACTGCTGACCAGCGAACTGTCCACCAACGCCGTCGAACACGCGGCCGGGCCGAACAGCGGACCACGGGAGTTCCTCGTCACCGTGGCGTTCGTCGGGCGCGGCGTGCTGGTCACCGTCCAGGACCCCGGCTCCTCCCGGATCCCCTGCCCCCGCGACCCCGGACCCGACACCGTCGGCGGACGCGGACTGGCGCTGGTCGACGCGCTCGCCGCCCGCTGGGGCTTCCACCGCGACTCCGTCGGCACCGTCATCTGGTTCGAACTCGGCCCGCCTGTCTGAAGACCCGGTGCTCCCGTGCGGTGGTGCGGCGGAGGGGGAGCCGCACCACCACGTCAGCGGCGGGCCGCCGGTGGCCGGGACACGGATGCCCGTGCCCCACGCCACCGGCGGCCCTCCCGGACGGATGGCGGTCCGGGGCCGTCTGCTTCCCGCGCTCGGCCGAGACGACTGAGCCGATGAGCATCAGGCATGGTGACGATCGCACCGGCCGCCCTCGGCGGCCGGTGCGCCGTTCTCGGCGAACCGCGGGCGACGAAGCGGTGTCTGTGGGTCTTCACCACGCGGGTCGGTCGGTCGGGTTCGCCACTTCGGTGCAAGCTGACCACCGACCCGGCGAATGTTTCCGGCCACAGCGTCAGCTGTCGGCGGTGAGACCTTCGGCGATCTTGGTCAGCTCGCGGTCGACGGCCTTGGCGTCGGGGAATTTCTTCACGTACACGGGGCTGAACGTGATCTCGGCCCGCCGTTGCTCCCCCATGTTCAGGATGAGCGTGGGGGTGCCCTTCATGCCGTCCTCGCCGACATTCGCGAGGACCGAATAGCCGGTCCGGTCGCCGATGGTCACCGCTTCGCCCTCCCCCTCATCGCGGTATGTCTGCATACGGTCGTCGACCTCCTGGACGGCCTCACCCTCGTACACGAAGATCTGCACGCAGTAGAAGCCCTTCTTGTCGCCGTCGAAGTTCCACGAGGTGGAGTAGCTGTCGCCGTAGTCCACCGACCAGTTGCTCCACTTCAGGCCTTCGGGCAGGTAACCCACCTTGACGTGCTTGAGAGTCTTCCCGTCACCCAGGTCCCCGAGGCTGGGGCGGGCGGACGGCACGGGCGGGGTGTCGTCGATGGCGGGCGGCCCCAGCGTCTCGGAGACGGCCGCCGTCTCCGACGCGACGGGCGACTGCACGGCGCCCGGACCCACCGTCAGATAGAAGGGGCCCGCCACGAGGGCGGCCACCGTCGCGGCCAGGGCCGCGACCCTGCCCGGTGTCCTCTTCCGCCTCGTGGGCCCGGTGACCCGGTCCATCAGGTCGGGCGCGGCGTGCAGCTCCGCGGTCTCGTCCGCCATGAGCTGGCGGAGGCGTTCCTCAAGTGTGGGCATTGCCGATCGCTCCTTCCACGGGTGCCTCGCCGAGCGCTACACGCAGCTTGGCCATCGCCTTCGACGTCTGACTTTTCACCGTGCCGACCGTGCAGCCGAGCACCTCCGCGGTCTGCGCCTCGGTGAGGTCCTCCCAGTACCGCAGGACGACCACCGCGCGCTGCCGGGGAGGCAGGCCACGCAGCGCGTCCATGAGCAGGTGGCGCAGATCGACGTCGGTCGAACGCGCCGCCCTGTCCGGCAGGATGCGCATCGGGATGATGTTCAGAATCGCCCGGCGGCGGGCCTGGCTGATGGCGGTGTTGATGATGATGCGGCGCACGTAGGGCTCGGGCCTTTCGTACCGCACCCTGTCCCAGTTCTTGTAGGTGCGCTCCAGCGCCGTCTGCAGCAGGTCCTCCGCTTCCGCCTTGTTCCCGCAGGCGAGGTAGGCGACCCGCAGCAGGGCGGTAGCCCTCGCGGCTACGAATGCGCCGAAGTCACCCTCCGCGCTGCTCACGTTTGTCCATCCGGTTTCACGCCACCTAATACGCTTTCGATCCTCCAACAGTTGCCCGGGTTTCGCGGGCAACCTTGTGCGGCGCTCAGGCGTATTGGGAGGCATCGCTTCGAACCTCTGGAGGAGACACATGAAGCTCGCGACCGCACCGGTCCGGCTGCTGATCGCCGTCGGCGCCGGCCTGGCCGCTGTGGGTGCCGCCGCCCTGCCGGGCCTGCCGAGCGTCGTGCGGGCACCGGAGACGCGGCTCGCCGCCGCCGCGTCAGATCTGCCGGAAGGCGCCTACTGGCATACGAGGGTGCTGATCCAGCGCACCGGTCCCCGCCAGATGGGCAGCGGCGCGAATCGCTACTGGGTGGTGGAGCGGGAGCTCAGCGAGGAATGGACCGCGCCCGACGGCAAGGCCTGGTCCGGATACCGGGAGGCGGGGGCGTACCCGAAGAGCGCGGCGGACCGGAAGGCGTGGCGTCGCGACGGCTCGCCGGCCAAGTGGACCCGCACGGCCGACGGCCAGGTCGTGAAGCTGTCGACCGGACCGGACAAGGGCCACGTCGGGCCCGTGCGTGGCACGCATGACATGTTCTCTCTGGCCGGACAGCGGCTGACGTACGACGAGGTCCAGCGACTGCCCGCGGACCCGAACGCGTTGAAGTCCTGGCTCTCCGAGGCCGCACGGGTCTCACGGGTCAAGCAGGACAGGGTGGACGAGTACATCACCGGGGCGCTGCCGGGGATGCTCTATCAGCTTCCGGCGCCCAGGAACGTCCGCGCCGCGGCCTACCAGGCCTTGCTGACGATGCCCGCCGTCCGTGCGCGGGGAGAGTCCAAGGACGGCATGGGCAGAGCCGGCGCGGCCCTGTCGATCGACCGCCCGAAGACCGTTCAGATGAACGGACTGACGGTCAAGGACAAGGTCGACCTGATCGTGGACACCGGCACGATGCTTCTGCTGTCCGAGAGCCAGGCGACCACGGTCAGAGGCAAGTTGTCCTTCAACGAGACCAGCACCCGGACCATGCTCGAGGTCGGCTGGACCAACACCGCGCCGGCCGTACCCGCCCTGCCGTAGCGGCGCACGCGGGGGAGCGCGGGAGAGCACGTCAGTCGGCGAAGGCCGCGAGTGCGATGCCGAGGCCGCGTTCGTTCTGGCCCGCGGCCTTGGCGTCGGTGGAGTTGATCGAGTAGACGACCGTGCGGCTCAGGTCGCGGGTGGCGCCGACGCCGGCCGCGCTGCCGTACCTCGCTCCGGTCTTGGCGTACGCGGTGATGCCGCCGGGCAGCTTCAGCTCGGTCAGGCCCGAGGTGTAGACGGCGGGCTCGCCGGTGCCGTACATCGTGACCTTCGGCACGGTGAACATGGGCTCGATCTGCGCGGCGGGCACCACCTTGCCGCGGAACAGGGCCTTGATGAATTTCTCCAGGTCGGCCGTGGTGGAGATCAGGTCGCCGGAGGCCCAGGTGGAGGTCGCACTGCCCTCGGTCATGTCCACGACGTGGCCCTGGCCGTACCTGATCGCGTCCGGGAAGCCCGCGGGGACGGTCTGGTAGCCGTGGTTGTGCCGCCCGCGGATCCTGACGGACTCGCCGGGCAGGTAGCTGTCGCGCATGCCGACGGGCCGCAGGACGCGGGTGGTCACCTCGCGCTCGTAGGAGCGGCCGGTGACCTTCTCGATCAGCAGGCCCGCCACGAACGTGTTGATGTTGAGGTAGTGCTGCCGGGTGCCCGGCTCGAACTCGATCGGGTTCTTCACGGCCTCCGCGACGTACTCCTCGGGAGTCACCTTCTCGAACCTGGTGGCGTAGACCCGCTCGAAGCCGCCGTCGAACGTCGGCGCGGGCAGGCCGCTGGTGTGGTTGAGGAGCTGTCCGACCGTGATCACGGGGTAGCCGGCGGGCAGCAGGCCGGGGAGATACTCCTGCACCGTGCCGTCGAGCGAGACCTTGCCCTCGGCCACGAGCTGCAGCACGACCGAGACGGTGAGGATCTTGGTGATGCTGCCGGCCCGGAAGCGGGCGCCCTCCCTGGCGGGCCGCCTGGTGCGCAGGTCGGTGATGCCCGCGACGCCGTGCCAGGATCCGGCCGAGCCGCCCACCCTGACCTCGGCGGCGGTGGCGTCGGCTGCGGGGAGCCCGGCGATGCTCCGCTTCAGCGCCGCCGCGTTGATCGGCGGCACTCCGGTCCGTACGGTGGCCCGCCCGGCGGTGACGGCGGACGGCCCCGCCATGACGAAGGAGGACCCCGTCGCGGTGGCGGGCGGCCCCGCGGTGACGGCGGCGAGCGCCGGAGTGCTCGCCGCAGAGAGCGTGACCGGGACCAGGGCGGCGAGGGCGAGGCCGGCGGCGGCGACGCGGGTGCGCTTCATCGTGGACATCTCCAGAGGTTCGGGGGGAAGTGCTGGTGATGTCGTCGATCCTGCCGATCCGGCCCCGCCGTACGGATCGCCGACGCAGGGGATCTTCCCTCTCCCTCCCGGGAGGGAGATCCTCCCCAGCCGCTCATCCCGGCCGGGTGAGCGACCCGCGGGACCGTTCGGCCAGGGCGGCCAGCTGTGTGAGTGCGGCGAGAACCTGGATTACCGTGAGGGCGGGCAGGTACCACGGCGGGATGTGCTCACTGAATCCGGACTGGTCGTCGGGGAGCACACCGGTGCTCAGGGGGTTGGCCAGCTGGGCCGGCGTCAGGGCGAGCAGGTAGAGGACGGTGAGCACGCCCGAGGCGAACAGGGCTGCCGGACGTGTCCACAGCAGAGGATGCACGCGGAGGATCGCCAGCGCGACCGCCGGGACGCCGAGGAGCGCGGACTGGATGAGCGCCGCGTGCCGCGCGCTGTCCGCCACGGACGCGACGGACCCGACGGAGGCGGCCCGGTCGGCCGCGTTCTCGGTCAGCCAGATGGCCGCCTGGTTGTACGCGGCGATCACGGCGACGAAGACGGGACCGAGTGCCGCCGTAAGGACCGTACGGGGCTGCCGCGCCGGGGCCGCCGTCTCCTGTCCGGCGTACCAGCCGACGGTGGCCGGTCGGGTCAGCAGGATCATGCCCGCGAGCTGGCAGGCCCAGCCGGTCGCGAGGAGCGCCGCGAGCGGGAGGAGGTACCAGGACGGGGCGGCCGCCGCCATGTCGAAGGGCGCTCCGGCGGCCAACGACCCGTCACCCACCCGGAACAGCCGGCTCTGGTAGGCCAGGACGGGGTTGAGACCGCCCGCCAGGGCCAGGCCGATCGTGTAGGGGATGGCGAGCAGCCCCGCGAACAGGGGGATCCGCCCGGACCTCCGCCGCACGCCCCGCCGGGCGGCTCGGGCGAGCAGCCCGGACGCGACGGCGGCGACGGCGAAGAAGAGCGCGATGAGCGCGGTCCGTCCCCAGGCGAACCCGGCGAACTCCCGCAATGCGACGGGGACGGCGTCCGCGTTCATCGTCACCGGCGCCTGCGGGAGCCGCCGGTCGGTCATGACGAGCGCGACGCCGTTGAGCACCGTGACGGCCAGGCCGTACGGGACCACGGACCACAGCAGCGCGGTCGCGACGCGCACCTGTCGCGGCGGCGTGCCTGACGTGTCGATCACACCGGGTTGGACCGCCTCCCGGCGCGATCGGTTCCTCCCGTGACGACGGATCCCGAATCACCGTTGACAGACCCGGAGGAGGCCGCGCCGCCGTACTCCGGCTGTCAGGGTGCGGGCAGGAAGGTCAGGACGCAGAGCGCCAGGAACAGGGCGGCGGGTACGGCGCGCCACGGCCAGGCGAGGCGCGGCGCGGTGACCAGGGCGGCGAGCGGGTAGGCGATCACACCGCTGAGCAGGATGAGGGCGGAGGCGCCGTCCCCCGCCCAGGGCGACTGGGCGAACCGCCAGATCGCCACCAGGAAGAGGACCGCCGCGACGGCGACGGGCCAGGCCGGCCGTACGCGCAACAGGTGCAGCAGCGGCCAGGCGATGAGGACCGCCACCCAGCGTCCCACGAACCAGGTCAGGCCGATGGCGCCGAGGCAGGCGAAGGACTGGTCGCAGGTCCCCGAGCCGGTGAGGGACCGCGTCATCAGGAAGGCGGCTCCCACCAGGAGGGCGGTGAGGATCACCCCGGTCAGTGCGGCCAAGAGCAGCCGCCGGGGAAGTCTCCGACCGGCCGCCGGCCCGCTCTCCTTGATCGCTGTCACCTCCCGAGGATGGCACGCGGAAGCCCCGCCGGCCCAGCGGCTTTCGCTGAACCCGTCCGTCCGCTCCCAACTTTTCGGCGCGGAGGAGCGTCGAAGTTCAAAACGCGATGGGAGAGCGGACATGACCAAGACAGCACACCGGTTCGCGGTCGCCGCGGTGGCGGCGGTCACCGTGACCACCCTCTCACCGGGGACGGCGATGAGCGCCGTGCGGTCCTCGACGGCCCCGCAGTCCCAGGAGACGGTCGCACAGGCCTCGCGGCCCCGGGAGACGGCCGTCAACCTCAAGGTGACCGAGAAGGTCCGCCACGCGCTCGCCGACGCCTACTGGAAGCAGTACGTCAGGCCATACCGCCCGGGGACCGGCCGCGCGAAGGTGGACGGGCCGAAGCATGTCTACTACGGCAAGGTCAGGAGCGGCGGCAAGGACGTGTACTGGGCGGTCGGCTCCATCGGCGTCAAGGGCGACCCGATCAGCTACCAGGACGGGCCGCACGTGTGGCGCAGGAGCGCGCACGGCGCGTGGTCGTACCGCGGCGACACGGGCGGCTGCCTGGACAAGGCGCCGAAGGCGCTGCTGAAGCTCTGGCACGTGCGCTCGTACTGCTGAGCCGGACGGGACCCCGCCCGGGGGCGCCGATCCAGGTGGACACCGGAAAGGGCACCGGAGGGGGCCGTCAGATCAGGACGGTGATCGAGGTGGTGACCACCTGGAACCCGAGCCTCTCGTACAGGCGCCGCGCGGGGTTCCCCTCGGTGACCGCCAGGCCGATCTCGGTCAGCCCGTCGGCGGCGGCCCGGGACAGGACCGCCGAGAGCATGAGCGAGCCGAGGCCGCGGGGCGACCGGTCCGGGTGCCGGAAGACCTCGGTGAGCCACGGGCCGTCGTTCGAGTCGGTGACCAGGACGCCGCCCACCACCTCCTCCCCGTTCCCTGTGACGTCCCCGGCGTCCCCGGCGGCGTCCCGTACGGCGAGGACGCCGCACGGGAGCAGGGGGCCGATCACCTCGCCGCGCATCAGGGGCGTGAGCTCCTCGTCGAGCGCCTTCCGGGGGTCCCGGGAACGGTGGTCGGGGTGTCCGGGCGGGTAGGCCGCGAACCACGCGGGGAAGACGTCGGCGGGCTCGCGGTCCCAGGAGACGAACCGGAAGCCGTCCGGAGCCGCGCCCGCGGGCGTGGGTCTCGGGTCGCCGGGGGCCACGGGCGTGGACCGCGCGCCGGAGGTCGCGGCGGGCCGTACGGCCGGCAGGTCGCATCGCATCCGGTGCGCGTGCCGCAGCGTCCGGGCGCCTCGCGCGACGAGACGCCCGGCGAACTCGACCGGCGCCGACACGGCCCAGCCGGACAGGTTCGCCATGACGGCGTCGACGGCTCCCGGGCCGAGTTCCTCGACGTGACGGGCCCAGGGACGCCCCTCACGGACGTCCTCCACATAGCCGATCACCGGGGCGCCGTCGGGCCCGGTCAGTGTCTTCCGTTCGCCGTTCATCGCGGAAGAGTCTGCCACCCACGGCGGGAGGGCCGCACGGCCGGGAGTCAGCCGGGCGAGGAGGTGGGTGAGGGGCTCGTCCCGGGGCCCGGGGCGGACTTCGCGTGGGCGGCGCACTTGATGTCCCACTCCGGGACGCGGACCAGCGCGGGGTCGGCGACGTCCTCGCCCCGCGACCCGCTCGACGTGCCGGCGAAGGCCAGGCCCTCGACGCAGATCCGGGCGATGTTGGGGAAGTTGTCGGCGTTGCGGAAGACCTCGACGTAGTCGACGTCACCGATCCGGTCAGGCGGCGCGCCGTCCTTGCCGCCGCGGTCGCCGAGCTGGTCCGAACAGCCGGCCAGCAGCAGTACGGCGAGAGCCGCTCCCACCACGCGTCCGGCGGTCGCCGAGTGTGCCATCCGTCGCTCCCGTCACCGGAGGGGGACGCCACGACGGGCGCCGGTGATGGCCGGAATCCTACCGGTCGTCCGCGGCGCGGGCGGCGGCGAGGAGGTCGCGGAGCGCGTCCAGCACCGCGTCGGGCTGCTCGATGTGCAGGTACTGGTGTGAGGCTCCCGGCAGTTCCCGGCGCTCCCCCCGTGGGACGGACGCGGCCAGCGCGGCGTGCATGGCGCGGATGCCGTCGTGCGTGGCGCGCATCTGCTCCTCGGTCATGAAGTGCGCCCAGTACGGGTTGCGCCCGCCGGCGGTGAGGAGGATCAGCGGCACGTCGGGGAGGGGCCCGCCGTTCCGCAGCTCGCCGTAGACCTCGGTCTCGAAATTGGCCGTCTCGTGGAGCTGGGTCCGCCAGTCGGTGAGGTGGTGCTCGACGAGCGCTTCGCGGACTTCGTCGGGCCACCCGGCCAGCAGCCCGGTCAGCGCGGCGCGGGCGGACGCGAGCTGCTCGCCGGTGAGGTCCGGCATCGTCTTCGGGTCCTGCTTCATCCGCTCGTTCAGCTCGGCGGACCCTTCGGGCAGGTGGTCGAAAATGTCTTCGTGGCCGGGGTCGAGCAGCAGCAGTCCGGCGACCTCGCCGGGGAAGAGCTGCGCGTAGCGGCGGGCGTAGAACGCGCCCAGCGAGTGCCCGGCCAGCAGGTACGGCGCGGGCACTCCGGCGGCGCGCAGCAGGTCCCGGAGCTCGCCCGCGACCTCGGCGGCGGAGCGGGGCAGGCGGGCCGGGTCGCTCCAGCCGGTTCCGCCGCGGTCGTAGACGACGGCGGTGGTGAGTCCGGCGGCCCGCTCCTGGAGGTTCAGGAAGTCCAGCCCGACCAGTCCGGCTCCGGGCAGGAACACCACGCTCGGACCGCCGGTGCCCGCGCGGTGCAGCAGCAGCCGCCTGCCGTCCACGTCGTGGAGGCGTCCCAGCGGCGGCTCCGTGCCGGCCGTCATCGCTGAGCTCGTGGGACTCGTGGGACTGGCGGGGGCGTTCTCGACGGGCCGACCGTGCATCATCGCTCCTTCGGGCGGGGGATCGAACCGGGCGTGCGGCCCGGTCGGGGAGATCGGACGGGGCGCGGCCCGATCTCCCCGACCGGGCCGGGCACGCGCCCGACCTTTCGCATGTTTGAGAACGGTAGACCCGGACGGAACCGTTCGCAACATTGCGAACGGTCGGGCGCTCTGCGAACATGACGCGGTGGACGCGTTGGAACTGCTCGCACATCCGGTACGGCTGCGCGTCGTGCACGCCATGTCCGGTGGGCGGATCCTCACCACCGCCCAGCTGTGCGACCGGATGCCCGACGTCTCCAAGGCCACCGTGTACCGGCATGTCGGCCTGCTCGCCGAGCACGGCCTCCTGGAGGTGGCCGGCGAGCAGCGGGTGCGCGGCGCGGTGGAGCGCCGCTACCGGCTGCACCGGGAGCGGGTGGTCGTGGACGCCGGGACGGCCGCGTCGCTGTCCCCCGAGGACCACCGGCGCGTGTTCGCCGCCGCCATGGCCACCCTGATCGCCGAGTTCGGCGCGTATCTCGACCGGGAGGGCGCCGACCCGGCGGCCGACCTGGTCGGCTACCGGCAGCACGCGATCTGGCTCGGCGAGGAGGAGCGCGCCGAGCTGATCGAGGAGCTGCGCGCCGCGATCCTCCCCCGGCTGGCGTACGGCCCGGCCCCGCACCGCACCCGGCACCTGCTCAGCCCGATCCTGTTCCCGGCCGAGGAACCGCCGGGGGAGACGTCGGGAGAAACGTCCGGGGAAACGCCGTAGGGGGCGCACCTGAGGGGCCGGGGCGCGGCGGACGCCGGCCCTCGGCCCGCGCTCTCGGCCCGCGCTCTCGGCCCGCGCTCTCGGCCCGCGCCCTCGGCCCGCGCCCTCGGCTCACGATCACGGTTCACGATCTCGTCTCACGTCCCGGCCTGCGCCTCAGCTATTCGGCGTTGCTAAGTACTGGTAGTCAGTGTTACTTTCTACTGGTACCTAGCAACACGAAGTAGCTGAAAGGGGGTGTTCCATGGGCAAGCTCGTGACGGAGATGCTCAAGGGAACGCTGGAGGGCATCGTCCTCGCGATCCTGGCCGGCCGGTCCGCCTACGGCTACGAGATCACTGCCTGGCTGCGCGACCAGGGCTTCTCCGACATCGCCGAGGGCACCATCTACGCCCTGCTGGTCAGGGTCGAGCAGCGCGGCCTGGTCGACGTGGAGAAGGTCCCGTCCGAGAAGGGGCCGCCGCGCAAGGTGTACTCCCTCAACGCTCAGGGGCGGGAGTACCTCGAAGAATTCTGGACGACCTGGAGCTTCCTGGCCGGAAGGCTCGAACAGCTCCGCGAAGGAGGCGAGTAGCCATGGCGGCAGAGTCGAACGAGCCGAAGAACCGCTACCTGCGGTATCTGGAGGTGGTCACCGGGTCGCTGGAGGACAAGCGGCGCTACCGGCGGTACAAGGCGCGGATCAAGGAGCTTCCCCCCGACTACCGTACGGCGGCCGAGGCGATGGAGCGCTACCTGCTGTACCTCGGGCTGACCGACGGCGCCGACGTGACGATGTACGAGGACATCGCCGACCTGTTCGAGCAGAGCGCGGCGGACGGGATCCCGATCCGCGGCCTCTTCGGGGAGGACCCCGTGGAGTTCGTGGAGGCGTTCACGGCCAACTACCCGGCCGGACAGTGGCGGATCCGGGAGCGCAACCGTCTCACCGACGCCGTCAAGCGTGCCGCCGGCGAGGAGCCCGCGGGAGAGGACAGGACCGGGCGATGACGACACAGACGACACAGCAGGCCCCGGCGATCCGGGTGCGGGGGCTGGAGAAGTCCTACGGGGAGCTGCGGGTGCTGCGCGGCGTGGACTTCACCGTGGCGCGGGGCAGCATCTTCGCCCTGCTCGGCTCCAACGGCGCCGGCAAGACCACGGCCGTGAAGATCCTGTCCACGCTGCTTCGGGCCGACGCCGGCACGGCCCTCGTCAACGGCTTCGACGTCGCCACGCGGGCCGCGGACGTGCGCGAGTCGATCAGCCTGACCGGGCAGTTCGCCGCCGTGGACGAGATCCTCACCGGACGGGAGAACCTCGTGCTGGTCGCCCGGCTGCGGCACGTCAGGAATCCGGGCGAGGTCGCCGACGACCTGCTGGAGCGGTTCTCGCTGACCGACGCGGGCGGCCGGAAGGCGTCGACGTACTCCGGTGGCATGCGCCGCCGCCTCGACATCGCGATGAGCCTGGTCGGGAACCCTCCGGTCATCTTCCTGGACGAGCCGACGACCGGGCTCGACCCCCAGGCGCGCATCGAGGTGTGGCAGACCGTCAGGGAACTCGCCGCGCGCGGCACGACGGTGCTGCTCACCACGCAGTACCTCGACGAGGCGGAACAGCTCGCCGACCGGATCGCGATCCTCCACGAGGGCCGGATCATCGTCGACGGCACCCTCGCCGAGCTCAAGCGGCTCCTGCCGCCCGCCAAGACCGAGTACGTCGAGAAGCAGCCGACCCTGGAGGAGATCTTCCTCGCACTCGTCGGCGCCAGAGGCGCCGGCGGCCATGACCGCGACGCCGGCACGAACGCGTGAAGGAGCGACGATGAGCAAGCATTTCCTCGGTGACACCGCCGTCCTGCTGGGACGGTCCCTGCGTCACATCGCACGCAGCCCGGACACCATCATCACGACCGCGGTCATGCCGATCGGCATGATGCTGATGTTCGTCTACGTGTTCGGCGGCGCGATCGACACCGGGTCGCGGTCAGAGCCGTATGTGAGCTACCTGCTGCCCGGCATCCTGCTCATCACGATCGCCTCGGGCATCGCCTACACCGCGTACCGGCTGTTCATGGACATGAAGGGCGGCATCTTCGAACGGTTCCAGTCCATGCCGACCGCACGCTCGTCGGTGCTGTGGGCGCACGTGCTGACCTCGCTGGTCGCCAACCTGATCTCACTCGCGGTCGTCGTGCTCGTCGCCCTGCTCATGGGCTTCCGGTCGACGGCGGGTGTGTCGGCGTGGCTCGCGGTCGCCGGCATCCTGATCCTGTTCACCCTGGCGCTGACGTGGATCGCCGTCATCCCCGGCCTGACGGCCAAGACCGTGGAGGGCGCGAGCGCGTTCTCCTACCCGCTCATCTTCCTGCCGTTCCTCAGCTCGGCGTTCGTTCCCACCGGCACCATGCCCGGCCCGGTGCGCGCCTTCGCCGAGCACCAGCCGGTGACGTCCATCGTCAACGCCGTCCGCGCCCTGTTCACCCGGCAGCCGGTCGGCGCCGACATCTGGATCGCCCTGGCCTGGTGCGCCGGCATCCTGGTCGTCGCCTACGTCCTCGCCATGAACACCTACCGCCGCAAGATCTCCTGATCCCCCCGAAGGACCGCCGGAATACGGCTTTACCCGCGCCTCACGGGGCCGCTAGGGTCGGCGCGGGAAGGGCCCGTGATCGCTTCTGGAGAAGGGGGGCTGATGAATATGGCTGCCGACGGCCCCGTTCAGCATGCCCTCGACCGGCCCATGTGAGTTCCGTGAGTTCGGAGCGCGGCCGGTCGCCTCGACGACCAGGAGTGTCACATGTCTTCTTTCTTCTCCCCCGCCGGTGCCGATCTGGTCACCGACCGCCTCGTCCTGAGGATCTGGCCCCGCGATGAGGTCGACGCCGTTCTGCGGGACGCCCGGTGCGCGCACTGGGCGGACGACTTCCCCACCGACGGCGACCGCGTCGTCGTCAGCCTGTTCGGTGAGCATCCCGAGTGGCTGGGCGAGTACGGCCACCGTCAGATCATCGAGCGCGACAGCGGCCTGGTGGTCGGTGCGCTCGGCCTGTTCTGGCCGCCGGGCGACGGCACGGTCGAGCTCGGTTACGGCGTCGCGGCCTCCCGGCGGGGCCGCGGCTACGCTCCCGAGTCCGTCCGGGCCCTGACGGAGTTCGCCCTCACCGCGGCCGACGTCCACACGGTGTCCGCCAGGGTGGAGCTGCCGAACCCGTCCTCGGTGCGCGTGCTGGAGAAGGCCGGTTTCCGGTGGCTGGGCTCCGGGGAGGGCCTGGCCCGGTTCAACGTCACGGCACCGTATCCGGCTCCGGCTCCGGCTCCGGCTCCGGCGTGATCCCCGAGGCCGGCGGCGGCGCGTGCCGCCGCCGGCCTCGTCCGGGACGGGTGGTGGGTCTGGGCGCGATGGTTCGTGACGGGTGACGCCGCGGGACGGCCGTGGAGGATGCTCCTTCTAGAGCAGCAGGCCGAGGAGGTAGAGCGCGAGGAACGCCGCGGCGATCGCGGCGCGCCACGGCCGGGCGAGCTCAGGGCTGGCGACCAGGACGGCGCACGAGTAGGCGATCAACGCGCTGAGCACGATGAGGTTGATGACGATGCCCGGCGGAGCCACCGAGGACAGGGCGAACTCCCAGATCGCCACCAGGAACAGCCCGCCCGCGACGGCGACGGGCCAGGCGGGCCGTACCCGCAGGACGTACAGCAGCGGCCAGGCGAGGACGATCGCCACCCAGCGGCCCACCTCCCAGACGTAGACGAGGATGTCCAGGCATCCGAAGTGTCCTCCGCACAGCATCCGGTCGGGCAACACCTTGGTCATCGCGTACGCCCAGACCAGAAGCGCCGTCGGGAGGATCGCCCCGACCAGCATGGCGCCGAAGACCCGCCTGCCGACTCTCTCTTTCACCGTCGTGGGTTCCATCTTCGTCCTGCGCCGCCTTCCGGTCCTCCGCGCGTGGCGCGTTCGGTGAGCCCCCGAAGGGGTTCGACGCCCGGAGCGGGCGGGGAGTTCGATGGAACCCACGGCCGGTCTCCCCTATCGGCAGGTCTTCGTCTCCGGGGAGCAGAAGGCGACCTCGGGGTAGCGGGGCGACGGCTTCTCCAGCAGGGGCTGCGGCTTCGCACGCAGGTGCCGGTCGAGGAAGGCCCGGACGTACCCGCGGGTGATCTCCACCGTGCGGGGTCCGGGAAGGGTGCCGCCGAGGTCGACGCCGATCTGCCGGGCGAGCAGGTCGTAGTCGGTGAAGGACGCGTGCACCGCCCCGGCCACCACGAGCCAGCGCTTCCAGCCGGTCAGGTGTCTCCAGTCACGGTCCCACGTGGGATCCTCGCCGCTTCCCGGGCTGTGCGGTCCCCGTACGCCCAGGAACATGAACGGCCGGGCCAGCCCGCTCGCGGGGATCGGGGCGAACATCTGGCCGTCCATGTTGATCCCGGCGCGCACCCGGGGGTCCTTCAGCATGGTCTCGGCGGCGCTCGCGCCGCCGAGGGACTGGCCCGCCATCGCGATCCGGGACGGGTCGATCAGGGCGCCGCCCCGCCACTTCGAGTCCGGGCCGACCAGCTCGTCCAGCACGAAGGAGGTGTCGGCGGCCCGGCTCCGCACCGCCTTCCCGCCGAAGTCGTCGGTTTCGAGTTCGCACGCGGCGCAGGTGGCGACCCGCCCGTCGGGAAAGGTCGTCGCGAAGTTCTCGTAGGTGTGGTCGATGCCGGCCACCACGTAGCCGCGGCTCGCGAGGTCCTCGGCCAGGGCCGTCAGTGAGCTCCTGGGCCAGGTGAAGCCGGGAGAGAGCACCACCAGGGGCAGGCCGCGCCGGCGTCCGGCCGGTTCCGCGGCGACGAACGCGTTGGTGCGCGTCCTGCTCAGCGCGTCCGGCGGCACGCCGGTCATCCCCGTCCCCTTCAGGAGGAGCTCGGACTCCTTCGGCGTCATGTACGGCGCCCGCCGCCCGCCCGGCGACTTCGCCGGATACCAGAGGGAGACCATGAGCTCCCTCGCCTTCACCCCGGGCACCCAGGGGTCCGGCCGGGAGGGGTCCGTCAGGTGCAGGGACGTGGTGCCGACCGGATGGCGACCGGTCGGCCTGGGCAGGTACGGCGTGCCGATCGCGGTGCCGCTCAGCGTGCTGCCCGGTACGGCGTTCGCCGCGACCGGGGAACCGGCGGGCACGGGCACGGACACGGCGGCGGTCGCTGCGGAGACGCGCACGGTGGAAACGGACACGGGGGAGGCGGACGCGGTGGAGACGGAGGCCGACGCGGACGCGCAGGGGGCGACGGCCACGAGGGCGAGCAGCGCGGCGACGGCGGCCAGGCCGCCCCTCGGCATCGAGCCGACGCCGCTCCGCTCCGGCTTCGTGCCGATCGGACGGTGGACGGTCCAGGTCACGTGCTCGCCCGGACTCCCGGCTTCCGGCGCCGGACGGGGATCTTCGTATGGCATGAGCACATCCTGCGGATTCGGATCCCCGGCGATATCGGCCCAAAGTACGGTTCACGGCGTCCGGAACCGTACATCCGGCTGGTTCACCGGATCCCGCTCCCGGCCCGTTGCGGCCCTTCCCGGCTCCCTCCGCGTCCGCTCTCCGTGAGCCGGCCGCCGCGACGGTCGTGAACCGTCGCGGCGGCCGGCGGACCGGCGAACCTTTTCGGGGCCGGGTGACAGGTCAGGACCCGTCGGGGACGACGGCGTCGCGGGGGCCGCCGTAGACCGGGTTCCGGTCGTAGTGCTCCTTGGTGACGAGGAGGCGGATCACCCCGGTGGGCGTGTCCTTCGGCCCCTTGACGACCTCCTCCGCCTCCCAGACGGTCCAGTCCTTTCCGACCGGGGTCTCCTGGATGTGGTCCTCCCCGAAACCGCCGGGGTTCCCCGGGGGGACGCTGATGACCAGGTAGACGACCTTCAGGCCGCGCTTCTCGATCTCCGGGACGACCTCGCCGACGGTCTTCTCGTCCACCCGGTACCCGGCGAGCGAGCGGCCCTTGACCGTGGCCCGCCGGGAGTCCGGGTGGTACTCCTTCCGCTCGGGGGCGTCCACGAGCACGCAGGGCGCCACCGGGCCCTCCATGAGGATGGTGCTGGTGCTGGTGCCGCCGGTGCTGTTCTCTCCGACGGTCCAGACGAAGGTCTGGCCGGGCTTGAAGAGCCGGGTGTCGATCCGCATCCGCCAGCCCTGCTTCTCCCCGGGGATCGACTCGGGCACGTGGTACAGGTCCGGCGGGATGTCCTCCACGTGCTTCCCGCGCGGTTCCCGGCACATCCTGCCCTCGGGGACGTGGTCGACGATGGCGGGGACGCCGAGCCTCCGCAACTGGTCCGACAGTCCGGCGGCGTCGCGGGAGTCGCGGAGCTCGGCGTACACCACCCCGTCGGCGCCCTTGGTGACGGCGTAGGCGGGCTCTCCGCCGTCCCCCGACACCGCCGGGATCGCGACGGCGGCGCAGACCCCGGCCGCGACGGCCGAGGCGGCCAGGAGGAGACGCCCCCGCGGTCTCCTCGCCGGCGTGACCGCCGCCCGTGCGGCGACGTGCTCCCTGAGCTCGGCGAGCTGCCGCTCCTCGAACCCGGCGAGTCGTCTCTCACTGGTCGTCATGACGTTCCTTTCGCGATGGCGGGCTCCGGGCGGCGGGCGTCGAGTTCGGTCCTGAGCAGGCGGCGGACGCGGTGCAGCCGCACCCGGGCGGTTCCGACGCGGATGCGCAGGGCGGCGGCGGCCTCCTCGACGGGCAGGCCGTCGAGGTGGACCAGCTCGGCCACGGCCCGCAGCCCCTTCGGCAGGGCGGCGATGGCCGGAAGGAGGTGGCGGACGTCCCGTTCGGCGTCGATCCGTTCCTCCAGCCGGGCGATGTCGTCGGCGTCCAGCGGGCGCCGGCCCGCGGCCCGGTCCGCCTTTCGGACCTCCTGAGCGGCCCTGCGGTGCTCGGTCGCCACGACGTTGCGGGCTATGCCGTACAGCCAGGCCGCCTGGCTGCCGCGTTCGGGCCGGTAGGTGGCCGCGGTGTCGACGGCGGCCAGGAACACCTCCATCGTCAGGTCCGCCACCGTGTGCGGGTCCGTCACCCGGCGCGCCACGAAGCGGCTCACCGACTCGGTGTGTCTTCGGTAGAACTCCTCGAACGCCTCCGGATCACGCATCATCCGCCGGAGGTCCTCCGCATCGGGTGCGGTGCCTGCCACCTGTTCCGCCCTTTCGCCGGCCGTGTTCTCCTCCTTTCTTGGAGGGCGCGAAGGGAGAAATTACATTTTTTGCGGTATCCGCCTCAGTTCGGGCACGCGCGTCCGCTCCCACACCGCCCGGCCAAGGGCGCCCGAGAGCGACCGGTCGTCCGTCGCTCTCGGGCACCCCACCGACGTGCCGGGATCAGACCCCGAACGCCTCCGGATAGCGGATCGTGCCGGACGGCACGGGCCGCGTGGGATCGAAGGCGAGCGCCATCATGTACTCGTCCTCGACCTCGAAGGGCGGCCGGATGGCGTGACCGGAGGCCGGGGTGAAGCCGAAACGCGGATAGTACTCGGCGTGGCCCAGCACGAGCACGAGGTTCTCCCCCTGCTCACGGGCGGCGCTCAGGGCGGCGCGGATCGCGGCGGAGCCGGCGCCCTGCCGCTGGTACCCGGGCCTGACGGCGCACGGGCCCAGCGTGAGCGCCGGGGCGCCGTCGACATGGCAGCGGGTGAGCAGGGCGAATCCGGCGACGCCGCCGCCGGGCGCCTCTGCGACCCAGGACAGGCCGGGGATCCACGCCTGCGGGTCGGCCCGCAGCGCCTCGACCAGGTCGGCCTCGAGCGGGGTGGGGAAGGCGGCGAGGTTGACCTCGCGGATCGCGACGAGGTCGGCGGCGGTCTCGGGGCGGGTGGTCCAGGAGATGGTCATGGCGGGGTCGGAGTCCTTTTCCGTGCTCACCTGCGGGCGCAGGGCGTGGGTCTGCGGTGTCGAGGGGGTGACCGGCGGGATGCGGCCGGTCATGACTGCCGGTCCCTGAACGCGTAGGTCGCGCGCAGGTGGCTGGTGATGGCCTTCTGCCGGTTGCTGCGCTCGGCGCGCAGCCGCGCGTCGGTCCGCGAGGCCGCCCAGGCGTTCTCGCGTTGCAGCTTGCGGTAGCTGTCGAGGCGGCGTTCGGTCAGCTCTCCCGCCTCGATGGCGGCCCGTACCGCGCAACCGGGCTCGGTGTGGTGGGCGCAGTCCCCGAAGCGGCAGCCCCGGGCGAGGTCTTCGATCTCGGCGAAGACCTGTTCCAGGCTGGCGGCGGCGTCGTGGAGACCCACGCCGCGCAGGCCGGGCGTGTCGATGAGCACACCGCCGCCGGGAAGGGGCACCAGCTCGCGGCGGACGGTGGTGTGACGCCCCTTGCCGTCGTGCGCGCGTACCGCGCCGGTGGCGAGAAGCTCGTCACCGAGCAGCGCGTTGCCGAGGCTGGACTTGCCCGCGCCCGAGGAGCCGAGCAGGACCGTGGTGCCGCTCAGCAGTGCGGTCAGCACGTCGATGTTCTGGCCGGTGGCCACGCTGGTGAACAGGACGTCCACGCCGGGCGCCAGCGCGCCCGCCTCGGCGTACGCGGCGGCGGGGTCGGGGGCCAGGTCCGCCTTGGTGAGCACGATCAGCGGCCTGGCGCCGCTGTCCCAGGCCAGGGCCAGCAGCCGCTCCAGCCTGGCCGCGTCCAGCGGAGCGGCCAGGGAGACGACGACGGCGACGGTGTCGACGTTGGCGGCGAGCACCTGCCCGTGGGAGGAGCGGGAGGCGGACGAGCGCACGATCGCGCTGCTCCGCGGCAGCAGGGCCACCGGTTCCGGGGCGGGGCCGGGGCGCAGCGCGGCCCAGTCGCCGGTGCACGGCGCCTGGAGCGGATCGGGCGGGTACGCCGCGATCCGGGCCCGTACCGGCCCGGACTCGGTGACCGCGTCGCACAGGCCGCGGTCCACCCGTACGATCCGGGCCGGCACCAGGCCGGCCTCGCGGTGTTCTGCGAAGGCGTGGTCGAGTGCTCCGGTCCATCCGTAGCGGGACAGGCCGGAGTCGGAGAGGTCTGACAATGTGAGACACCTTGCGGGAAGGGGCCCCGACGAGACACAGGCGCCACTCCGCCTCAGCGGCCGGACAGGCTCACGGCGGAGGGAAGGAAATGGGTCAGACCGGGGCCCGGGACGTGAGGATTGTCCGGGCGCTGCGCACGGCAGCGGTCTTCACCGCGGTCATTGAACCTCACCTCCCTCTCATCCGAGAATCCGACACCAAACGATCATCAGCATAACACCACGGCCATCCGCCCGCTTCCGTGTCCGACGGCTTCCGCGTCCGAACAGACGAACGCAGCAAGCGGCATGTGGCGGACGGTGGCCGCCGACAAGGCCACCCCCGGCGCCGGGTCGTTCTGCCTGGCCGTGGACGCCGCCCCGGGGGCGTCGTGGATGGAGCGCCGGGGGCCGGCACCGCTCAGCGGGCGTCGCGGATGGTCAGCCACTCCGCGGCGGTCACCCGGTAGCCGAGCTCGGAGTAGAGGTACCCGGCCACGGCCGTCATGTGGAGCGCGCCCCACGGCACGCCCACGGTGATCCGCGCTCCGCGCCGCTCTCGGTGGACCTCGCCGAGGCGGTCCAGGAGCAGCCTGTCCCGGTCGTGGAGGACGGACTTCCGCCACGCCCTCCGTACTCGCCCCTCCCGCCACCCGTCATGTCCGGTGAGGTCGGTGATGTCCATGCCGTCCGACGGGAACTTGAGCGTCGCGACCCAGTCCGGCACGGCGGTGAGGACGTCGCCGACGACGGTGGACCACCGGGTGGACCCGCCGTTCCAGCCCCGGTCGGGCCAGAGGAGGGAAACGCCGAGTGTCTCCAGATCGAGCGCGACCGTCTGGTGCACGAGGCCGTCGAAACGGATCCTGGCCATCTTCCGGTGCAGGACGGTCTCCGCGTTGGGCCGGCCCTCCGCGACGATGAGGTCGCAGCCTCGCAGCCGCTCCGCCACCTGGTCGTAGAAGGACCGCTCGGCGATGTGGGCCATCGGGACGAGGAGGAACGTCGGCCGCGAGCGCGACCGCCGGAACGTGAGGACGGCGGAGCGGACACCCATGATGCTGGTCTCGATGAACTGCATGACGCCTCCCGGCGCAGGACCGCTTCCCGGCTCACCGGCTCTGCGGTGGATATCCCCAGAACGACGGTGACTCCGTCAGCGCCGAATCGTGTTTCTCCCCCTTCCGCCTGTCTCCTCCTGGAGACGCGCCGCTCTCCTCCCCGAGGACGCGCCGTTCTCCCCCGGGGACGCGCCGTGCAGTCCGGGGTGCGGGCCGCCCGAGACGGCCCGCACCCCGTCGGCGCGGACGCCCTGTTAGGGTTTGCGAGCGTCTGCCGTTGATCATGCTTTGAGGGGCGGTTGAGGGAGATCGCCATCGACGACATGACCCTCGCGGGAGTGCTGCGATTCGACCCGGAGATCTGGGTCGGCGCGGGGAGAGGCGTCCGGGAGGCCGCCGACGAGCTGGCCCGGGGCGTGGACGGGTTCCGCCGGGCGATGGACGAGCGGCCCTTCGGCCGGGACGATCTGGGCCGGGCGCTGTTCGACGGCGATCCCGGGGCGGGCGTGCCGGGGTTCGCCCGGATACGTGACGACCTGCTGGGAGACCTGGCCCTGGCGGTGAACCTGCTGCGCGGGATGGCGGCCGGAATGGTCGTCACCGGATGCGAGTACGCCGCGGCGGAGGAGGCGAACACCGGGATTCCGTACGCGCCGTCGTGCCCGGGATGGCTGAGGGACCCGGAGGTGTACCGGCTCGAACCGGGCTCGGGCGGCCTGCCCACGACCACGCCGCCGCCCGGCTTCGTGAGCCAGGCGATCTGGTTCCTGGAGTCCGTGGGATTCGGGGCGGCGTGGCCGGACGGTGACCTCGACGGGGTGTCGCGGCTGCGGGACGCCGCGACGGCGATGAGCCGCGTGGTCGAAGACGTCCGGGAGGAGATCGCCGGGCAGTCCGGGCGGGTGGTCCGGGCCGGGTCCGGATCGGCGACGGCCGTGTTCGGACGGGCCGCGCGGGTGGCGCACGGCGAGGACGGGTGGCTGGCGGACCTGCGGCGGCGGTGCGAGCACCTCGCCGACTGCGCCCGGATCGCCCACGACGCGATCGTCAAGGCCAGATGGCGGTTCGTGGCGTCCGCGGTGTTCGTGCTGACACTGATGCTCCTCGCGAGGCTGCTGGCCCCCCGGCTCGGCCCGGTGCTCGACATCGTGGTGCGAAAGCTGCTCCGGATGGAGGGCCTGGCGCTGCGGATCGTCCTGCTGATGATCCGTCAGGCCGCGCTGGGCGCGATGTTCTCCGGCGGACTGGGCGCGATCGACCAGCTGTTCGCCACCGGCACCGTCGACGCGGCGGAACTGGTCCGGGACATGTCACACGGAGCGCTCGCCGGCGGGTTGATGGCCGGCGCGCACGGCGCGCTGCCCGCGCTCCTGCGCCGGGGCGGACCCACGCTCACCGGCCTGGCCGAGGCCATGGAGTCCGCCACGTGGGAGCGGACGTTCTCCCGGACCCTGGTCGGCGGAGCGGTGAGCACGACCGTGCTGGCGACCGCGGGATGGGCCGGCGGCGCCGGCTGGGACTGGAAGCACGCCGCCGGGATGGGATTCGGCATGTCCGTGCTCAGCACCGGCGCGGGTCTCGCCGCCCGGGCATGGCCCGCCCCGAGCTACGCGAGCCTGAGGGGCAGGGACTGGAAACAGAGTCCGGCCAAGCGGTGGCACGACGTCAAGTGGGCCCTGGGGATCCTCACGATCACCGCTCCCGCGGTCTCCGTCTTCGCGCTCGCGAAGTTCGCCGAGGACCGGAGGAACCCCTTCTTCCTGCAGAAACGGGTCGGACAGTTCGGCCGCGAGTTCGACATCGCCAAGGGCCGTTCCATGTCGACGACCGACGGCAAGGACGGCAGCCTCGGCGCGTCGGACCCGCGGCGCACGAGGGTCGGCGCCCTCTGGGCGAGGACCAGCCTCGACGAGTTCGTCCAGCTGGGCTACAACGTCCTCTACAAGAAGGACATGTCGGTCATCAACGACCGGCCGCTACTGGAGTACGACAGGCGGAAAACGGTGGAGGCCCTCGGCCCCGTTCTGGGACCGCGCTGGGACGAGGCGGATCTGGCCGGGAAGCCGGGGCTGTTCGGCCCGTTCCCCAACAAGACCGTCGAACTCGGCCTCAAACCGAAGACGACGGCGTACGACGTCCAGCGGGGCTTCACGGGCCTCTGGCACGACAAGCACGCGAGCCTGGCCTCGGACCGGAAGATCCTCTGGGACTTCATCTCCACCTACTGGCAGCGCATCTCCTAGCGCTGCGAAAGGACCGACGCGTGCACGAGCTGAGCAGGCTGCTGGAGGCGGCCGGGCGCGGGGACTTCCCGGCCGCCGACGGCGCCGTGGAGTTCACCGGCCAGCCGAACCCCCGTGACTGCGGCGTCATCGCGTTCACCGCGCACACCGTCGTGTTCGCCGACGTCGACCGCGCGTGGATGCGCGGCCTGCTCCCCGCCGGCGACCTGTCCGCACCGCTGAACCCGCCCTTCCTGCGCGCCCTGGAGGAACGCACCGGACGCCGGGTCGACAACGTGGACATGCTGCTGGCCGCCGGACCGCTGTCCGGCCCGCCGCCGATGCCGCTCGCGGAACTCACCGACCGCGACCACCCCCGGGTACGGCGGGCCCTGCGGCACCGCGACGACGTGCGGGTGTGGGAGGCGGACGGCGGGGTCGTGCTGCTCGGCCGGGGCGTGGCGGGCCGCTGGGAGGTGGCGGTCGAGATCGATCCCGCCCGCCAGGGCGGAGGTCTCGGCCGGCTGCTCGCGCGGGCGGGGAGGCACCTCACCGGTGAGGGGAACACCCTGTGGGCGCAGGTCGCCCCGGGCAACGCGGCCAGCGTGCGGGCCTTCCTGGCGGCGGGTTTCCGCCCCGTCGGCGCCGAGGCCCTGCTCGTACGCTGACCGTTCCCCGGCGGGAGACCGCGGGCGCCCCCGGGCGGACCGGTGAGGCGGCCCCCGCCACCGCGGCGGGCCGTACCCGCGGGGCGGGCCGTACCCACAGGGGGGCGGGCGGTGGCTCGCGTGGCGGCGCGGACGTCGTGGTCAGGGGGCGGCGCAGACGTCGCGGTACGGCACGCCGCCGAGATGCTCGCCCCACTCCCGCCGGGTGAGCGTACGGCCGGCCCGCGCGCAGACCTCGGCGGCCATCAGGCCGGGGCCGACGGGGAGTTCGTAGAGGATGCCGCCGCGTCGGATCAGGCGCAGCAGGGACCCGTCGGCGGTGAAGGCCATCTCCAGGTCGAGATACTCGGAACCGTCGTTGACCTCGATCCTCTCCCCGATCCGCTGCCGGGCGGCGGTGTCCCAGAGTTCCAGCCCCTCACCCATGTCGAGCGTGGCGAGCACGTCCCCCCGCAGGGAGAACTCCATGTCCCCGACCGGCCCGGCCCCGACGCGCAGATCGGGTGTCAGCGCGGTCGCGGTACGGACGTCCCACAGGGTCACCCGCCGGTCCCTCTCCCCGGCCGCCAGCAGCCCTCCGGCCGGGGACACGGCGATGACGTCCGTCCCGTTCGATCCGGTGTGCCCCACCCCGGTGAACTCGCCCGTCGTCACGTCGATGACGCGGCCCAGCCGCGAGTCCATGAGCCTGCCGTCGGGCAGGTAGACGATGCCGAAGACCCCGTCGTCCACCCCGACGTCGCTGATCACCCGCCCGTCGCGCGCGTCCCGCACGCTGAGCCGGATGCCGGACGCGTTGTCGAGGTTCGGGCCGTGCACCGTGGCGAGGAACCTGCCGTCCTCGCTGAAGGCCCTCCCCATCAGGGTCCGGCCGGCGGCGATCGTGTGGGTCCACAGCCTGCGCCTCGTGGCGACGTCGTAGACGTCCGTCCGGCGGCCGTTCTCCGCGAAGACGGCCACGCTCCTCCCCGGACGGTCGAAGATCACCGTGCCTCCCCCGCCCTCGACAGGGATCTCCCCGGCGAAACGGCGTCCGGGGACGTCCCACAACCGGATCCCGCCGGCCTCGGCCGTCTCGGCCGCGACCCACCGCGCGTCCGGGCTGATCCGCGTGTAGCCCAGGTCGCCGGGGATCGGCTGTCTCCGGAGCGCGGGCCGCAGGGTGAGGGCGACCACGCGGTCGCCGAGCCGGTAGCGCAGGGTCCGCCCGTCCGGGGCGAACCAGATCCCGGAGACGTCACCGGGCGCCTGGTAGCGCAGGACCAGCCGATGCGCCTGGACGTTCCACACCCGGATGTCCGGCCCCGTGAAGCCGGCCGCGAACCGGCCGTCGGCGCTGAGCCGTATCTCCGAGCCCGTGCCGAGGAGCGGTTTCATCTCCGGCCATAGCCAGTCGTCATCGTCCGCGTCCGCGTTCACGTCGGCCGCCTGTTCGGCCCGCCTGCCCGTCACGGTGTCCCACAGCTCGATCCGCTCGCCGCCGCAGACGAGGTGGCGGCCGTCCGCGCTGAAGGCGACCACGTTGAGGGTGCCGCCGCAGCCGTCCGGGAAACGGCGGTCCTCCACCAGACCGGGCATCCGCCACAGCCGGACCTTCCCGCGCCGGGTGGCCGCGACCAGCTTCCCGGACGGCGCGACGGCGAAGTCGTCCTGCTCGTTCCCCCACCCCGTACGGACGACCTTCCCCCGGTCCACGTCCCAGATCTCCCCCAGCCGGGTGACGATGAGCGAGTCCTGCTCGCCGAAGAACGGATCCGCCCAGGTGTCTCCGTCCATGACGCCCACCCGCCTGCTCCACACCTGGCGGCCGGTCCGCGTCTCCCGCACCGTGACGCGGTCGGAGGAGATGACGGCCAGCAGACGGCCGCTGCCGCTCAGAACGGCGTCCCGCATCCCCGTGGACAGCTCCGGAGCGCTCCAGGCCGCGGCCGGCCTGCCGGTCGCCACGTCGTGGACACGCACCTCCCGCTCGCCGACGGTGGCCATGACGAGGCCGTCGCCGCTCACCGTCTGCCGGGCCGTACCCGGCGTCGGCGGGGGCCGGAAGACGCCGCTCTCCGGGCGCTGGAGCGAGGACGCCAGGCTGGAACGGCTCTCCGGGCCGGGGGCGAGCCGCCAGGCGGCGACGCTGAGCAGCATGGCCTTCACCGGGTCGGTGGTGCGCAGGCCGTCGGCGGCCCGGGCGGCCTCGCGGCCGAGGACCCGGTCGCGTTCGGCGGTCACCCTGTCGCGCTGCTCGGCGGCCTGGACGCCCTGGTAGAGCGCGGCGGCCCCACCGGCCAGGGAGAGCACCAGCAGCACGGCCAGCGCCGTGGTGAGCAGCCGCCGCCGGCGGACGCGACGCCGGGTGAGCCCGCCCGCGGCGGTGAGGAAGTCGCGTTCCAGCGGGATGAGGGTCAGGTGCCGCCGTCCGGTGGCGGCCCAGCCGAGCGCCTCCTCCAGGCGGCTGCCCCGCGGCAGGTCGGCGTCACGGCGGCCGTGCGCGTCCCAGACGCGGGCGGCCCGGCCGATCTCGGCGAGGACCGGCAGCCCCTCGCGGTCGGCCTCCACCCACGACCGCAGCCGCGGCCAGGCACGCAGTACGGCGGGGCGGGCGATGGCCACCTCGCCGTCGCTCTCGGTGATGAGGTAGCCGAAGGCGTCCAGGATGCGGCGGCGGGTCTCGGGACGCTCGGGCAGCAGCTCGTCCACCGGCGCCCGCCGTACGGTCTCCAGGCCGTCGGCGTCGATCGCGACCAGCCTCAGCAGCAGCTCGGGGACGAACTCCCGCTCGTCCGGCCCGAGGGTGGCGTAGGCGTCCTCGGCCAGCGCGCCGAGGGCCGGGTCGGCGGGGCCCCGGGCGTGCAGGGCGCCGGCGCGGCGGCGGCCCGCGCCGAGCAGGTCGCCGCCGGCCGGGCCGATCCCGCCGGAGCCGTGCGCCGGACCGGCCTCCCCCGAGCCGGTCCCGCCGGAACCGTGCGCCTCCCCGAAGCCGTACGCCGGACCGGCCTCCCCGAAGCCGTACGCCGGACCGGCCTCCCCGGAGCCGCCGACGAGAGCGAGCAGGAGGTCGCGGACGGCGGGCCGGCGGTCGGGGTCCTTGTCCAGCGCGGTGGCCACCAGCGGACGGACGGAAGGCGGCAGCGCGCCGAGGTCGGGGTGGTGGGTCAGTACGCGGTGCATCACCGCGCCGAGGTCGTCGGCCCGGAACGGGTCCTCGCCCGTCGCGGCGAACACCATGACGCATCCCCAGGCGAACACGTCGGCCGGCGGCCCGGCGCGCTGCCCGATGAGGACCTCGGGGGCCATGTAGGCGGGGGTGCCGGCGACGGTGCCGCTCGCGGTCAGGGACATCTCCGCGGTCCGGGCGATCCCGAAGTCGATCACCCGGGGCCCGTCCGGGCCGAGCAGGACGTTGTCCGGTTTGAGGTCGCGGTGCACGACGCCGGCCTCGTGCACCGCGGTCAGCGCGGTCGCGACGGCCGTCGCCAGGCGGTGCAGGTCGTCCCCGGTGAACCGCCGCCCGGCGTGCCGCAGGCTCACGCCCTCGACGTACTCGCTGACGACGTACGGCCGGGCCGCGTCGGGGTCGGCGTCGATCACCTTGGCGGTGCAGAACGAGGCGACGCGCCGGGCCGCGGCGATCTCCTTCCGGAACCTGTCCCGCAGCGCGGGGTCGGCGGCGTGCAGCACCTTGAGGGCCACCCGGGCGCCGTCCGCGTCGTACGCCTCGTACACCACCCCCTGCCCGCCGGAGCCGATCCGTCCGGCCAGCCAGTACCCGCCGATCCGGTCGGGGTCCGCCGCGCCCAACGCTTCCATCGCGCCTCCTCGGAGGAGTTGGACGCACCCCGGGCGCCACGGGTTCGATCGGGACGCGCGGGCCCGGGGCGCCGGGCCGTACGGGGGACGGGGATCGCGCGAAGACCGGCGTCTCCCCGGGCCGTCCGCCGAACCGGCCGGGCGGTTCCGATCACGGCCCGCCGTCTTCCGCGCCGAGGAGGTCGAACGGAGGCATGACCGGGATCAACCGGGGACACGGGGCCCGGCGGGTCAGCGTGCCGCCCGGGACGGGGCCAGGCGGAAGGCGGCACAGGCCAGCAGTACCAGCACGACCGCGTCGATCGTCAGCGTCACCAGCGACCTCAGCCCCAGCCCGGCGCCCAGTGTCGCGGCCAGGCCGGCCGCCAGCAGCCCCATCGCCGCCAGCAGCCCCAGTCGCACCCCTGGGCCCGGCTGAGGTACCGGCTCGCTCAGCGGCCTGCGCCACAGCCACCAGCCGGCCCAGCCCAGCGCCGCAAGCGTGATCAGCGAACCCACCAGATGCACCCCCTCGTCCTCCAGCAGGATCGGGTCCCCGGCGGCCCCCAGCCACTCATCCAGGCGATCCCACACCAGATGGGTGGCGACCCCGACGGCGGCGGCCACCGGCCACCACGCCCAGTGCGCCGCCCGCGGCCGGCCGCGACGCCCCAGCCGCCGGGCCAGGGTCTGGGGCAGCAGAGCGCGGGCCGGAGCGGCGCACATCGTGATCACTCCCGCCAGCACCAGCGCCAGCACCACGTCGGCGGCCAGCCCGCCCGCCTGCACCCTGTGGGTGTATCCGGCATCCAGCAGCGGCCACCAGGGCCCGGGAGGGATCACCTCGATGATCCCGCCGGGGACGAAGTAGGGAAGGTCGGGGGTCATCGCCCCGGCCGCCAGCGCCACCGGCGGCAGAACGCGGCGCAACGGCACCGCGACAACCGGATGAATCAGGGTAAAAGGCACAAAAGCCAGGTTAACGGCCATATCAACCGGGCGTGGAGCCTGATGCTCCGGCATCACTCTGTGATCTCCGACGCGGGCGATCGAGGCCGGAGGGCTGGCGGCGTGGGCGACCGCCGATGAGGCCGATGAGGCCCATAACAAGAAGGCGTGTCATGCGGACCGCCTCATCACGTGGAACCTCCTGGTGATCTCGTAGCCCGCCTTCGTGTAGAGGTGGACGGCCGGGCTGGTCTCGCCTGTCCACAGGAACCAGGACGAATGCAGCCCTTCGGCGCGCATCCTGGTCATGGTGAGGTGGAGGAGGATCTTGCCGAGGCCGGTGCCGCGCAGGCCGGGGTCGACGCCGAAGGGGCCGAAGCGCTCGGGGATGCCGCGGTAGGCCGCGTACAGGGCGAAGCCAACTATGTGATCTTTTTTCGCGATGACGATGCGTTCGGGATCGCGGTGCCGCCGGATGGCCTCGCCCCAGTCGGGGTTGAAGGCGTCGGCCGCGAAACGGATCAGCTCGGGCAGCTCGCCGACGGCGGGGCTGCGGAAGACGTACCCCTCGCGCTCGCGCTCGCCGATCAGCTCGTGCACCTCGGGCGGGGCCTGGTAGCCGACGAGAGTGCGGTCCATGGCGACCGGCGAGTAGAGCGTCCGGAAGCCGAGCTCGCCCAGCAGCCGGTATCCGCCGGGATAGAGCTCGGCGTCCGCACCCGGCAGCACGTAGTGGGGGGTGTACGACGAGAAGTCCACCTTCGTGCGGCCGAGGCCCTCCAGGAACGCCACCGCCTCGCCCACCAGCCGCCGGCCCAGGCCGCCGCCGCGGCGCTCGGGGACGACGAAGAAGAACGGGATCCATCCGGCGTCCGGCTCCAGGTCGGTGCCGGGCGCCAGGGGGATCAGGCGGCGGACGGCGTACGCGCAGCCCACCACGTCGTCCCCGTCCACGGCCACGCGCAGGCCCTCGGGGTCGAAGTTGGGGTCGAGCAGCACGCAGTCCCCGAACCAGGCGGACGTCGTCGGGTCGGCGGACATGCTGCGGTTCCAGGCGTTGACCAGCGATGTCTCATCGCCGGACCGGAAAGGGCGGACTGTGACCATGGAGAGCGGTCCTTTCACCTTTCGACACCTCTGTCACAGCCTTCCCACCGTCAACCGGTCAGGTCAAGCGGATCCATGTGAGCACTCGTACGGTCCGAACCGGGCTGACCGGTCGCCGGGTCATCATCGTGATTTTTGCCGCCGGGCCGAACTTCCGTCGCACCACGCCCATCCAACCGGTGGAGAACGGGCTTCACCGGAGGTTCCAGCGCTGACTCCAGGTGGGGCGTCCATGGAATCCGAAGGAGAATCCGATGAGGAAACTGGGAACGTACACGCTGGCCGTACTGGCCGCCGCCGGGTTCGGCCTGTCCGCCGTGCCCGCGGCGCAGGCGTCCACCACCCACCAGGCGTCCGCCGAGTCGGCCGCTTCACTGCGAGGGAGGGTCCCCACCTGCGTGGACGTCTGGTCCAAGAGCGGGAAGGTGTACAAGACCGGCTACGCGCGGAACGGCTGCAGGGGCACCCTGCACATGAAGATCGTCTGGGCGCACGGCCCGGACGGCGCCTGCCAGACGGTCCGCCCCGGAGGGACGATCTCCAGCCGCGTCCCGAGGTACCCCCGTACGTTCGACGGCGCCAAGACCTGCTGACCCGCGGCCGACGCCCGGCCCGCGACCGGTGACCGACCGGTGACCGACCGGTCGCGGGCCGGGCGCGGGCCGGTCAGGCGAGGACCGTGACCGCGGACATGTGGAGCCGTCCGGTCACCCGGTCATCCGGTCACGGCGCGGGACCATCCACGGCGTACGGCGGGAGCCGGAGCGGAGCCGCGACGTACGGCGGGAGCCTGGGTGAGGAGGCGGCGGAGCACGGCCGGGGTGTGGCCCAGATGCTCGCGGACGGTCCGGGTCAGGTGGGCCTGGTCGGCGAAGCCGAGGTCGGCGGCCAGGGCGGCGAGGCCGGGCGAGCCGTGACCACGGCGCTCCCCGCACCCGCCGTGCGGGCCGGGCCCGTCGCACCCGTCGTGCGCGCCGTACCCGGCGGGTCCGTCGCACTCGCCGCCCTCCAGTCGTTCCATCACCCGGCCGACGCGCACCCGGTTGCGGTAGCGGGTCAGTGACACGCCCATCTCCCTGGAGAACGCGCGGCTCAGCCGGTACGGGGAGACCTCCAGGAGAGCGGCCAGGGACAGGAGCGCGCCGGCCTCCGGATGGTCGGCGAGGATCGCCTCGCGGGCCGCCGCGACGACCTGGCCCGCGGCGGCCGGTCTCGTCTCCGGGGGCGCGGCGGCGCGGCCGGCCGCGGCGACGAGCCGGAGCAGCCCCTCGGCGAGCGCGTAGTCCACGTCGCCGCCCCGGGCCGCGGCGAGCAGGCGCCGGTGGGCGAGGTCCACCCGCGCGTCGACGTACACCGTCGTCCCGCCACCGGGACCACCACCGGACCGGCCGCCTCCGGACCGGCCGCCTCCGGACCGGCCGCCGAGGCCACCGCCGGGACCGTCCCGGAGCCCGCCGGGAAGAATGTCGCCGAGCTCCGCCCAGAGCGAGGGCGCGAGGGTCACGGACGTGCAGAGATCGCCCCCCGCGGGATGGGCGAAGCGCTCCTCCTGCCCCGGCGCTCCGAGGTAGCCCACCGTCGGGTCCAGGTCGGCGGCGACCCCGTCGGCCGACCGCCGGAACCTGCCGCGCCGTACCAGGACCAGCCTCCGGTCGTCGTGGACGTCCGGCTCCGACCACCGGGTGTGGTGGGCCCGGCAGGTCACCGACGCCACGCTGAACTGGGGCCGGGCGACGAGGGTCACAGCGGAGAGCACACCGCGACGTTAGCCGGGGGGACTGACGAAACGAGCGCAAGAATCTTCAAGACGGTAACCGCCATATGGCCGACGCTGGTTATGCACGCCACGACGGCCGGTGACGGCCGGACGTGACGGCGAACGACGGCCGGCGGCCGTCCGTACGGCTCCGCCGTACGGGCCTGTCGTACGGGTCCGCCGTACGCGCCTGTCGTACGGCGGGCGACGGCCGAACACATGACCGATCACGAACCGAGGAGTCACCCATGACCGCCATCGCGGAGCCGACCGCCATCATCCTCGACTGCGCCGACCCCCGGGCGCTCGCCGGGTTCTACCGGAAGGTGACCGGCTGGGAGATCACCCACGTCGACGACGACACCGCCTACCTCGGTGACGGCCCGATCCGGCTCGCCTTCCAGCGGGTCGAGGACTACCGGGGGCCGGGCTGGCCCGACGCGGCCAAGCACGCCCACCTCGACTTCAAGGTCGCCGACGTCGAGGTGGCGGTCAAGGAACTGATGGCGCTCGGCGCGACCAGGCCGGAGTTCCAGCCGGGCGGCGGCGACTGGACGGTCCTCGCCGACCCCGAGGGCCACCCGTTCTGCGTCGCCGCGGGTTGATCCGGACCGCTCTCAGCCCCCGCCGGACCCACCCGGCGGGGGCTGCCGGTGCCGCGCACCCCGGTCCCAGAGCGCCTCCTGGCGTTGCCGCGTCCGGATGAGTTCTACCCCACGACCCGTCGGCCGGCGGTCCGGTGGAAGGACCGGCGGCCCGGCCGTCCGGCGGCCCACGAAGAGGACCGGCCGCCGACCTTGCCGAAAGGACCCGCGCCGATGACACGACGGCTCGCCGAACGCCCCGAGGACCTGCCCGCGGTGTTCGCCGAACGGTTCAACAGCGGCGACCCCGAGGCGGTCGCGGCACTGTACGAGAGCGGGGCGGTGTTCGTCCCCGAGTCGGGCGCGGCGCTGACCGGCCCTGACCTCCACGCCGCCAACGAGCGGTTCCAGTCCCCCGGGGCGCCGATCACCGTACGGCCCCGGCACGTCCACTCCGCCGGTGACGTCGCCCTGCTGGTCGTCGACTGGGTCATCGAGGGCACCGGTCCCGACGGCCTGCCGGTGCTCGTCGAGAGCACCGCCGTCGACGTCGCCCGGCGCGGAGCGGACGGGCGGTGGCGGTACGTCATCGACAGCCCCTTCGAGGGAACCCGGGCGGGCCGCGTCCGGGGATGACACGACCCGGTTCACGCGAAGACGACGTCCGGGGAGGGGGCGCCGGGGACGACGAACGCGTGGAGCCGTTCGGCCTCCCCGGCCACGGACTCGGTCTCGTCCGCCGTCAGGGGCCGGAACGGGGAGACGACGAGTGTCGTGCCGCGCAGTTCCCAGATCCCGCGCACGAAGCCGTCGACGAGGAAGGCCGGGAGCACCAGCGCCCGTCCGGGCATGACCCGGGCGCGGTCCTCGTCGCTGATGATCCGGGTGCGGTCGGCGTGCCCGAGCAGGACGTTGTCGTAGGCGGGCAGGAACCGTACCGGAGCGGGCGCGTCGTCGGCGGCGAGCGGCGCGCCGGGGAGGTCGAACAGCTCCCTGCCCTGCTCGTCGCGGAGGACGCGGAGCTCCGGGCGGAGGCGGTCGACCACCTCGCGCAGCCGGGTGATCCCGGACCACGCCTGGGCGTCCATGACACCGGCGGGCCCGAAGGCGGCCAGGTAGCGGAGGACCATCGCCTCGGCGGACGGCGCCGTCTCGACCGGCTCGCCGATCCACGCCTCGGCGAGGGCGACCTCGATCGAGGGACGGGTGCCCCATCCTCCCCAGGCTCCGGCCCGCGGGGAGGTCACCAGCGGCACCCGAAGCTCCAGGTTCCGGGTCAGCATCATGCCGTCGCGGCCCGGGTAGCGTTCGGCGAGCAGCCCGGCCAGCCTCCGGCGCGGGACGACCCGGTCTCCCAGCAGTTCCCGGCCCGTCTCGACGAGTTCCGCCGTGTCCAGCCCGGCGACCGCGGGGGCGTAGTAGGGCCCCTTCGCGGCGCGCTCGACGAAGGGCTGGATCAGCGGGCGCAGCCAGCGGAAGTCGTCCGCGGCGACCAGGTGCTGCGTACGGCGCAGCCCGGCGGAGCGCACGACGGCGCGCTCGTGCAGCAGCGACTCCAGGTCATCGTGGGTGAAGGGGTCCATCCGCGTCCAGAGCCCGACATAGGGCCAGTTGGGCTCCTGGCCCTGCAGCGCCACCAGGTGCCGCACCACCTCCAGCGCGGGCCGGGTGGTGCGGACGGCCAGGAACTGCCGGCTCAGCAGCGTTCGGTTGAGGGTACGCCGGGAGACGACGGGCACGGCGGTCATGGGACGGGGGCTCCTTCGGGATCGGCCTCGTGGAGGCCCGCCGCGCCTGGTCCGGCGCGGCGTGGCTTCGCGAGCCTAGATCCCATACCGGTCAGTTTCTTTCCGCATTGACGGAGGTTCTTCCTGGTTCTTCCTGGTTCGGCGAAGGTTCTCCGGTAGGGGCTCTCCGGCGAAGGTTCCGGACGGGGGTTCCATCGGCGAAGACCCTTGGGCGGGGGCTCCGCCGGCGGAGGCTCAGAGGCGGCCGACCCTGCCTCATCGGACCGTCGGTTTCCGCTTCTCCGCTTCCGGGGACCGCCCGCGCGGGCGGTGTTCCCCCACCGCGGCTCCCGCCGTCCCGGTGATTCGTTTCCCTTTTCACGCCCGGCCCATTCCTTGAGGCCCGGCCGGGGCGTTGCTATGGTGCGCGGGAAAGCGGGGAATGGTGAAACGCGATTTCATCGGGGGACATTCGATGCGAATACCGCGAACAATGGCCGCGAAGGCGGGGAGAACGGGTCTCGCCCTGCTCGCGGCGGGGGTGACGGCCGCGGTCTGGTCCCAGGCCGCCTGGGCGGAGCAGGACGGGATCCGGAGCGGGAACCAGGGCCGGGAGCAGGGCCGGGAGTGGCGGGGACGGGGGCAGGAGCAGGGGGGACAGGGTTACGGCCAGGCGTCCGGACGCAACGTCAGGAACGCCAACAGCGGTAAGTGCCTGCTCGTGCGCGGGGACGCCGACGGCGCGAAGGCCGCGCAGTCGGCCTGCGCCGATTATCCCGACCAGAAGTGGCGCTTCATTCTTGAGGACGCCGATTCCAGATACAAGAGATATCGACTGGTGAATGCCAACAGCGGCAAATGTCTGCTCGTGCGCGGCCCGGAGAACACCCCCGCCCTGCAGTCCGCCTGCGGCGACTACGACGACCAGATATGGGAGGTCGTCTTCGCCAGGAACGGCTACTTCCAGCTGAGGAACCTCGCCAGCCAGCAGTGCCTGGTCGTGCGGGGGGACGAGGACGGCGCCCACCCGGTCCAGGCCGACTGCGACACCGCCTACACCGACCAGTTCTGGCGGGACGAGGACGGGTCCTCGCACTGAGCCCCGCGGCCGTGTCCCGTACCGGTGGCCCGGGAGGCGAACCGACTCGCCCCCCGGGCCACCGGGCCGTCAGGAGGCGGGACCGTCGTCGGTCCAGCCGGACTCCAGCACGACGTCGGAGTTCCACACCGTGCCCGGATCCGTCCCGGCCTGGAGGCCGCCCGGCCGTACCACGACCCTCTCGGTGGCCAGCGCCTGCCCGGTCCGCTCGTCGAAGACCAGGCGGGTGCGCAGGATTCCGTCGTCCCCGGCCGCGGCCTTGCCCATGGCCGACGCCTCCGGCTCGTCGATCGTGACCGCGGTGCCCGCGCGGCCCTCGGTGTCGACGACGTCCCGGGCGACCTCGATGGACGTGAGGCCGGCGAGCATCCTGAACGCCGCGCCGCGCACCTCGGGGGTGACGGGCATGTCGGCGATCAGTCCCGTCGTCACGGTGAACAGCCAGGCGTCCCGCGACATCGGGGTGCTCGACGACTCCGTGCCGTGCCCCCTGTAGGAGCGCAGCAGCCACGCCCTGAGGGCGTCCGGCTCGGACGGCAGGGCGCGCAGGTCCCGCACGCTGACGTTGCGGCCCAGCCAGAACACCTTGTCCCCGTCGGGCAGGGCGCTGCCCGGACCCTTCTGGACGGTCCCGGGCTCGGTGGGCAGCGACAGCTTCGCCCCCTTCTTGCCCGGCACCACGACCGGGATCTCGGCCGGGGATCCGGCCTCGCGCCACGCCGCCTCGTCCTCGGGGGTGGCGGGACGCGCGCCGAGCGACTGCGAGCTGCTGTGCTGCCGCTGCTCCGGGCCGGTGGCGGACGGGGTCCAGCTCTCGGTCCGCTCCCGGTCCGCGACGGTGTAGTCCGCGCCCTCGGCCCGGAACAGGGTCCGGCGCACCGACACCGTGTGCCACCAGGCGCCGGTCCCGTCCGGCCGGCGGGCGGCCCGGTGGGCGGCGGCCAGCAGCACGGTCCGCGCGGAGAGCCGGACCTGCCCGTCCCCTGCTGAGGACCGTGAGGACTGGGAAGAGTCCGGGGACGACGCGGCCTGCCCGGTCCGCGCGGCGGACGGCGGCGGCGCCGCACCGCCGGTTCCGGTGACCGTGACGGCCACCGCGGTCACCGCGGCGACGGCTCCGGCGAGGCCGAGCCCCCACACCGGCCTCGCGATCGCCCGCCTCCCCCGCCGCGCCTGTCCCGCGCCCCTGGGCTGCGTCATGGCGCGGGTGAGCTCCGCCGTCCGGGTGCGCTCGTCGACCGGGGTGTCCCCCAGGTGCGCGGGTCGGGCGGCTCGCAGTCTGTCGATGGGATCGTTCATGACAACTCCTCGCTGAGGTTCCTCACCCGGGGCCGCGGGCTCGCCGGGTTCTCCAGGGCCCGTCCGAGCCGTTTGCGCGCGCGGTGCAGCCGTACGCGGAAGGTCGCCTGGGAGCAGCCGACGACGCGGGCCGCGTCGCGCGGGGAGAGCCCCTGCCAGGCGACCAGGACCAGGATCTCCCGGTCGTCCTCGGGCAGCTCCGCCAGCGCGGCCAGCACGCCGAGGCGCTCGGCCACCTCGTCGGCGACGTCGGCCCGCCGTACGCCGTCCCCCGTCGCCGCGGTCCAGGACCGCAGCTCGGCGCCGAACGCCTCCCGCCGCGCCTCGGCCCGCACGGTGTCGCGCAGCACGTTGCGGGCCACTCCGAGGAGCCACGGCAGAGCCGGTTCCGGCACGTCCTCCAGCCGCCGCCAGGCGATCGCGAAGGTCTCGCTCACCACCTCGTCCGCCACCTGCCGCCCGGCGCGGCTGACCACGTAGGCCCACACGCGCTGCCGGCACTCGTCGTACATGCCGGTGAACCTGCGTGAATCATCCGTCAACGCCCGGCCCCTTCCGTCCCGGATGTTCTTCTGACACCGGGAAGTGGTCCGGGCCCGCCCGTTGTTACGGGGTGCCCCGGAGAATTTCACGGCCGCGCCGGACTCCGCGCGGGGACAGGCGCTCCGTGCCGCACCGGGACGCGGACTCCGCATCCGGGTACGGACTCCGCTCCGAGCCGGATTGTCGGACCGGGTCGATACCGTCGCGAGGGCCGGTGCCGTCCCGGACCGGCGCGGGCGCGGTCCGGCGCCCGTCCCCGCGAGCGAAGGACCCGCACGTGATGGCCGACCGCAAGTACGGCGTGCCCGCGCCCGAGACCCACTCGACCATCCGGTCGGAGGACTGGGACAGCGAGGACCTCTCGGGCCGGCGATACGAACGGGTCGCCTTCGTCGACGTGGACATGACCGAGGCGACGAGCCGGGGCGCGACGTTCCACGAGTGCGTCTTCCGCGACGTGCGGTTCAACGCCTCCGTCCACTCCGACAGCGCGTTCACCAACTGCGTCTTCAGGAAATGCGTGTTCTTCGACGCGACCTTCACCGGCTGCAAGCTGGTGGGCAGCGTGTTCGGCGACTGCTCCTTCAACCTCCTGAAGGTCGAGGGCGGCGACTGGTCGTTCGCCGGCCTCCCCGGGGCCGACCTGCGCGGGGTGACCTTCCGGGACGTACGGCTGCGCGAGGCCGATCTCACCAAGGCGCGCTGTGAGGGCGCGACGCTCCGGGACGCCGACCTGTCGGGCGCCTCGCTGCACAGCGCCGACCTCACCCGCGCCGACCTGCGGGGAAGCGACCTGTCGGCCGTCGACCCCCTCGTCGTCACGCTGAAGGACGCGGTCATCGACGTACGGCAGGCCGTCACGCTCGCCCTGGCCCTGGGCCTGCAGGTCCGCTCCGACTGACCCGCCCCGCCACCATCCCCGGCCCACCGCTCCGGCGGCACCGGCCCGATCCCGTACGGCCCGCTCAGGAGAGACTCCGGCCGGAACGGCCGATCCGGCACCATCGGCTTCTCAGCTCAACCGGAGTCCGGTGGTTCATCGGTATTCTCAGAGAAAAGGGCTGCGCGCCCGTTCCGTGGTGGAATCGGGCGCGCAGCCGGGACGTTCCCGGTTCGCCTATGTCTCGTTCAGGTGTGGTGCCGTGGATACTCCGCCTCACCCGGCACCGGGTCCTGCCGTCCGCCCGGGAGTGGGAAACGGGTTCGTCCCTCTCCGCGCTTGGTCACGCGCGGAGACGGTCTCAGTCGTCGTCCTCGTCGCCGTCGTCCTGGCGAGCGTGGTGGCCGTCGTCGAAGAAGTCCTGCAGGGCCAACGCCAGGAAGAACTCGTCGTCGTCGCCGTGGCCGTGGCCGGCGGCCACGGTGAGGCCCGTGTTCCCGGCGACCGGGGCCATGGACGTGGCCTGGGCCGGGACGGCGTAGGCACCGGCGAAAACGACTGCGCCGAGAGCGGCCGCGGCGAGCGACGCGGCGGTCTTGATTTCCATGCGATCCTCCGATTTCAGGAGGACAGATTCGTCCTCATGAGTTACCGACGTCCTAAGAATGCCCACCGTCGAATACCAAAAGAAACCGCAAAGCACTTATACTTCGGCAAAGCCAGGAAGAGGTATATAAATAAGAAGTGAATTGGACATTTCACCTTATTTCAGGGTTAATCATGCTCCGTGGGGAATGAAAGCCCGGCGCCCTCCGGTCACCGGGCCGGCTCCCGGGTCCGCGCCCCGCCGGGGAACGGATCGCAGACCTGGGGAAAAGATGGCCGGGCGCCTTCCGGGGCTGGGAACGCGGCGGGTTACGTTGGGGCGATGGACTCTGGTTTCGGGTACTTCGCCACGCACGACGCGGTCGGCCCCGACGTGATCGCCAGGCTGGTCGAGGAGCGCGGCCACCAGGCGCTGTTCTTCAGCGAGCACACCCACATCCCCGCGGGGGAGAAACTGCCGGAGCGGCCCGAGGGCGGCGAGCTGCCCCGCAAGTACTGGCACACCTACGACCCGTTCGTGGCGTGCACGGCGGCCGGGCTCGCCACCACGCGGCTGCGCGTGGGCACCGGGATCTGCCTGGTGCCACAGCACGACCCGATCGGCCTGGCCAAGACGGTGGCGAGCGTGGACGACCTCACCGGCGGGCGCTTCGAGTTCGGGATCGGGGCGGGGTGGAACGACCCGGAGATCCGCAACCACGGGGTGGACCCGGCGCGGCGCTTCGCGGTGATGAAGGACTACGTGCGGGCGATGCGGGAGATCTGGACGCATGACGCGGCCTCCTACGACGGAGAGTTCGTCTCCTTCGGCCCGATCTGGTCGTGGCCCAAGCCCGCGCAGCGCCCCTGCCCGCCGATCCTGGTGGGCGGCACCGGCCCCAAGGTCCTCGACCGGGTGCTCTCGTACGGCGACGCCTGGCTGCCGAACTACTCCCCGGGGATCCTGGACCGAGTGAAGGAGCTGTTCCGGCGGGCCGGCGACGCCGGGAAGAGCGTCGAGGTCGTCATGATGTCGGCGCCCGCCGACCCCGACGTGCTCCAGGCGATGGAGGAGGCCGGGGTCGGCCGGGCGATGGCGTGGCTGCCGTCGGCCGGGCTGGACCGCGTCCGGCGCGAGATGGACGCCTTCGAGACGGCGCTCGCGGAGGCCCGCGGCGAGTGAGGGCCCCGTCCGCCCCGCCCGGCCCGTGACGCGTGACGGGCCCGGGGCGGCCGGCCGCCGGGCGCGGCGCCCATGAGCGCGGGCACCGCGTGGGACTCCCGATGCCCGCGCGGGTCCCGGTGTGGCACGCTGTCCCGGACAGCGCACGCCAACACGGGATAAATCGCGAAATGACCGATAGGGACGCCACCGTCCAGGGCAGCGCCATGGACCTGCTGGAACGGATCGGCTCGGTGGTGCTCCTGGTGGGCATCGCGCTCTACGCCCTGCTCTACCTCGGCGTCCAGCAGATGTACGGGATCTTCAACATCAGCCCCGAGCAGGCGGGCATCGACCAGGCGACCATGTTCGGGCGCCTGGTGGGATCACTGATCCTGCTGATCCTTGGAGGCTCGCTGGTCCTGGGCGCGCTGGTGGCCCTCTGCTGGCTGATGAACAGGGCCACCCTGGGGCACGCGGCCAGGCTGGCCCGCGCCGTACGGGCGCGGCCGTGGGCGGCGGCGGCCCTGGGCGCGGTGTGGTGCGGCGCGACGTACTGGGGTTTCCTCGGCTACCTGGACCTCGACGAGGGCGCCGGGCTCGCCTCGGTCGTGCTGGTCGCCGCCGTCATCGGGGCCGTCTCCTTCCTGGTGCCGTTCCGGCTGCTGCGACGCCGCCCGGCGGGCCGGGCCGGGATGCGGGTGGTGATGGCCGCGTTCACCGGCATCGGGCTCGGCTTCGCGCTGATCGGACAGCTGGAGTCGGACGCGGAGGCGCTCGCCGCCACGGGGCGGGGGAGCATCGTGCTGAGCCTGGCCGGCTTCCAGGACCAGTGGGTGGTCGCCGCCGCCCCCGGCAAGGGGACTCCCCTGTACGGCGGGACGCCCCTGCTGCTGCTCGGTGAGCACGAGGGCACCTACGCGTTCTACGACTGCGCCCAGCGGGAGACCTTCCGCCGCCCGATGGACGAGACCGTACTCCGGCGGATCGAGCTGGAGCCTGACCACGACGAGGGCTTCACCTGCGGCACGCCCGCCCCCTCAGCCGATCAGGGCGGCTGAGCGCAGGAACTCCGCGACGGCGGAGGCGACGCCCCCGGGGTCGGCCGCGTAGACGAAGTGGTCGGTCTCCAGCTCCACGAGGCGGGTGCCGGGCCGCCGCTCGACCATGGCCCGCGCGTCCCCGGCGGAGATGACGCCGCCCCGGGTGGCGCGGATCACCAGGGCCGGGCAGGCGCCCGCCGTCCAGTCGGCCCAGTGGTCACCGCGGTTGGCCTGCTCGGATGCGTGGATGTCCTCGGGGTGGAACGGCAGGCGCCAGCTTCCGTCGGGGTTCTCCCGCAGGGCGTCGGCGAAGAACGGCGCGAAGTGGCCCATCCCCTCGATCATCGCCTCGCGGGTGGGCGCCTCGTACGGCAGGGAGAGTACGAAGGCCATCGGGTCGGGGCCACCGTCCAGGCCGAGCCGTACCGGCGCGTCGATGTTGACGAGCGCGGAGACCCGCTCGGGGTGGCGGGCGGCGAGCTGGTAGGCGTTGATGCCGCCCAGTGAATGGCCCAGGAGCACGGCGCGGTCGAGGCCGAGGTGGTCGAGCAGAGCGACGACGTCGGCGACGTACCCCTCGCGCGAGTAGTCGGACGCCCGGTCCGACTCGCCGTGCCCGCGCTGGTCGGGGGCGATGACCCGCCACTCCGGGGCCAGCGCGGCGGCCACCTCGGCGAAGCTCGCCCCCTCGGACATGTGGCCGTGCAGGGCGATGAGGGGACGGCCGGGGCCGCCGAAGTCGACGTAGGACAGGCGCCGCCCGTCGATGCGGAACCCGGCCCGGACAGGGGCGGTCGGCTGAGCTGTCGGCTGGGCTGTGGTCTGGGCGGCCGGCTGGGCGGTGGTCTGGTTCATGGCTGGCCCTCTCGCGGTCTCACGGTGTCGCGGTCACGCCCCGGTGGCGTGTGACCGGAACGCTACGCCGTTTTGCGCATTTGCGCAATGCATATGCCTAATGCATTTGCGCAACAACGGACCGCCAGATGGAGGGGAGGCCAGTAACATCCCGGCATGGGAAATCGCGAGGATCTGATCGCCGGCGCCCGGCGCTGCCTGGAGGAGAAGGGGTGGGCGCGGACCACCGTCCGCGACATCTCGGCCGCCGCCGGAGGGGTCAGCATGGCGGCCATCGGTTACCACTTCGGCTCCCGGGACGCGCTGCTCATCGCGGCGCTCATCGAGGCGATCGACGAGTGGGGCACCGAGACCGGGCGCACGCTCGCCGCCTACGGCGACACGGGCTCCTCCTCGACGGAGAACTACGAGGCCATGTGGACGCGGATCATCGAGTCGTTCACCGCCAGCCGGAGGCTGTGGCTGGCCAGCATCGAGGCGGCCCTGCAGGCGGAGCACTCCCCCGAGCTGCGGCGTCACCTGTCGGGAAGCCAGCAGGAGGGGCGTCGCGGGCTGACCGCGCTGCTGTCGGGGGTCCCGGAGGAGAAGATCGCCGACGCGGCGGCGCGCACGCTCGGCTCGGTGCAGATGGCGCTGCTCTCCGGCGTCATGGTGCAGTGGCTGATCGACCCGGAGAAGTCGCCGACCGGGCCGGAGGTGGTCGAAGGGCTGCGGGCACTGGTGGACGTCATCGGCCCGCCTCCGGCACCGGACCCGCCTCCGGCCCCGGTCTCGTGACCGGCCCCTCGATCACCTTCGGGACCGCATGACGGGCCCCGGGGACCGGACGACGGGCCGCGCAGCCGGGCGGCCAGACGGTCCGGCAGGCGGGGCGGTCAGGCGGTCTGGTAGACGGGGTCGTAGGTGAGGCAGTCGGCCCCGCCCTGTCCCGCCCCGACGGCGATGCCGGGCGCCTGGCACTCGAACTGCTCGTTGTGCCGGCAGTCGGCCATCTTGCACGCGCCGACGCGGCCGGTGCCGGCCGGATCGCCGCCCTTGACCGAGTCGGTGAAGAAGGTGTCGCACCGCGCGTGCCGCCGGTCACCCACGGTGATCGCCAGCGCGTGGCATCCCTGGTCCCTGTTGTACGCGCAGTTCTCGGCCTGACATCGGTTCACGATGGGCATCTCCATCGGAAGTCCTCCTCGCACCCTCGAAGCATCACGCTGAGTAGAGGGTTCGTACCGAAAAGCGGTCTCCGCCAAGCCCGGCTCGGTCCCAAATCTTCGCCAGCCACCGTTCCGCCGCTCCGCCTCCCGTCCGGCCACCCCCGTCCGGCCGTCTCCCGTCCGGCCGTCTCCTGTTCAGCCGTCTCCCGTCCGGTCAACTCCTGTTCAGTCGCCCCTGTCCGGCCGCTCCGCCCGACCCCCGGAGTACCGCTTTTCCCGGAAATATCGGTGGAGGCGTAACACCGCGCCGCACCCGGACAGGTGCAGGGTGACGAGTACCCGGCGAAAGGCGACAGCGTGGGTTCCCCTGACCCGAAGGGACGCTTCGAGGAGATCTACGAGGCGCACTATCCCGACCTGCTCGCCTACGTGCGGCGCCGTACCGGCTCCCCCGACGACGCCGCCGACGCGCTCGCCGAGACGTTCACCACGGCCTGGCGGCGGATGCGCGACATCCCCGACGGCCACGACGCGAAGCTCTGGCTGTACGGGGTGGCCCGGCGGGTCCTGGCCAACCGGCGGCGCGAGGAGACCCGGCGGTCCGCGCTGGCCGTACGGCTCCGCGCCGAGCTGACCGTCTGGGCCGAGGACCTCGTGGAGGACGACGCCGTCGGCGTACGCCAGGCGTTCATGCGCCTGCGCCCCGAGGACCGGGAGCTGCTCGCCCTTGCCAGCTGGGAGGGCCTGAGCGGTGAGGAGATCGCGAAGGTGCTGGGATGCTCGCACGGCGCGGTGCGGCTGCGGCTGCACCGGGCCCGCAGACGGCTCGCCAGGGAGCTGCACGCGGCCGGGTTCGACGTGACCAGGTACGGCTCGCGCGCGGTCGCGCTGGTGAGAGGGAGGATCTGATGCCCGACATCGACCGTCTCGTCGCCGGGATCGCCCCCGACCCCGGACCCGGCATGACCCCCGGCGCCAGGGAGCTGCTGGACGAGATCACCGCCATGCCGGTCCCCGCCGCCGGAGGGCTCCGCCGTCGCCTCTCCACGGGCGTACACCGCCCGCGCGTCACCGCCCCCCGCGGCCCCTCACGGCTCCCCCGGCGGTCCGCCATGCCGCTCGTTGCCGGGATCGCCGCGGCCGTGACGATGCTGAGCTGGGCGCTTCCCGGCCTGTTCGGCACCGCCCCGGCCTCCGCCACCCTCGACATCAAGCAGGAGGGCGACCACTACGTCATCACGGTCAAGGACCTCTACGCCGACCCGGGGATGTACGAGCGCGAGCTCAAGGCCCGCGGACTGGACATCACGCTCATGCTCGTACCGACGTCTCCGAGCCTGGTCGGCCAGATGGTCGTGCTCAACGGGGGACACGAGGGGATACGGCAGGGGCGGGTCATCCCCGAGCAGGACGCCATCAAGACCATCGACGCTCCGGGGGACTGCGTCCGGTTCGCGGGCTGTTCGATCGGTCTGAGGGTGCCGGTGGGGTTCAGGGAGAAAGGCGAGATCTTCCTCGGCCGGAACGCCCGTCCCGGCGAGACCTACAAGATGCCGCCCGGCATCGACATGCCCGGCGAGCCGCTTCACTGCGTGGACTACGTCAACAGGAGCGTCGACGAGGTGCGGGCGATGCTGCGGGCACGCGGCGTGGAGCCGGAGTTCACCCACTACGGCGCCGAACGGGGCGAGAAGACCTCGACGCCGGGCGACTGGTACGTCCACGACGGCGTCATGAGCGCCGAGGGCAGGGCGCGCGTACTGGCCGTCCCCACACCGAACGGCGCTCCCCGCCCGATGGACGCCCGCTGCCCCGAGGGCTCCTGAGCCGGCCGCCCGAAGCACTCCGGCCTCCTGAAGGGCTTCCTGAAGGCGGGGCCTCCGGCGGACCGGTCCCTCCCCTCTCCCGGACGCGTTCCCGGCGGGTGAGCGGACCGGTCTCCGCTCTCGGTCCCTGCCTGGCCGCCGCGCTCGCCGTACGGGAGGCGGCGGAGGTCATTCGGCGACGGGTGCGGCGGTGACCTCTCCCCGCGTGGCCGTTCCGGGCGTGTTCTCCGCCGGCACGGCCGTCGGGGACCCCGCCTCCTCGGGGCCCGCTTCGGAGTCTGCGGCTCCGGAATCGGCTTCGGGGCCGGCGAGCATGGACTGCGGGATGAGGACGATCGCGACGGTGCCGCCGAAGGGTGAACGGCTGAGCGTGACCCTGATGCCGTGGCGGGCGGCGAGATGGCCGACCACGAACAGACCGAGCTGCTCGCCGTCGACGGTGTCGAACCGGGGCGGGTGGGACAGGCGCTCGTTGATCTCGGTGATCTCGTTCGAGGGAAGGCCGAGCCCGCGGTCCTCGATCTCGATCGCGAAACCCCAGCCGACCGCCTCGCCCCGGACGTCCACCCGGGTGGTCGGCGGGGAGAACACGGTCGCGTTCTCCAGCAGCTCGGCCAGCAGGTGGGTGACGTCGGCCGTGGCGGACCCGGCCAGCCTGACGTCCGGCATGGGCTGCACCTCGATCCGCCGGTACTCCTCGACCTCGGCCACGGCCCCGCGGACCACGTCCACGAAGGAGACGGGGTGACGCCAGGAGCGTCCGACCGTCGCCCCCGACAGGATGACCAGTCCCTCGGCCTGCCTGCGCATGCGGGTGGTGAGGTGGTCCAGCCGGTAGAGGTCGTCCAGCGTTTCGGGCCGGGTGGCCTTGCGCTGCATGGCGTCGAGCTGGGAGAGCTGGCGGTGGACCAGCGACTGGGTGCGTCTGGCCAGGTTGCGGAAGACCCGGTTGAAGCCGTGGCGGAGCTTCGCCTCCGCCACGGCCGACTCGACGGCCGTCCGCTGGACGCTGGCGAACGCCCGGCCGACGTCGACGATCTCCACCGTGGTTCCGCCGGTGGAGATGGCCGGGGCGTCGGCCTCCACGTCCACCGACTCACCGGCGCGCAGCCGTTCGACGACCCGCGGCAGCCGTACCTCGGCCAGCTCGACGGCGGCCCGGCGCAGGCCGCCCAGCTCCGCGGCGAGGCCGCGGCCCAGGCGCGCGGACAGCACCACGGCGCCGATGATCGCGGCGAGGCCCAGCCCTCCGGCCAGGACGATCCGCAGGATGATCCCGCCGGCGGCGTCGTCCGCGCGCTCGTTCAGCGCCCCCGACTGGGTGATCACGAGCCGGTCGAGCTCGTCGCCGACCGCGGTGACCGAGGAGGGCCAGGCGCCGGAGTCCCTGGGGAGCTTGGACGTGTCGACGATCTCGTCCTCCAGGCCGGTCAGCCGGCGGTGGACGGCGGAGTCGAGCAGCGTCTGGAACGGGGCGCGCAGCTCGTCGTCCAGGGTCGACGTGCCCTCGACGAGCAGCAGCCGCCGGTTGGGGGCGAACGCCTCGATCGCCTCGTACTCGTCATGGGCCAGTGTTCCCGTACGGATCGCGCCGGAGACCAGCGCGTCCTCCCGGGAGATGAGGTCGCGCGCGTGCGCGATCCGCTGGAGCCCGACGGCCTGCCGGTAGAGCTCGACCTCGGAGATGGTGACGAGCTTGTCCTGGAGCCGGTAGACCGCGTCGACGATCCGGCTGAACGCCTGAACGGCTTCCAGCCGGTCGGAGGCCCCGGCGTCGACGTCGCGGCGGACGGAACGCAGTTTCTCGGTCTCGGTGACGACCCGGTCGATCGCCGCGGCCAGTTCGGGCGTGGTGACCGCGTCGGCCTCCTGGGAGGTGGCCCGCAGGCGGAAGTCGGTGACGGCCTTGTCGGTCCGCCGGCGGACGTCGGTCAGCGTCCCGGGGCGGGGGGTGGCGGTGCTGAGCACGATGGCGGAGAACCTGCGCTCGTTCTGCACGCGTATGACCAGCTCGGTGGCGGGTTCGGAGATCTGTTCGTACAGGGTGGTGGCTTCGCGCAGGGTGAAGAAGTCGCCGACGACGTGGCCGGTGACGAACGTCCAGAGCGCGATGAGCGCCACGATGGGCAGGCTCAGCAGCGAGTAGAGCTTGAAGCGGATGGTCTGGGATGCCATGTCACCACGCCCGGAATATGAGCAGATACAGGGAAAAATCGGAAATTGACATCAGCCGGCGCCCGCCGTCTGGAAATCCGTGACCCCGGCGTCCGCCGCCCCGGAACCCACCGCCCCGGAACCCGCGGATCCGTGAACCGCCGGCCCGTGACCAGCCGGCCCGTGACCAGCCGGCCCGTGAACCGCCGATCCGTGAACCGCCGGTCCGTGATCGGCCGATCCGGAACGCGCCGCGTCCCAGAGCGTCGCGCCGCCGACGACCGTGGCGACGCAGCGGCCCGCCCCCTCCTCCACCAGCGCCCGGTACGGCTCCCGCCCGGCGGCGACGTCGAAGACCGCGAAGTCTGCCGGGCCGCCCGCGGAGAGCCCCCCGGTGATCCCCAGGGCGCGGGCGCCGCCCAGCGTCGCGGCCTCGACGAGCCGCCGGTCCAGGTCACCGGCCCGGTAGCCCTGCCGTACCGCGAGGTCGCGCAGCGCCGCCACGTCGTGGAGCAGGTCCAGTGAGGGGGAGGACGCCAGCGAGTCCGTGCCGACCGCGATCGGGTTGCCCTCGGTGAGCAGGGCGGCCACGTCGGGCCCCTCCTCGCCGAGCGTCCGGTTGGAGCGCGGGCAGAGCGCGACGGCGGTGCCGCGCCCGCGGAGCAGCGCCCGGTCGGCGGCGTCGAGATGGACGCCGTGCGCGACGTGGCAGTCCGGTCCGAGCATGCCGAGCGCGTCCAGGAAGGCGGCCGGCCCGAGCCCGGTGCCGCCCTCACGCAGGATCGCGAAGTCGAACCCCAGCTCCCGCACCATCCGCGCCAACGGCCCGGTCCCGGAGACCGTGTACTCCCGTTCGTGCCTTCCCTCGGCGAGGTGGACGTGCAGGCGCATGCCCCGGGAGCGGGCGAGCCGGGTCACGTCCCGCAGCGTCCCGGTGTCGAGGGTGTAGGGCGCGTGCGGGGACACCCCCAGCGGCGGACCGGCCGCGTCGAGCAGGGCGGTGAACCGCTCGCGCCCCGACGCGGCCCAGTCGGCGTCGGTGTCGCCGAGGGTCTCCAGGTACGGCAGGCCGCCCAGCCCCGCGTCGCGCAACGCGTGCGCCGCCGCGAGGTCGGTGACGACGTCGGCCGCCGAGGTGGTGCCGGACCGCAGCAGCCATCGGGCGCCGTCCCGCGCGGCGGCGGCCCAGCCGGCCGGTCCGGCGCAGGCCGCGCCGGAGGCCCCGGGCTCCGGGACGGGAGAGGCGGCGGGAGGATCCGCAGAGGTCAAGGAGGTCGAGGAGGCCGAGGAGGTCGAGGAGAGGGCGTGGTAGACCTCGTCGAAGGCCGTGGACCATTCCTCGAAGGAGGCGTGGGCGCGCCGCCCCACCTCGGCCATGTGCGTGTACTGCAGGTGGGTGTGCGCGTTGACCAGCCCGGCGACGAGCATCCCCTCCCAGCGGGTCTCCGCCTCACCGGGCCACGCGGCCAGGATCTCCCGGCGCGGGCCGAGCGCGGCGACGCGGCCGTGCCGTACGACCAGGGCGCCGTCGCGGACGAAGGGGGCGCTGACCGGGAGGACCAGCGGCGCGGAGTGGATCACGGAATCCACACCTCGCCGAACGGTCCCCACACCTTGGCGGCGGTCATCACCGCGGCGAGCGCGGCGAAGGCGGCCAGGACCAGGCGGTCCGCGCGGTCGAATCCGAGCTCGCGCATCCAGGTGCGGTGCTTGGCGCCGAAACCGCGCAGGTCCATGGCGTTGACGGTGTCCTCGGCGTCGACGAGGGCGTTCACCGTCACCGGGACGACGATCGGCCGCAGCGAGGCGAGCTTCCTGATCGGGTTGCGGCTGCGGCTGTGGTCGTAGCCGCGCACCCGCTGGGCGTCGATGGTCTCCCGGATCGCGACGGCGGTGGACGGCAGGAAACGGAACGTCAGGTCCACGCCGTAGGCGAGGCGCTGTGACAGCCGGAGCCGGGCGAAGGCGACGCCGAAGTCGGTGGGGGCGATGGCGAAGGCCACGGGGAAGCCGACCGCGGCCAGCGAGCCGTAGCGGACGAGCAGGTCGGCCGCGTAGGACAGCGTGACCACGCGGACCTCGGTCCCGGTGATCGGCATGGCGAACAGCGCCTCCCCCGCCCCTGACCGGGTGTCCGCGGGGGTGAAGACGCTGTTCACCAGCACCAGCATCGTGGTGAAGAACAGCACGAAGAACCAGTTGGCCCTGACCTCGCGCCACGGGATGCGCGCGGCGCGGTAGTAGACCAGGGCCACCGCGGCGCACAGGAGCATGCCCCGCAGGTCCGCGATGTTCGCCACCGCCACGAGATAGAGCACCGGCACCAGCAGGAGCACGCGCGGATCACGCCGCGCGAGGAAGGAGCCCGCACCCAGATACCGTGGCGTGACGTCCATCGGCTAGCGCCCGGCCCGCTTGGCGAGCGGCTCCCAGGCGGCGTCCAGCGCCGGGGTCAGGATGACGACCGCGAGGCCGTTGGTCAGCAGTGCGGGCAGGTAGTTGGAGAAGAGGAACGTGTCGAAGCTCGTGTTCGCGATCAGGAACATGTCGGTGATCACGAACAGCAGGCCGATCGCCGTCGCGGCGAGCGCGCCCAGGGCGGTGACCACGATCCGGACGAACTCGTTCGCGATCGGCGGGATCGCGGCGAAGATCAGCCCGGCCACCGCGCCGACCAGGCCGTTGGCCACGCTCCAGTTCCAGTACGTGAGGCCGCCGCCCTGGATGAGGTCGATGATGAGGTTTCCGACGAAGCCGGTGAAGAAGCCCGCGATGACGCCGAACCGCTTGCCGAAGAACGGCACCAGGGCGAACGCGGGCCGTACGGCGACGTTCTGGGTGCCGGGGATGACGATGCTGATCAGACCGAGCACGGCGTAGAGCGCCGCGCCGACGGCGCCGAACACGACCGTTCTGGAGTTGACCGCCCACTGCGACGAGCGCGGTGGCAGTGCCTCGGTGCTCATGGGTGTGTGCTTCCTTCCTGGTGGGGGGTGAGGCGCGCGAGATCGAACGGGTGAGGGACCGCTTCCCCGTCCCGGACGCGGTCGCGGACGGCCCGGACCAGGCTCGTCTCCCGGAGTCCGGCACGCGACCACAGTCCGGAGTCCCCGGCGAGCGCCGCGGGGGCGGCGTCGGCGACGATCCGGCCCTCGTCGACCACGACGACGCGGTCGGCGGAGGTCAGTGCCAGGTCGACGTCGTGGGTGATGAAGTAGACGCTCTCGGCGGCGTCCAAGACCCGCGTCATGAACCGCGTGGTGCTGAGCAGGTCCTGCCCGGCGGTCGGCTCGTCGAGGATGAGCGTGCGGGGCCGCATGGCCAGGGCCAGGGCGACGGTGAGACGGCGTTGCTGGCCGAACGAGAGGGTGCGCGGCGCGCGTTCCATGACGTCGGCCTCGTCGTCGAGGAGCATGGCGCGCAGCACCTCCCGTGAGACCCGCTCGATCTCCTCGGCGGACCGGCCCAGGTTGCGCGGGCCGAACGCCAGCTCGTCGCGGACCGTCGCGCAGAACAGCGCCTGCCCGGGGTTCTGGAACACGTAGCCGAAGGTTGTCGCCAGTTCCAGCGTCGACCGCTCGGTGACCGGCGCGCCGTCCACCGTGACGTCGCCGCGCAGCGGTTCCAGGAGCCGTACGGCGGCGCGCAGCAGGGTGGACTTGCCCGCCCCGTTGCGTCCGAGGATCGCGACCCGCTCACGCGGTCCGAGCGCCAGGTCCACGCCGTCGAGCACGGTCCGCGCGCCGTATCCGAGGGCCGCGCCCCGGTAGCCGAGCCGCGCGGCCTCCCCGTCCGGCGCGGAGCCGGGCGCCGTGGTCCCGCGGCCGGGCCCATGACCGGGCGTGTGACCGGGCGTGTGACCGGAAGCCGCGGTCTCCCGGCCCGGGAGGGCCGGCGCGGCGGGCAGTTCGGCGGCGCGGGCCACCAGCGTTCCGAAGGGCAGCTTCACGTGCTCCACTGGCGCGGTGGCCAGGAAACCGGGCACGTCACCCGAGTACCGGACACGTCCTTCCGCGAGGTAGAGGACCCGGCTGGGCGCGAAGCGGAGGATCTCCTCGACCCGGTGCTCGACGACCAGCGCGGCGCCGCCGTCGTCGACGAACCGGCGCAGCTCCCGCATCAGCCGCAGGCTCGCCTCCGTGTCGAGGTTGGCCAGCGGCTCGTCCACCAGGATCACCCGGGGCCGCATCACCAGGACCCCGGCGAAGGCGACCATCTGCAGCTCACCGCCGCTCAGCTCGGCGGTGGGCCTGCCGAGCAGGTGCCGGATGCCCACCCGCTCGGTGACCTCCGCGATGCGGCGGCGGATCTCGGGCCTGGGCAGGCCCAGGTTCTCCGGGCCGAAGGCCAGCTCGGCGTCGACGACGGTGCCGACGATCTGCTTGCGCGGGTCCTGCAGCAGCGTGCCGACGACGGTGGACAGCTCCCTGACGCTCTGCGCGGCCACCGGCCGTCCGCCGACCACGACGTCGCCGGTGACCTCGGCCCGGTAGGCGTGCGGGATGAGCCCGTTGAGCAGCCGCAGCAGCGTGCTCTTCCCGCCGCCCGAGGGACCGCTGACCAGGGTCAGGTCCCCCGGGCCCACGGCGAGGTCCACCTCGGAGAGCACCTCCTGGCCGGTGGAGCGGTAGCGGACCGAGGCGCCCGCGACCTCGACGATCACAGGCCCTTCCCCAGGAAGTCCCGCTGGGACGCGGACGGCTCGTCGAGGGCGACGCCCAGCGCGCACAGTTTGGCGCGGGCGATCCGCTCGTCGAGCTCCTCCGGCACGGGGTGGACGGCCGGCTCCAGCGCGGGACCGTACGCCAGCAGGTGTTCCAGGGCGAGCGCCTGAACCGACAGCGACAGATCCATGATCTCGATCGGGTTCCCCTCCGCAGCGGCGCAGTTCACGCACTCCCCGTCCGCGAGCACGGTCACGCCCGGCGGCGTCTCCGCCACCTCGACCTCATCCGGCACTCCCCCGGCGACCGCGACCACCGTGCCGGGCCGCATCGCCCGCAGGTGCCCGCCGGTGATCGTGCGCGCGACACCGGTCGCGGAGAACACCAGGTCGGCCTGCGCGCACGCCTCCGTCAGCGGGAGGACCTCGTGGCCGTCGTGGTGGGCGCGGAGCGCGGCGAACGGGTCCACCTCGGACACCAGGACGCGGGCTCCGAGCGCGCGGGCGTAGCGGGCCACGCCCTGGCCGACGTGGCCGTAGCCCGCCACCGCGCAGACCGACCCGGCGAGCCGGAGCCCGGTCAGGTCCGCCGCGGCCATCACGCACGACTGGCCGGTCCCGTGGACGTTGTCGAACAGGTACTTCGAGCGGGCGTCGTTCACGGCCAGCACGGGTATCCGCAGTTCGCCCCGGGCCGCCATCACCCGCAGGGGGCGCAGGCCGCTGGTGGTCTCCTCGGCCGCCCCGGCGAGGTTCCCGACCAGGTCCTCGGCATGGGCCAGCCGTACGACGCGGGAACCGTCGTCGGCCAGGGCGTCAGGTCCGGCGCGGAGCACGCGCCGGGCGAAGCCGAGGTCCTGGGCGGGCGAGGCGTCGGAACGCGCGAGTACGGAGATCCCCTCGGCGGCCAGGGCCGCCGCCACCTCGTCGTCGGTCTCGCCCGCCGCGCAGGTCACGATTACCTCGGCCCCGGCTCCGGCGAGGGCCAGCGCCAGGTTCGCGGTCTTGGGCTCCAGCACGAGCACCAGGCCGATCCGGCGGCCGGTGAGATCGAGCCGCCCGGTGACCGCGTCCAGCACCGGCATGAACCGCCGGGCCCAGGCGATCCGGTCCGCCCCGCGTGCCGCCAGGGAGGCGTCCCTGATGTCGGTCAGCACGCCATGTCCAGCACGAACACCTCGCGGGCGGGGTCGAGGCGGTAGGCGGTGACGCCGTCGCGGACGCGCGTCCCCCGGAGTCCGGGCGGGATGCCGGCCGCCGCGGCGGGGGTTCCGGTTCCGTCCGCCTGCCGGGTTCCGGCCTCGTCCGCCTGCCGGGTTTCGATCCCGTCCGCCTGCCGGGTTCCGGTTCCGTCCGAACGTCCCCCGGCGGAGACGCTCCCGACGGCCTCTCCGGTGCCGGGAGGCGGGCCGGCGAGGACCAGGATCGTCCCGTCGCGTAACAGGGAGAGGTGCCGCTCACCGGCTCCGATCACCATGTCGGCGACGGCCACGGCCTCCTCCTCCGGCAGGACCCGATGGCCGTCGAGGGCGGCCGCCGGGTCGGTGAGGAGGGTCTGCGCGCCCATCGCGCGGAGGCACGCGGCCAGTTCCGGCTCCCGCCCGAGGACGGCCACGCGCCTGCCCGCCATCAGGAGATTGGTGAGCCGGAGGATGGTCTGGATCGCGGTCTGCGCCGTGCGATGCCCGTCGATCATCTTCCCGGTCCCTGATCAGATCTTTCGCAAGATCCGATTAAAGGGGAGAGCCGAGGGCGGTGACAATGCTCTTTCCCTTATTTCAGGATTTTTCCCTGAAAAAGATCAATTCGGCAACGCGCAGGTCACCGCCCGGTGTCGCCCGGATCCGTTCCCGATGGAGTTCCCGGCGGAGACGTCCCGCGATGCACGGGCGACCTGGAGGTTCGCGATCCCTCCCCCTCCACGGTCGCCGATCCGGTGTTCCCCGGCGGGAGGTGACCGGCGTCCGGCGGGCGTTCGGGGGCCGTCGCCCCCACCGGGCCCGTGCCCGCGCCCGGATCAAGCAGTGATCATGAATGCCAGGCCGAGCAGCACGATGACGGGGATCAGCCACACCACGGCTTCGACTGCGAACTCCTTGTACACGGCTGATTTCTCCTTTTAGGTTCTGCTCAATGCCTGGTTCCGGTCATGCGAAGCATATTCGCCCGTCAGGACGACGCCGTACCGGACCCGGACCGGCCCGGCCCCCGGGGACGCCCCGCATAGTCCGCCGACGGCCGGGTACGGCCAGCACAACCGTCGGCGGCAGGGTGCGGCCCGGCCGGGACGACGGGGTCCGATGCGGAAAACGGGAAGGGCCGGGACCGCGGCGACGCACGGCGCGGCGCCGGGAACGGCCCCTCGGCCGCCGGACCACATGACGAGAAGACACCGAGCTGGTAGGAGGATCCATGACGATGAAGAGCGCGGGCGAGGAGCAGGTGAACATCGTCGATGAGCGGCTCTATCTCGGCACGGGCTTCGCCGACGACGAGCGTCCCGGCATCGTGGAACGGTTCACCCCGCTGGAGAAGCGGCTGCGCTCCCATCCCCTCGGCTCGGTGGATCTGCTGCTGAACGTCAAGAACCGCGACCGGGCCGAGCAGAAGGTCACCCTCGAGTGCCGGCTGGCGGGCACCGACCCGCTGGTGGCCACCTCGGGCGAGGAGGACATGACCTCGGCGCTGAACGAGGTCCGCGACGACCTCATCCAGCAGCTCGACAAGCTCAAGACCAAGCGCGACCCCCGTCACCAGCAGCGCCGCCCCTGACGCCGCCCCTGACGCCGCCGATGGAGCCGGCTCCGGTCAGAGACCGGAGCCGCCGGTGGCGTCGAGGGTGGAGCCGGTGACCCAGCGGGCGTCGTCGGAGGCGACGAAGGCCACCACGTCGGCGACGTCCTCGGGCGTGCCGACCCGGCCCAGGGCGGCGTGGCTCGCCGCGAACGCCTCGGCCTCGGGGTCGCCGCGCAGCCAGTCGGCGTTGATGTCGGTGTCGACGAACCCGGGGGCGACCGAGTTCACCGTGATCCCGCGCGGCCCGAGCTGCTTGGCGAGGGCCTGGCCCATCACCTCGATCGCCGCCTTGGTCCCGGAGTAGGCGATGGTCCCGGGGAAGGCGATCCTGACCACCCCCGAGGTGATGTTGACGATGCGCCCGCCGTCCCGCATGAGCGGGAGCGCCCGCTGGACGATGAAGAGCGGCGCCTTGACGTTCACCGCGTAGACCCTGTCGTACAGCTCGGGCGTGAGCTCCTCGATCGGGACCGAGGCGTTGATCCCGGCGTTGTTGACCAGGATGTCCAGCCCGTCGATCTCCGGTTCCAGCGCGGCGAAGAGCGTGTCCACGTCGCCGGGCACGCCCAGCTCGGCCCGTACGGCGAAGGCCCGGCCCCCGGCCCCGGTGATGTCCGCGACCGTCTCCTTCGCCGCCGCCTCGTCCCTGGCGTAGTGGACGGCCACCCGCACGCCGTCCCGTCCCAGCCGCAGCGCGATCGCCCGGCCGATCCCCCGGCTCGCACCCGTCACCAGAGCTGTCCTCATGTCGCCCTCCTCGTTTTTGTAGCGCTCGATACAGAAAGAACCGTAACACGATTCTTTAACGGTCGCTACACTTGGGGCATGGGAAGGCAACGCGAGTTCGACCGGGACGCGGCGCTGGAGAGCGCGCTGCTGGAGTTCTGGCGGCACGGCTACGAGGCGACCTCGATCGCCTCGCTCACCGCGGCCATGGGCATCCGCCCGCCCAGCCTGTACGCCGCCTTCGGCGACAAGCGGCGGCTGTTCGACGAGGTGGTCGAGCGCTACCAGCGCACCCACGGCGCCTTCACGTCGCGGGCGCTGCGCGAGGAGGCGACCGGCCGGGCCGCGATCGCCCGGTTCCTCCGCACGGCCGCCGCGGAGTACACCGACCCGTCCCACCCGCCCGGCTGCCTGGTGATCAGCGCGGCGGTCAACTGCGGGCCGGGGTCGGCGGAGGTGGAGGGGGACATGCGCCGCCTCAGGGAGGCGGGCAAGGCGGCGATCGCCGAGCGAATCGCCGGGGACGTCGCGGCGGGCCGGCTCCCGGCGGACACCGACGTCGGCGCGCTGACGACCTTCTACGCCGGCGTCCTCCAGGGCATGTCCACCCAGGCCCGCGACGGCGCCGGCCGCGAGGAGCTGGAACGCGTCGCCGACCTCGCCATGCTCGCCTGGCCCCCGGAAGGCCGTGACCCGGACGCCCGGTGATCCCAGGCGGGCGTCCGGGCCGGGGTCACCGGTTCTTGGCCGAACTGTCCTCCGGCGCCGCGTCGCGCGGAGTGGCGCGGAGCCAGCGCGTGCCGTACGGCTCCAGCGTGAACGCGAGCTTGCCGCTCTTGGGGAGGTCGTGCGTGCCGTCCACCAGCAGGTCGACGAGCGTGTCGCAGTGGTCGAGACCCTCCAGGACGAGCTCCACGTTCGCCTCGCGGCCCGCGAAGTTGTGCACCGCGATCACGGCTCCGCCCTCGGCGTCGGCCCGGTGGGCCAGCACGGCGGCGTCGTCCCCGGTGTCCAGCACCTCGTAGTCGCCCCAGGCCAGCTCGGGGCACTCCCGGTAGCGCTCGATCAGCAACATGATCCACCTGAGCAGCGAGTCGGGGTCGCGGCGCTGGTCGCTCACATTGACGTTCCGCGGGCCGAACTTCCCGGTGGGCGAGGGGACCGAGACCTTCGGGTCGGGTGAGAAGCCGCCGGAGGGAGACCACTGCATCGGGATCCGGACGGCCATCCGGCCCTCGCCCTTCAGGTTCTCGCCGAGACCGATCTCCTCGCCGTAGAAGAGCACCGGAGTGCCCGGCAGGGAGAACAGCACGCTGTAGGCCAGCTTGAGCCGGCGCGGGTCCCCGTCGAGCATCGGCGGCAGGCGGCGGCGGAGCCCCCGGTCGTACACCTGCATGTCCTTCGTGGGGCCGAAGGCGTCGAAGACCTCCTGTTTCTCGGCCTCGGTGAGCTTGTCCAGGGTCAGCTCGTCGTGGTTGCGGACGAACATGGCCCACTGGGAGTCGTCCGGTTCCTTGGGCCGCTCGCGCAGGGCGGCCGCCAGCGCCCGGGGGTCCTGGCGGGCCATCGACAGGTGGAACCGCTGCATGGCGATGAAGTCGAAGCACATGGTGACCTCGTCGCCGTTGCCGTCGCCGAAGTACCTCATCAGGTCGGGGTAGGGCAGGTTCACCTCGCCGAGCAGGATCGAGGTGCCGTCGCGGCGGTTCATGAACGCCCGCAGGTCGGCGAGGAACTCGTGCGGGTCGCCGGAGATGTCCTCGATCAGGAACGGCACCGCGTCCACCCGGAACCCGGACAGCCCCAGCTCCATCCAGAAGCCGAGGATGCGGGCGATCTCGTCGCGCACCTCGGGGTTGGCGGTGTTCAGGTCGGGCTGGAAGCGGTAGAAGCTGTGGTAGTAGTACTGCCCGGTCTTCTTGTCGAGCTCCCAGAGGCTGTCCTCCTTGTCGGGGAAGACGATCGCCTTGGGATCGAACTCCTGGGGCTCGTCACGCCAGATGTACCAGTCCCGCTTGGCCGAGTCGCGGCTGGAGCGGGCCTCCTTGAACCAGGGGTGCTGGTCGGATGTGTGGTTGACCACCAGGTCGGCGATCACCCGGATCCCCCGGTCCCTGGCCGTGCGCATGAACTCCACGAAGTCGCCCAGGGTGCCGAGCCGGGGGTCCACCGAGTAGAAGTCGGTGATGTCGTAGCCGTCGTCGCGGTCCTCGGTCGGGTAGAACGGCATCAGCCAGATGCAGGTCACCCCGAGCCGGGAGAGATGGTCGACCTCCTGGGCGAGCCCCCGGAAATCGCCGATGCCGTCACCGTTGCCGTCCTTGTAGGTCTCGACGTCAAGGCAGTAGACGACGGCGTTCTTCCACCAGAGGTCGGCTGTGTAGGTCATTCGCATGCATCCGCACTACCCTCGCTTGGCCCTTTCATGAGGGAAGCGCGGGACCGCGGAGCACGGTCCCGCCCGGAGGGCGCCGGCCACGGGGTACGGCCCCGCACGGGAAAGCCGGGGACCCGGGTCCGCACGGGAAAGGCGCGGGCCGTGAAGCCCGCGCCTTCCTGTTCGTCCGGTACCCGCCCGCTCCGCCGAAGCGCCGGTCACATGTGCGACCCGTCGGCCGGAGGGCCCTTCGCGGGGCCCTCCGGCGTCTCTCACGACCGGCGGACCGGGATGATCCCGCTCAGGACGGCGGGATCAGCACAGCGGGACGATCGTGGTGGTGCAGACCGCGCCGATCGGGTAGGCACGGACGACCCCTACGACGGGACGGGTGTAGATCACCGGCCGGGTGTACACCAGCGGCCTCGGATAGACGACCTGCTTGGGCGGGTAGACCACGGTCACGCGCCCCCCAGGTCCCTGCGGACCGGACACACCGGGCGTTCCGGCGGGCCCGGGCGGGCCCTGCGGACCCTCGGGTCCGGGCGGACCCTGCGGACCCTCGGGTCCGGGCGGACCCTGGGGACCTTCCGGGCCGATGTCGCCCTGGGGGCCGATCGGTCCCTGCGGACCGGCGGGACCGGGCTCACCGGGCAGACCCGGCAGCCCCTGCGGGCCTTCCGGACCCTGCGGACCGGCCGGGCCAGGCTCACCCTGCGGGCCGGGCAGACCGGGCTCACCCTGCGGACCCGTCATGCCCATCGGACCCATCGGGCCTTCCGGACCCTGCGGACCGGCGGGACCGGGCTCACCCGGAGCACCGGGCAGACCGGGCTCACCCTGCGGGCCGGCCGGACCGGTGTCACCCGCCGGACCCTGCGGACCCGCCGGACCGGGCTCACCCGGCGCACCCGGCAGACCGGGCTCACCCTGCGGACCCGTCATACCCATCGGACCCATCGGGCCCTCCGGACCGGCCGGACCCGTGTCACCCGCCGGACCCTGCGGACCCGCCGGACCGACGTCACCGGGCAGACCCTGCGGACCAGCCGGACCAACCGGGCCCTCCGGACCCTGCGGACCCGCCGGACCGGGCTCACCCGGCGCACCCGGCAGACCGGGCTCACCCTGCGGACCCGTCATACCCATCGGACCCATCGGGCC
>NZ_JBIAMC010000002.1:556274-692509 GCF_042873875.1 Streptosporangium sp. NPDC004379
GTCCCTCCGGACCCTGCGGACCGGCCGGACCCGTGTCACCCGCCGGACCCTGCGGACCCGCCGGGCCGACGTCACCGGGCAGACCCTGCGGACCAGCCGGACCAGCCGGACCAGCCGGGCCCTCCGGACCCTGCGGACCAGCCGGACCGGGCTCACCCGGCGCACCGGGCAGACCGGGCTCACCCTGCGGACCCGTCATGCCCATCGGACCCATCGGGCCCTCGGGGCCGGCCGGGCCGGGGAGACCGGGCTCGCCCTGCGGACCCGGAAGTCCGGGCAGACCCTCCGGTCCGGGCTCGCCCTGCGCACCCTGCGGGCCTTCCGGACCCTGCGGACCGGCCGGACCCTGCGGACCGACGCCGCCCTGCGGACCGACCGCACCCGCCGGGCCGACCGGGCCGGCCGGACCCTGCGGGCCCGCCGGACCCTGCAGACCGGTGTCACCCTGCGCACCGACCGGGCCCTGCGGCCCCACCGGTCCGGGCGGGCCCTGCGGACCGGCCGGGCCCTGGGGTCCGGGAGGACCGGGGGGAACGGCACAGAGCGATTCGGGAAGGCGAAGCCACCTGCACAGCAGGATGTAGTTGCCTGCCGCCACGGGCGGAGTGGGAGCGACCGTCGGCGGGGTGGGGGCGGGAAGAGGCACCGCCGTTCCCCCCGACGGAATACAGAACGTGTGGAAGGTCACCATGAGCGGGCTGTCGCCGCAGAAGGGGTCAGGATCCGCCTTGCTGCTCTGCACCTGCTTCGGCACCTGCCTGGGTGCTGTGGTGTCGGCGAACGCCGGAGCGGACGCCTGAGTGAGGACGGCCCCGGCGAGTGCACCGCTCGCCAGGACGCTTTTCATAAGGGTAGCCACGACGTCTTCTCTACTCTTCCCACGCTCGCAAAAAACCCGGTACGGGCACTTTTGAATCATGGCGGGGAATCAGGAAACAGTGCCCCCCGGAATCGTTTGACGCACCTGACGAGGAGAGCGCGTTTCTTTACCCATCACCCCCACAAAACGTCGAATAAAAGCAGATGTCCTTAACATCCCAACAGCACCGCCAAATGCCTTATCACGCTCGATGCCGACAACATCGATGAAGCAGCTAAAAAGGCGGAAAGCCGTACATCATTCCAAAGTGAAAGGTAACCGGAGAAGCAGGGGGAGCACCGGCGTCCCCGGCGGGAGGGCCTCTCGGCGGGGCCCCCGAGGGACTCTCCCGAGGCTCTCCGGGGGAAGTCCCCCCGGAGGCTTCTCCCAGAGGCTTCCGGTGGGTTTTCCGGCGGATCCTCCGGGGAGTGGACCGGGGACCGCGCTCTCCCCAGAGCCGCGGCCGCCCGCTAATGTGCTTGACGCCCGATCCCCCGCTACCGAAAGGCGGACGCGCCCATGACGGACGACTACGCGACGACTTTTAAGATCATCGACGTCGACGGCGACGGCCTGATCTCGGTTGAGGAGTTCACCCGCCTCATGGAGGTGCTCGGCCAGCCGGTCACCCCCGAGGCGGCCCGTGCCGCCATCGCCAAACTCGACCAGGACGGCGACGGACGCATCTCGCTCGAGGAGTTCGCCGGATACCTCCGGTAGGGCGGGCGGACGCGCCGTCCCACCCCGCTCTCCACCGGCCGTGCCGGGCGCGGATGAGCGCCCGGCCCGTGGATCCCCCTTGCAGGCCACGACGGGCCAGCCACGGACCGGACGCAGGTCAGGTCCATTCCCGGCCCTCCGGGCCGTGACACCTGCCGGAATCACCGTCCGTCGGCGGCGGCACGCCCGTTTCATCTCTTTCTCGGAAATTTCCATCAGCCGTTTTCAGGTGCGCCCGCTTTTCGGCCGTTCACGCGCGAGCTCGGGCCTGCGGACGTAGACGGGGTCCCCGGGCCGGATCATGTCGTAGATCGGCCTGGCGTTGTGGAGTGGAACGCGGATGCATCCGTGCGACGCCGGGTGCCGGGGCACCTTCTCGGAACCGTGGAAGCCGATCTGGCCGTTGAAGTAGACCGTGTAGAACTGGTCGCCCAGCGGCCCGCTGGTCCACCCGGGCGTTCGCAGCCAGGCGCGGAAGTCGCCGGTCGGCGTGACCGCCACCCCACAGTGGCCCTTCTCGCAGTAGTGCTCGCCGTTGCCGGTGGAGATGTGGGTGACCAGCTCGGGCCTGCCGTTCCGCCATACGGTCAGCAACTGGCGGCGCAGGTCGATCTCCACCCGCGTGGGACCGCCGGACGGCACCAGCGGCCTGATCCGTGCGGGGTGGGCGAGCGCGCGCCAGGTGGGGCCGTCCACCTCGTCGACCGGGGGCAGCCCGTTCGCCTTCTGGAAGGCCCACACGGCCGCGCGCATGGCGGGGCCGTACGTGGAGCCGGGCGGCCCCGCGGCGAACCCCAGCCGGCTCAGCCTCCGCTGGACCGCGAGGACGATCGTCCCCTCCGCCCCGAACCGCAGGACCGGGAGCCTCACGGCGGCGCGCCCGCGGCCGGAGGGCGGTCGCCCCGGATTCACCGGCCGTCCCGGCGGGGCCGCCAGGGCGCCCGGGGCGACCGGTGAACCCGTGGTGCTCGCGGGACCCGGGGGCCCCGCGGAGCTCCCGGGCACCGGAGGACGCGCCGTCGCGACGTCGCCGGGTGCGAGCCGGAACGGCAGGACCGCCGTCAGCAGGAGAGTCGCATTCACCGTCAGCAGACAGTTGATGGTCTTTCGCATTTTCCACGCCCATCCACGCTAAGGGGGAGAACGCTCAGAAGGAGCGCGAGTACCGCCGCTCCTCCACGGCCATGCGCACCAGTCCGACGGCCTCCCGGGCACATCCCCAGGAAAAGCTGAATCCGGCGCCGCCGTGCGCGAAGTTGTAAACGACCTGGTCTTCCTCGTCCCATTCCAGGCAGACGTTCTCGCCGCGGAACGGGCGCAGTCCGACCCGAACCGGCTCGTCGGGATCGATCCTGGCGCGGCGCAGCGCGGGCATGAACGCGAGGCACCGCTCGTACATCTCACGGATGGGGGCGTGGTTCTCCAGATCGATTCCGGTGTCCCACTCGTCTTTTTCCGCCAGCCCGCCGAGAACGAGGAGATCCTGGTTACGCGGAACGATGAAGACGATGTCCTGCTCGTCGTGGCGCTCGTCGTGGGAGACGCAGTGGGCCTCCTCGATCCGGGGACCGCGCAGGCCCCCGTTGCGGACCCGGACGAGCGCGCCGCGCAGCGGGTACATGGGGACGCCACGCAGCTCGGCGGTGCCGAGACCCGCGCAGCAGACGACCAGTCCGGCGCCGAACCGCTCGCACAGCTCGGCCTGCCGGGCCGCCAGCGGGCCATCGACGCGGTGCCGCACCACCCGTACGCCGTGACGGACGACCTCGCGCATCAGCCACGCCATGTACTGGTCGGTGTCGATCACGGGTGCCAGGTGGGAGTAGGCGTCGACCACGCCGTAGCCGGGGCTCACGCCGTTGCGCCCGGCGAGCGCCGGGTCGCGGAGGAAACCGCGGACCTTCCCGGCGAGCTCCCGCATCTTGTGCAGATCATGCGGGTTCTCCTCGACACGGTGCCGGAAATAGAAATTGGACCTTCGCATGGCCACTCCTGGCACCTTGGCACGGGCCATCTCGTCGAACATCCGGTACGAGGTGACGCACCAGTCCTTGGACCGGGCGAGCGATATCTCGTCGTGATGGTAACCGCACACCGCCGGCGGCCACTCCCACAAAGCCCCCGCGACGACCGACACGATGTCGGGCGCGAATCTGTCCGCGACGACGGTGACCCGGAAACCCTCTCTGGCCAGACACAGGGCGGTCGTCAATCCGCTTACACCGGCCCCGACAACGAGTATTCTCTCCGAATTCGCGCGCACCTGGGAACGCCTTCTTCCTGAATTCACCCGGATCGACCGGTATCTCGGCACGGCCGGCCGTGAAATGGCCGCCCCGCCGTAGCACTCAAACGACTCCAAGGGTAGATCCGGGCGCCGACGCCCCCCGGAGCGTCGGCGTGCCCGGGAAATCCCGCGAACGACCACGGAACCAGGACGAATGATGAACGATCAGGGAGATCTCCTGGACCGGACGCGGGTAGCCCCGGCGGCCGCCGAATGCTCCGATGACGGCCGGTCGACCCCGTTCCGACCTCCACGGGCCGATCGCGCCGATCGGCCCGGCGGAAGGTTGACGCTTTTTTGGCCCGGCCGCAGGAATGACCCGCGCCCGACCCGGGCGCAAGGGGGGAGATTGCCTGTGTTGCTCGGCAGGCTCGCCTATTCGCCCCCGGTGGGGGCGATGGACGGAGGCGGCCGGACGGGTCTCGCTTGTGCGGGAACATGATGGCAAGGAGGGGTTTGGGCCCCGCATGACGGACGCCCCGCCGGAGAACCGGCGAGGCGTCGCGGATCATTCTCTGATCGGTCGCGGATCGGTCGTGGATCGACCGCCGGCCCATCGTCCGGATCAGCCGTCCGGGGGTCCACCGGAACGGCGCCCGGACGGTGACCGGGTGGTCGTCAGGCGGTGGTGAGATACACCTGGCTGACGACCTCGGCGAGCTTCTTCAGGTCCCCGGCCGCGTCGGTCTCCGGCGTGGCCGGGTCGTAGACGGCCGCGATGCGGCGCTGGATCGGGCCGAGCTTCTTCAGCTCGTCCCAGGCGGTCAGCCGGTTCACCGCGCCCTGGGCGGTCCGGACGCGGGTCCAGAGATTCACCTGCTGGGCGGCGCCGTCCTTGACCGGCGCGGACACCCGCGTCGCGACCTGCTCGGGAGCGACCTGGCCGACGAGGCCGGTCTCCTCCGCGGCCACCTGGGTCAGGACGTCCCAGGCGCGGGCGCGGACCTGGATCCACTGGTTGCGGTGCGCCTGCGCGGCGTCGATCTTCCAGGTCTGGTAGCCGCCGTACAGCAGGCCGGTGTCCAGGGAGATCTGGTCGATCCGCGCCGCGTTCACGTAGCCCTCGACCTTCTCGGGGGCGAGCAGCGGGTACCGCTTGGTCATCTCGGTCTTGCAGGCGGCGTCGGCGCCGCAGGCGAGCTCGGGGACGACCGTGTGAACGCCCAGCCGCTTGCCCGGGGCCGCCTGGCGCAGCGCGGCCGACGCGCCGGTGACGAAGGCGCTGACCTCGGCGTCCGTCGCGAACGTCTTGTTGTAGCCGAGCTGCGAGGTGAAGCGGATCCCGGTCACCTCGGGCCGCGCGGCCAGCGCCGCGACGCGCTTGACGGCCGCGGCGAAGTTCGCCGGGCCCGCCTTCCAGTCGTCGGCCAGCTCGGTGTCGAGCCAGACGCGCAGCCCGCCGCCCCGGGCGGCGGTCACCGCCTGACCGGTGGGGGTCTGCGCGGCCGCGGTCACCTCCTGGGCGGTGGGAGCCTGCACGGCGGGCTGGGTGCCCTGGGCGCCCTGGGTGGTCGCCGGGGTGGCGGCCGTCGTCTTCGCGCCGGTGCCGCCGGGGCCGGTGAAGCTGCCGTCGTCGGGGCCGGTCACGCTGCCGTCACCGCCGATCCCGTGCCCGTCGGTCGAGCACTGCTGGCCGCTCTCGCACTCGGGGGCCCCGCCGTCCTCGGCGTCCTCGGGAAGGGGGGAGCCGTCGTCGCCGACCGCGCCGTCTCCCTGGAGCTCCGCGCAGTAGTTGCCGGGGGCCGAGCAGTCGATGAACTTGCCCTGCAGCGGGGTGGCGTCCTTGAGGTTGGCGTTGTCGTTGTTCATCCAGAACCTCGCGACGTCGAGGGCCTCGTCCGGCTTGGCCAGCCAGTGGCACACCACGTACGCCGGGGCGTCGGCGCTCATCAGATCGTTGCAGCTCCGGGGATCGTCCTGGGAGTAGGCGGCGACCGCGGGGGTCACCGCCCCGATGACCGTGAGCACGGCGCCGACGGCCAGGGTTCGCCGCAGAGTGAGTCGCATTCTTTAAGCTCCCGGGTAAAGCCGGTCAAAACGATCGTTTGGCACTCTATCCGGATCATCCTTGTCTCAACAGGCTTTGTCAGGAACTCATAGAGTTCCCCCAGGTCCCCCCGCACCCCACCGAACCCGTCCCGCACCGCTGAACCGTCCGGGCCGTCCGGCCGGTTCGGGCCGTTCTCCCGCCGCACCGCCTCGCCCCGCGCCCGCCGCCCGGCGACGGGGTATCGATAATCGAAGCATGATCTCCGTACGGCGGGCCCGCTGATGGCGGCCGAGTCCTCGCAGACCCTGGAGCGCGGGCTCCGGCTGCTCCGCCTGCTGGCCGACGGCCGGCGCGGCCGCACCCCCACCGAACTGGCGGCCGAGCTGGAGCTGAGCCGCCCGGTGGTCTACCGCCTGCTCACCACGCTCCAGAACGAGGGTTTCGTCCGCCGGGGCGGTGACGGCCGGGTCCACCTGGGGTTCGGCGTGCTCGTGCTGGCGCGGGCCGTACAGCCGCTGCTCCGCGAGGGCGCGCTGCCGACGCTGCGCGGACTCGCCGAGGAGGTGGGCGCGACGGCGCACCTGACCGTGGCCGAGGGGGACGACGGCCTCGCGGTGGCGGTGGTGGAGCCCTCCTGGACCGACATGCACGTCGCCTACCGCGAGGGATCCCGCCACCCGCTCAGCCGGGGCGCGGCCGGGCACGCCATCCTCGCCCTGCGGCAGGGCCGTACCGGCTATGTCGTCACCGAGGGACAGCTCCAGGAGGGTGCCCGCGGCGTGGCGGCGCCCGTCACCGGTCTGCCCTGGCTGGAGGCGTCCGTCGGGGTCGTCGCCTTCACTCCGCTCGATCCGGAGGCCGTCGGCCCCCGTGTCGCCGCCGCGGCCGCCGAACTGGGCCGCACCCTCGCCTGAGAAACGCGGCGGGACGCATGTCGGAACGTGGCGGGCCGGCGGAATCCGTGGGATCCGTGAGATCAGTGAGACCCACACGGGGCCCGCTGACCTGTCGGCCGATCCCCCGGATCCTTCCCAGGGGACGGTGATCCCCAGGGTGAATGCCCTTTCCGCCAAGAATTCTCCGCACGGAAAGCCGTTCACCGCAGCAAAAGACACGGGCCAGACGGCTTATAGGAACATGTTATTATCCCGCAATTCCATTGACCGGATAAAGAAGATTTGTCATATTGTCGCAATGATCCGATCTCGTCCCCTCGCCGGAGCGGTTCTCGCCTCCGTCCTGCTGGCCGGTTCCGTCACCACCGCGGCCACCGCCGCCGCCACGCCGGTCCCCGCGACCCCCGCGATCGCCACCCTCCCCGCCGCGTCCGCCGTGTCCGCGCTCGCGCCCACCGGCGCGACGGCCCGGCCGTCCAACGGCAAGCTCCTCTACGCCCGCCTCAGCGACGGCCGGGGCGTCCTGAAGATCAAGAACGGCACCACGCGGGACGGGGTCGTCACCCTCGTCCGCGGCAGGACCAAGGCGATCAGCCTCTACGTCCGCGCCAGGTCCACCGCGAAGACCAGCGTGGTCGAGGACGGCACCTACCGGGTCTACTTCACGACCGGCTACCGGTTCAGCGTCTCCAAGGGCAGGTTCACCCGGGGCGCCTCCTACCAGCGCTTCGACAGCCGGCTGAAGTTCACCACGACCTCGACCAGCGCGACCAGCTGGACCCTGACCCTCAACCCGGTCAGGGGCGGCAACGCCCGCGCGAGGCACATCAGCCCCAAGGACTTCCCCGCCTGATCCCCGCCCCGTCGCGGCCGAGCGGGTGCGCGCCCCGAACGGGCCGCGCACCCGCTACCGCGCCCCACATCGCGGAAGCCCGGGTGCGGCGGCCCGTCCGGATCAGGCGATCGGTTCGAGGAACTCAAGGCGGTTTCCGTGGGGATCCTCGCTGTAGAAGCGCCGCATCCCCGGGAAGTCGTCGTCGAAGGTCACCGGGTGACCCGCCTCCGTCAGACGCCGGGCCCACCCGTCGAGATCGTGGACCAGCAGGCCGGGGTGCGCCTTGCGTGCCGGGCGGAAGTCCTCCTCGACGCCGAGATGCAGCTCGATGCCGTGCCCGCGGAACCAGCAGCCGCCCCGCGCGGCCAGGACGGGAGGCTTGGGGATCTCGGCCAGACCGAGCACTCCCTCGTAGAAGTCCCGCAGGACGGGCTCGCTCCCCGGTGGGCAGGCGAGCTGGACGTGGTGCAGCATCACGACTCCCTGAAAGTATCTTGACATCAAGCTACTTTGTCCTGGATCGCTCCGCCATCCACCGCCCCGCCCGGTCGTCGCTCCGAGGTCGTCGGTTCTTCGGGGTCAGGAGGGTGCCGGAGCCCCCAAGGTGTCGCGGTGGCGGTAGAGGTCGCGCAGGAGCAACGCCTCCGCGCCGTGGTGGATGACCTCGCGGTTGATGTGCAGCACCAGCGCGGCCATGGGGTAGTCGGCGAACGGCCCCTCGGCCGGGCCGCAGGGCCGGGCCAGGCCCTCGGCGCCGAGCGCCCGCACGCCGTCCGCCCAGGCGGCGTACGCCTCGTCGAGCTGCCTCAGGGCCTCGCCCGCCGTACCGGCGTAGGGGAAGGTCGCGTACTCGGCGGCGGGGCCCCCGAAGTGCGCGGCGGTGCGCGCCCCCAGGACGCCCACGATGATGTGGGCGAGGCGCCAGGCGATCGTCGTCACCGGCGGCGGACTCGGCTCGGGGATCGCGAGGTCGATCGTGAAGTCCCTGTTCCCGACCGCGCCGGACACGTTTCCGACGACGCCGGCCGCGGCGCCGTCACCGTGGGGACGCGCACCTCCGGTGGCGCCGGGGGCGGCGGCGGCTGCGCGGGGCCGTACGCTCCAGCAGCCGGCGACCGGCTCCCAGAGGTACTCCTCATCGGTCAGACCGTCGAGACGGGGCCGGAGGTGGTGACGCCAGTGCCATTCGAGCTGGTCGAGGAGCAGGTCGTTCCAGTCCGGGGTCGTATCGGGATGAGTGGTCGTACCGGAATGGGTCATGGCAGGACGATAGAAACGATCGGGGACCGTATCGGTCCTCGATCTCTGGCAATCTCGGCCCATGTCCCACACACCGGCGCTCGACACCTCCGCCAGGCTGCTGAAGCTGCTGTCCCTGCTGTGGTCGCGCCGGGACTGGCCGGGCGCCGAGCTCGCCGCGCGGCTGGGCGTCACCCGCCGCACCGTCCGGCGCGACGTGGAACGGCTGCGCCTGCTCGGCTACCCGGTCAGCGCCACACCGGGGGTGGCGGGCGGATACCGGCTGGAGGCCGGGGCCACGCTGCCGCCGCTGCTGCTCGACGACGAGGAGGCCGTCGCCGTGGCGATCGGGCTGCGCCTGGCGGCCGGCGGCGCCGTCACCGGGCTGGAGGAGACCTCGGTACGGGCGCTGGTCAAGCTGGAGCAGCTGCTCCCGGCGCGGTTGCGCCGTCGTCTGACCGCGCTGCACGCCGCGACCGTGCACCTGCCGGGCCGGGCCGCGGCGGTGGACTCCGCGGCGCTGTCGACGCTCGCCGGCGCCTGCCGGGACCGGGAGCGGCTGCGGTTCGCCTACCGCGACGCCTCCGGCGCGGCCGGTGACCGTACGGTGGAGCCGTACCGGCTCGTCCACGCCGGGCAGCGCTGGTATCTCGTCGCCCTGGACCTGCTGCGCGACGACTGGCGGACCTTCCGGGTCGACCGGATGGACGCGCTGCGGCCGACGGGCGCCCGTTTCGTCCCGCGTGACCCTCCCGACGCCGCCGCGTTCGTCGCCGCCTCCGTGTCCACCGGCCCCTACGCGTTCACCGCCCGGGTACGGCTCGCCGCCCCGGCGGACGCCGTCGCCGGGCGCGTGCCGCCGACGGTCGGCGTCCTGGATGACCTCGCCGACGGCACGTGCCTCCTGACCACCGGATCGGACTCCCTGGACGCCATGATCGCCCACCTGATCCTCATCGGCGTCGATTTCGAGGTGCTGGACCCGCCCGAGCTGGCCGACCGCGTCCGCGCCGCGGCCGCCCGCCTCACCCGCGCCGCCCCGGCCCGTCCGCCGGATGACCCTTGACGATCATGACGATACGGGCGGCTTCCGCGCGTTCTCCCGCGATGTCGTCATGATCGGCGAGGGGGACGGGTGATGCCCGGGGTCAGCGGCCGGTCGCCAGGCCGAGGCCGCCGTTGACCGGGACGACCTCGCCGGTCATGAACCCGTTGGTCGCGACGAGCAGGACGGCCTCGGCGACGTCCTCGGGCCGTCCGACGCGCCCCACCGGCAGGGCCGCGGCGTGCTCGGCGAACATGGCCGCCCGCTGCTCCCCCGGCAGCCCGTACCACCACGGGGTGTCGATCACGCCGGGTGAGACGGCGTTGACCCGCAGCGGGGCCAGCTCGACGGCCAGCGGCGGGACCATCGCCTCCAGCGCGCCGTTGATCGCGGCCAGGCCGGCGGTGCCGGGCAGGGCCGCCCGCGCCGAGGACGCGGTGAGGAGGGTGACCGAGCCGTCCTCGGTCATCCGGGGCAGCGCCGCCTGGAGGATCCGCAGATGCGGCCAGACCTTCCGCTCGAACCCGTCGCGCAGGCCGTCCAGATCGAGGGAGGCGAACGGCCCCGCGCCGGAACCGCCGCTGAGGGCCAGCACCAGGTGGTCGTATCGGACGTCCTCGGCGAAGAAGTCGGCCACCTCCTCGGGCGAGCAGCCGTCCACCCGCCGCGCGGTGACCTTGCCGCCGATCCGCCCGGCCGCCGCGCCGAGCCGGTCGGCATCGCGGCCGGTGATGACCACCTCGGCATCCCGCTCGGCGAAGAGCCTGGCGACGGCCTCGCCGATCCCCGAGCTGCCCCCCATGACCAGTGAACGTCGTCCGGACAGCGACATGGGTCGCCCCCTTTATTTGTCGATACTCATCGTCTCGACAAATAATTACCGAGACTACAAGTCTCGTCAAGTAGGATCGGGGCATGCAGACCGGCGGCAGTGACCAGACCACCCGCCGCCCGCACACCGGGCGGCGGCGCAACGAGGCGGCACGGCGGGCGATCCTCGACGTCGTCGTGGACCTCATCGGGCGGGACGACGACGCGCCGGTGACGATCGACACGATCGCGGCGGCGGCCGGGGTGGGGAAGCAGACCATCTACCGCTGGTGGCCCTCCAAAGGGGCCGTCCTACTGGAGGCGATGACCGAGCGCGCCGACCTGGACATCCCACCACCCGACACCGGGACGCTCGCCGGCGACCTGGAGGCGTTCCTGCGCGCCACGTTCCGTCTCGCCGGGCAGGCGACGATGGCTCGCCTGCTACGCAAGGTGATGGTGGAGGCGCAGCTCGACCCCCAGATGGGCGAGGCGACGCGAGCCTTCCTCGCCCGGCGGCGGAGCGCGCTGCGCGGCCTGTTCGAGCGGGCCGCCGAACGCGGTGAGGCCGCCCCGGGCGGCGACCCCGACCTGCTGGTGGACCAGGCGTTCGGCGTGCTCTGGTACCGGATCCTCGTCGGGCACGCCCCCCTCACCGAGGCATCCGCCACCGAGCTGGCCGGCGCCCTGGCAGCACAGGCCGTACGGCGGGCGCACGGCGAGCCGGACCCGCCGCGCTGAAGGCGGCGACGCGCCACCCCGCCACCTCCGGATCGCCGGAACCGTTGTCACCCGGCCGTCGGCTCCACCGCACGCCCTTCCCGCACCGCTCGGCCGGGTCCACCGCCGGCGGGCCTCACCGCAGGGCGGCCCACAGCCCGGCCGTCCCGACGATGACGTCGAAGACGACGCACCACTCGGCGAGCGACCGCGCCACCACCCGCCCGTCCCGCCAGAGGAACGCGTCCCCGACGCCGTGGCCGAGCAGGCCGGCCGCCATCAGGAACAGGCCGAGATCCGGGGAGAGGTACGCGGCGCCCAGCGCGACCGCGACGCAGCCGAGCGCCACGGGCAGCTGCGCGGCGCGCAGTCCCGTGCCGCGCAGCCGTCCGTTCGCCAGGCCCGCCGCGGCGGCCAGGAAAGCGGCGGCGATCAGAACCGGCCGGGGGTCGACGCCGATCATCCGCGTCAGCACCACCACGGCCGTGAAGGCGATGATCACGCTCCAGGTGAGGCCGGGGCGGCCGATCACGGTGACGGTCAGGTACCCCGCCGCCAGCAGGGGCAGGATCACCGAGAACTCGCTTCCGTCCCCGAGGTCGGAGACGAGGACCGCCGCCACGGCGATCGCCAGCCAGGTGGGCCAGCGTCGCGCGAACGCCGCCGCCGCGCGGGCGAGGGGGCCGCGCGCGGGCCGGCCGGTCCCGGGCGCGGACCTGGCGGCTCCGGAGGCGGGCCGATCGGTCCCGGGCGCGGACCTGGCGGCTCCGGAGGCGGGCCGATCGGTCCCGGGCGCGGACCCGGCGGCTCCGGAGGCGGGCCGATCGGTCCCGGGCGCGGACCCGCCGACCCTGGGCGCGGACCCGGCGGCTCCGGGGGCGGGCCGGTCGGTGCCGGGTTCCTGTCCGGGGGCCGGTTCCCGGGCCGAGGGCGGATCCGGCTCACGGACCGGTTCCGGGGCCGTGACCGGGGTGTTGCCGTAGGTGTGTTCCGTCACGGTTCGACGATGGGACGCGGCGCGTTCCCGTCCGCACCCGGCGGCGCGACGGGTCCGGAAACTTGGGGAACACGTCCTTACGGCACCGGCCTCCCCCGCCGGGGGCCACCACCCACGATCGAGCGCCTCGCCCGTGCCCTGCCGTCGGTCATGGTGATACGGCCGGCTCCCATGGGGAGGCCCGGTGACACCCCGGCCGGGCGGGGATCCCCGGGTGCGGCGGGGATGTTTGACAGGGCCCGGCCGGGTGACGGAAGGTTGTACGTATAAAGGACAGTAGTGTCCGATAAGCGGACATTCTGTGTCACCCTCTGCAGGCTCGGAGAGGCGCATGCCGTACTACCGCATGGTGGGAGAGGTTCCCCGCAAGCGACACGTGCAGTTCCGGCGGCCCGACGGCGGACTGTACGCCGAGGAGCTGATGGGCGAGGAGGGCTTCTCCAGCGACTCGTCCCTGCTCTACCACCGCCACCTGCCCACGGCGATCCTCAAGTCCGAGGCGGTCGAGCCCACGGCGGCGACGGCGCTCGCGCCCAACCTGCCGCTGTCGCCCCGGCACTTCCGCACCCAGGACCTCCCGGTGGGCGGCGACCTGGTGACCGGGCGCGGGCTGCTGGCCGGCAACGCCGACGTCCGCATGTCGTACGTCGCGACCGAGACTCCCAGCGAGCTGTACCGCAATTCCATGGGCGACGAGTGCGTCTACATCGCGAGCGGCCGGGTCCGGTTCGAGTCGACCTACGGCGTCATCGAGGCGGGCGAGGGCGACTACGTCGTCGTCCCGACCGGGACCATCCACCGCTGGGTCCCCGAGGGCCGGGTCACGGCCTTCACCATCGAGGCCGCCGGGCACATCCGGCCGCCCAAGCGCTACCTGTCGAAGCACGGGCAGTTCCTGGAGCACGCCCCCTACTGCGAACGCGACCTGCGCGGCCCGCGGGAGCCTCTGATCGTCGAGGGTGAGGAGGTGCCGGTTCTGGTCCGCACCCGCGGCGGGCTGACCCGGCTGGTCTACCGCAACCACCCGTTCGACGTGGTCGGCTGGGACGGCTGCCTGTACCCGTACGCGTTCAACATCAACGACTTCGAGCCCATCGTGAAGGGCATCCACGCCCCGCCGCCGGTGCACCAGACGTTCGAGGGCCCGAACTTCGTGATCTGCTCGTTCTGCCCGCGGCCGCTGGACTTCCACCCCGAGGCCGTCCCGATCCCCTACAACCACCACAACGTCGACTCCGACGAGCTGATGTTCTACGCGGGCGGCGACTACACCGCGCGCCGTGGCTCGGGCATCGACGTCGGCTCGATCTCGCTGCATCCGGCCGGGTTCACCCATGGCCCGCAGCCGGGCGCCGTCGAGGCCGTCATCGAGGCCGTACGGCAGGGCCACACCCGGACCAGCGAGCTGGCCGTGATGGTCGACACCTTCCGTCCCCTCGACCTGGGCCCGGCCGCCCTGTCGGTCGAGGATCCGGCCTACGCGTGGACCTGGGCGCGATGAGGCTCTTCGCGGACCTCGTCGACGACGCGGGACTGTTCCCGCCCACGGCGCTGCCGATGGCCGACGCGCTCCGGCGGCACCGCGACGACCTGGCCGCGGGCAGTCCGGTGCTCACCCACCGGTTCCTGTGCCCGGCGAGCCGCCTCGCCGAGCTGCGCGCCCATCTGGAGGGGGCGGGGTTCCCCGCCGCGGGCTCCCCGGCGGGCGGAACCGGGCGGGCGGACCGGGCCGAGCCGACGGACCGGCCGGGGCGGGCGGGTCCGTCCGGGCAGGCGGACCAGGCCGGACGGACGGACCAGGCCGAGCGGGCGGACCAGGCCGAGCGGGCGGAACCGGCGACGGAGCCGATCCGGCTCGGGCTGATCCTGGACGTCCCGGAGGTCCCGCCGCACGACGGCCTCGACGGACTCACCGTCGAACTGGTCGAGGTGCCGGGCGGCCGACCGGTCGCCCTGGACATCCCGGCGCGGCAGTTCGTCGAGGTCACCGCCGCGCAGCCGCCGATCGAACCGCCTCCCGGGGTCGGGCTGAAGATCAGGTGCGGCGGCGCGACGGCGGCGGCCTTCCCCACCCCGCAGGAGCTGGGCGCCTTCATCACCCACTGCGCCGAGCGCGGCATCCCGTTCAAGGCGACGGCGGGCCTGCACAACGCGGTCCGCCACTTCGACCCGGCGCTGGGCGTCGACCGGCACGGCTTCCTCAACCTGGTGCTCGGGGTCTGCGCGGCGGCCGAGGGCCGTGACCCGGTCCCGGTGCTGACCTCGACCGACGTGGGCGAGCTGGTACGGCTCGCGCTGGCCGTACCGGACGGCACCGCCGAGCGCGCCCGGAGGCTGCTGGTCTCCTACGGTTCGTGCAGCACGGGCACACCGATCGACGACCTGACCGCCCTGGGGCTCATCGGCGCGTCACCGGCCGCGACGGGGTACGGGACCGGGATGGCCGGCGACGGAGGAACGGCCGGCGCGGCCGCCGATCCGACGACGGCGACCGCCGGTCCGACGACGAAAAGGGTCCGATGACGAAGGAAACGGGTCCGATGACGAAGGAAAAGGAGAAAGCGTAATGTCCTGGGGCCTTTCCAACCTGCCCTACGGGGTCTTCACCCGGAGGGAGGGCGAGACCCCGCGCGTCGGCGTGCGGTACGGCGACCACGTGCTGGACCTCGCCGCGGCCCTGCACGACGAGGTGTTCGCCACCGGGTCGCTCAACGCGTTCATGGCCCGCGGCGTCACCGCCTGGCGCGAGACCCGGGCGCTGATCCAGAACCGGCTGAGCGACGACCCGGCGGTCAACGCCTACCTCGTCCCGCTCGCGGAGGTGCGGATGCACCTGCCGTTCGAGGTGGCCGACTACGTCGACTTCTACTGCTCGCTGGAGCACGCCTCCAACCTCGGCCGGATCTTCCGCCCGGACGACGAGCCGCTGAAGCCGAACTGGCGGCACCTGCCGGTCGGCTACCACGGCCGCGCCGGGACCGTCGTGCCGTCCGGCACCCCGGTCGTGCGGCCCTCCGGCCAGCGCGGCGCCGGGGTGTTCGGTCCCTCGGCGCGGCTGGACATCGAGGCGGAGCTCGGGTTCGTCGTCGGAACGCCGACCGGCATGGGCGAGCGGGCGGGGCGCTTCGAGGACCATGTGTTCGGCGTGACGCTGGTCAACGACTGGAGCGCCCGCGACATCCAGGCGTGGGAGTACGTCCCGCTGGGCCCGTTCCTCGGCAAGTCCTTCGCCACCTCGATCTCGCCGTGGATCACCCCGCTGGAGGCGCTGTCGGAGGCCCGGGTCGCCGGGAGGGAGCAGGACCCCGAGCCCCTGGACTACCTGCGCCGCGAGCGGCCCTGGGGACTGGACCTGACGCTGGAGGTCCGGCTGAACGGCGAGGTCGTCTCCCGCCCGCCGTACCGGGAGATGTACTGGACGCCCGACCAGATGCTCGCCCACATGACCGTGAACGGCGCGAGCCTGCGCACCGGCGACCTGTACGCCAGCGGCACGGTCTCCGGGGCGGAGCCGGACCAGCGGGGGTCGCTCATCGAGCTGACCTGGAACGGCGCCGAGCCGCTCAAGCTGGCCGACGGCTCGGTCCGCTCGTTCCTGGAGGACGGCGACACGGTCACGATCTCCGCGACCGCCCCGGGGCCGGGCGGCGAGGCGATCTCGCTCGGAGAGGTGTCGGGCACGATCCGGCCGGCCCGGTAGGCCCCCGGCAGGTCCGGGCAGGCGCCCGGCGGACAGGGGGCGGGTTCAGCCGCGGACGGCGCAGACGAGGCGGTTGTGGCCGCGCTGCCAGAGGGTGCCGACCTCGGTGAAGCCCGCGTCCCGCAGGGCGCCGGCGTGCTCCGACAGCAGGGAGGACTCCGAGCCGTGGTGGCCGGCGCCCGCGGTGGTCCGGGCGGCGTCAATTGGATTTCAACAGTCACACAGATGCGATCGTCCGGGTGGCCGTGGGGCTGGTCAACGCGCTGACCCCCGGGGAGGCACGGGGCCGCCCCCACCCGGCACCCGCCGATCCCGCCGCCGCTGCCGCCGCCGCCACCGAGGGCGTGCGCACCGGTCACCCGGGCCACCGCGAGGTCACCGAGGCCGAGGCCGCCGAACTGGCCGGGATCGCCGCCCGGCTGCGCGAGGTCTTCGTCGCCGTCGCGGCGGGCGACATCGACGCCGCGGCCCGGCAGGTCAACGCCCTGCTGGAGGAGACCCGCGCCCGGCCGCTGCTCCAGCGGCACGACGGTGAGCCGTGGCACCTGCACTTCCACGGTCCCGGCGGCACCGTGGCCGGAGACTGGGGGGCGAGCTGCGCCACCGGCCTCGCGATCGTGCTGGGCGGCGAGTTCCACGACCGTCTCGGCGTCTGCACGGCGCCGCACTGCGACCGGGTCTACGTGGACGTCTCCCGCAACGGCACCCGCCGGTTCTGCGGCACCGCCTGCCAGAACCGCGTCAAGACGGCGGCGTTCCGCGCCCGCAACAGGGACTCCTGACGACCCGCCCGGCCGGACGGCCGTACCCGCAGGTTCGCGCCCGGATCGGGTCCTTCCGGCGGCACGCCCCGATCGCCGCCCACGTGGGATTTTCCAGCGATCACGGTCCTGACGATCCGTCGGTCTCGTCATACCGTAAAGGCTCGTCATACCGTAAATGAAGGAACCTCTCGGGCGTCCCAGGCGTTGTAACAGGTAGGAGGGCTGGCGTATGGACGAGTGGACCATCTGGTTGATCCTCGCGGTGGTGCTGGGCATCGCCGAGATCTTCACTCTGACCACCGTCCTCGGCCTGCTCGGCGCCGCCGCCCTCTTCACCGCCGCCGCCGCGGGGCTCGGCCTGCCGGTGGCCCTCCAGCTCCTGGTCTTCGCGGCCGCCTCCGGTGCGGGGCTGCTGGGAGTCCGCCCGATCGCCAGACGCCATCTCCGGCAGCTCCCCCCGAGCCAGCGGTTCGGGGTCCAGGCCCTCGTGGGTAAGACCGCCTACGTCCTGCGTGAGGTGAGCGGCCGGGACGGCCGGGTGCGGATCGGCGGTGAGGAGTGGTCGGCCAGGGCCTACGACGAGACACTGGTGATCCCACAGGGGGCGGTCGTGGACGTCATCGAGATCGAGGGCGCGACCGCACTCGTCTATCCCCGAGAGTGATCCTCTGACCGACTCAGATTCCCGGATGTGACCATGGACCCATTGTTGCTCGTCGGCCTTCTCATCGTCCTGTTCGTGGTGTTCACCGTGGCCCGCTCGGTGCGCATCGTCCCGCAGGCCAGAGCCCGCAACGTGGAACGGCTCGGCCGATACCAGACCACTCTCAAGCCGGGTCTGAACTTCGTCATCCCGTACATCGACCGCGTCTACCCGATGATCGACCTGCGCGAGCAGGTGGTCTCCTTCCGCCCGCAGCCCGTGATCACCGAGGACAACCTGGTCGTCGAGATCGACACGGTCCTGTACTTCCAGGTCACCGACCCGCGGGCCGCCGCCTACGAGATCGCCAACTACATCCAGGCGATCGAGCAGCTCACCGTGACGACCCTGCGTAACGTCATCGGCTCCATGGACCTGGAGATGACGCTGACCTCCCGCGACACGATCAACAGCCAGCTCCGCGGCGTGCTGGACGAGGCCACCGGAAAGTGGGGCATCCGGGTCAACCGGGTCGAGATCAAGGCGATCGATCCGCCCAAGACCATCAAGGACGCGATGGAGAAGCAGATGCGCGCCGAGCGGGACAAGCGCGCCGCGATCCTCACCGCCGAAGGCCAGCGGCAGTCGCAGATCCTCACCGCCGAGGGTGACAAGCAGAGCGCGATCCTGCGCGCCGAAGGTGAGCGCAGTGCGGCGATCCTCAAGGCCCAGGGACAGTCGCAGGCCATCGACGAGGTCTTCCAGGCGGTCCACCGCAACGACCCCGACCCCAAGCTGCTGGCCTACCAGTACCTCCAGGTGCTTCCCGAGCTGGCCAAGGGCGACAGCAACACGTTCTGGGTGATCCCCAGCGAGGTGACGTCCGCCCTGCAGGGCGTGTCGAAGGCGTTCACCGAGGCGCTGCCGCAGTCGTCCGCCACCCGGCAGGCCCCGGCCGTCAACGAGGCCGCCGAACGGGAGATGGCCGAGGCGCAGAAGGCCGCCGCCGAGGCGGTCGCGGAGGCGTCCGAGGCCGACACCGGTCCCCGCCAGCTCGGCCCCGGCGCCCCGGCAGCCGCCGACCCGCTGACCGGGCTGAACGAGGAGCGTCCGGCCGCCGCCGTCCGCCGCGACGGCGGGGGGACCGACGGGACCGGCGCCAACGGCACCGGAGGTCAGACCGGTCCCGCCGGCCCCGGCGTCTGATCCCGCGCCCGCCCCTCTCCCCTCTCCGGGTTCCCGCCCGCCGTACGGCACCGCAGCGCCGTACGGCGGGCGGTGCCGTACGGCGGGCGCGTACGGTGGCCGGCGCGGCCTGCGGGGCGCGCACGGCGAGCGCGCGGCGGGCGCGGGCGGCGGGCGGGAATGGCCGGGGCGACACCGGGCAGGGAGACCCCGTCTTCTCCGAGCGTGAAGCAGCGCTGTGAGCGGGTTTAAGAAAAGCGCGATGGACACCTCCGGAGCCGGCCGGGCACAGTGCGTAAGGTCGTAACCGAGGGGGGATCCGTATGAAAGCGCTGGTCAAGGCGGAGGCCGAGCCCGGACTGTGGTTGATGGACGTACCCGTGCCCGAGGTGGGGCCGGGCGAGGTGCTGATCAGGGTGCTGCGCACCGGCATCTGCGGCACCGACCTGCACATCCGGAGCTTCGACGCCTGGGCGCGGCAGACGCTGCGCACCCCGCTGATCGTCGGGCACGAGTTCTGCGGCGAGGTCGTCGAGGTGGCGCCCGGGGTCGAGGACGTCGCGGTCGGCGACTTCGTCAGCGGCGAGGGCCACCTGGTCTGCGGCAGGTGCCGCAACTGCATGGCCGGGCGGCGCCACCTGTGCCGCAACACCGTCGGACTGGGCGTGAACCGCGACGGCGCGTTCGCCGAGTACCTGACGCTCCCCGCGTCCAACGTCTGGGTGCACCGCACGCCGGTCGACCCGGACGTCGCGGCGATCTTCGACCCGTTCGGCAACGCCGTGCACACCGCCCTGACGTTCCCCATGGTCGGCGAGGACGTCCTGATCACCGGAGCCGGGCCGATCGGCCTGATGGCCGCGGCGGTGGCGACCCATGTGGGCGCCCGCAACGTGGTCGTCACCGACCTCAGTCCCGAGCGGCTGGAGCTGGCCCGCAAGCTCGGCGTCTCCCTCGCGCTGAACGTCGCCCAGACCCCGATCGCCGAGGGCGTGCGGCGGCTCGGCATGCGCGAGGGCTTCGACGTGGGCCTGGAGATGTCGGGCCACCCGCAGGCGCTCCGCGACATGATCGCCAACATGACGCACGGCGGGAAGATCGCCATGCTCGGGCTGCCCGCCGAGGAGTTCTCCGTCGACTTCGCGACCATCGTGACCTCGATGATCACCCTCAAGGGCGTCTACGGCCGGGAGATGTACGAGACGTGGTACGCCATGTCCGTGCTGCTGGAGAAGGGCCTCGACCTCTCCCCCGTGATCACCGACCGCTTCTCCCACCGCGACTTCGACGCGGCCTTCGACACCGCCGCCAGCGGCAAGACCGGCAAGATCATCCTGGATTGGACCGCCTGATGTTCGACAACGTCCGCGACGACCTGCGCGCGACCCTCGACGAGATCGCCTCCGCCGGGCTGCTCAAGCCCGAGCGGGTCATCACCACCCCGCAGAGCTCCGGCATCGCCGTCGCCGGGGGCGGCGAGGTGCTGAACTTCTGCGCCAACAACTACCTCGGCCTGGCCGACCACCCCGAGGTGGTCGCCGCCGCCAAGGACGCGCTCGACCGCTGGGGCTTCGGCATGGCGTCGGTCCGCTTCATCTGCGGCACCCAGGAGGTGCACAAGGAGCTGGAGGCGCGGCTGTCGGAGTTCCTCGGCCAGGAGGACACCGTCCTGTACAGCTCGTGCTTCGACGCCAACGGCGGCGTGTTCGAGACGCTGCTCGACGACCGCGACGCGGTGATCTCCGACGCGCTCAACCACGCGAGCATCATCGACGGCATCCGGCTGTGCAAGGCCCGCCGCCTGCGCTACGCCAACCGCGACATGGCCGAGCTGGAGGCCCGGCTGAAGGAGGCGTCCGACGCCCGGCGCAAGCTGGTCGTCACCGACGGCGTCTTCTCCATGGACGGCTACGTCGCCCCGCTGCGGGAGATCTGCGACCTGGCCGAGAAGTACGGCGCCATGGTCATGGTGGACGACTCCCACGCGGTCGGCTTCGTCGGCCCCGGCGGCCGGGGCACCCCCGAGCTGCACGGCGTGATGGACCGGGTGGACATCATCACCGGCACCCTCGGCAAGGCGCTCGGCGGGGCCAGCGGCGGCTACGTCGCCGCCCGCCGCGAGATCTGCGCGCTGCTGCGCCAGCGTTCGCGCCCCTACCTCTTCTCCAACTCCCTCGCCCCGGTGATCACCGCCACCTCGCTGCGCATCCTCGACATGATCAGCGGTGACAGCGACGCCCGGGACCGGCTGCGCGCCAACACGACGCGGTTCCGCACGAAGATGACCGAGGCGGGCTTCGACATCCTGCCCGGCGACCACCCCATCGTCCCGGTGATGATCGGCGACGCCTCCGAGGCCGCGGCGATGGCCGAACGGCTGCTGGAGCGGGGCATCTACGTGATCGGGTTCTCCTATCCGGTGGTGCCGCAGGGCCAGGCCCGCATCAGGGTCCAGCTCTCGGCGTCCCACTCGGCCGAGGACGTGGACCGCGCGGTCGAGGCGTTCGTCGCCGCCCGCGGCTGACCTGCGGCCGGCCCGTTTCCGCGCCCCGGCCCGTTTCCGCGCCCCGGTTCGGGAACGGGCTTCAGGCCGGAGCCGTGGGCAGGCCGTGACCGGCGTTCCGGAACGGCGAAGGACGGCCGGCCAGGGGAAACGGCCGATCACGTGCCGAGATAGGCCAGGACCGCCGCGACCCGCCGGTGGATGTCGGGGCTGTTCTCCAGCCCCAGCTTCATGAAGATCGAGTTGACGTTCTTCTCGACGGCGGAGACCGACAGGTGGAGCGCGCGGGCGATGCCGCCGTTGGACCTGCCGTGGGCCATCCCGCGCAGCACGTCGCGCTCGCGCGGGGTCAGCTCCTCCCCCCGGTCGCCCCGCACGGCGCGGCGGGCCATCAGGGCCTCCACGACCTTGGGGTCGATGACCGAACCGCCGCCGGACACCGCCCGTACCGCGCCGAGCAGCTCCTCCAGGTCTCCGACGCGGTCCTTCAGCAGGTAGGCGAAGCCCTCAGCCCCGTGCTTGAACACTTCGAAGGCGTAGAGCGCGTCGGAGAACTGGGAGAGCACCACGACGCCGGTCGCCGGGTGGTCGGCGCGGATCCGATGGGCCGCGTCGATGCCCTCGAAACCCGGCCGGAACGGGCCGCCCGGCATGCGGATGTCGGTGATGACCACGTCCGGCCGGAGCCTGCGCACGGCGTCCAGCAGCTCCCCGGCGCTGCCCACGGCCCCGGCGACGGCCGCCTCCCCGGACGTCTCCAGCAGCCTCCGGACGCCCTCGCGGACCAGGTAGTGGTCGTCGGCGATGACGACGCGCGGCCGCTTCGGCGTTCCCGGCATCGTCGGCGGAGACTCAGTCATGGACCGGCACCCAGGCTCTCACCGTCGTCCCCTCCCCCTTCGCGCTCGCCACGTCGAGACCGCCGCCGAGCGCGGCCAGCCGGTCGGCGAGGGCCATCAGCCCGCGCCGGGCGACCGCCCCGGGGTCGAAACCCGCTCCGTCGTCGGAGACCGTGACTCCCACCCGTCCGCCGGACAGCGTCAACCGTACGTCCACGGAGGAGGCCCGCGCGTGCTTGAGCGCGTTGGCGAGCGCCTCGCTCACGGTGAAGTACAGCGCGCCCTCGACCTCGTCGGGAAAGCGTCTCGCCCGCGACTCCGGGTCGGCACGCACTTTCGAGGCCACCGGCAGGCGCGAGCAGCGCTCCTCCAGCGCCTCGGCCAGCCCGCCCTGGCTGAGCACCGACGGGTGGATGCCCGCCGCCAGCTCCCGCAGGTCGTCGAGGGTCTGCCTGGCCTGGTCACGCAGGAGCGTCATCGTCTCGGTGTCCGCCCCGGTGGCCCTGGCCAGCTCCAGTCCGGCGATGAGCGCGACGATCTCCTGCTGCACGCCGTCGTGGATGTTGCGCTCGATCCGCCGCCGCTCGGCCTCCTGCGCGTTGACCAGCCGGGCGGCCAGCCCCGCGCTCTGGATCGCCAGCCCGACCGGTACGGCCAGCGCACGCAGCAGCCGCCGGTCGTCGCGGGTGAGACCGCCGTCCCGGGGCCCGCAGGCGATGCACCCCTGCCCGGCGGGGACGGTCAGCTCCGGCTCGCCCTTCTCCTCACCCGCCACGACCCGGGTGCCGTCGGCGAGCGTGACGGCCGCCCACCGGACGTCCAGGCCGGCCCGCACCGCCTCGGCCAGCCGCCCGAGCAGCTCGCCCGGCTCCGCCTCCTCCAGATCGGGAGCCAGCTCGGAGAGCAGCTCGTCCACCGTGGGCCGCAGGTCGAAGACGAGGAAGAAGCGCGATCCGCGGACGCCCACCCGGATGTCGAGCAGGTTGTGCCGGAAGACGGCCACCCCGATCGCGGCGGGCAGCGCGCTCAGCATGGGCATGAAGGGGATCCAGGCCGCCGCCGGTGACCCCGTGAGGAGGAAGAACGCCGCTATCGGGAACCCGCCGAGGGTGACGGCGAGCGCGGCGGTCATCCAGCCGAGCCGGCGGCGCTCGGGTCCGGAGGCGCGGCGGGTGCGCGCCACGAGCGAGCCCAGCACCACCAGCGCCGTGCCGAAGACGACGAGCTGTCCCAGCCCGGCCAGGCCCGCCATGACCAGCGCGGCGGGCCCGGTGAGGGCGAGCGGGTTGTCGTGTGGCAGGAGGGGGGAGGCGTCGTCGGGGAACAGCAGTACCCCCAGCCAGTGCACGGTGATCGCCGCTCCGGCGATCCAGCCCCCCACGCGCCAGCGTCGCGAGGGAAGCCTTCCGTCCGGGTAGAACAGCGGGACGAAAACCCAGGAGAGCCCATAGAAAGGGGCGAAGACCGAAGCCATCAGGGCGGCGAGAACGAGCAGCGGCACAGGCCATCCCGCGTCCGCGGTGACGAGGAGCCCGGCCCCCAGATTGCCCACGCCCAGGCAGTCCGCGGTGGCCAGGAGCAGCCAGCCGTAGAGGTTGCCCGGCCGCCGGTGGGCGACGAGCCAGCCCAGCGCGGGCAGCGGCAGCGCCAGCACGTTGAACGTCAGCTGGTTGAACGGTGCTCCGCCCGCCAGCACCGTGCCGACCGCGCTGCCGAGGATCGCCACCGCCGCCATGGACGCGGCGAGGACTCGGGACGAGGTCGGGGGAAGCACAGAAGGCAGTGTGGTCCCCCCGGGCGACCTGCGTCTATGAGGTTGACCGCACATCCGCCGGGGGACGGCCGCACCCCGGAAGGCGGCGGCTCGCCGGATACCCCGCCCGCCGCGCTCTTCCTAGCGTGGAGAACCCGGCCGCCACCGCCGAAGTGGCGGTGGACCACGGCCTTTGAAGCAGCCCGTCAAGGAGACCCCGCCGAACAGGCACAAGCCGAGAAGGCCCCGCCGAGCAGACACAGGACGACGAAGGAGATATCCATGAACCTCCGCCCCCGAACGACCGGCGCACCGGCCCTGGCCGCCATCGCCGTGGCCGTTCCCCTGGCCCTCGGCGGAACGCTCCCGGCCGCCGCGGACATCATGAACCCCACCGCGGACACCGCACGGCCCGCCGCCGCACCGGTACGGCAGGCCACCACGGCCGTCGCACCGGTACGGCAGACCGCCGTGGAGGCCGCCCCCACCGCCTCCACGGAGGCCGCTCCCACCCCCACCGCCACCACCGCCCCCGAGATCCCCGATACTCCGGCCGGGCGGCAGCTCCGCTGGTTCCTGGACGCCACCGGGCGAGTGCCGCTCAGCGCAGACGAGATCGGGCAGCACCTGAGCGCCGACTTCCTCAAGCAGGTGACCGCCGACGGCTTCAACCAGTTCCTCAAGGGCCTGGCCGGCATCCGGCTCGACGAACTGACCCGGACCGACCCGGGCTTCCTGGCCGGCACGGCCACCGTCGCCGGGCAGAAGACCGACGTCCAGCTCACCGTGGACGCCTCAGGGAAGATCGACGGCCTGCTGGTGAAGCCGTCGCTCCCGCCCGCCCCCAAGAGCTGGTCCGAGCTCGACGCCAGGCTCCGCGAGCTCGCCCCCCGGACCGGTTTCCTCGCCGCCGAGATCGACCGGCGGGGCCGGTGCGAGACCGTCCACGGCGTCGGCGCGGACACCGCCCGCCCGCTGGGGTCGGTCTTCAAGCTCTACGTGCTGGGAGCGGTGGCGGACCGGATCCACGCGGGCGGGCTCAGCTGGGAGACGAAGCTCACCGTCACGCCCGGGGTGAAGATCCCCGCCGCGGACGGTCTCGGGGCCCGGCCGGACGGCAGCACCGTCACGGTCCACGAGGCGGCCAAGCTGATGATCTCGATCAGCGACAACACCGCCGCCGATCTGCTGCTCAAGACGGTCGGCCGCAAGGCCGTGGAGAAGAAGGTCCGCCAGTGGTCCGGCCACGCCGAGCGGAACCTCCCCCTCATCACCACGCGCGAGCTGTTCCTGTTGAAGGGCGTCGACTACCCCCGGCACGCCCGCGCCTATCTCGCGCGTGACACGCAGGGGCGCCGTGCCTACCTCCGCGACGTCGTCGCCGGCCTGTCCCTGTCGCAGATCAAGGTCTGGGAGAAGCCCCGCGAGCTCGACACCATCGAGTGGTTCGGCTCCCCCCGCGACGTCTGCCGCGCCTACGCCGGGCTGCTCAAGCGGAGCGACAAGCGCCTCAGCGAGGTGCTCTCGGCCAACGACGCCGGGCTCGGCCTCGACCGCGCCACGTGGCCCGAGGTCTGGTACAAGGGCGGCTCCGAGGTCGGGGTCTTCGACATGACGTTCCTCGGGCGCACCGCCAAGGGGAAGGCGTACGTCGTCGCCACGCTGGCGAGCGACACCCGCGCCCCCCTCGACCAGGGCACCGTCGGCCCCGAGACCATCTCCCTCAGCAGAGGCGGCTTCAGCCTGGTCCGCTGATCGATCTGGTCCACTGGCCGGGCCGATCCACTGATCGGGCTGACCCGCTGATCGGGCTGACCCGCTGATCGGGCTGACCCGCTGATCGGGCCGGTCCACTGATCGGGCCGGTCCACTGATCGGGCCGGTCCGCCGAGCCCGCGCACCGGATGCCGCCCGGCCCGGCCGGCCGTACGGCGCCCCGCCGGTATGACCGGCGGGGCGCCGTTGTCCCGGCCGGGACATCACTGGCAGGATCTTCGCCATGCCGACGTTCTCCGCACATGACGGGACCGAACTCGCCTACCACGTGTTCGGGGAAGGCGTGCCGCTGATCTGCCTGCCGGGCGGCCCGATGCAGGACTCCGCCTACCTCGGTGAGCTCGGCGGCCTGTCGGCGCGCCGGCGGTTGATCATGGCGGATCCCCGGGGGACGGGCCGGTCCGCGGTGCCCGCGGACTCCGCCTCCTACCGTTGCGACCGGCTCGTCGACGACGTCGAAGCCCTGCGTGAGCACCTCGGCCTGGACCGGATCGACCTGCTCGGGCACTCGGCCGGCACGAACCTCGCGGTGCTGTACGCGGCCCGGCATCCGGAACGCGTCGGCAGGCTCGTTCTGGTCACCCCGAGCCTCCACGCCGTCGGCATCACGGTCACCGGGGAGTCCAGGCTCAAGGCCGCACGGCTCCATGAGGGCGAATCATGGTTCCCGGCGGCCTACGCCGCCTTCGAGTCGATCGTGGCGGGCAACGCCGCCGACGACGACTGGAAGGCCATCGACCCCTTCTTCTACGGCCGGTGGGACGCGGCGGCGCGGGCCCACCAGGCCGCTCAGGACGACCGCCGGAACGGAGAGGCAGCGGCCGTCTTCGCCTCCGAGGGCGCTTTCGATCCGCCCGCCACCCGCGCGGCACTCGGGGCGTTCGGCGCGCCGGTGCTGCTGCTCGCCGGAGAGGCCGACCCGAACACGCCCCCGGACATCGTGACGGAGTACGCCGGGCTGTTCCCGGACGCCGAGCTCGTCGTCCAGCCGGACGCGGGCCACTTCCCGTGGCTCGACGACGCCGGCCGGTTCGTGGCGACGGTCGCGTCGTTCCTGGCGTGACCTTCCTCCCACCCCGGGCCTCCCGCCCCGAACCTCTCACTCCCGGCCCTCTCGCCCCTCGCCCCGACCCCTTCGTCCCTTGCTCCTCGCCCCGGAGCTCCTCGCCCCGAAGGGCCCCGGCCCGGGTTCCTCGCACGCGGACGACCTTGGAGAACGGACGGCGCCCCGGCCGCCTGGAGCACGTCCCGGCCACGGGGCGGCCTCGGTGAGAATGGGCGGGTGATAGACACCCGGCGGCTCCGGACCCTGCGCGCCGTGGCCGACCACCGTACGGTCACCGCCGCCGCGGCGGCCCTGCACCTGACGCCGTCCGCGGTCTCCCAGCAGCTCGTCGCCCTGGAGCACGAGGTGGGGCACCGGTTGCTGGAGCGCGACGGCCGGGGCGTGCGGCTGACCGCCGTCGGCCGCATCCTGCTCGGCCACACCAACGAGGTGCTCGCCCAGCTGGAGCGCGCCGAGGCCGACATCGCCGCCTACACCACCGGTACGGCGGGCGAGGTGAAGGCGGCCTCCTTCGCCACCGCGATCGGTCTCGTCGTGGCTCCGGCGGTGGGCGCGCTGCGGAGCAAGGAGCCGGGCATCCAGGTCCGCGTCCTCGACGCCGAGGGCGACCAGAGCCTCACCATGGTCCTGGACGGCGCGGTGGACGTCGCCGTGGCCGTCGAGTACCGCGGGGCCCCGGCCGAGGACGACCGCCGGCTGTCGCGCATCCCGCTCTACTCGGAGCCGTTCGACGTGGTGCTGCCCGGCGACCACCGTCTCGCCCACGGATCCGGGGAGTGGGGGGATCCCGGCGAGGCCGGTGCGGCGGGGCGGGAGGTGGCCATGGCCGACCTGGCCGGGGAGACGTGGATCGGCCCCTATCCCGGCAACCCCTGCCACGACGTGATCGCGCTGGCCTGCGAGCACGCCGGGTTCACCCCGGAGTTCGCCCACTCCTCCGACGACTTCGACGCGGTGATCGCCCTGGCGGCGGCCGGGGCGGGCGTGGCGATGGTGCCGCGCCTGGCGTTGCGCACGGCCGACCTGTCCGGCGTGGTGGTCCGCCCGGTCGCGGGCCCGGAGCGCCGGGTCTTCGCCGCGGTACGGCGCGGCGCCGAGCGGCACCCCCTGCTGGTCCCCCTGCTGGACGCCCTCACCGACGCCGCGACGGCCCTGCGCCGGATCCCGCACCGGTGAAAGGACCGGGTCCGGAAGAGCAGGATCCCGCACCGGCGAAAGGGCCGGCTCTGGGAGAGCCGGATCCGGGAGGCCGGGTCCCGTCCGGCCGTTCCCCGGGGGATCGCCCTCGTCTCCCATGGGACCCGTCCGCGCTCCGGCTCAGGAGAGCGAAGTGAGACCGCCGGTTCCGGTCAGGCGGGCAGGGCGCGAAGGAAGTCGCCGAGGATCTCGTTGAAGGCGTCCGGGCGTTCCATGTTGGGGTAGTGCGCGGTGCCGTCGACGGTGGCCTCGCGGCCGTCGGCGACGGTGCGCGCGAGACGGCCGGCCATGCCGATGTGGTCGCTCGAATCGAGGTCGCCGCTGACGGCCAGCACCGGGACGGCGATCTTCGCCGTCCGCGCCCAGGTGTCGGTCACGGGCACCTGCCAGTCGGGCTCGGCGCCGGTGTGCTTGGCGACGGTCCGCATGGTCATCTCCCGCAGCCGTCGTACGACGTCCGGGTCGACGTCGTCGAGGGTGCGGTGCGGACCGGCCGCGAACAGCGTGAATGCCTCGACCCAGCCGCGGACGTCACCGGCGGTCATGGCGCGGGCCTGCTCGGCCTGGACGCTCTCGATCCAGGGGTCGCGGAACTCCGGTTCGCTGGTCCCGGCGCCGCTGACGACCAGGGCGCGCACCAGTTCGGGGTGTTCCAGCGCGGTGTCGACCGCGACGGCCCCGCCCATCGACACCCCGACGAGGACGGCGGGACCGGTGTCGAGACGGCGCAGCAGCGCGGCTAGGTCGTCGGTGTGGCGGAACGGCCCGGCCGCGTTCGAGGACCCGCCGTGGCCGCGGGCGTCCGGTGCGATCACCCGGTGGTTCTTCGCGAGAACCGGAAGCTGGTCATCCCACATGTCGCTGTTCAGGAAGCCGCCGTGCAGCAGCACCACCGGCCGCCCCGCTCCGGCCTCGCGGTAGGAGAGACGGCCCTCGCCGTCCGCGAACGAGAATGTGTCGGAAGTAACGGTCATGACAACCAAGGTGCCATCTTTGCAGTGATATGACAACTAAGGTGTCATCATGGTGTGGTGACCGATACCGAACGCCCTCTCGGGCCCGACGACCTCGCCCACCGGCTCACCGAGGTGTTCGACCTCGTCGGACCCCTGTACCGGCGCGCGCAGCGCAAGGTGGAGGAGGGCGTGCCGATCGAAGGGCTGTCCGTCGGGGTGCGCGCCGTACTGAACCTGCTCCACCGGAACGGGCCCATGACCGTTCCGCAGATGGGCCGCGCGCAGGCGCTGAGCCGGCAGTTCGTACAGCGCATGGTCAACGACGCCGCGGCGCTGCGACTGGTCGAGAGCATCCCGAACCCCGCCCACCAGCGGTCCTCGCTGATCCGGCTGACGGACGACGGCGGGGCCGTCATCACCGCGGTGATGACGCGCGAGTACGCCCTGCTGGGCCAGGTCGGCGGGGGCCTGACCGACGCCGACGTGACGGGCTGCGTGCGGGTCCTCACGGCGATGCTCGCCTACCTCGACAACGTCGACGTGGACTGACCCGCGCGTCACCGCGACCGTACGGGATCGTCCGGGGACGGCGGGACGGGGGCACCGCGGCCGGGGAGACCCTCCGGGCGAGCCGTACGTCCGTACATGCGTACGGCCCGGCCGTGCGTACACACGGCCGGGCCGTACACGGCGCGGAAACATGATGATCCCGCAGGGACGGCGTATACCTCAATACCCGAAACCCACAAAAAGTGAAGTCCCCTAACGGACGGCCAGGGCGACCTCCATCCCCACGCTCTCCCCCTGCTCCATCAGCCCGATCTGGCGCAGGCGGGTCAGCCCCGCGAATTCGCCGATGCTCATCATGCGACCAGTGTGGAACCTCCCCCAGGGGCGGGTTCCAGCCGCACTCGACGGTCTTCTCCCGCGGCCCGGATGGCGACCCGGGCAGGTGTGGCGATGACTCGGCGACCCGCCCATCCCCCGAAAGCGTGGAGCATGATCGCCTGTACGATCATGAATCGTAACAATCTCCCCATCCTTCACAGGCGTTACGGGGTTCTGTGGGGACGGTGTTGCTCAGTGAAAGGAAGGGCATGAACATTCGGACCAAGTTCGCGGCAGTGGCGGGGGCCGCGATGGTTTCCACCTGCCTGGTGGCCGGCGCCACGCCGGCGAGCGCGGCCGGCCCCTGCGGTGGCGGCTACTACCAGATCGACGTGTACAGCATCAGTAACCTCGCGGGCAAGACGGTCGGCCGCACTCATCTCTACTACTCCAGGTCCACCAAGAAGAACTGCGCCGTCACCTACGCCACGCCCGCCAAGCGCGGCTACAAGGCCGTGAAACTCCGCCGCTCGGGCACCTTGAAGTGGACCGTCGACGCGGGGACCTTCAACGAGTACGCGGGCCCGGTCTACGTCTCCGCTCCGGGCAAGTGCATCGACATCGAAGGAAAGATCGGCGGCAACGGCGCCACGTACTACCGCAGGCACTGCGGCTGAGCCGTTCCAGGGCCGGTAAGGAGTACGGATCCTCACCTGACCTGAAGGTTCCGGATCCACAGGACGGCTCCGCGTAGACGGAGGCCGGCGAGGTGGCCGTCGGGGTCTTTTGCCGAAGCACCCCGGCGGCCAGGAGCTCAGGCGCTCTGGCGGGCCTCGGCGTTGCTGGTGCGGATCTGCTGGATGCGCTGCTTGGTCAGGCCGAGCAGCTCGCCGATGTCGGCGTCGGACAACCCGAGGCTCGACAGGTGCTCGACGCGCGCCCTGGCGGTCCGGCTGTAGTCCTCGGCGATCGCGGCGGCCCGGCGCTGCAGCTCGGCGAAGGCGCTGAGATCCTCCCCGGTCAGGCCGGGCAGCGTGTAGTGGAAGACGGGCGCCGGCGGCTCGGCGCGGTCGCCGAACAGGAACGGCAGCCCCTCGGCGACGTCGGCGTGCAGCTCCTTCAGCGAGCGGGCGGACATGCCGCCGGCGACGCCGTCCACGGCGGCGAGCCACAGCGTGCCGTTCTTGGTGACGTGAACGTCAACGCTGTCGTCGGCCATCAGTCCTCCAGCCAGTCGTCACCGAACAGGGCGGCGAGCCCGCGTTCGAGGGCTGCCACGAGTTCGGGTGTCTCACCCGGGTAGAGCGGGACGATCGCGCGCGCCACGACGCGCCCGGCCGGGTCCCACAACAGCAGGAAGCGCTGCCGCCTGCTCGTCTCGGCCCAGTCGCAGCGCAGCCCGTGGATACGCGCGAGGACCACGAGCCGGTCACGGATGGCCGCGTAGTCGTCTCGTTCTACCACACGCGACAGACTATATCCCTTGTTTCACACCGACAATGCCCCTTGTCGCCGCCTTCAGGCATGGCGTGTCGCGTTTCTCGCCGTGCCTCCGTACGGAAGTACGGCGAAGCCCCCGGCGGGGCGCTCCCACGGGGGACGGAGAGCACGGGGCGGCACGGGTGCCGGGGTTCGCGGGGGACGAACCGGGCACCGCGGCGTTCCCGCCGGGGGCGGTCGAAGGGTCCCCGGGCCGCACCGGGAACGGCGCGTCATCTCACCCGGGCGAGCGGGGTGAGGCGGACGCCTTGGAGAACACGTCGTCCTCCGGGGAGGGATCGGCCGGGATCTCGCACCACACCGTCCGGCCGGGTCGTCCGGGATGAGAGTGGAAGCCCCAGCACCCGCCCGAGATCAGATTCACGATCGCCAGTCCCCGGCCGCCCTCCACGAGGGCGGAGATCGGGTCGGCGCGGACGCGGGGATCGCCGACGGCCAGGCCCGCGTCCGCCACCTCGACGCGGAGCCGGTCACCGCGCACCGACAGCCGGAGCAGCAGCGGCGGCTCGGCGGCGTCCCCACCGTGACATCCGCACCGTCCGGGACAGGTGCGGCATCCGGCGACGCCGTGGCGGGCGTGCCGGACGGCGTTGGTCACCAGCTCCGAGACGGCCAGCCGTACGGGTTCGTAGGCGGGGTGGCCGTCCCCGAGCCAGGCGCGCACCTCGGCGCGGGCGCGTGAGGCGGACTCGGGGCCGCCCGGCAGACGTGACTCCCGTAACGTGTCCGGCTTCATTGGCCCGCCTTTCCCGATCCGATCCGGCTGGATTCCCGTTTCCTTCTCGACGTTTCGCGCGAGGTGCCGTCGCGAAATCCGCGCCACGACGGCGCGGCCCTCATACGGTCGCAAAGAAACGCGCGCCGGGAACGACGAACGGCCTCCACCCTTTGTCCACAGACCTGTGAACCCCCTGGCAGGACCGGGAAAGAATGGCGACAATCAGGCCCATCCATCGCCGTTCACCGGGAGGAGCCGGAAATGATTCCCCCTCTGGAGCCCGACCCGTCCATATCCTCGCACATACAATTCGGGACGGAATTACGCAAATTCCGGCTTACTGCAGGGTTCACCCAGAAGAAGCTCGGCGAAGCGGTCCACCTGTCGGACAGTCAGGTCAGCATGATCGAGAACGGCCACCGGGCGCCGACCCTGGACCTGGCGCAGCGGGTGGACGAGGTCCTGGGGCTCGGGACCGCCCTCACCGGCCTGCTCGATCGGCTGAACCGCGCGGCGGCCCAGTTGCCTCGCTGGTTCCGCCCATGGCTCGACTTCGAACGCGAGGCAGAGGCCCTGCGAATGTGGGAGCCGCTGATGGTCCCCGGCCTTCTCCAGACCGAGGGCTACGCGCGAGCCATCCTCAGCCGCAGCCCCGGCGTCGGCCCCGAGCAGGCAGAGGAAAACGTCACAGCCCGGATGGATCGACAGGCCATTCTTCGACGGCCAACGCCTCCGATGCTCTGGATCGTCTTGGAGGAGAGCGTCCTCCATCGACCTATCGCAGGATCGGAGATCATGAGGGCGCAGTTCGAGCACCTTCTCCACTCGGCGGATAATCCCCATATTTCTCTTCAGATACTTCCCTACCGAGCATGCAGCGTCCTCGGTCTCATGGGTGGTTTCGTCATCGCCGAAATGCCACGGAATGCTCCCTCTGTTGCCTACATCGACTCGCAGAGCACTGAAGACCGAGTAACCGATCGATCAGAAGAGGTGAAAGGTCTAGCATTTAGGTACGAAATGATCCGAACGGACGCCCTGCCACGACACGAGTCACTCTCAATGATCAAGGAGACGGTGCAGAGATGGACCACGTGACCTGCGAACCCTCCAACGTCCGGTGGCGCAAGTCCTCCCTCTCGGGCGACGACGGCAGCAACTGCGTCGAGATCGCCACCCTGGCCGGCGGACGCCGCGCCGTACGCGACAGCAAGGACCGCACCGGCCCCACCCTCACCCTCACCCCAGCCCAGTGGACCGCCTTCGCCGACGCCCTCAGAACCGACGCCCTGGGCTGAACGACGGCCGCGCGGACTCCCCGAATGCGGGGACTGAAAAGCCGGTGGACCCCGGAAAGCGCGAGGGCCCAGGCCGAGGGCCCTCGCGGTGGGAAGGTCAGGCGGTCACGGGCAGCGCGGTCAGCCGCCAGGTGCCCGGGTCGGGGGCTCGCAGCCCGGCCGGCGGCGCGGCCGGCGTCAGGCCGGGGAAGCGGCGCAGCAGGGCGGTGAGCGCGGCCTCGGTCTGCACGCGGGCCAGCGACGCCCCGACGCAGAAGTGCGGCCCGTGGGAGAAGCCCAGGTGGCTCGCCGTACCGGGGGTGCCGGGGACCCGGGTGACGTCGAGCCGGTCCGGGTCGGCGAACACGCGCGGGTCGCGGTTGGCGGCGGCGACCGCGACGGTGACGGGCTCCCCCTTGCCGATCGGCACGCCGTACAGCTCGGTGTCCTCCCGGGCGTGGCGGGGGATCGTCAGCAGCGTCGGGCCGCACCAGCGGATCAGCTCCTCGACGGCGCGCGGCGTGAGCGCCGGGTCCTCGCGCAGCGCGGCGAGCTGCTCCGGATGGTCCAGGAGGGCCGCCACGGCGTTGGTGATGAGGTTGGTCGGCGTCTGACCGGACAGCACGAGCTGCCAGACCAGCATGACCAGCTCGATCTCGCTGAGCCGGTCGCCGTCCTCGTCCCGGACGCGGACGAGGTCGGAGAGCAGGTCGTCGCCGGGCTCCTCGCGCCGCCGCGCCACCGCCGCCTCGGCGCCCCGCATGATGGCCGGGATCGCCGCGGCGAACGCCTGTCCCGCGCCGGAGGCGATGGTCGCGCCGTACTCGCGCCAGCTCGGGCGGTCGGCCTCGGGAATGCCGACCAGCTCGCAGATGACGTCCATCGGCAGCGGGCGGGCGAAGTGCCACAGCAGGTCCACCGAGCCGTCCTCGGCGTGGGCGGGAAGCTCGTCGAGCAGGCCCTCGACGATCCGCTCGATCCGGGGCCGGAACGCGGCGGCGCGGCGCGCGGTGAACGCGGGCGCCACCAGCCGCCGCAGCCGCACGTGCTCCCGCCCCTCCGTCTCACTCATCGTCCGCATGTACGGCAGGCAGTCGGCGGGCACGTCGGGCCGCATGAAGCTGCTCTCGGTGATCTCGAACCGCGGGTCGGCGAGCAGCGCGCGGGCGTCCTCGTGCCGGGTGACGGCCCACATCGGCATGCCGGGGATGAGCAGCCGCGCCAGCGGTGAGCGCTCCCGGGCGTCGCCGTACGCGGTGAAGGGATCGCGGATCACCTCGGGATCGGTGAGATCGATCTCGGGGACGCCGTTCATGTCGGGGCCGGAGTCGGCCATCGCACTCTCCAGTTCAGATTTCTTCAACATTCAGATGATGAAGGTATCCGGATTCGACGCGCACGGCAAGGACGGAGGGGGACGGGGCATGAGGGACGGCTCGCCGGAGCCGGATCCTACGAATCAGCGGTGAAGGGACCGCCGGGGCCGCGGTAGGGCAGGGTGCGGCTGTAGACGATGTTGGTGGTGGTGCTGCCGAACGCCGTCAGCTCGTTGACGACCTGCTCCAGGTGGGGCATGGACGTCGCGGCGACCTTCAGCACGTAGCAGTCCTCGCCCGTGGTGCGCAGGCACTCCAGGATCTCCGGGCGCTCCCCGAACAACCGGCGCAGCGGCTCGTGCCGGTTGCCGGGATACTTCAGGCGCACCACGGCGAGCACCGGGAAGCCCGCCTTCTCCAGATCGACCTCGGCCCGGTAGCCGGTGATGACGCCCATCGACTCCAGCCGCCTGACCCGCTCGGTCGTCGCCGAGGCGCTGAGGCTCACCCGCCGCGCCAGCTCGGTGAGCGGAACCCGGCCGTCCCGCTGGAGCTCGGCGAGGATCGCCCAGTCGGTCTGGTCAAGATTCTCGGCCATTCGCCAAAAATACCGTCACATCCCCGGCGAATCCCCCGTCATGCCGGGAGGACTCCCTTCCGGACGAACCGCCTGGACAACTAGCCTCGAACAGGTGGAAATAGGAGTCAATGTCCCGAATTTCGGGCCGGGCACCGACCCGGACACGCTGCGCCGCTGGGCACGGACGGTGGAAGGGCTGGGCTTCGACCTGCTGATGGTCTCCGACCATGTCGCGGTGACCCCGGATGTCGCCGAGCAGTACCCGGCCCCCTTCTACGAGCCGTTCACCACGCTCTCCTGGCTGGCCGGCGTCACCGACGGGATCCGGCTCGGCACCACGGTGCTGATCGTTCCCTACCGGCACCCGCTGCTCGTCGCCCGGATGGCCGCCAACCTCAACCGGCTCAGCGGGGGACGGCTGGTCCTCGGGGTGGCGGCCGGCTGGGCGCGCCAGGAGTTCGAGGCGCTCGGCGTGCCGTTCGAGCGGCGCGGGAAGCTCACCGACGACCATCTGCGGGCGATCCGCGCCGCCTGGGAGGACGACGACGACTACCGCGCCGGGCACATACCGTTCTGGGTCGGCGGGCACAGCGCCGCCGCGATGCGCCGCGCCGTACGGCTCGGCGACGCCTGGCACCCGCTGCGGTTCACCCTTCCCTGGCTGACCGAGGCGGTGCACCGGCTGAAGGCCGTCGCCGCCGAGGAGGGACGGCCCGCGCCCGCGTTGGTCCCCCGCATGGTCCTCCGGCTCACCGAGGCGCCGGTCACCGGGCCGGACCGGCTCGCCGGCGAGGGGACGATCGACCAGATCACCGAGGACCTGGAGCGGCTGCGCCTGCTCGGCGCCGGGACCGTCGTACTGGACCCGTTCGGCGGCGACCCCGCCGAGACCCTCCACCCCGAGGTGGCATGGCGGGCGCTCGCGGCCGTCGCCGACCTGCGGCGGACGCTCACGACGGAGAACACCATCACACACACGGGAACGGAGTGATCATGACGGGTGACGACGAGCGGCTGCTCCGCAGGGCCGTCGAGCTGGCCGCCGAGGCCAGGGCGGGCGGGAACCCGCCGTTCGGATCGCTGCTGGCGGGGCCGGGCGGCGAGATCCTCGTGGAGGAGCGCAACACGAGCCTCACCGACGCCGACATCACCGCCCACCCCGAGCTGAAGCTGGCCAGGTGGGCGGCCCGGGAGCTGGACCGGGCCGTCGCGGCCGCCACCACCATGTACACCAGCTGCCGGCCGTGCGGCATGTGCGCGGGCGCCATCGAGCGGTCCGGCCTGGGCCGCGTCGTCTACGCGCTCTCCCCCGAGCAGCTCGCGAGCCTCAAGTCACCCGACGCCGTGCCGGTCGTCTTCTCCTTCTCCGAGGAGGGCCCGGCCCTGTTCGACGAGGCCCGCGTCCCGGTGGAGGGCTACTACTGAGGGCTGGGCCTGACCGTCCGGGTCGTCCCCCGGGGAGGTCGACGCCGTGACGGCTTCCGAGCTCCACTGACCGCCGCCGAGCCGGAGCGCCCGGCCGGCGCGCGATCAGAGCAGCCGGCCCGCGGCCTTCAGGTCGTCGAAGATGAGCTGGTCCACCGGGGAGACGCGGTCGCGGTCGGCGTATGACAGCCAGGCGACCTCCTCGATCTCGGCCGCCGCGGCGAGGGTGCCGCGGTAGTCACCGGTGTAGCAGGTCATGCGGACCACCGTCCCCTCCGGGTGGCCATGCGCCTGGGCCTCGTAGACGCCGAGGAGTGCGACGGTCCCGGGGAGGACCGCCACGGTGAGCTCCTCGGTGACCTCGCGGGCCAGGGTCTGCGCGTCGCTCTCCCCGGCCTCACGCTTGCCGCCGGGGAAGTAGTAGGCGTCCTTGCCCCGGGAGCGCGTGCTGAGGACCCTGCCGCCCTCCAGCCTGATCCAGGCCACCTTGTCGATGAGCACCGGCATCGCGGCGTCCCCGTTCCTCGTGGTTTCCGACCTTCGCCAGAGCCTATCCGGAGCGCCTCGCCGTCGACTCCCGAGCAGGCTCCTCACCCCCGACGGGGAAGGCTCCGTTTCCGGACCCCGTCAGACCCACGATCCGATCAGCCGCCGTCGACGATGCGGTGACCCGCCCCCACCGTAACCACGAATGCGGCACCCCCCTCTTGCCCATTTCATCATTTCTCGCTTTTCATCATGGGCAGTAGCAACCATCGGAGAAAGGAGCGCGTCAGGCGACTCGGGCAATGGAGGGCGGGAAACCCATATTTTCTCAGGGATCCCCTATTCAGGCCGCACCGAGCCCATAAGATCCGGGCGTGCCCTCGACATCCCCCCAGAATCAGGATTTCACCGGAGCCGCTCGCCGCCACTACGCGGACGCCGTATATCTGCACGACGACGGCCGGTTGCCCAACGCCGACCATCACTACGGCTTCGCGGTGGAATGCGCACTGAAGAGCGTTCTGCTGACGTTCCTGAACGCGACGCTGGCAGGCAACGGCAAGCCGTCGACGTCCGGGCCTGAAGGCACGAAACAGTACGGGCACCTCCCGGGGTTGTGGGCCGACGTCAGGATCCTCCTTCGAGGACGGTCCGGAAGCGCCCTGATGACCGCGCTCAATGCGGCCGAACCCTTCGGAACCTGGGATGTCACCCACCATTACCATGGAAACCCGCCACTGAGCGCCACCATAATGAGCGAACGTAAAACAGCGGCCCATCTCATCCTCGCTCTCCATGAGCAGGCGCTCATCAACGGAGTCCTTCAGTGAGTGTTTCTTCCAATATCGTCCGTTTTGATGATGCGCGCCCACCAGCTCTCGAAATCGCCCAGGAGGTGGCGGAAGAGGGCGTCGACTGCGTGGTGGTGCGAGACATTCTCGGACGGCTGTCCCTGGTTCTCGACGACCGGCAGCGGGAATTACCGGCCGACACCGTCACCCGGTGGCGGGAGGAGCTGGCCGGACGCCTCGGGCGATACGCCGCCCCGGAGCCGGTGCTGCTGGCCCGCGAGCTCTTCGCGGCGGAAGCCGTCTTCGGCTCCCCCCATGCGGTCGACGAACCCGGATGGGAGAGCGCTCCGGGTCGAGGGCGCATCCTCGCACTCGACAACACCGTGGTGGGCGAGGACTGGGCCCATGTCACCGTCTCACCGGCCAGGACGTCCGCCACCGGAGCCACGCGCACCGTGCTCTACGGGTTCAAAGGTGGCGTCGGCCGGTCCACGGCCACGTTCATGCTCGGAAAACACCTGGCGGACCGGGGACACTGCGTCCTCGTCGTCGACCTCGACCTGGAATCACCGGGCTCGGGTCCCCTTCTCCTGGGCGAGGACGCCACGCCGCAGTACGGCCTGATCGACCATCTCGTCGAATCCGCCCTGGACAACGCCGAAGGGCTGGACCTGGTGGCACGGGCGTCCGTCCCCAGCCTCGGCAACGGCGAGCTGTGGGTCGCCCCGGCACGGGGGCGGGGGCGGGAAGGCGTCCCGTACGCATACGTCGGCAAGCTCAACCGTGTCTACGCCGACGTTCCGGGTATCGCGCCCTCCACCTTCGCCGACCGACTGGAGGCGGCGGTCGCCGCCTGCGAGTCGGCCGTCGCCGAACGGAGCCGCCGACCCGACATCGTCCTGCTCGACAGCCGGGCCGGCATCCACGACATCGCCGCCATCGCCATCTCGCGGCTGTGCGACCTCGCCCTGCTCTTCGGTTCCGACAGCGGTCAGACGTGGCACGGCTACCGCGACCTGTTCACCGCGTGGCGCGCCTCCGGTCAGGGGGCCGCGATCCGCGAGAAACTACGGATGGTCGCCTCGATGGTTCCGGACGAGCATCGTTCCGACTACCTGGCATCGTTCCGCGAGCATTCCTGGACCTGTTTCTCCGTGCTCTACGACGACCTGACGGCCGACGACCTGACGGGTTTCAATCCGAGCCCCGACGACGTCTCCGCTCCGCACTCTCCCATTCCCATACTCTTCACCCACGAGCTCGTCGGCCTCGACGGGGCGACGAGCCCGGGGTGGAGCGACCGGAGGTTTGTACAGGCCGCATACGGAGAGTTCCTGGACACCGCCGCCCGTCTCATCGTCGAAGGGGTGTGATGACGATCGCCCTCGATGTGGAGGATCTCCGTACCCTGCTCCATGACGCGCTGCCCGGCGCGCAGGACGCCGACACCATCGAGCCGACGGTGAACACGCTCTTCACTCCGGACAGTCATCGTCTCGCGCTGGATGTGGACGCCACGGTCGTCAAGGGCGGGCGCGGGGTGGGCAAGACGTTCTGGTTCCGCTCGTTGCTCGACGACCGGCTGCGGACGGTGGCGGCCAACGAATACCGCATCGGCCGGCTCACCCGTATGACCGTCCGTTCCGGTTACGGCGCCGACAACGCCCCCCGAAGCTATCCAGGCTCAGCGGAGCTGCGCAGCCTCGTGGACGGTGGTGCGACTCCCCTGGATCTGTGGAACACGGTTCTGCTCGTCGCACTGGGAACACCGGAGATCAGCGAAATGCCCACCTGGAAGGACCGTATCCAATGGGTACGCGACCATCCCGGTGAGCGGGACAGGGCCATCGCCGAAGCCGACCGGCGAGGCAGGGACGCGGGCACAGCGCAGCTGATCCTCTTCGACGCTCTTGAGCACCTCCACCGCGATCGCCGTCAGGCCGACCAACTCGTCGCCGGAATCCTGCAACTCGCCCTGGAAACCCGGCTCAGCACCCGCACCGTCCGCTTCAAGATATTCATTCGGCCGGACATGCTGGACGGGGCGCTGCTCTCCTTCCCCGACGCATCGAAACTCGTCTCCAACGCGGCGAGTCTCAGGTGGTCGCCTCCCAACCTGTACGGGTTGCTCTTCCACCATCTCGGCAATCACCCGTCGCCGCCGGCCGAACGATTCCGCGAAGCTGTACCGGGGTGGACCGAGCCCACGCCCGGCCGCCATCTTCCTCCACCGTCCCTTCTCGGTGACGAGACGCGGCAGGCGGAGCTGTTCGCGGAGATCGCCGGACCGTACATGGGCGCCAACTTCCGCAAGGGGCACACCTACACCTGGCTGCCCAACCATCTGATGGACGGGGCCGAGCAGGTCAGTCCACGCAGTTTTCTCAGTGCCCTGGCCAAGGCGGCGGAGGAGACGACCGCGCAGTACGCCACGCACCGGTACCCCATCCACTACGAGGGCATCCGACGGGGCGTGCAGGCGGCCTCCACCACCCGGGTGGGGGAGATCAGGGAAGACCTGCCCTGGGTGCAGGCCGTCATCGCCCCCCTCGCCGGTCAGCAGGTACCGATCGACGAGAGCACCGTGATCGACCTGTGGACCGAGCACCGTCTCACCGAGGTGTTGCAGCGGCAGGTCACCCGTTTCGTCGAGGACGAGAAGGTCCGGACCGGCCCGCGTTCTCCCGACCGTTATCCGGAGCTCGTTCAGGAGCTCATCGAGTTGGGCGTGATGCGACGCCGCAAGGATGGCCGCATCGACCTCCCGGACGTCTATCGCGTCGCGTTCTCCATCGGCCGCCGGGGCGGGGTGCCACGGGTCAGATCATGACTGCCGGTACTGCCCGGCGGCACCTGAAACGGCGGTGGACTCCGGGCGGCCGTTGACGGGCGGGCGTACGGCGGGTCAGTCGCGGGTGGGTTTGCGCTGCTCCCAGCGGTCCATCATGAGCAGGATCTCGTCGTGGCAGAAGGCGAAGAAGTCGCGCATCTCGGCCATGCCGTGCCCCGGACGGCTGTCGGTGCCGCCGACCGCGGCTATGCCCTCGTCGACGGTGTCGGCGATGAGCTGAAGCCGGTTCATCTTGCTCATCGTCGCCTCCCACCAGCTCTTGCCGCTCAGGAGGTACAGGTCGCGCCGGGAGCCCGGGACCGGCTCCCGGCGGAGGAGATCCATGTCCACGAGGTAGCGCACGGCGCCCGAGATGGCGCCGGAGCTGGCGCCGAGCCGTTCGGCGAGGTCGGCGGCGCTGAGCGCGTCCTCCTCGGCGGTCATCACGGTGAGCAGCACGCGGGCCGCCATCGGCGGGACGCCCATGGCGGCCAGCATCCGGCCCATCCGCTCCACGAACCGGCGTACGGCCTCCTCGTCGCGCATCTCTCCCCCTCCGGTTCTCTCCGGCATTCTCCAGCGTCAAGGACCCGGGCAGGTACTTTCATTTTTCTCTGAAGGCTCTGTACATTCTAAAGTATGAGTAACGTCATCTCGGTGTCCGGCGTCACGAAGCGATTCGGCCGGACCCGCGCGCTGGACGGCCTGGACCTGGAGGTCCGGGCCGGTGAGGTGCACGGCTTCCTCGGCCCGAACGGCGCCGGGAAGTCGACCACGATCCGCGTCCTGCTCGGCCTGCTGCGCGCCGACTCGGGCACGGTCCGCCTGCTGGGCGGCGACCCCTGGAAGGACGCCGTCGAGCTCCACCGCCGTCTGGCCTACGTACCCGGCGACGTCACGCTGTGGCCCAACCTGTCCGGCGGCGAGGTCATCGACCTGCTCGGCCGGCTGCGCGGCGGTCTCGACCGGGCCCGTAAGAAGGAGCTGATCGAGCGGTTCGACCTCGACCCGCGCAAGAAGGGACGGGCCTACTCCAAGGGCAACCGGCAGAAGGTCGCCCTCGTCGCCGCGCTCGCCTCCGACGCGGAGCTGCTGCTGCTGGACGAGCCGACCTCCGGGCTCGACCCGCTGATGGAGGCGGTCTTCACCGACTGCGTCACCGAGGCGCGGGAGCGGGGCCGTACGGTGCTGCTGTCCAGCCACATCCTCGCCGAGGTCGAGAAGCTGTGCGACCGGGTGAGCATCATCCGCGACGGCCGCACCGTCGAGACCGGCACACTGGCCGAGCTGCGCCACCTGACCCGCACGTCGATCACCGCCGAGCTGGCCGCCCCGCCCGACGGGCTGCGCGACGCGCCCGGCGTCCACGACCTGCGGGCCGACGGCGACCGGGTGGCCTTCGAGGTCGACAACGACCGGCTGGACGACGCGCTGCGGCGGCTGTCGGCCGTCGGCGTGCGCTCGCTCACCAGCCGGCCCCCGACCCTGGAGGAGCTGTTCCTGCGCCACTACCGGGACGAGCGCGCCGGTACGGCGAGCGGGGACGCCCGTACGGCCGACGGCGGCGCCCGGCGGGCGGACGGGGACGCCCAGGCGGGCGGAGACTCCCGGCAGCCGGACGGAGACGCCCGGACGATGAGCGGAGACGCGCGATGACCGGCGCCGGCTCGCTCGCCCGGCTCGTGCTGCGCCGGGACCGGCTGATCATGCCGCTGTGGGTGCTGGTGCTCGCCGTGCTGCCGATCACCCAGACCACCGGCATCGCCGAGCTCTACCCCACCGAGCAGGGGCTGCGGCGGTTCGCCGCCTCCTTCGGAGCCAACCCGGCGCTGGAGGCGCTCTACGGCCCGGTCACGCACTGGAACGCCGCTGCGATGGGCGTGTGGCGGGCGGGGTTCACCCCCGTGTTGCTGGCCCTGGCGAGCCTGCTCACCGTGATCCGGCACACCCGGGTGGAGGAGGAGACCGGCCGCCGCGAGCTGATCGGCTCGACCGTGGTCGGCAGGAACGCGGGGCTCACCGCGGCCCTGGCCGTGACCGTGGCGGCGAACCTGGCGGTGGCGCTGATCCTCGTGGTCTCCTTCGCCGGGCAGGGGTACGGCCTGGCCGGCGCGTCGGCCCTCGGCCTGGGCTACGCCGTGGTGGGCACGGTGTTCGCCGCCGTGGGCGCGGTCGCCGCACAGCTCACCGAGAGCGCGGGCGGGGCCAGGGCGATCGCGCTCTCGGCACTCGGCGGCGCGTACCTGCTGCGGATGGCGGGCGACTCGACCGGCGCCTCGTGGCTGTCCTGGCTGTCGCCGATCGCCTGGGGGCAGCGGATGCGTCCCTTCGCCGGCGAGGTCTGGTGGCCGGCGGTCCTGGCGGTCGTGGTGGCCGCGCTGCTGTCGGCCGTCGCCTACGCCCTGGCCGGGCGCAGGGACGTCGCGGTGGGCGTACTGCCGCCGCGCCTCGGCCCGGCGGAGGCCGCCCCCGGATTCGGGTCGCCGCTCGCGCTGGCCTGGCGGCTGCACCGGGGGGCGCTGCTCGGCTGGAGCGTGGGCTTCGCCCTCTTCGGCGCGGTGGTCGGCGGGGCGGCGAAGGGCGCCGCCGACGCGATGGCCGGGAACGCGCAGCTGATGGAGATGATGGCCAGGCTGGGCGGCGGGTCGAACGTCTCAGACGTCTTCATCGCGAGCGTGGTGAGCATCTTCGGCATCGCGGTGTCGGGCTACGCCGTGCAGGCGGCGCTGCGGTCACGCGGGGAGGAGACCCTCGGCCGCGCCGAGCCGGTACTGAGCGGCGCGGTGAGCAGGATCGGCTGGATGGCGAGCCACCTGGTGTTCGCGCTGCTCGGCCCGGCCGTGGTGCTGGCGGTCATGGGGCTCGCGGTCGGCGCCGCCTACGGGGCGAGCAGCGGCGACCTCGCCGGGCAGCTGCCCAGGGTGACGGGCGCTGCGCTCTCCCAGCTCCCGGCGGTGTGGGCGCTGGCCGCGCTCGCGGCGGCGCTGTCCGGCCTGCTGCCGCGCCTGACCGCGCTGGCATGGGCGGCCCTCGCGCTGTTCCTGCTGCTCGGCCAGGTCGGCGCGCTGCTGAACCTGCCGCCCGCGGCGCTGGACCTCTCGCCGTTCAGCCACCTGCCCAAGCTCCCCGGCGGGGAGGTGACGGCGACGCCGCTGCTCGCGCTGACCGCGATCGCCGCCGCACTCGTGGCCGCCGGCCTCTACGGCTTCCGTCGCCGCGACGTCGGCTGACGCCGTCCGGGGCCGGGCGGGTCCCGCCGTACGGTCCGCGAGGCGTACCGCGGGGCACGCGGGCCGCGCGGAAGGGGTTCACCGGCGGGCGGAAAGGATCCACCGGCAGGCGGAAGGGGCTCGCCGGCGGGCGGAAGGGGTTTCGGCAGGTGGGAGGCGGTGAGGAACGAGGGAGGAGCCGTCCGTCCCCGGTGGGGGCCCGCGAGGGGGCGGACCGGCTCCGCCGGGGATGAGCGCCGCGCACGGGGGCAGGGTCCTTCCAGGCATCCGCCCGCACCGCAGAAGTCCGGGCACCCGCCCGCACCGCCGAGGTCCGGGCGGCCGGTCCGCACCGCCGGGGTACGGGCGCCCGTCCGCACCAGCGAGGTCCGGACGGCCGTCCGCACCGCCGGAGTACGGGCACCCGCCCGCACCGCCGTGGTACGGGCGCCCGTCCGCACCGCCGAAGGAGGACCGCATGGCCGACACCGCCATCATCGACGTCGACGGCACCCTGGTCGACACCAACTACCAGCACGCGCTCGCGTGGTACCGGGCCTTCATCCGCTATGACGTGGTGTTGCCGGTGTGGCGCATCCACCGGCACATCGGCATGGGAGGCGACCAGATCGTGGCCGCCCTCGCCGGGGACGAGGTCGAGCGGGAGCACGGCGACGCGCTGCGGGAGGCGTGGACCGAGGAGTTCGACAAGATGATCGACGAGGTGCGGCCCTTCGAGGGCGCGACCGAGCTGCTGGCCGAGCTGGGCCGGCGCGGGTTCGCCGTGGTCCTGGCCTCCTCCGGCAAGCCGCAGCACGTGGAGCGCTTCCTCGACCTCATCGACGGCCGCGAGCACTGCAAGGCGTGGACCACTTCCGAGGACGTCGAGAAGACCAAGCCCGCGCCCGACCTGATGAAGGTGGCGCTCGCCAAGGCCGAGGGCGCGTCCGGTGTGGCGGTCGGCGACTCCACCTGGGACTTCCTCGCCGCGGGCAAGCTGGACCTGCCCGGCGTCGCGGTCCGCACCGGCGGGTTCTCACCCGAGGAGCTGCGCGAGGCCGGCGCCGCCCACGTCTTCGAGTCGATCCCCGACCTGATCGAGGGGCTCGACCGGACGCCGTTCCGGAAGGCCACCTGACGACTCCGGCCCCCGCCCGGAGGCGGGGGCTTCCCGGAGGTTTCCGATGAACTGGTATCCACTGCGTCTCAGCAGCCCGATCCGCGACCACGTCTTCGGTGGCCGGGCCATCGCCGAGCGGCTGGGCCGTACCGGCCTTCCCGACGGGCCCGTCGCAGAGACGTGGGAGGTGAGCGACCTGGAGGGTGACAGCGCGGTGGTGAGCAACGGCCCCCTGGCCGGCTGCACGCTGCGGGAGCTCGTCGAGGACCGACCGGGCGAGCTGGTGTGCCGCGGCTGGAGCGGGCCGCACTTCCCGGTGCTCACGAAGTTCGTCGACGCCACCGGCATGCTGCCGGTGCACCTGCACGCCGACGACGCGACCGCGCGGCGGCTGCAGGCCCAGCCACACGGCAGGACCGAGGCGTGGCACGTCCTGGACGCCGTCCCCGGCGCCACCGCCCTGGTCGGCGTCAAGGAGGGCGTGGGCCGGGACGAGCTGCGCGCGGCCCTCCTGGAGCAGGACTTCGACGCGGTGATGCGGCGGCTCCCGGTGCGGCCGGGCGAGACGGTGTACGTGCCCGGCGGGACGCTGCACGGCTTCGGTCCCGGCACCCTCGTCTACGAGATCGAGCAGACCTCCGACATCCAGCAGCACGCCATGCCCTGGCGCATGGAGGACGGCTCCGCCCTGGAGACCGACGAATGGCACGCCGGCATCGAACGGCTGCTGGAGGAGTGGCGGCCGGAGCCGCGGCCCGACTTCCAGCCGGGTCTGCGCGTCCCCGCGGGCGAGGACGTCGAGCGGGTGATCTGCTGCGCCGGGCCGTACTTCGCCCTGGAACGCTGGCGGGTGGCGGCCGGCGTGACACCGGCGTGCCGGTTCGACACCGCGCTCGTGGTGAGCAACGTCGGCGCCCCGGTGGCGGTCGAGGCCGGCGGATGGTGCGAGGTCCTCGGACCGGCGCGGACGCTGCTGCTGCCCGCCGCCCTCGGCCTGGTACGGGTCACCGGGCCGGCCGACCTGCTGGTCGGCTACCTGCCGAACCTGGAGCGCGACATCCGCGCCCCACTGACCGCGAGCGGCTACGGGCCGCAGGTCATCGCCTCACTCGGGGAGGGCCTGGCGGCCTGAGCCGGTCCGGCGGTCCTGCTCCACCTGGTCCTGCACCACCTGGTCCTGCTCCGTAGCGCCCTGCTCCGTCGCGCCCTGTTCCCCCTGGTCCTGCTCCGGACCGTCCGTCAGGGTCCGCAGCTGTTCGGCGGTGGCGCCCAGCGACTCGGCCCGCGGCACCAGCGCGGCGATCTCGGAGCCCCGGCCCGACTCCCGGAGGAGCTCCGCGTAGGAGAACACGGCGCTCAGCCAGCCGGCGGCGATGCTCTCCCTGAGGTACTCCTCCGCGAGCCCGGTGTTCCCCCGTTCCCGCTCGATGAGGGCGAGATCCTCGTACGCGCCGTCGGAGCCGGCCTCGATCGCCCTCAGGTAGTGGTCGGCCGCCTCGTCGGTACGGCCCTCGCGATCGAGGAACACCGCGTAGTAGTACAGGGCGCCCTCCTCATCGTTGTCGACGGCGGCCCGGAAGTCGGCCTCGGCGGCGGCCCGCTCCTCGATGGCGCCGTGGTCGGCCAGGAACTGGGCTCTCTTGACGAGGGCGCCAGGGACGCCCGCCTGGACGGCGCGGTCGAAATGGGTACGCGCTTCGTCGAAGCGTCCCAGCTGTTCCTCGGCGACGGCGAGGTGCAGCATCGCCGACGATCCGGGCTCGCTCCCGGCCTCCAGCCCCTGCCGCAGCCAGTCGATCGCCGCCTCCGGGTCTCCCCGGTCCAGCTCCATCCCCCCGAGGTTGCCGAACGCCAGGGTGTCCCCCTCGTCGGCCGCCCTCCGGAGCAACCGCTCGGCCTCCTCCTGGCGGTCATCGTCCTCCGAGAGGAAGACCCCGTAGTCGTTGACCGCACCGGGCTCGTCCCGCTCGACCGCCTTCCGGTACCACTCCTCCGCCCTGGGGCGATCTCCCACGGCGTCGGCCCAGATGGTCGCCGCCCGCAGCACGCTCCCCGGGATCCCCTGGCCGGCGGCCGTCTCCATGAGGCGGGCCGCCTCCTCGGGACGTCCGACGGCGACCAGGGTGTCGGAGAGCCAGCCATAGGCGTCGGTGTCCCCGTCGGCCAGGGCCACGCGCAGCACCCGTTCCGCCGCCGGGTGGTCGTCCTCAAGGAACAGCATCCGGCCGTACCGCACCGCCGCTCCGGGCACTCGCTCCCGAACGGCCTGCTCGTACAGTTCCGCCGCCTCCTCGTGCAGGCCGAGCGCGGCCAGCCGGTTGGCCCGGTCGAGCCTCTCGTCGGCACTCATCAGGCACTTCCTCCCCGGGGTACGTCAACCGTCGACGACGACGCCGTCAACTCTTCTTGCGCTTGTTGGGATTCGGCGGGATGTTCCGGCGGCCCCCGTGGCTCGCGGCGTTCTCGTGCTTGTCCTTCGTGGACTTGCTCTTGCCCCCCGACTCGTGGGGCTTCCTGCCCGCCTGGTTGAGCGGGTTCTTGCCGTCCTTGCCGTCCTTGCCGCCGGAGGAACCGCCCCCACCGGAGGAACCGCCCCCGCCCTTCTTCCTCCCGAAGAGCATCATGCCCGGCGGCTCGTCGGCCCGGCCGGCGGCCCGTGGGAAGGGGGACCGTCCCATCGGCACCCGGGGGCCGCCGGCCCCGGCCAGCACCGGCCCGCCACCGCCTCCGGGACCACGCAACTTCTCGATGACCTGCCGGAGCGGCTGGGTGACCCGGCGGCTGACCGCCGGGGCCAGCACCCGGCCGGCGCCTTCGGTGGTCTCGCGCAGGATCCGGCCCGTCGCGTGACGGGTGGCGTACATCGTCGCGGCCGCCGCGCCGACGCCGAACGCTCCGCCCGCCAGCATCTGGGCCCGCATCATGACGATGGCCCTTACGGCCTGTGTGGCCACCGCCACCTTCGTGGCCGTCACCACCATCGCGGTGCCGTCGAGCACCGCCGGAGCGAACCGGGCGGCGCCTGCGGCGGTGCTCAGATGCCCTCCGTCGCCGCCGCTCTCCTGCCAGAGACCCGCCAGCTCGGTCGCCGAGTCTCCCCGGTAGTGGTCCTGCGTCCGCCGTACCTTCCCGTCGGCCGCCTCGCCCGCCGGCTGGGCGCCCGCGAGCACGGTGCGCCAGGCGTCCGCGTCCTTCCTGATCTCGTCCTCATCGACGTTCGGCCACGGTGCGAAGATCGACACGATTCCCGCGACCTCGGGCGGGAGCGTCACGCCCATGACGTGTCGCCCAACGTGCCGATCTCCCTCGTCCGGTCGGTCTCCGTCGTCGCGCTGTTGGCCGCCACGGCCCGCAGGCCGTCGCCGACCCCGGTGATCACGTTGGAAAGGCCGGTCAAGGCTTCGACCGCCGCCGCGGAGCAGTCGGCGTACACGCCGGTGAGCGGCCCGAGCAGACCGTCGTCACCCCAGGACCCGCCGCCCACGCCGCGGTCCCGCAGCCGCTGCACCGCGGCGTCGTACTCTTCCCCGTGAGTTCGTATCCGGGAGGCGTCCTGCCCTGTGGCATCAGGAGCGATCTCAAACCCGAAAGTCATGGCGGTGACCTTAACGCAAACCACCAGAAATTCGCGCAAAGTTCCCTATAGCTACTTAGCGCCGCCTTCATATCTACATATAGCTACATATAGCTGCCTAACGGCTTCTGAGTTCCGTCTAGACTGGCCGTCGCCCGCCCTCTGGTCACTTCCGGGAGTACGACATGCCGCCGACGCCAGCACCGGGAGACGATCTTCACTACCTGGACGAGGCGCTGCGCCACGCCCTCCAGGCGATGAGGACGTTGGAGGAGAGCGAGGAGAGGATCAGCGGTCTCGCCGAGGAGGGCGAGGCCGCCGACGGGCTGGTGAGGGCCGCCGCCGACGGGCGGGGCGGCATCCTGACGCTCCACCTCGACCCACGCGCACTGCGGCTCGGTCACGTCGCTCTCGGCCGGGAGGTGACGGCGGCGCTCCAGCAGGCCCAGCAGGCGGCGGGGCGGCGTTCGCAGGAGATCCTGGATGAGGTGCGGGCCCTCGCCGCGTCCATGCCGGAACCGCTGGACGAGACCTTCATCCGCGACCGGGTCGAGCAGGTGGCTCGCGAACTGTTCTGAGCGGCCGACGGCCGACGTGGATTCTTTCCCTGGGGGTGGAAGGTTGGACGACTTTCGCGTGGATCCGGGCAACATCCGTGACGAGGATCTCGATGAGGAGTTGAGACGCTCACAGCGGATGATGGCGTGGATCGAAGAGGCACAGAACGAGCTCGACGAGGTCGTGGGAACGGGCGAAGGCCCGTCCGGCCACGTCAGGGCGTCGGTCGGACCGGACGGGACGGTGCTGGAGGTCGTGTTCGACCCCCGCGCCCTGCGGCTGGACAGCCGGACACTGGCCGAGGAGGTGCTGGCCGCCGTCGGCGAGGCGCGGAGCGACGCCGAACGGCGGATCCACGAGCTGATGCGTGAAGGCCTGGACGGCTTCGACCCCGTACAGGCCCGGGCCCGGTTCGAACAGGTCATGGGCGGCCTCAGCCAGTAGGACGGCCCCGCGCCGCGACCGCGGACCGCGACGCGGGGAAGGCGGTCGTTTTCCCCTCTCCCACCCGGGCAACCAGCAGGGATGGACCATTCAGAAGCACCGGTGCTGGAGGCGCTCGCCGCCTACCACGCCGAGAAGCAACTGCCGTTCACCCCGCCGGGGCACAAGCAGGGGCGCGGCGCCGATCCGAGGGTCCGCGCCGTGCTGGGGGACGCCGTCTTCCACTCCGACGTCCTCTCCGTCAACGGCCTGGACGACCGCACCTCCTCCAAGGGGATCCTGCAGCGGGCCCAGGAGCTCCTGGCCGACGCCGTCGGCGCGGACCACACCTTCTTCTCCACCTGCGGCAGCTCCCTGTCGGTCAAGGCCGCCATGCTGGCGGTGGCCGGCCCGCACGAGAAGCTGATCCTCGGCAGGGACGCGCACAAGTCCATGGTGGCCGGGCTGATCCTGTCCGGCGTCCGGCCGGTCTGGGTGGACCCGAACTTCGACCCGGACCTGCACCTGGCCCACCCGCCGTCGGTCGAGGCGTTCACCGCGGCCTTCGACGAGCATCCCGACGCCAAGGGCGCGCTGGTGACCAGCCCGACGCCGTACGGCACCTGCGGCGACCTGGCCGGGCTCGCCCGGATGTGCCACGAGCGGGGCAGGCCCCTGCTGGTGGACGAGGCGTGGGGCGCGCACCTGCCCTTCCACCCCGACCTGCCGATCTGGGCGATGGACGCGGGCGCCGACGTCTGCGTCACCTCCGTCCACAAGATGGGGTCAGGGCTGGAACAGAGCTCCGTCTTCCACCTCCAGGGCGACCTCGTCGACCCGGAGGCGCTCAAGTCGCGCGCCGACCTGCTGAGCACCACCAGCCCGTCGGTGCTGGTCTACGCCGCCCTGGACGGCTGGCGGCGGCAGATGGCCGAGCAGGGCCGCGAGCTGTACGACCGCGCGCTGGCGCTGGCCGGGAGCCTGCGCGAGCGGATCGCCGGGATCAAGGGCATGCACGTCCACACCCGGGACGACTTCTGCGGGCCCGGCCGGGCGTCCGACATGGACCCGCTCCAGATCATCATCGACATCTCCGGGCTGGGCCCGAACGGCTATCACGCGTCCGACTGGCTCCGCGAGCACCACCGGCTCAACCTGCACCTTTCCGACCACCGCCGGATCAGCGTCCAGCTCACCCACGCCGACGACGAGCAGTCCGCCGCCAGGCTGCTCACCGGGCTGAGGGACCTGGCCGAGCACGCCGGCGAGCTGCCCCCGGGCCCGTCGATGGTCGTCCCCGACCCGCGGGAGCTGCGGCTGGAGCAGGTCATGCTGCCGCGGGACGCGTTCTTCGGCCGCGTCGAGCAGGCGCCGTGGCGGGAGGCCGCGGGCCGGGTATCGGCGGAGATGCTCACGCCGTACCCGCCGGGCATCCCCGCGGCGGTACCCGGTGAGCGGCTCACCGAGGCGATGCTGGACTACCTGCGCACCGGGGTGGACGCCGGGATGGTCGTGCCGGACGCGGCGGATCCGAAGGTCGAGAGCGTCCGCGTCGTCGCCGAGGGGTGACCGCCACCCTCCGGCGCCGGCGGTGTCGAACGGGCGGGACGTCCCGGCTGTTCGTCATTTCCTGCCTTTTCCAGGTTTTTCCACCCACGACGCGCTCTTTCGATCATTTACGCCTTGACCAGGGGAAGAGAAGCCTTTACAGCCCTTTGACATGACTGTACGTTGTCATCAAATCACCCTGTGCATTCAAGGAATGTAGGTGAGACCATGCCCGAAAACGGCAGCGAACGCCCTCCCGACCCACGGGTGGCGTTCGCGAGCGCGGCGGAGGCCAACGCCGGGGAGCGCAACGAGCGTCCCGGGACGGCCGACCGCGCCGTCATCACGGCGGCCGCCGACGAGCACCTCCCGCCCCTGGCCGAGCAGGCGCTGGACGACCGGCCGCTGACCCTGCGATTCACGGAACCGGAGGAGTAGGCCGTGGAGCTGCACTTCCGCAACCGCTACGTGTCCAGGGTGTGGGTCTCGATCATGTTCTACAGCCCCGTCACCTGCCGTGACTACGGTCAGTGGGGCACCCGTGGCTGGTGGGCCATCGACCCGGGCGGCGAGGCGTTCGTCCTCAACACCGACAACCGCTACGCCGCCTTCTACGCCGAAGCCGCCAACGGAGCCGTCTGGACCGGCCCCTACGGCCCGATGTACGTCTACCAGACCGCCTTCGACTCCTGCCTCAACATCGGCAGCACCGCCGCCAGGCTCGTCGGCACCCGCCTGGTCGACATGAACGGTTACTCCCGCTACTACGTGAACCTCGTCGCCTGACGAGGCCCCTCACCGGGCGCCGCCCCGGCACCGCCGGTCGGCATCGCGGTGAGGAAGCCCCCTTGAGCGCCTCCTGGGAGACGGCTCCGAGGTCCGTCCGGACCCCGGTCTCTTCCGCTGATCCGTCCCCCTCCGACCGGGAGGCGCTCACCCCGAAGCCACCCGCCGACGCCGGCTAGGGCTCGATGTTCTTGCGCAGCGCGGCGAAGTAGAACCCGATGGCGATGGCGCCCACCAGCGCCACCATCCCGACGGTGGTCCCCTCCGCGCCGAAGAGCGAGGTCAGCACGATCGCGACGGCGAAGACGAGGGGCACGCCGATATCGAGCCTTTTGCGGTTCACGATCCTCCTCCTGGGTTCCGCCCCGCGGCTTCACCGCCCGTCATGCCGGGCGGCGCCGTTCGGCGAGGCAGCATCAACCTAGCGCCCCGCACGCCGACCCGCGCACGGCCGCCGGTCCCGTGCCCCGGCGGGAGGCGCCCCTCCGATCCGCCGAGCGCCGGAGTCCCCGGCCGGCCGGTTCAGCGGGACGTGCCCCTGGCCACCGTGATCACCTCGGCGAACCGGCGGTAGCGGGTCAGCTCCTCCCCCACCGGGTCCAGCACGAACTCCCGGGCCACCTGCCCCACGCTCGCCCGCAGCGCCCGGGACGCCCGGCGCGCCCGGCGGCGCCCGCCCAGCCACGCGGCCACCCGGCAGAGCAGCGCGGTCACCAGCCCGAGGAGCACCCCGCCGAGCAGCAGCGCGGTGGGCCAGGGCAGCTCTCCGGCGGTCGGCATGTAGGGCCGGGGAAGCCGGAGATAGTCGAGGACGATCAGGCCGAGCAGCCAGAGCGCCCCGGAGAGCGCCACCAGCAGCACCAGCCACTGCGCCAGCCCCGCCGCCTTCCACCACGCGGGCCGTCCCGACGCGCCGAGCGAGGTGGTCGCCACGGCGCGGTCGAGGCCGTCCTCCAGCTCGTCCGCGCGCGACCGGGCGGCCTGCCGTACGGCCGCCGCCCACGGCTCGGGCAGTCCCTCCGAGGCGGTTCCGGCGGCCTCACGGACGGCGGTGTCCATCCGCGAGCGCTGCACGGCGGACGTGACCGGGATGGACGTACGGCCCACGGGCCCACCACCCTCTCCCGGCGTGGCCCCGGCCTCCCGGGTCGAGGACGGGACGGGAGTGCCGAGGCGGAGGCGGCGCAGCGGGTCGGGCCGCAGCCGGCGGATCCAGCGGGTCGGCGGCCAGCCGGTCGCGGCGACGGAACGGTGCCGGTGGGACTTGGCCACCGCGGCGACCACCGTCGGGACCCCCGCCGCCTGCGACAACGCGCCGGTCAGCGGCCCCGCGAGGTCGTCCAGGGGGACCTCCGGCGGCGGGGCGACCTCGACCTGACCGACGGCCGAGGCGCCGGCGTCGCGCACCACCCCGAAGGCCGGGCCCGCGCCGCCCCCTCCGGGACGCGTCGTCGCGCCGGGGCCGGGCGTCCCGTCCCGGGCCGCCGAACCGGGCCCGGACGTCTCCTTCCCAGCCGTCGCGCCGGATCCGGACCTCCTCTCGCGGGCCGCCGCGCCGGGGCCGGGCGCGGAGCCGCCGTAGGGAGCCCCGCCGGCCATGACGGACTCCCCGTCGTGGAGACCGGCGCCGCTGGAGGCCAGGGCGAGCGCGTCCGAGGCCGTGCCGACGTCGGCGGCCAGACGGGCGGCCCACGAGCGCCGGCTCGCGACGCGCGAGACGAGCAGGGAACGCAGCTCGTCCACGCCCTCCCCGGTGCGCGCCGAGACCGCGACCAGCGGCACCCCGGTCAGGCCGTCGTCGTCGAGGAGCCGCCGCAGGTCCTTCAGGCAGCGTTCCACGGCGGCCGGGGACAGGCGGTCGATCTGGTTGAGGACGACCACCGTGACGTCGCGGTGGCGGGACAGCGGGCGCAGGTAGCGGTCGTGCACGGCGGCGTCGGCGTACTTCTGCGGGTCCAGCACCCACACCAGCAGGTCGACCAGCTCGACCAGCCGGTCCACCTCCAGCCGGTGCGCCGCCTCGATCGAGTCGTGATCGGGCAGGTCGAGCAGGACCAGCCCGGGGACCTCCCCGCTCGCCCAGCCGCCGGTGACGGCGTCACCGGTGGCCCCGGCGTCCACCTCGTGGCGGCGGGGGATCTCCAGCCAGTCGAGCAGCGGCCCCGCGCCCGCCCCCTCCCACAGGGCCGCCTGCGCGGCCGAGGTGGTCGGCCGGGTGACCCCGACCGTGGCGAGCGTCGTACCGGACAGCAGGTTGAACAGCGAGGACTTGCCGCTTCCGGTGGCGCCGGCCAGCGCGACCGCGGTGTGGTCGACCGACAGGCTGCGCCGTACCCCGGCGCGGGCGACCACCGAGCGGGCCCCGGCGACCGCGACGGGGGCCAGCCGTCCGTCGGCGAGGTCGGCCGCCTCGGCCAGCGCGTCCAGCCGGTCGTCCAGGGAGACCGTGGTCCTGCGTCGCAGCAGCTTCACGCCTCACGCCCCTCGGTGCCGCCTCTCGGAACGGCGTCCGCGTCGCCCCGCGGCACGCCGTCCAGGCCGTTCACCCCTCCGGCGGCTCCGCCGGGCGGCAGCGCGCCCCGGCCCTCGGAGGCCGCCGGGATCTCACGCCGGTGCTCCCGTACGGCCCGTGCCGCGGCCCGCAACGCCCCGGCGGTGTCCTCCGGCGGCCGCACGGCGTCGAGGAGCTCGGTGAACCGGGTGGCCTCGGCGCCGAGCAGGGAGGCGACGCGGGCCCGCAGGTCGGACCGGGCCTTGACGGTGAGGGTCCGCACCGCCTGGTCACCGAAGACCGCCTCCAGCAGTTTCTGGCTCAGCACACTGGTCCCCCCGGCGATGCCGACCTCGATCCCGGTCAGGCCACCGGTGGAGGCGAACACCGCGAGCATCAGTAGCAGGCCCGCGCCGTTGAGGCCGTAGGAGGTGACGCGGGCGGCGGTCCGCCGGTCGGCGCCCTCCTCGCGGACCAGGCCGAGGACGTACTCCTGCCAGCCCCGGACGGCCGCCTCGGAGCGGGCGGACAGGTCGGCGGAGGCCCGGCCCAGACGCCCGGCCGCCACGACCCCGGTCTCCTCCAGCAGGGCGCGCCCCGACGGGTGCGACGACCACGAGTCCAGCGCGCGTTCGGCGGCGTCGTCGGCCGCCGCCCTGATCAGCGCCTCCACCCCGCTCTCCAGGGCGACGCGCAGCTCGCTGTCGGTCGCGGGCCGCCCGGTGAACAGCGCCACCAGGCGGTCGCGGAACCGGCCCACCCGGCTCTCCAGGGAGCGCATCAGGTCGCCGGTGCCGACGAAGTCCTGCCAGCGGGCCAGCACCTCCCCGCGCAGCAGGGAGCCGTCCAGCATGCCCTGGTCGAAGGCGGCCAGCCCGCCGGCGTAGGCGGCGCCCGTCATCGAGCGGAGGTCCTCGGCCGCGGCGCGCTGGCGGTCCACCGCGTCGGCGAGGGCGGGAACCCGTACGGCGAGGCTGTCCAGGGCGCCGGACAGCGTCTGGCGGACCACGTCCGCGCGGGCCTTGGAGTCGGCGGCGATGCCGGTCAGCCAGTCGGCGATCGGCTGGACCGCCTGACGCGGCAGGCGCGCGTTGTCCTCGGGCAGGACCAGCTCCGGCACCTCGAACAGGCGTGTCCCGCCCAGGCCGTTGGCCTCCAGCAGCCGCCCGAGGTCACGCTCGACCACGCCGATCGCCTCGGACGGGACCCGCGACAGGATGACGGCCAGGGCCGTGCTCCGCTCCCGGGCCGACCGCAGGAACCCCCACGGCACCTCGTCGGCGTAGCGGGAGGCCGTGGTGGTGAACAGCCACAGGTCGGCGGCGGCGAGGAGCTGGGCGGCCAGCTCGCGGTTGGCGGCGACGACCGAGTCGATGTCCGGCGCGTCGAGCAGGGCCAGTCCGGGCGGCAGGCCGGCGACGGTGACCACCCGCAGCGTGCCGGGCTCCCCGGAGCCGCCGCCGGTGACGCGGGGCAGGCCCGGCAGGACGTGCTGCTCGGTGAACCACGCCTCGTCGGCGGGGCTGGTGACCAGGGTGGGCGCCAGCGTGGTGGGGCGCAGGACCCCGGGCGTCGTGACGTCGGCGCCGACGATCGAGTTCACCAGGGTCGACTTGCCCGCTCCGGTGGAGCCCCCGACGACGGCCAGCAGCGGGGCGTCGATCGCGCTCAGGCGCGGGATCAGATAGTCGTCGAGCTGGCCGGCCAGCTCCCGCAGCGCCCTGCGGTCCGCCTCGACGCCGCCGGTCTCCAGGGGGAGCGGGTCAGGATCGAGGCGCCCCCGCAGCTCCCGCAGCGCCTCCAGCAGACCGCCGTTCCCGTTCATAGGAGCGGTCCTTCCCGAAAGGGAACGGCCTAGACGTCCGACGTGATCGGTTCCGCGCGGGGATCTCGCGCACGGACCCCGCGCATGAAAAAGGGCCCCGCCGTCCGACCGGATCACGGGGGCGAATCCGGTAGGCGACGGGGCCCGGTCCCCGGTGCCCGAGGGCGGACCGGAACGGCCTCGCCTCCCCCGCAGCTGGAGGCGAGCCCTGATCCGCCGTGGTCACGGGGGGATCTGGGGTGACGCGGTGACCATTGGAGCAGCCGAACCTCAAGGACAGATGAGGCGAACCTGAGTGTTCGCTTAAAGTTCAATCATCGCGGGGAGGGCGCAGGACGTAGCCGACGCCCCTCAGGGTGTGGATGAGCCGGGGCTCGTTCACGTCCACCTTCCGGCGGAGGTAGGAGACGTAGGACTCCACGACCCCGGCGTCGCCGCCGAAGTCGTAGTTCCAGACGTGGTCGAGGATCTGCGCCTTCGACAGCACCCGCCCGGTGTTGACCATGAAGTAGTGCAGCAGCTTGAACTCGGTGGGCGACAGCCGTACGGGCTCGCCGGACACCCAGACCTGGTGGGCCTCCTCGTCCAGCTCCAGCGTGCCGACCCGCAGCCGGGCGGGGATGTCGAGGTCTCCCCGGGTACGGCGCAGCACGGCCCGGATCCGCGCCACGACCTCCTCCAGGCTGAACGGCTTCGTCACGTAGTCGTCGGCCACCCGCAGGCCCGCGACCTTGTCGTCGGTCGCGTCCCGGGCGGTCAGGAAGAGCACCGGCGTCTGGCCGCTCACGTCCCGCAGCCGCCCCGCGACCGAGAAGCCGTCCATGTCGGGCAGCATCACGTCCAGCACGACGAGATCGGGCCGGGTCCGCTCGGCGAAGTGCACCGCCTCCCGCCCGTCCGCGGCGGTGATCACCTCGAACCCGGATCTGCGCAGGCTGGCCGAGAGCAGCTCACGGATGTTCGGCTCGTCGTCCACGACGAGCAATCTGGCCTCGGCTCTGTCCAGCACGGTCACGAGGCTCGCTCACCGCCCTGGAACGCAGCTCAGCCCAGGCTGAACATTTGCTGAGAAAACGATTTCAGCATACGGACGCCGTCCCCGCCGGAGACCGGATCCGCTTCCGGCGGACGGCCCGTACCGGGAGCGGACCCGGTCATGGGGCACCGCTCTCGCGGGGGTGGCATGGACCCGCCGCCCGTCAGCCCCGGCCGCCGCCCTCGCTGATCGCGGTGGCGGTGATCGAGCCGTCCCCGGCCTTCTCCCCCTGGACGACCACCGTGCCGCCGGGTTCCAGGTCGGCGACCTTCCCCTTCTTCGAGACCCGCACGGTCGTGTCGTCGCCTGTGTTGACCGTGATGACGGAGCCGTCCCTGGTCCGGACGTAGACCTTCGTGCCCTCCACCCGCTGCACGGTGCCGACGGCCGCCCCGCCGAACCCGCCCCGGCCGCCGAAGTCGCCGCCCGGTCCGGTCCGGCCGTTCCGCGCGCCCTGCCCGTTCTGATCGCCCTGACCGTCCTGAGTACCCTGAGCGCCCTGGCCCTCCTGGCCGCCCTGACCGTTCCGGCCGTTCCCGAAGCCCTGGCCGTTCCCGAAGCCGCCGCCGGAACCGCCGGGGCCCTGCCGTACGGCGGAGCTCGACGCGGCGGGACCGCCGAACGCCTTGTGCGCCTGGATGCCCAGGATGACCCCGGCGACGAGCACCACCCCCGCGCCCAGCACGAGCGTGAGCCTGGACGGGCCGTGCCGCGGCGGACCCGCCGGCTCCGTCTCCGGGTCGTCCCCGAAGGGAGAGGTGTCGAGCACCTCCCCCGCGTGGGCGGCGCCGTCCGGCGCGTCGTCCGGTCCCGCGCCCTCGTGTCTTCCCCTGGGCCCCATCTGTCTCTCCTCAGCCTTCGATGCGCGCGGCGCGCGCCGTACCGGGTCACTCGTGGCGCAGGGCCTGGATGGGGCGGAGCTTGGCCGCCCGGTTGGCCGGGTAGCCGCCGAAGAACAGCCCGATGCCCACCGAGACGCCGAGGGCCAGCGCGATCGAGGACGGCACGACCACGGGCTGGATGCCCGCGACCGCGAATCGGCTGCCGGCCAGCGCGACCAGCACGCCCGCCAGGCCGCCCGCCAGGCTCAGCACCGTCGCCTCCATCAGGAACTGGCCGAGGATCGCGCTCCTGGGCGCCCCGATGGCCTTCCTGATGCCGATCTCCCTCGTCCGCTCGGTCACGGTGACCAGCATGATGTTGGTGATGCCGATGCCGCCGACCAGCAGGGAGATCGCGGCGACCGCGCCGAGCAGCGCGGTGAAGACGCCGATGGTCGAGCTGACCGTCTCCTGCAGGGCGGCCTGGTTCAGGATGCGGTAGTCGGCGACGCCGCCGGGGGCGATGCCGTGCCGCTGGTCGAGGACGGCCGTCACCTCGTCCTGGGCCGCGTCCGTCGTCTCGGCGCCGGTGGCCTGCACGATGATCGACCCGAGCGGGCCGAACCCGGTCAGGCTCTGCTGTACGGCCGGCAGCGGCACGATCGCGACGTCGTCGGCGTCCTGCATCCCCGACGAGCCCAGCTCCCTGAGCACCCCGACCACCGTGAACGGCACCCCGGAGACGGTGACCTGCCGCCCGACCGGGTCGGCGTCGCCGAACAGCTCGCCGGCCACGGTCCGCCCGACCACCATGACCTTCCGGGCGGCCAGCACGTCGTCGTTGACGAAGTACGACCCCTTCTCGACCACCTTGTCGGTCGCCTCGAAGTAGCTGGGGTAGGTGCCCACGAGCTGGGAGATCGTGTGGCTCGTCCCCCCGTACACTGCGGCGGTCCCGTTCGCGGTCACCACAGGCGACACGCTCCGGACCGACGGGACCTGCGCGCGGTCGGTCAGCGCCCGCGCGTCGTCCAGCGTGAGCTGCCTGGCCTGGGTGCGCGGCCCGCCGCCCCCGCCCCCGCGCCCGCCGGCGAACCCGCCGGGCCCGCCGCCCGCGAAGGACGCGGAGACGGTGAGCGTGTTCGACCCCAGCCGCTGGATGTTCTGCTGGACGGACCGGGAGGCGCCCTCGCCGAAGGCGACCAGCAGGATCACCGCGGCGACCCCGATGAGGATGCCGAGTGTGGTCAGGAAGCTGCGCAGCTTGTTGGCCGCCAGCCCGCGCAGCGCGAACCGGAGGATCTCGAACCGGCTCACGCGGGTACCTCCGGCGTGCGGGCCCGGGGCGGGGCGCCCTCGACGGGCGCCTGCCGGCGGTCGTCGACGATCCGGCCGTCCACCAGGCGGACCACCCGTTTGGCGTGCCCGGCCACGTCGTCCTCGTGGGTGATGATCACGATCGTCCGGCCGGAGTCGTTCAGCTCGTCGAAGATCTCCAGGACGTCGCGGGTGGAGGCGGTGTCGAGGTTGCCCGTCGGCTCGTCGGCGAGCAGCAGGGACGGCGCGGTGACCAGCGCCCGCGCGACGGCGACGCGCTGCTGCTGGCCACCGGACAGCTCGTTCGGCTCGTGCCGGACGCGGTCGGCCAGGCCGACCCGCTCAAGGGCCGCCAGGGCGCGGGCCCGCCGCTCGGCCGCGCCGACCCCGCCGTACGCCATGGGCAGCTCGACGTTGGCGAGCGCGCTCATCCGGGGGATCAGGTTGAACGACTGGAAGACGAAGCCGATCCTCCGGTTGCGCAGCACGGCGAGGCGGCGCTCGTCCAGCGATCCGACGTCGGTGCCCTCGATGAGGTAACGGCCCGAGGACGGCACGTCCAGGCAGCCCAGGATGTTCATCAGCGTGGACTTGCCGGAACCGGACGCGCCCATGATGGCCACGTAGTCGCCGCGTTCGACGGTGAGGGACACCCCGCGCAGGGCGTGGACCCGGGCGTCGCCCTCGCCGTACACCTTCGACAGGTCGCGGACCGACAGGACGGGGACGCTCACCGGCCACCGCCCCCGCCGCCGCCGCCGATCCGGCCCAGGCGGCCGTTGCCGCCTCCGCCGCCGAGGCCGGGGAGGCCGCCCTGCTGGGAGGTGCCGGTGGCGGCCGGGCGGACGACCTGGTCTCCCGCGGCGAGACCGGAGGTGATCTCGGTGAGCGTGAGGCCCTTGACACCGACCTCGACCGGGGTCGTCACCCGCCGGCCGTCCCGCAGGACCGTCACCGTGCTGCGGCCGCCGGCCGTGGAGACGACCGAGGAGGGGACCGCGAGGACGTCCTCGGCCCGGCCGACGGTCACCTCGACGGTCGCCGTCTGGCCGAGCCGTACCTCTTCCGGCGCCTTGGAGAAGGAGATCGTCACCGGGTACTGCACCACGTTGTCGCTGGTCGTGGCGGTCGGCTGGATCTGGGTGACCTCGCCGCTCGCGGTGACGCCGGGCAGCGCGTCGAACCGGATCGCGGCCCGCTGCCCGACCTTGAGCCTGGTGACATCGGACTCGGTGAAGTTCCCGACGAGCTGGAGTCTCCCGGTGTCGGCGAGCTCGATGAACCCGCCCGACCTGGCGGCGGAGCCGTTCGACGCGCCGTTCCCCGACGCGCCGTTCCCCGACGCGCCGTTCCCCGACGCGCCCGAGCCGGACCCCGAACCCGACCCGGAGGCCGAGGCCGATCCCGAGCCGGAGGCCGAGCCGCCGACGGTGCCGTTGACCGCGGTGACCGTGCCCGCGAACGGGGCCTTGATGACCGTGCCCGCCACGGTCCGCTGCGCTTCCCGGTAGGCGTTCCTCGCGGTGACGTACCGGGCGTAGGAGGCGGCGGTGGAGGTGTCGTCGTCGGCGGAGTCGAGCGCGGCGGCCGCCGCGTCAAGGCTCTCCCGGGCGGCGGTGTCGTCCAGGCGGGCGAGGATCCGCCCCGCACGCACCTTGTCGCCGGGGGCGACGTAGATCTTCTCCACCGTGCCGCCCGTGCCGAACCCCAGGGAGCGCGACCGGGCACTCGTCACCGCTCCCGAGGCCGTCACGGAGGCGACGACCGTGGCCCGGGTCACCGCCACGGTCCGCACCGCGGCCCCGTCGGCCCCGTCGGCCCCGTCGGCCCCGTCGGCCCCGTCGGCTCCGGCGGCCTCCGCGGAGGAGGGCTCCCCGCTCAGGGAGGAGTAGGCGATCCCCGCGCCGCCCAGCAACAGGACGGCGAGCGTCCCGTTGACGATCAGCGCTCGGCGCTTGGTCGACAGCTTCACAGGGCGGTACCCTGACGTACCTTCCTGAGGCGTAGCCCCCAAGATCGCTGAAGGTTTCCTGGGGACCCGCGGGATTCCGGCGGAGATACGCAGGAAACCCTCAGGTGTTCCTGAGGAGAGAGCGGATCGGGCACGCCACAATGGTCCGCCATGAGACCGACTGATCTCCCGAAACCGGTACGGACGGGGGGACTCGCCCTGGCCGCCCTCGTCCTGGCGGGCGCGGGCGTGCTCTACGCGCTCGACGACGGCTCCGCCCCGGCTCCCCGGGTGGAACTCGCCGCCGCCCGGCGGGGGACGGTGACGGCCGAGGTGTCCGCGGCGGGCCGGACGACGGACGGCCACACCCGCGAGCTGGCCTTCGGCGCGTCCGGCAGGGTCACGAAGGTCTACGTCAAGGCCGGCGACAAGGTGGACAGGGGCGACGTCCTCGCCCGGATCGACTCGGCGGCCGCCCGCGAGCACTACGACGCGGCGAAGGCGCAGCTCGCGGCGGCCCAGGAGACGCTGGACGACGCCGAGACCGCGTCGGCCGCCCCGACCGCTTCGCCGAGGGCCACCCGGCAGGCCGCGCAGCCGCAGCAACCGCGGCAGCGGGGCCGGGAACAGGTCCCCGCGACCTCCGGCCCCACCTGCACCCCCACCTCTCCGGCCGGTGGAATCGCGCCGGCCGCGTACTTCCTCGCGCCCGCGCGAGTCCCCTCGTCCGCCCGGGGCCCGGAGCGGACGCCCGCCCCCACACCCACGCCCACGGTCACCCCGACGGCCGTCCCGACGCCGTCGCCCACCGGCGGCACCGTCGGCCCGGAGCCCGCACCGACGGTGACGGTCACGGTGACGGCGGCCCCGACGGTCACCGTGACCGCCACGGTGACCGCCACGGCCACGGTCACCGCCGCGCCGGGCGGGGACCACCCGCCGGCCACCACCGGGCCCACGCGTCCCGGGACGGAGCCCACCGCCGGGCCGAGCGGGCACCCGACCGCCGGACCGAGCAGGCATCCCAGCGCCGCCCCCACCTCGACCGCGCGCCGCGGGGCGAGCCCCACCCCGACCGTCGACCGTACCCCCGGGACGCGCACCGCCCCGGCCTGCCGGGATCAGGGCTCCGGCCACGACCGGACGGCCACCGGCACCGGAGACGGCACCGGCACCGCGACCCGTACCGGAGCCGAAACCGGCGCCCGGAACGGCACCGGAAGCGACACCGGCGCCACGACCGGGGACGGCGGCGGGCGGCAGGCGCTCAGCGTGGAGCAGGCCCAGGCCGAGGTGAAGCGGGCGGAGGCCGGCCTCACCGAGGCCCGCGAGGAGCTGGACGGCGTGCGGATCGTCGCCCCCGCGGACGGGACCGTCCTGGCCGTGGCCGGCTCCGTCGGCGACGACGCGGACGCCGATGCGTTCGTCACCCTCGGCGACCTCGACGAGCTCCAGGTGGAGGCGCTGTTCACCGAGTCCGACATCGGCCGGCTGAAGCTCGGGCAGCGGGCCAGGGTCGCCCTCGCCACCCGGGAGGGCGAGGAGCACACCGGTACGGTGACCCGCATCGACCCCACGGCCACCGCCAGCGGGCAGCTCGTGCGGTACGGGGTCACGGTGGCGTTCGACGAGCCCCCGGCCGGGCTCCTGGTCGGCCAGACCGCCACCGTCCGGGTGACGGTCGCCGAGGCCGAGCAGACGCTCTACCTCCCGGCCCAGGCCGTACGGTCCCGGCCGGGCGGCGTCTCGGTGGTCACCGTCCAGGGCGGCGTCGAGCGCGTCGTCGAGACCGGGGTCCGCGGCGACCGGTACGTCGAGATCGTCTCGGGCCTGGCGGAGAACGACCGGGTGGTGCTCCCCGGCGGCACGGCCACCGGCGGTTTCCCCGACAGCGGCTGGCCCGAGGGGATGTGAGCCCGTGCGCTCGCGGGGTCTGCGCCGGACCCCGCGACCGCACGGCCCGCCTCGGGAGGCCGGTTCCGTGACCCGGGTCGTGGAACCCCCGACGTGAACCACGCGGACCACGCGATTCCCTGGCTCCGGGACGGGTCAGTCGGTCTCGGCGGCGAGCGGGAGGACGACCCGGAAGGTCGCCCCCTCGTCCGGGGCGGACTCCACCGCGACCCGGCCGCCGTGAGCCTCGACCATGGCGGCCACGATCGCCAGGCCCAGCCCGCTGCCGCCGCCCTCGGGCGTGCGGCGGCCTCGGGCCGAGTCGACGCGGTAGAACCGCTCGAAGACGCGTTCGCGCTGCTCGGCGTTGAGCCCCGGCCCCTTGTCGGCCACCTCGATGACGGCCGCGCCGTCGTCGGCGCGCAGCCTCACCTCGATCGGGGTGCCGTCGGGCGTGTGGGTGAGCGCGTTCGTCATCAGGTTGCCCACGACCTGGCGGAGCCGTACCTCGTCGCCCGAGACGATGAGCGCGGAGCCGTCCACGGTGAGCGTGACGGAGCGGCTGGGGGCCAGGATCCGGGCGTCGTGGACGGCGTCGGCCGCGATGGCGAGCAGGTCCACCGGGCGCGTCGCCATCGGGCGCTGCTGGTCCATCCGGGCGAGCATCAGCAGGTCGTCCACGAGCAGGCCCATCCGGACCGCCTCGGACTCCATCCGGCGCATCAGCGGCGCGACGTCGACGTCCGGGGCCTGCCGGTAGAACTCGGCGAACCCCCGGATCGAGGTCAGCGGGGTGCGCAGCTCGTGCGAGGCGTCCGCGACGAACCGGCGCATGCGCTCCTCGGAGCTGCGGGCCGCGGCCTCCGACTCCGACCTGGCCCGGAAGGCGGTCTCGATCTGGGTGAGCATGCCGTTCAGCGACTGGCCGAGACGCCCGACCTCGGTACGGGGGTCGGCGTCGGCGACGCGGCGGCTCAGGTCTCCGGCGGCGATGGCCTGGGCGGTGGCCTCGATCTCCTCCAGCGGGCGCAGGCTCCGCCGGATGACCATCACGCCCGCCCCGGCGAGCACCAGCATCAGCCCGCCGCCGCCCAGCACCTCCACCAGCGCGAGCTGGCCGACGATCTGGCGGACCTCGGACATGTCCACGGCCACGACCAGGCTCCCGCCGTCCGGCAGGGGGGTCTGCCTGACCCGCCACTCCCCGCTGGTGAACGACCCCGGCCGGTGCCACACCGGCACGTGGGGGCCGGGTTTGTCCTCCACCTCGGAGCCGGTGAACGGCAGGAGGACCGCACCGTTCCGGTCGCGGATCTCCACCCTGGTGTCGGCCGAGAGCGGCTTGCCGGCCAGCAGCGTGTTGCCCCGCTGCACGCGGCGCAGGGCGGTCTCGGTGGTCAGGGCGATCTGGTTGTCCACCCGGTCGATCAGGTAGCCGTGCATGATCGAGACGCTGCCGATCCCGATGAGGGTGAGCGCGATGACCAGCAGGACCAGGATGATCGCGATCAGCCTCACCCGCAGCGGGGTGCCCTTGAAGATCACGACCCGCGGGGCGCCCCTGAGGGCCCCGGCCCGCGACGGCACGCCCTGGCCGGTCATGTGCCGGGCGGGAGGCGCAGCACGTAACCGACGCCGCGCAGGGTGTGGATCAGCCGGGGATCGATGTTGTCGATCTTGCGGCGGAGCACGGAGACGTAGGACTCGACGATCCCGACGTCGCCCCGGAAGTCGTAGTCCCACACGTGGTCGAGGATCTGCGCCTTCGACAGCACCCGCCCTGCGTTGGCCATGAAGTAGCGCAGGAGCTTGAACTCCGTCGGCGACAGCGCCACCGCCCTGCCGTCGCGCCACACCTCGTGGCTCTCCTCGTCGAGCTCGATGTCGGCGAAGGTCAGCCGGGGCGGCCGGGCGAGCACGTCTCCGGACCCGGTACGGCGGAGCACGGCCCGGATCCGGGCCACGACCTCCTCCAGGCTGAACGGCTTCGTCACGTAGTCGTCGCCGCCCAGCGTCAGCCCCTTGATCTTGTCCTCCACGGCGTCGCGCGCCGTGAGGAAGAGCACGGGGGTGTCGGTGCCGCCGCCGCGCAGCCGCCGCACGACGTCGAATCCGTCCATGTCCGGCAGCATCACGTCGAGCACGATGAGGTCCGGGCGGTGGCGCTGCGCCGAGGCGACGGCGTCGGTCCCGTTGCCCGCGGTGTTCACGCCGAACCCGGCGAACCGCAGGCTGGCGGCCAGCAGTTCGAGGATGTTGGGCTCGTCCTCGACGACCAGGAGTCGAGCCTCGGGGGAGTCGGTCACGGCGGTTATCTTCACTCCCCCAGATGAAAGCGCGGTTAAAAGGACGACGTCGAGATTAGCCCCACAATATGCCCGGCGATTGCCAGACTGGACGTCGCCGCAGGTGAAGGGGCGTTCCTGACCAGCGCCACCCGGTCGTGGACGTCGACGGAGAAGTCGTCCAGAAGGGCGCCGTCCCTGCCCACGGCCTGCGCCCGGACGCCGCCCTCGACCCGGACGAGGTCGCCGGCGCCGATGGCGGGCACGTAGCGGCGGGCGGCGGCCAGGAAGGCCCCCCTGGACAGCGAGCCCAGCACCTCCCGCACCCCGGTACGCCAGTGCCGTACGGCCAGCCGCCGGGTGCCCCGCCAGGCCAGGATCCGGCGCAGGTCGCCCGGATCGACGTCGCGCCAGGAGTAGCCCTCCAGTGCCAGGGCCATGACCGCGTTGGGGCCGACCAGGACCTCGCCGTCGATCCGGCGGGTCAGATGGACGCCGAGAAACGGGTAGCGGGGGTCGGGGACCGGATAGATCAACCCTCGGACCAGGTCCTTCGCCGCGCCGGCCAGCGCGTAGTACTCCCCGCGGAAGGGGACGATCCGTACGTCGCCGGGTGCTCCGGCCATCCGGGCGACGGCGTCGGTGCCGAGCCCGGCGCAGACGATCAGCCGGTCGAAGCGGAGCCTCCGCTCACCGGCCAGCACGTCCACCCCGCCCGAGGTCTGCCGCAGCGCGCGGACCGGGTGCGACAGGAGCACCGAGCCGCCCAGCTCCTCGACGTCGCGGGCCAGGCGACGGGCCACGGCGGGGAAGTCGGCGATCGCGGTGTGCGGGGAGTGCACGGCGGCCACCCCGACGGCGTCCGGCTCGACCTCGCGCAGCGCCAGGGCGTCCAGTTCGGCGATGCCGGGCACGCCGTTGGCGCGGGCGCGCTCGGCGATGTCCCGCAGCCCCGGACGCTCGGCGGCGGTGGAGGCGATGACGAGCTTGCCGACCTCGTCGTAGGGGATGCGGTGCTCGGCGCAGTACTCCCTGAGCATGGCCGCGCCCTCGCGGCACAGCCGCGCCTTGAGCGAGCCGGGCCGGTAGTAGATCCCCGCGTGCACGACGCCGCTGTTGTGCCCGGTCTGGTGGGCCGCGACGCGGTCCTCCTTGTCGAGGACGGTGACCGTGGCGTCACCGGCCAGGGCCACCTGCCGGGCCACCGCCAGGCCGACGATCCCCGCGCCGACGACCCCGACGTTCCCGCGCGGGCGGGTGCCGCCGGACGCACCGGCCTCCAGAAAGCGCATGCCCGCACGCTAACGGCAACACTCCGCCGCGGTGAAGCCCCTTCCAACGATCGTCACCTTTTGCCCACATGTCAGGTGAAAGCCGGGACCACCCGCCGGAACCACCCCGTCGAAGCCCCCGCCGAGACCTCGCGCCGGGACGACCCGGAGGATCCCACCCTCAGGGGCCGCGCCGGACCACTCGGGAACCCCCGCCCGCGGAGGCCGCGCGCCGCCCGCGCTCGGCCTCGTCAGCGAGTGTCAGCGCATCCTGCCGACGGCCGCCCGCAGGCGGCGCACGTCCCTCAGCCGTGCCTCGTAGGTCGCGCCGAGCGCGACCAGCAGCGACCCGCCCGCCGCCATCGGCACCCACCGCGGCACGGCCACGACGGCCAGCGCGATCCACGGGGCCAGCTCGTGCAGGACGACGACGGCCAGCGTGAGGCCGCCGAGCAGGGCCGGCGCCTGGAGCCGCCACCGGGCCCCGGCCAGCAGCACGGCCATCGAGACCAGACCGAGCAGCAGCGGCCGGACCCAGCCCCCGCCCTGGAGCACCGCGAACGCGCTGGGCAGCAGGCCGGTGGCGAGCCCGGCCCCGTAGGCGCTCCACGAGGAGGTCCTCGCCCCGCGCGCCCGCCACCGGCCGAAGATCACCAGCACCAGCGCGAACGGGACCGTGTACGCCTCGATCACCGACACGTCCCAGGCGAGCAGCCGCAGCCAGGAGGCCGCGAGCAGGAGGCCGGTCCCCGCGTACCCGGCCTGACGCCGATCGGGGCGCAGCGCCGTACCGGCCATCAGCACGCCGGCGACCGCGCAGGCCAGCGCCATCACCGGCAGGTCGGCGCCGGAACCGCCGGCCCCGGCGTCCGCGGCCACGCCGGGGACCGAACCCGCGACGGCGAGGAGCAGGCCCGCGGCGGCGAGGACGTACCCCGCCGTCTCCGCCCCGATCGCGAACGCCGACCGCCGCAGACGTCCCGCCACGACCGCCGCCACACAGGCGACGGCCTGCACACCGAACGCCGCGTACCGTACCGGCCACTCCGCCGCCAGGCCGGCGGCCAGCGCCTCGCCGCCCAGAAGCAGCGCCGCCGCACCCGCCGCACCGGCCCGTACGGCCGGCGTCCGGCCGCCCGCCGCGACCGCCGCCCCGATCACCGCCAGCACCGGAAGCACGATGAGCGTGGCGGGTCTCGTCGCGAGTGCCCAGGAGACCGCCGTCGACCCCGCCCACAACGCCCCGGCCACACCGGCCGCTTCGGCGGCACCGGTCGTTCCAGCCGCATCGGCTGCATCGGCCGTCCCTGCGGCACGGGCCGCTCCGGTGGTGGAGGCCGTCCCGCCGGCACGGCCGCGCGCGACCGCCCACGCCGCCGGGACGACGCCCGCGACCAGCAGCGCCACCTCCGCCCCGTACGGCGGTACGGCCGACGCCGCCAGCGCCGCCGGCACCACCGGCCCGGCGGCCGAGGCCGCCGCGATCGCCCCGGCGCGCCCCGCGGCCCGGCCGCCGAGCACCGCCAGGGCGATCACCGTGAGGACCGCCAGGACGACGAGGGGCGGGTGCTGCCGGACGTGCTCCACCGGCGGCGCCCACGGCCGGGCGAGCGGGTGGTAGAGCCCGTGGATCCCGGCGGCGAGCGCGGGGACCGCGACGAGCCCGGCCAGGAGCCCGGCGGAGACCGCGGCGGCCGAGCGGATCCGCACACCCCCGCGGACCGGCGCGTCCGTCGCGCCGCGGATCCGCGCGCTCACCGGGCCCGGCCCGCTCGCCGTGCCATGGATCCACGCGGCCACCGGACCCGGCGCACCCGCCGCTCCGCGGATCCGGGCGGCCACCGGGCCCGGCGTGTACAGCGCGACAGCCGCGACGACCAGCGCCGCGGCCACCTGGGAGACGGCCTGCCACTCCCCCGGGAGCAGCGTCCAGAGGGGCGCGGCCAGGCCGGCGGACGCCGCGAGCGCCGACGCGGCCGCGAGGGCCGTACGCGCCGGAGCCCCCGGCCGTACGGCGACGGCCACCCCGATCACGGCCAGCGCGACCAGCAGCGCCCCGTCGACGAGGCCGGCGGCCACGGCGCCCGGAACCGCGCCGGTGGCCGGAGCCGCGAAGGCGGCGTGGAGAACCCCGCAGAGCACGGCCGATATCCAGGCCAGGCCGAAGCAGACGGACGCGGTCACCCACGCCCACCGCCCGCCCGCGTCCCGCTCGGATCCGCGTGCCCGGCGGGTGAGGAGCCCGATGAGGGCCGCGTCGAGGGCGACCGTGGCCGCGAGGGCCGCCGTGCTGTGGACGTCCACCCCGCGGGCGAACAGCAGCGGGAGCGGAAGCTGGGCGAGAACGATCGCCACCGGCAGCGGCAGCCTCAGCGGCAGCAGCCGCGAGTACCCCGCCATGGCGAACGCGACCACCGCGGACACCAGGGCCGCGTAGTGGCGGCCGTCGAGGTCTCCGGCTCCCGCCAGACCGACCCGCCGGGCCGCGTAGCCGTCCAGGAGGAGAAGTGCGGCGCCCAGCATCGCGACGGTCTCCGCCGTCGTGGCGAGCGACCTCCGCACCAGGAGCCTCGGCGTGGCGAGGGCCAGCACGGTGACCCCGGCGAGGATCGCCGCCCGCCCGCCGATGCCGATGCGTCCCCAGTTCACCGCGGTGAAGACGACGGCCGCGACGACGAGGAGCAGGCCGCCGAGCGTGAGGAGGAGATTCTGCACGGCCCGGGGCGAGAGGTCCCGGCGCGGTACGGCGGGACCGCCGGGCGCCCCCGCGGGCAGGGGCCCGGAACCGGCCCCCGCCGCCCATCGCGGACCCCGGGCGTTCCCGGCGCCCTCTCCGGCATCCGGGACGCCACCGCCGTCCCACGGGCCGTCTCCGTCCCGTCGGGCCTCGTCACCCCGCGGGTCACCGCCGTCCCCGGAGTCGCCGGTCGCTCGCCGTGCACCCGCCGTTCCCGGCCCGGCGGACGGGGCGCGTTCGGCCCTGAGCCGGGCGAGCAGTCTGCCGCGCCGTTCCAGCAGCTCGGCCTCCTTGCCCCGCAGGTCCGCGAGGGCCCGGTCCACGTGCCACAGCCGGGTCGCCACCGGCCCTCGCAACGGCAACGCGCAACGGGGACAGCGGTCGTACGTCGCGTCGATGGGCGCGTCGCACTCCGGGCAGCCCATTCCCAGCGGGAGCCGCGCACCTGGGGGCGGAGTTCGGTCTGGCATGGCGTCGAGGATGGCAGGCGCCGATTGCCGTTCGGTTGCGGAAGGCGCTCATCCCCGTCCCGTCCCCGGACGGGACGCCTCACCCCCGATGACCCACCCGGCAGCCCGGTCCGACGGCCGGCGCCACCGCCGGACGAGACGACTCGCCCCCGATGAGCGCCGGATCCCGGGCCGGGTCCCCGGTCCGCCCTACCTGGCGCGGCGGGCGATGAAGGTGATGACGCCGGTGGCCCCCGCCGCGACGGCCAGCCAGAGCGCCACCGCCCGGGTCGGCACCCCCGCGTCGGCGTCGGCGGCCCGTGCCTCACCCCGGGCGTCCCGCCCCGCGTCGGCGGCCGTCGTGGCCCGGCCGTCCGCCTTCCCCGTCGGGGTCGGCGTGGCCTTCGCCCGCGCCGCGTCGATCTCACGGAGGACCCGTTCGGGCAGCGGGACGCGGTAGACGGGGCTGCCGACCCCCTCGCTCCCGGTCAGCAGCGCCCTGCCGTCGGGCGTGTAGGCGATGGACTCCGCCTGCTCCAGCGGCGGCATCGACACTCGGGAGATCTCCTCGCCCGGCGCCCGGTAGACGGTGGCGGAGAAGTAGGTGCGGATGACGAAGCTCGACCCGTCAGGGGCGTAGGCGGCGTCGGTGGCCATGATGGGGGCGGAGCCGACCCTGCGGAGCACGTTGATCCGGTCGGTGCGCAGCCGCTTCGGCGCCGCGTAGACGCCGCCGGCGAACTGCTTGGTCACGACGTAGAGCCGCCCGGTCCGGGGGTGGACCATGACGCCCTCGGCGTTGTGCTTGCCGTCCTCGTAGCGGAACCGGTAGCGCACGGCGGGCAGGGTGGCGTCACGCATCGCGGCGGGCTCGTCCACCCGGTAGACGGAGACGTCCGGCCACGCCCCGTCGAAGTTGTCGCCGATGTCGGCGAACCAGAGCACCCCACGCCCGGTCCCCGGATCCTTGGACGCCGCCATCCCCTCCCAGTCGCGGGCCGACGCCCCCCGGAGGGTGAACGTCGCGCGGGTACGGCCGGCGGGCCCGACGGCGTAGAAGACCGGACCGGCCGAGCTGTCGTTGTGGGTGTAGTAGACGTCCGGATGCGTCGGCGAGACCGCCAGCCCGCTCGACTCGGTGATCCGCCGGTCCTTGAAGGTGAACAGCGGCCTCCCCTCGTCGTCGTCTCGCGCCGCCGTCCGCACCCGCGCCTGGGCTTGGACCCGCACCTGGGACACCACCGTCTGGGACCGCTTCGCCGTCCCCTCGCGGACCTGCGCCCGCGTCTGGGACGCCACCGCCCCGGACCGCTCCGGCTCCGCCCCACGGACCTGCGCTTCGGCACGCGGCCCGGTGAACGCCACCGCCCCGGCCAGCGCGACCGCCCCGACCGGCGCGAGCGCACGGATCACGATCTCCCCCGCCTTACTCCCCATCCCGCCATAATGCCCTGCGATCGGCCCGCGAAAGCGGCCGTCCCCTCGCCGGGGCGGACCGCGAGCCGGCGGGTCAGCCCCGCGCCGCCGCCCGCCCCGGTACGGCCGGTTGTCCCACCAGCGCGCTGTAGCGGAGGAAGCCCGTCCCCTGCGCGGCCACGAGCAGCAGGTTCGCCGCGATCCTGGCCGCCCAGAGGCCGGTCAGGCCCGCCGTCGCCGCCACGGGAAAGGCGGCCAGGGCGAGCAGGCCGTACAGGATCGCGAAGTAGGTCAGGCTGGCCGAGGACCGTCTGAGCGCGGTGAGTCCGAACCCGGTCACCGCCTGGCAGGCGTCCGCCATCGCCGCCAGGATCATCAGCGGCAGCAGCCCGAGCACCCGGTCCGCCACCGCGGCGTCGCCGGTGAACAGCCCGACCAGCCCGTCCCCGGCCACCGCGGGGACCGCCGCGCCCGCCGACGCCCCGGCGAGCGCGATCATCAGGGCCGCCCGGACGGCGCGGCGCGCCTCGCGCGGGTCTGCGGCGCGGGCGACCACCGGGACCGACGCCTGCGCCACCGAGATGGAGGCGACCATGACGAGTCCGATCAGGGAGTTGAGGACCGCGTGGACCGCCCCGTCGTCCGCGCCGAGCCGGGCCGCCGCGAACGCCACCACGCCCAGCACCGCGAACTTGACCAGTACGGTGCCCGCCAGCGGGAGGCCGACCCGGGCCATGTCGAGGATCTCCTTCGGCCGGGGCCGCCCCGGGCGCGTGGAGTGTCCCCGGAGCATCGGCAGGCGGCGCAGGCAGACGCCGGCGACGGCCGCGCCGACGCAGGCGGAGGCGACCTCGGCGATCCCCGCCCCTGTCAGGCCGAGCGGCGGGACCAGTGCGGCGGTCAGTGTGACGGCGACGGCCGTCGCCGACAGCCCCGACCAGAGCACCATCCGGCTCCGGCCGAGGGCGACGAGCGCCGAGTTCGCGCCGCCCGCCAGGGCCGTGACGAGGATCTGCAGCGCGGTCAGAGCCGGGTAGAGCCCGAGTTCGCCGACGACCTCGCCGGGAACGCCGCCGATCCGGGCGATCACGGGTACGCACGCCACGGCGAGCGCGCCCGTCACCCCGACGGCGATGGCCAGCCACCGGGCGTCGCGCATGATGGGAACCGCCGCGTCCGCGTCGTCGCGGACCGGCGCGAGGAACGGCATCAGGCCCCGCATGACCCCGGTCACCGCGGCGATCGCCGGGTTGGCGACCGCGCCGACCAGTGCGGCGGCGGCCAGCGTCGCGGTCGCGTGCCGGCCGAGGACCGAGACGGTCACCAGGGCGCCCGCCATGGAGGCGACCGAGGCGAGGTAGAGGGGGACGGCGGCGCCGAGGATCGTGCGGCAGGGGGTCATGAGACGGAGAATCCCGGGGAGCGTCGTCACGCTCCACCCGGGATCGGTGCCCATCCTATCGCGGAAGATCACTGGACGCCCGGGAATCCACCGCTCTCGCTCACCGGCCCCTGAACCGACAAATGATCTTAGAGGCATGCCCCTTAGAGTTATAGTTCTAAGAGGTATACCTCTAAGGAGCGCGCCAGTGATCGAGAAGCCCGAGTACATCTTCGCCCGGGACACCGAATGGGCCGCGCTGAGCCGTTTCGTGGAGAGCGAGGCGCCGAGCGCCCGGCTGGGCGTGGTGAGCGGGCGGCGCAGGCAGGGCAAGACCTTCCTCCTCAATGCCCTCGTCGAGGCCGTCGGCGGGTTCTATTTCGTGGCCAGCGAGGACACCGAGACGGAGGCACTCCGCCGGTTCGGCGAAGCCCTGGCCTTCCACGCGGGCGGCGGAGGGCGATACCAGTTCGACAACTGGGACCAGGCCATCGACCGCCTGTACGCGACGGTCCCCGACGGCCTCGTCGTCATCGACGAGTTCCCCTACCTGACCAAGGCCAGCCCGGTCCTTCCCTCGCTGATCCAGCGGGCCCTCGACCCGGGTGGCATCGCACGCCGGGCGAGGACGAAGATCCTGCTCTGCGGATCCGCGATGTCGGTGATGGGCGGCCTTCTCGCCGGTGACGCCCCGCTCAGGGGACGGGCCAGCCTCGAACTCGTCGTCAGCCCGATGGACTACCTCACCGCCGCGCGCTTCTGGGGATGCGGCTCCGACCATGAGCTGGCGGTGCTTCTCCACTCCGTCGTCGGCGGAACCCCCGCGTACCGGCACGAGTTCATCTACTCCGACGCGCCCTCGTCGCTCGCGGAGTTCGACGACTGGGTGGTCAGGACCGTGCTCAATCCCGCGGTCCCTCTCTTCCGTGAGGCCCGCTACCTCCTCGCGGAGGAGACCGAGATCCGTGATCCGGCCCTCTACCACGCCGTTCTGGGGGCCATCGCCGCCGGGCACACCACGCGCGGCGGCATCGCGGGATATCTCGGGCGCCCCTCAACCCACATCGGCCATCCCCTGACGGTGCTGGAGGACAGCCGCCTGATCCATCGGGAGCAGGACGCCTTCAGCTCGGGGAAGTTCACCTACCGGATCACCGAACCGCTGATCACCTTCTACGAGAGCGTGATGCGCCGCACCTGGAGCTTCCTTGAGCGCGGGCTGGCCAGGCAGGCGTGGGAGGTGTCCAGGAGCGGCTTCCTCTCGCAGGTCGTCGGTCCGCACTTCGAGGAGCTGTGCCGGGAGTTCACCATCGCCGACAGCCTGAACCTGTTCGGCGAGCTGCCGGGGCGGGTGTCCCCGGGGGTCGTCCCGGATCCCTCAAACAAGAGGTCGATCCAGGTCGACGTCGCCGCGGTCGCGCCGGGCGAAGCGGGTGCCCGCCCACGCGTCATCGCCCTGGGTGAGGCGAAATGGGGGAAGGTCATGGGGCTGCGCCACCTCGAACGGCTGCGCAGGGCCGGGGAGCTGCTGGCCGTCAAGGGGTACGACACCGAGGGCACGTCCCTGCTCTGCTACGGCGGAGCAGGATTCGACACCGACCTGAGCGCGGCGGCCGCCCGCGACGGCCGTATCGTTCTCGTCGATCTCCCCCGCCTGTACGGCGGGACGGCCGGGTAAGGCAGGAGTTCCGCGCGGCGGGCTCGCCTGGAGTGCGCTCCAGGTATTTAGGGTGAAGGTCATGGATTACACACAGCTTGGCCGTACCGGCCTGAAGGTCAGCCGCCTCTGTCTCGGCACGATGAACTTCGGCCCCGTGACCTCGGAGGACGACTCCTTCGCGATCATGGACCGCGCCCACGAGCTGGGGATCAACTTCTTCGACACCGCCAACGTCTACGGGTGGAAGAAGGGCGAGGGCATCACCGAGAACATCCTCGGGCGATGGTTCGCCAAGGGCGGCGGCCGCCGCGAGAAGACCGTCATCGCCACGAAGCTCTACGGCGACATGGGCGACTGGCCCAACGAGGGCCGCCTGTCGGCGCTCAACATCCGCCGGGCCGCAGAGGCGTCGCTGAAGCGCATGCAGACCGACCACATCGACCTCTACCAGGCCCACCACGTCGACCGGAACACCCCGTTCGACGAGTTCTGGGAGGCCATGGACATCCTCAAGCAGCAGGGCAAGATCCTGTACGTGGGGTCGTCCAACTTCGCCGGCTGGCACATCGCCAAGGCGCAGGAGACCGCCCGCCGCCGGGGCGGCCTCGGACTGGTCTCCGAGCAGTCGCACTACAACCTCATCGTCCGCGCCGCCGAGCTGGAGGTCATCCCGGCGTGTGAGGACTACGGCCTGGGCCTGATCCCGTGGAGCCCGCTGGCGGGCGGCCTGCTCGGCGGCATCCTGCGGAAGATCGACAAGGGTCGTTCGGCCTCCGAGCAGATCGCCAAGGAGCTGGAGAAGCACCGCGACAAGATCGAGCGGTACGAGGCGTTCTGCGACGAGCTCGGCGAGGACCCGGCCAACGTCGGCCTGGCCTGGCTGCTGCACCAGCGGGCCGTCACCGCGCCGATCATCGGCCCCCGCACGACCGAGCAGCTCGACGGGACCGTCAAGGCCCTGGAGATCACGCTGGACGACAAGGCGCTGGCCCGCCTGGACGAGATCTTCCCCGGGTTCAGGACGGCCCCCGAGGAGTACGCCTGGTAACGGGCGATCGGCGAAACGGCTCGCGGCTTCCCGCTCCGGTGGGGGGCCGCACGCCGTACGGCGGGGCGCGGGGACGACGCGGCGGAGCCGTACGGCGGAAGCTCGGGAGAGCCGGTGCGAGCCTCGCGCGACCGGACGAAGAGGGCCCGGGGAGTCCAGGAGACGGGGGCCCGGGAAGCCGTACGGCGGGGCCCGGGAGGTTTAGGAGACGAGGGCGCCGATCACCACGAGCAGCACGAGCAGTGCGAGCACCGTGGGCAGCAGCCAGCGACGGGGACGATCCACGCTCTGGAGCTTAGTCCCGCCCATCGGATGCGGGCGCCGTGAGGGGGTAGTCCCCGACCTTCTCGTAGCGGACCGTCGCCCCCAGGTGGCTCCGCACCAGGTGCACGGTGTCCGCCTCCCAGGAGGACCCGGCGAACGCGGCGAACGCGTCCACCAGGTCCTGGACGTCGACGCCGGACCTGGCCCTGGCCAGCGACAGATGCGGCCGGAGCCGCCGCCGGTCGGTCTGTTCGGCCCCGGCCCGCCGCGCCCCCGCCCCGAGCGAGTCCGCCAGGCGGACGAGCCGGAGCTCGGGGCCGCGCAGACCGGTCCAGAAGACCCGCGCCCGGCGGGCGGAGGGGAAGGCGCCCCCGCCCGCGAACGACAGCGTCATCGGCTCGTGGCGTGACGCGGCGCGCGCCAGCCGGACGTGCAGGCCGGGCAGGGCCGCCTCGGGGACCTCACCCAGGAACGACAGCGTGACGTGCCAGTTCGCGGTGTCCAGCCAGCGCAGCTCGGGCCAGGCCGCCCGGTGGGGCTCCAGGGCGCGGGCGAGCTCGTCAAGCACCCGCCGCGGCGGCAGTAGCCCGACGAACAGCCGCATGCGTCGTCCTCCTGCCGATCGCCCTGGTCAGCATTATCGCCGCGCCGACCCCGAGCATCGTGAGCACCCCTCCGATGACGACGCCCGTACGGGGGCCGCCGATCTCCGCGACCCAGCCGAGCAGCGGCGCGCCGATCGGGGCGCCGCCGGTGAAGACCAGCACGTAGATGCCCATCACCCGGCCGCGCATCTCCGGCGAGGCGGCGAGCTGGACGCTGGTGTTGGCGGCGGTGTTGACCGTGATCAGCGCGACCCCGGCGGGGATGAGGAAGAGCAGGTAGAGCGGGTACCAGAGGGCCAGGCCGCTGATGATCTGCGCCACGCCGAAGGACAGGGCGCCACCGATCAGCAGCTTGCGGCTGGGCCGTACCCGCCGGGCCGCGAGCAGCGCGCCGCCCAGCGCGCCGACCGCGAACATGCTGGAGGCCAGGCCGAAGGAGGACGCGCCCGCGCCGAAGACCTGCCGGGCCATCAGCGCGATCGACATCGAGAACGACTGGGTGAACAGTGACACGAAGGCGACCAGCAGTATCGGCAGCAGCAGCTCGGGGCGCGCCAGCACGTACCGCAGGCCCTCGCGGAGCTGGCCCTTGGCCCTGGGAACCGGGTGGGGAGCGGTCAGCTCCGAGGTCCGCATCATCGCCAGCCCGGCGAGGACCGCGCCGAACGACACCGCGTTGACCAGGAACATCGGGCCGGTGCCGCCGAGCGCGGAGATCAGCACGCCCGCGACGGCCGGGCCGACCACGCGGGCCAGGTTGAAGCTGGAGGCGTTCAGCGCGACGGCGTTGGACAGGTCCTTGCGGCCCACCATCTCCACGACGAACGACTGCCGGGTCGGCACCTCGACGCAGGAGATGAGGCCCAGCATGAAGGCCATCACGTAGACGTGCCAGACCTGCGCGCTGCCGGTCACCACGAGCACGCCCATGGTCAGCGCCAGCAGGCCCATGAGCGACTGGGCGGTGATCAGCAGCGGCCGCTTGGGGTAGCGGTCGGCGAGCATGCCGCCCCACAGCCCGAACAGCAGCAGCGGCAGGAACTGCAGCGCGGTGGTCAGGCCCAGGGCGAAGGCGCTGCCGTGCGCCAGGTCCAGCACCAGCAGGTCCTGCGCGGTGCGCTGCATCCACCCGCCGACGTTGGAGATCACGCCGCCGATGGCGAACAGCCGGTAGTTGTGGACGCGCAGCGACCGGAACATCCCGCCCCGCGCGTCGGAGGCGCCGGGAACGGCCTGGACGGTCCTGGTCTCGACGGCCTGCAGCTCATCGGCGGCCGCCGCCCGCGCGGTCCGGCGGCGGCGCGCGGCCGCCCGCCGGCCGGGCATCGCGCGCGTCACCCGTCGCGTGGCCCGCCGTACCGGCCCCTCCTGCGGTACGGCGCTCCCGGCGCCCTCCGGTACGGCGTGCGTTTCAGCGTTGTCCGGTAGGGCGTGCGCCTCGGCGTCCTGCGGGGCCGCCGAGGCGCGGGGTTCCTCGGGTTCGGCTAGATCCGGCTGAGCTTCTCCAGAATCGGAGCCGCCTGCCTCAGCACGGCCCTCTCCTCGGGTGTCAGCTCCTTCAGCTGCCGTGTCAGCCACGCCTCCTTGCGGCGGCGCTCCTCCTTCAGCAGCGCCGAGCCCGCCTCGGTCACGCTCAGCGTCACCTGGCGCCGGTCGGTCGGGTGCGGTGTGCGCGACACCAGCCCTCGCTCGTCCAGCACGGCGGTCACGCGGGTCATCGAGGGCGGTTGCACCTTCTCGAGCTCGGCCAATTCGCCGGGGGTTATCCCGGAATGCCGTTCCACCGCGGCGAGCGTCGCGAGCTGGGTGGGGGTCAGTGAGTGCCCCGCGGCCTGCCTGCGCAGGCGCCTGTTCAGTCGCGCCAGCGACACGCGCAGCGCCGAGGCCAGACCGGCGTCGCTGCGCAGACTCGCGCGTTGGTCCTTGCTTGGGTTCATTATCAAGACTCATTACCTTTGCTAACTATACACGGCGCTCCGGCATTCCCGGCGAGACGGGGTTCTCCCGCGTGTCACCGCTTCCCGGGAGGGACGGTGTCATCGCCTTCCGCGAGCGACGCCCGCCGCATGTTCGCAGGGTACGGCGAGCACCCTCCTCCCCTCCGCCGGACCCCGCGGAACGGGTGTACCGGCCCGCTTCTGACATGCGGGTACGGACAGGGGCGGAGCCGTCCGGGTTCCGCCGCCGTCGGGCCGGCGGCCGGACGGCGCGGCGGGGAACGACCCGGGCGGTCACCGCCGGCCGGGAGTGTCCTCCGGCGGACCGTCGCCGGACGAGCCGGGGGCGATCAACCCGGTCTCGTAGGCCAGCACGACCGCCTGAACCCTGTCCCTGAGGCCGAGCTTGGACAGGATGCGCGCGACATGGGTCTTCACCGTCGCCGGGCTGAGACTCAGCCGGTCGGCGAGTTCGGCGTTGCTCAGCCCGGTGGCCAGCAGGCGCAGCACCTCCAGCTCCCGGGGCGTCAGCTCCGACAGGTCCCGGTGCACGGCCGTCCCGGCCTCGTCGCGGCGGGCGAACCGCTCGACCAGGCGGCGGGTGATCGCCGGCGCGAGCAGGGCGTCCCCCGCGCGCACCAGGCGCACCGCGGCCGCCAGGTGCTCGGGGGTGACGTCCTTGAGCAGGAAGCCGCTGGCCCCCGCGGCGAGTGCGGCGTAGACGTAGTGATCGAGGTCGTAGGTGGTCAGGATGAGGACGCGGGTCCCGTCCGCGCCTTCCGCCATGATCCGCCGGGTGGCTTCGATGCCGTCCATCCGCGGCATCCGGATGTCCATGAGCACGACGTCGGGCCGGGTGCGCCGGACGGCGGCGACCGCCTCCGCCCCGTCGGCCGCCTCGGCCGTCACCTCGATGCCGTCGGCGGTGAGGATCATCCCGAACCCGCTGCGCACCAGCGCCTGGTCGTCGGCGATGACCACGCGCACGGGCCCGCTCACGTGGTGGTCCACGGAACCCGCGCCCTGGTCCGGTAGCCGCCGTCGTCTCGCGGCCCGGCCTGCAGGGTGCCGCCGTAGAGGGCGAGCCGCTCCCGCAACCCGATCAGGCCCCGGCCCCGGCCGTCTCCGGCGCGTGCCGTCCGCCCGCCCCCGGTGTCGGTGACCTCGATCTCCAGCCAGTCGCCGCGGTGGCCGACGGTGACGTACGCCGTCGCACCGGCCGCGTGCTTGATCGTGTTGGTCAGCGCCTCCTGGACGACCCGGTAGACGGCGAGGTCCACCCCGGGCGGCAACGGGCCGGGCGGCGGAGAGATCTCGGCCCCGATCGGCACCCCGGCCGCGCGGACCCGTTCGATCAACGAGTCGAGCCGGTCGAGTCCCGGTTGCGGTTCGAGCCCGTCGGCGCCGTCCGCCCGCTCGCTCCCGGGCCCGGCGAGCAGTCCCATGACGTGGCGCAGCTCGGCCATGGCGGCCCGGCCACCGGCTTCGACCGCCAGCATGGCCTCCTTCGACCGTTCCGGAGCCGTGTCCATCACCTTGCGTGCCGCTCCGGCCTGGATCACCATCACGTTCACATTGTGGGTGACGACGTCATGTAGTTCGCCGGCGATCCGGGAGCGCTCTTCCTGGACGGCCTCGCGCATCGCCTCCTCCTGCGCGTACCGCAGTTCGGTGAGCCGCCGCCGCCAGGATCGGGTGAGACCGGCGGCGACTCCGGCGCTCATCAGCACCACGAACGGCCCCAGCCAACCCGGCAGCGCCGGGAGGGAGTCCCGGAAGGCGACGCCCGCCAGCACGGCGGCGAGGACGAGGCCCCCGATGGCCGGCATCCGGTGGGGGCTGTGGGCCACGGCGCCGTAGGCGGCGACGGCGAACGTCAGCACGGTGATCCACGTCGCGTCGTCGTGGGTGGCCAGCGCCGCGGCCAGCACCGTCCAGAAGGCGACCAGGGGGTAGAGCCTCCGCACCGCCAGCGGCAGGGCCGTCAGGACCACCAGGAGCGGGAGCGGGCCCCGGTCCTTCCGGTCCTCCGCGGGGACGGCGGGCCGCTCCGGGCGGTCAGGCGGGACCTCGCCGCTCGGCGGCGGAGGAGGAGGGGGCCGCAGTCGCAGGGGCTCCAGCAGGGAGGGCGGCCGCTCTCCGACGCGGTGGGCGTCGTCCACGGAGCCCGCCGTCGCGGCCACCGCGGCGACGGTCAGGACGATCGCGAGCAGCAGGTCGGCGAGGAGCGACCGGCGCGAGGGCCGGGCGGGTTTCCACGCGGGACGCGGCACATCCAGCCCGAACCGCCGCCGCCTCCATCGTTCACTCCGTATCACCGGTGAATTGTCCCGGTTGTACGGCGCGCCCCGCGTCCGTCCCGGTGACCGTTTCCGCCGCCGCCAGGAGTACATCGCGGGGATGACACGGCGGAGGGGTCCTCCCCGGGAGGGGCGCGATATCGCCATGGCAGCCGACGCGGACGGGCCCCGCCGAAGCCTAGGTTTTTGCCGCCACCAGTCGCCACCGGCCGCCATCAGGGGTCCCGTCGAGGCGATCCCGTCAGGAAGGACACTTCATGAGCCATGTGATGAACAGGAAGCGCACGATCGCCCGCGCCGCGGGACACGGTGGCGGCGAGCCTGGGCCGCCCCGCCGGATCCGTCGGGGCGCCACCACCGTCGCGGCCCTGCTCGCCTTCGTGGCCGTCCCCTCCTGCGCCTTCGCGTCCACTCCGGCCGGACCCGGTCCGGTCGTGCCCGCCGCCTCACAGGAGACGTCGTCCGGCTCCACCGGCGCGCCGGCCGCCCGGACCGGCGCGCTCCGCCTCCCCGAACCGACCGGACCCCACCCGGTCGGCACCACGTCCCTGCACCTCAGGGACGCCTCCCGCGCCGACCCCTGGGTCCCCGGAGTGAAGGCCAGGGAGCTCATGGTCTCCCTGTGGTATCCGGCGAAGTCCCGTGGAGGGAAGCGAGCGCCTTACATGACGGCGAAGGAGTCGGAGCTCATCCTGAAGGGCGAAGAGGTCACCGGCGTGCCGTACGACGCGTTGAGCAGGACGCGGACCAACGCCTTCAGCGGCGCCGAACCGGCCGGGCGTGAACACGGCCTGCCCCTGGTGGTGCTCTCCCCGGGCTTCACCGAACCCCGCAGCTCGCTCACCGCCCTGGCCGAGGAACTCGCGAGCAGGGGTTACGTGGTGGCCGGCGTCGAACACACCTACGAGAGCCTGGCCACGTCCTTCCCCGACGGCCGGATCACCACGTGTGTCGCGTGCGAGGCGACCAAGGGCCAGGACTTCTGGAACAAGGTGGCCCGGGGCCGGGCGGCCGACGTCTCCTTCGTGCTGGACGAGCTGACCGGCGCGCGCCCCGCGTGGAAGGGCGCCTCACTGATCGCCCCGTCCCGGATCGGGATGGCCGGGCACTCGGCGGGCGGCGCGGGCGTCATCGCCGCCATGCTGAAGGACACCCGCGTGCGCGCCGGGATCGACATGGACGGCACGACCTTCGCCCCGATCCCGGACGGCGGGCTGCCGCGGCCGTTCCTCTTCCTGGGCACGAAGGCGGGGCACAGCCCGGGAGGCGGGGACACCACGTGGGAACGTGACTGGGCGCGTCTGACCGGGTGGAAGCGCTGGCTCGTGGTGAAGGGGGCGGAGCACTCCTCCTTCACCGACACCGGGCTGCTGGTGGAGCGACTCGGCATCCACCGCAATCCGGACCTGCCTGGAGAGCGGGCCGTCGAGATCACCCGCGACCACGTCCGGGCCTTCTTCGACCTGCACCTGCGCCACAGGCCCCAGTCGCTGTTCGACAGGCCGTCGAAACGCCACCCCGAGGTCGAACGGTGCGACGTCGAACGGAAGACCTGCGCCTAGACCACCGGCCCCGATGACCTGGAACGGCTCGAACGGCCGAGGGAGATCCTCCGCGGCGCGGGACACGACATCACCCCGCACCCGCACCCGCGACATGCTCTTGTGCGCCGGGCGAACACAAGTTGTATATAAATCCGACTCCTATTTTGTATGCTTGCAAGCATACAAAATAGGAGGCTGCAATGGAGAAGCCCTCTCGCCTGCTCTCTCGCGACTCCGAATGGTCGACGCTCACGGAGTTCGTCAGGCATCCCGACCCGCACCTGCGCCTGGGAGTGGTCTCGGGACGCCGCCGGGTCGGCAAGAGTTACCTCCTGCGCGCGCTGGCCGACGCGGTGGGCGGGCTCTACGTCTCCGCGGTCGCCGAAGAGGGCGCGCCGGCCGCGCGGCGGCGCTTCGCGGAGGACATCGCGCGGTACGCGGGCATCGGGCCGGATCTCCTGGGCGCCGACGCAAGCTGGGAGTCCCTCCTCGATTCGGCGATCAGCCTGACCGCGCGCCGGAGCGGCGTGTCCGGGCTCCTGGTCATCGACGAACTGCCCTACTGGATGGCGCACTCACCGGAGATCCCCGGCCTGCTCCAGCTTCTCTACGACCGCTCGCAGACCGGCCACGGCCACGAGGGCGGGAGGGTGATCCTGTGCGGATCGGCCATCTCCGTGATGAACGAGCTCATGTCCGGCACGAAGGCGCTGCGCGGGCGGGCCGCCGTCGACCTCCGCCTCCAGCCGTTCGACCTGACCACCACCGCACGGCACTGGGGGATCGACGATCCCGCGACCGCCCTGCGCCTGCACGCCGTACTCGGCGGGTCGCCCGGCTACCGCAACCTCTCTCCCGGGCCCGCCCCCCGGAACCTCCAGGAGTTCGACGCGTGGATTCCCGCCACGGTCCTCGACCCGGGTCAGGCTCTCTTCTCCCGCAGCGAGGCCGAGTACCTCCTGCGGGAGGACCCGCGGTTCACCGGCAACTCGCTCCACTACGCGATCATCAACGCGGTCGCCTCCGGAGCGACCAGCCCGGCGAAGATCGGCGGCATGCTGGAGCGGGATCGCACCTCCCTCGGCCGTCCGCTGGAGATGCTGACGAGTTCGGGCTACCTCAACCATTCGACGGACCCGCTCTGGGAGCGGCGTCCGGTGATCACCGTCGCGGACCCCATCATCCGCTTCCACAACCTGATCACCGTCCCGAAACGGGATCTCGTCGAAACGGGCGGTTCGGCGCGGGCGTGGCACGACTCACAGGCCACCTTCGTCTCCCGCGTTCTGGGCCCGCACTTCGAGGAGTGCGCCCGCGACTGGCTCCGCCGCCACACCGACCCCTCGTTCCGTGGAGGAACCGGCCTGGTCACCTCGACGGTGGTCAACGACAGGGGCGGCAGGGCCAAGCACGAGATCGACGTCATCGCCCTGGACAGAAGGGCCGGCCGTGCCGTGGTGGGCCTCATCGGGGAGGCCAAGGCCACCCTCGTACGGCGAGGCCCCGCCGACCTGGAACGACTCGAACGACTGAAGGAGGTCCTCCGCGGCGAGGGGCACGACGTCACCTCGGCCCTGCTGGCGATCTTCTCGCTGGAGGGGTTCCATCCCGGCCTCGTGGAGGCCGCCGGCCGTCGTGGCGATGTGCTCCTGGTCGACCTGCCCTCCCTCTTCGGGAGGACGGCTCCGCCTCTCGTACCCGGATGACCCGGGACCACCCGGGACCGCGGGCCGGACGACCCGGATCCGGGCGAAAGCCGGAGAGGCCGCCGTGGCGACCTGCGCCGTCGCCGCAGCGGCCTCTCCGGCGTGCTCCCCGGCCGGTGTCGTTCCTCAGCCGACGCCGAGGAGGGACTTGATCGGGCCGAGGGCGAAGTAGAGGACGAACAGCGCCGCGACCACCCACATCAGGGTGTGGACCTCGCGCGCCTTGCCCTTCGCCAGCTTGATCAGCACGAAGCTGACGAAGCCCGCGCCGATGCCGTTGGCGATGGAGTAGCTGAACGGCATGAGCACGATGGTGAGGAACGCCGGGATGGCGATCTCGTAGTCGGTGAAGTCGATCTCGCGGATCGCCGTCATCATCAGGAAGCCCACGACGACCAGCGCCGGGGCGGCGGCCTCGTGCGGGACGACCGCGACCAGCGGCGACACGAAGATCGCCAGCAGGAAGAGCACGCCGGTGACGACGCTGGCCAGACCGGTGCGCGCGCCCTCCCCGACGCCCGCCGCCGACTCGACGTAGGTGGTGTTGGACGAGACCGAGGCCGCGCCGCCGACCGCCGCGCCGATCGAGTCGACCAGGAGGATCTCCCTGGTCCGGGGCAGCGTGCCGTCCTCCTCGATCAGGCCCGCCTGCCCTCCGACGCCGACGATCGTTCCCATGGTGTCGAAGAAGTCGGTGATCAGCAGGGTGAAGACGAGCAGCAGCGCCACGATGACCGAGACGGAGCCGAACGCGCCGAACGGGTCGAACTCCCGGAACAGCACCAGCGGGTTCTCGAACCCGAAGACCTTCTCCGGCATCGCGGGCACGACGAGCCGCCAGCCGCCGGGGTTCGGCTGGTCGGGCGTGCCCGAGCCGCCGACCTTGGCGACGGCCTCCACGATGATCGCCAGAACGGTGGTCCCGACGATGCCGAGGAGGATGGCGCCCTTCACCTTGCGGGCCACGAGCATGACGAGCAGCAGCAGGCCGGCCACGAACACGAAGATCGGCCAGCTCGTCAGGTTGCCGCCGATGCCCAGCTCCAGCGGAACGGCCGGCGCCTTGCGGACGAAACCGGCGTCCACGAAGCCGATCAGCGCGATGAACAGGCCGATGCCGACACTGATCGCGGTCTTCAGCTGGGGCGGGATGGCGTTGAACACCGCCGTCCTGAACCCGGTCAGCACCAGCAGGGCGATGATCACGCCTTCGAGGAAGACCAGGCCCATGGCCGCCTCCCACGACATCTGCGAGGCGATGCCGTAGGTGACGAAGGCGTTCAGGCCGAGCCCGGCGGCCATCGCGAACGGGACCTTCCCGACGACGCCCATCAGGATGCACAGCACGCCGGCGACGAAGGCGGTCCCGGCGGCCACCAGGCCGGTGGGCGCGGAGGTCGCGTCGGCGATGAACTGGCCGTCGGCGTCCTTGGCGGTGGCGATGATCAGGGGGTTGAGCACCACGATGTAGGCCATCGTGAAGAAGGTCGCCAGGCCGCCCCGGACCTCTCGGCCGACCGACGAGTTGCGCTCGGAAATGCGAAAGAAACGGTCAAGACCGCTCAATTGGGTGGGTTTACTGTCAGTCACGGACGCAGGGTGACAGTGCGTGTCCGCCGCCGGAAGAGCCAGGCCGGGATGGTGATGTTTTCGCGACCGATTCGCGATCTCACGGGGCCAGGTTGCTGGCGGTGAGTCCCTGTCGCCTACGCTGGCTCCGTGAAGCAGTCTCGCCCCTCGGATCTCCAGCCGCTGAAGACCAACGACACGGCCACGATCCTCACGGGCATCGGCCTGTGGGCGGCCGCCCTCGTCGTGCTTCTGGTCGTCGGCACCGACGCCGAGCACCACTGGTGGATCTGGACCTGCGTCTCGGGCATCTGCGGCGGCGTCTTCGGCGTGTGGTTCATCCGGCGGCGCGACCGGCACCCCCCGGCCTCGGCCCCGGCTCCCGGCGAGGAGCCGGTCGAGCCCGCCACCGCGATCCCGCCGGTCTCCCCCACCTCGCCGCCCACCCCCTGACCGGCGGCCCGGCGAGGAGCCGGTCGGCCCGGCCAGGACGGTCTCCGGCTGAGGATCGCCCGACGGCTCCCCGTCCACGACGAAGGGGCGACCCCGGCTGAGGAGCGTCCGGTCCCTCTCCGTCCATGACGGGGGCGGCCCCGGCGACCGCCCCCGTCCGGAGCGCTAGTCCGTCGAGGCGGTCCAGCTGTCCAGGTCGGCCTCGGCCAGCAGCAGCGGCACGGCCGCCGGGTCGCGCAGCAGCGCCGCCACGGCCAGCCGGTCGCCCCACTGACCCGACGCCCAGGCCAGCCCCCGCGCCAGGCCCTCCGCACCCGAGGCGTGCACCGCGCCCTCGAAGAACCGCCAGGCCGCGGGGACGCCGTCCACCAGCAGCTTCTCGTGCTCCACGTACGTGGCGGGCGCGGTGGGCAGCAGCGACCGTACGGCGGGCGGCACCTCGCGCACCGCGCCTGACGAGGTCACCTCACCGGCCGCCTCCTCCCCCGCCAGCGGCAGGTCCAGCAGCTCCGACAGCGCCTCGGCGAGATCGAACGGGGCCAGCACCAGCGGGCGGCCCGCCACCAGCGGCAGCAGGTCCGGGGCCTCCACCACCACCGGCTCGGGCACCTCGGCCCCGGCGCCCCCGACGCGGTCGGACCCCGCGAGCAGCCGCCCGTTCTCGACGTCCACGACGACGATTTCACCGTCGAGGATCGCCCGCACCGCCGTCGGCGGCGCGACGCGGGCGGGCTCGACACCGGCGAGCGCCACCCACAGCGACCGCAGCTGCGCCCGGTCCACCTCGACCGAGGGGTCGCCCAGCAGGTCCAGCAGCTCGTCGGGGCCGCCGTGCGAGGCGAGCAGGTCGGCCAGGGTGGTCCGCACGCCGATCATGGCGAGCGCGGCCTCGTCCACCGCCGGGGACGCGTCGCCGTACAGGCCGAACAGCAGCGGGTCGGCGGCCGGCAGCCGCAGCTGCGTGGGACGCCGGCCGTCCAGGACCGGGCGGGTGGACAGCCACCACGCGGTGTAGGACGGCACCTCCACGACCTCGCCGGCCGCCAGGATCCGCAGCGGGTGCAGGACCGAGCGCAGCGGCGGGCGTGACAGCAGGGCCAGGGCCGACGGCCAGTCGGCGACGTACTCCAGGTCGCGGACGGCGGAGAACTCACGGGCGACCGGCGGCACGTCGAGGTCGGGCAGCAGGTCGAGCACCGCCTCCAGCCACTCCTCCTCGCGGTCGAGGTCGTGGTCGCACTCGTCCGGGTCGAGCATGACGTCGGCGTCGTTGACCACGGCGAAGCCGTCGAGCACGCCGGTCGCGGCCAGCACCCGGGGACCGTACCGCTCCACCAGGTCGGGCGCGGCCGTGCCGAAGTGGGTCTCGGCGTCGAGCAGCCCGGCCAGCGCGCCGTCGGCCAGGAGAAGCTCGCCCGCCGGGTACAGCTCGCCGTCGGAGCCGCGCAGCGCCAGCTCCGACAGCCACGGCGCGTCACCGGGGACCAGCCCGGCGGCGTCCACCAGCGCGAGCACCGCCTGCGCCACCGGCTCGGGGTCGGGGCCGTCCAGCGACTCCGCGACGGCCGAACGGGTCAGCGGGTCCTCAAGGACCGTCCTGGGCGTCGCCTCGGCGGCGCCCAGGCGCAGCAGCAGCGGGTGGGCGGCCTCCGGGTGGACCACTCGCAGGCCCAGCGGGCCCAGCACCGCCGGGTCCAGCGCCGAGCCGTCGCTCAGCAGCAGCGTGCCGCGCGGCCCCCGGACCAGGCGGCCGTCGGCCAGCGGCACCGGCAGCGCGCCGAGCGCCTCGGGGTCGTCGGCGGGCAGCACCTCGTACAGCGACCGCCACCACCCGGGGCCGAGGTCGGCGACGGCGTCCCCGGAGAGCATGTCCACCACGTCGGACAGCTGCACCCGCCGGACGCCGAGCGCGGAGATCGCGGGGTGCCGGGACGGCCACCCGGCCGGCAGCAGCCCGGGGACCATGCCGGCGATCTTCGTGAGCAGTTCGCCCGGCGCCGCCACCACCGACGCCTGCCGTCCCGCGACGACGATCTCCCCGGCGTCCCCGGCGGCCCCGCTGTCCCCGGTGGCTTCGCCCGGCCCGGCGGCGGCGTCGGCGGGGGGCGACAGCGCCGGGAGCAGCGGCAGGTCCGGAAGCCTGCGCAGGATGGCGCGGCGGATCCGCGCGTCGAGCTCGCCCCTGCCCATCAGTCCGGGGACGAGGTCGAGGAGGGCGGGCGTGCGGGGCAGCCCGGCCAGCAGGTCGAGGTAGGCGTCGGCGGCGCGCTCCACCAGGAAGTCGGTCAGCGGCCCCATGGCCACGTGCCGCCGGTCGGTCGCCATCGGGAAGGAGGCGATGAGCAGGACGGGCAGGTCGAGCGGCTCGTCGCTGGGCGTCGGCGCGTGCACCACCGGCCGGACCAGCTCGGGCAGCGGCCGCGGTTCACCCGACGCCTCGGCGACCGGTACGGCCCAGCGGACCAGCCAGTGGGGGCGGCTCCGCTCCTCGGTCGGCCGGTCGGCGAACAGCTCGGCGGCCTCCTCCGGGGTGAACCGCCCGGACACCGAGACCACCCGCCAGCCGCCCGGCAGGATCGTGCGCGTCTCGCCGTCGAGGTCGATCTCGATCGACTCCAGCGCGGGCAGCCCGAGCAGCAGCGCGGGACCGGCCTCCCGCAGCATCCGCCGTACGGCGTCCTCGGACGCGGCGTCGCGCAGCGGCAGCCGGACGAGCGTGTCGAACCCCGGCGGCACCTCCACCGGACCCGCCGGGAACGGCAGGCGCAGCAGCGGCACGTGCCCGCCGCGCTCGGCCAGCTCCGCGGCGAGCACCGGCTCGGCGGCCACCAGCGCGGCGGTCTGGGAACGGGACCAGCGGACCACCCCGGACCCGAGCGAGCCGATCACCGGCTCGTCGCTGACCGAGACCACGGCGGCGAAGCCGACGCCGAAGCGGCCCGCGGCGTCCTCCTCGCCGCGCTTGGCGGAGGCGCGCAGCGTCGACAGGCTCTCGATCCCGGCGGTGTCCACCGCCGCGCCGGTGTTGGCCGCCGACAGCACGCCCTCGCGCAGCGCCAGGCGCAGCCGCCCCGGCACGCCGGCGCGGACCGCGGCGTCGGCGGCGTTCTGGGCGAGCTCGACGATCAGCCGGTCGCGGTAGCCGCCGAGCGCGAAGTCCTCCTCGGCGTTGGCGTCCTCACGGAACCGCGCGGGCGAGGCCGTCCAGGCCGCGAGCACCGCGGAGCGCATCCGGTCGGTGCCGAAGGTGTCGGGGCCGAAAATGTCAGTCACAGCCATGAGTCCAAGGGTCGAAGAGGCTCCAATGGTCACGTCGCACGCCGGGCCGGCGGGCCGGTGAACGGCCCCGCCCGCGCCGGACGGCCCCGCGGGGACCGGGACGCGGCCCCGCGAGGGGCCGCGTCAGGAGTGGCCCAGCGGCTCGGCCGCGGCGTCGTCCACCGAACCGCCGCGGTCCGCCCCCGGCAGCTCCTCCGCGAGGTGCTCGGTGATGTCGTAGGCGAGTTCGTCGAGGATCGGCGCGGTCGGCTCGACCTGGGGCGGCGTCACGGCCGCCTCCGAGTGCGCGCCGCAGCCGTGGTCGGCGGCGACCACGCGGCCGTCGTCCGGGGCGAACTCGTTGGTGCAGACGCCGAACGTGCCGCCCAGCGCGCCGGCCAGCGGCCAGTAGAAACCGCAGGTGGAGCACTGGGCGGGCGCGGCGTGCGCGATCGGGGTGTGCGGCCCGGCCTCGCCCGCGTGCCAGCGCCGCACGGCACGGTCGCGGCCGACCGGGGACAGCACCCGGGCCCTGCCGAGGCCGTACTCGAAGAACATCTCGCGGTCGGTCTCCTCACCCGTGTCGGTGAAGCCGGGCGCGAGGCGGACGTCGTCGGCCGCGGTGGGCAGCAGGTCGCCCACGCCGAGGTCGCCGGGGAGCAGGCGCTCGCTCCACGGCACCCACTGCGGCGGCAGCAGCGCGCCCTCGCCGGGCACGAGCACGACCTCGCTGACCGTGACGTTGCGCGCCCGCGAGGCGCGGGCGACGGTCACCGCCCACCGCCAGCCGATGTAGGCGCGGTCGAGGCAGGCGAAGTAATGGGTGGCGACCCGCTCGCCGTCGCTCTCCACTCCGAGGTGCCCGCCCACCTCGCCGGGCGGGACGTTCTCCTCGACGGCGGAACGGGCCAGGTCCACGGCGGCGGCGCAGGCGGGGTCGAGAACCGGGGTGCGGGTCCTGGCGGGGCTCACGAGCTCGCTCCCGTCGGCCCCGCAACCGGACGGTCGCTGTGCTTGCTCGCTCGCTCGTTGCGCTGACTCACAGTTCATTCTCACCCATGTCCGGAGCGGACGGCACCGTCCTCCCCTGCACGGGAGGGACGGGCGGCGGCCATCGGACGACCTGGCCATCACCATTTTTCCAGGAACCGGTCCCGGGTGCGAAAAGGCGTCCCGGCCACGCCGGACGCGCGCCGCGGAACGGCCGGGCCGAGCAACGGACCGATCGTAGGGCGAGATCGATCGGGTAAGACTGGATGCGTGGGAAACGGGTGGAACCGGACGCGGCGGGTGGTGGGCGAGGCGTCCCGCCGGACCGGCCGGGCGGCGGCCGGGGCAGGGCGGGGCACCGTACGGGCGGGCCGGGGCGCGGGACGGGCGGCGGCGCGCGCCGGTCGCGGCACGGCCGGCGGGGTGCGCCGGACCGGCCGGGCCATGCGGCGGCTCACCCATGCCCAGGGGGCCGGCCGTACCGGGCTGGGGCCGCTCATCGAGCTGACCGCCGCGCAGAGCGCCGGCGACGCGCTGGTCACCGCCGCCCTGGCCGGGACGCTGTTCAAGCTCCCGGTCAACGAGGCCCGCGGCCAGGTCGCCCTCTACCTGCTGATCACGATGATCCCCTTCGTGGTGGTCGCGCCGTTCGTCGGCCCGGTCCTCGACCGCCTCCGCTCCGGCCGGCGCTTCGTGATGGCCGGCACGCTGTTCGGCCGGGGACTGCTGTGCTTCGCGATGGCGGCGGCGTTCGTCAGCGGCGACCCGTTCACCATCTTCCCGGCGGCGCTGGCCGTGCTGGTGCTGTCGAAGGCCTACAGCGTCTCCCGCGCCGCGATCATGCCGAACGTGCTGCCGGCCGACATCCCGCTGGTCACCGCGAACGCCAGGGTCGCGCTGTTCGCGCTGGTGGCGGCCGGGGTGGCGGTCCCGGTCGGCGCGGGCGTCAGCGCCTGGATCGGCGGCGACTGGATACTGCGCGGGGCGACGGTGGTCTTCCTGCTCCAGGGGGTGTGGGCCGTACGGCTCCCCCGCCACGTCGACTCCCCCGACCTGGAGGAGCTCCGGGAGGAGGGGGAGGAGCGGCCGCACCGCTGGCGCACCCTGCTGAACGTCGGCCCGGTGGTCACCGAGGCGATGCGGGCCAACATGGCCATCCGCGTCCAGTCCGGGTTCCTGCTGTTCTACCTGCTGTTCCTGGTGCAGGACGGCAAGCTGCCGGGCCAGACGCCCGCGGTGACCATCGGCCTGCTCGCGGTGGCCGCCGGGGCGGGCGGCCTCGCCGGCACGGCCGTGGCCTCCCGGATGCGCCGCCGCTCGCCTCAGGTCATCGTGCTGGCCACACTGGCGCTGGCGACCGTGGCGACGATCGTCCCCGCGGTCGTGTTCACGCTGTGGACGGCGGTGGCCGTCGCCCTGGTGGCCGCGTTCGCCCAGGGACTGGGCAAGCTGGCGCTCGACGCCATCGTGCAGCGCGAGATCGGCGAGGAGGTGCGCTCGTCCACCTTCGGCGTGGTGGAGGCGATCCTGCAGATCACCTGGGTGGCCGGCGGCCTGTTCGGGCTGCTGCTGTCGCTGTTCGCCGGCGGCCGTACCGGGCTCGCGGTGATGGCGGCGCTGCTGGGCGGCTCGTTCGGCTGGCTGGTGGCTCGGCGCCGGGGACGGACGATGGCGGTGGAGGAGCGGATCCAGGCCGCGCGATCCGCTCCCGGCGCCTCGACCGCTCCCGATTCCTCGGCCGTTTCCGTCGTCCCCGCCGCCGCGACGGCCGCCGGGGACGACGCGACCGACTCCGAGGGGCCCGCCGCCCCGCCCGCGCCGGGCGGCGATCCGCAGGGTCCCCCGTCCGGCGGTCCCGCGCCGGGCGGCCCGGTGCCCGGTGGAGCGACGCCCGGCGGTCCGGCGGGCGAGCCGTACGACGACTCCGCGGCGTCCGGCACGCGCCGGCTCCGGTGGACGCGGCGTGCCCCGAAGCCCGCCGGACCGGCCACCGCGATCGTGCGTCACGGGGACCACCCGGCGGACAAGAAGACGGACAAGCACACCAAGCCGCTGACCAACCCGCACGGCTGAGCCACCCGGCAGTCGGTCGTCGGGCCCCGCGACGGCACGGTCCCCTGCCGGTCGCGGGGGCCGTGCGGTCAGGCCGGGGCCGCCGGAACGCGGCCGGCGGTCAGCCGTCGGCGCGGTCAGGCCTCCAGGTCGTCGGCCACCGTACGGAGGATCGCGGCGATCTTCCTGCCGTGCGCGGGCTCGGGGTGCTTGCCCTTCTGGTACGCCGTGGAGACGTCGTCCAGCAGCTTGATCAGGTCTTCCACGATGACCACCATCTCGTCGGGCTTCTTGCGCTTGCCCTTCGGTTTGGCGGCCCTGGCGAGCGTCGGGGGCTGGTCGATCACGCGGACCGAGAGCGCCTGCTGGCCACGGCGCCCCTCGGCCACACCGAACTCGACCTTCTGCCCTGGCTTGAGGATGTCCACGCCACCGGGAAGCGCGGAGGAATGCACGAAGACCTCACCGCCGTCGTCGCGGGTGAGGAAGCCGAAACCCTTGTCGGCGTCGTACCACTTGACCTTGCCACTCGGCACAGGGGTGACCTCGTTCAGACTGTCGTGAAACGGAATGGATGTAGGTTATGCCCACAGGACGCCGGGAGCGACCGTCTATTTCCGCGGAATTACGCGACGACAGCGGCGTTTCGCCAACCGCCGAACCACTCCCCGAACTCGGTCAGATCCGCCAGGACCACATCGGCCCCGTGATCACGCAGATCCTCCGCCGGGTGGCCGCCGGTGGCCACCGCCACGCTGACCGCGCCGCCCGCCCTGGCCGCCTCGATGTCGGCCACGTGGTCCCCCACGTAGGCGGTCGCGCCGAAGTCGGCGAGGGCCGGGCCCTTGGCGGCTCCGAAGACCGACCCGGCGACCGCGTCCACCTCCAGGCCGAGGAACTCGACCGTCCGCGTCGCGTCGACGGTGTTCTTCCCGGTCACCACGATGACCCGGCCGCCGCCACGCCGTACGGCCTCGACGGCCTCGCGCGCGCCGGGCATGGTCACGGTGGCGGGCACGGCGATCGAGGGGTACAGCTCCCGGTAGAGGGCCACGGCCGGCGGGATCTCCTCCGGCGGCAGCCAGTTGGCCAGCTCCCACTCCAGCGGCGGCCCGAGCCTGGCCACCACGACGGCGCTGTCGATGAACACGCCGAGCCGCAGGGACAGCTCGTCGTAGACGGCGGCGATGCCGGCGCGCGTGTCGGCGAGCGTCAGGTCCAGGTCGAATCCCACCGACGTCATCGGACGCTCATCCGCTCAACACTCCTCGTCATCCGCCGGAGGGCTCACCCCGCACGCTCCCCGCAGTGTGCCAAATCCCGCGGGGGCGGGGGTAATCGCCACCGGTGAACGGTCCCGTTCCCCCGAGGGCGGGGTGATCGCCCCCGGGAACGGGCCGGGCGGCGGCCACCCTGTGGATCCCCGCGGATCCCTGGGCGGGTCGTCAGCCAGGAGAGCGCAGTTCGAACCAGATGACGGTGCCGAGAGAGTCGCGGTGAAAGCCCCAGCGGGAGGCGAGGGCGTCGACGAGGGCGAGGCCGCGTCCGCCGACGGCGTCGGGTGTGGGGTCGCGGGGGCAGGGGATGCGGGAGGAGCCGGGGTCCTGGACGGTGACCAGCACACCGCGCCCGACGAACGCGACGGTGACGAGGAACTCCCGCCGCCCGCCCTGCCTCGTTTCACTGGTCGGCCCGCCTTGCCTGCCCACCTCACCGTTCGGTCCGTTCGGTCCGTTCGGTCCGGCCGACCCGCCCGGCCTGCTCGTCTCGCCGCTCGGCCCACATACGTGCTCGACGGCGTTGGTCGCCAGTTCGCTGGTCAGCAGTACGGCGTCGTCGCGCAGCGGGTGGCCGTCGCCGAGCAGTCCGGCGACGAAGTCGCGGGCGTGCCTGACCTGGTCGCGACTGGCGGGGAAGCGGTGGGAGATCACCGGCAGGCCCGTCCCGGTCCGCCCGGGTCGCGGCGGCCACGCCGCTTCCACTCCCGGGCGTACGGTCTCAGTGGGGTGCGCGCCATCGGAGCCGTTCGCCGTTCCGGGACGCCGGGCGAGCACGCGGAGCAGCCTCGACAGCAACCGCGCCGCTCTCTCCGCCTCTCCGTCCGGCCGGGACTGTGGGGTCAGGCCCCTCGGTCCGTCGGCCCGGCGCTCCGGGCTCATACCGCCACTCCCTCGCGTCGTGCCCCGTGCCTGCCCCCGTACGGCGAGCCTCCGTGCGATGAGTTCCCGTACGGCGGGCGCGGTCCCGGTGGCGAGTCCCGCACGTATGCGTCCTGCGGGCGCGGCCCTCCTCGTCCGTACGGCGTGACGGCGGTCGCCGTCGGCCGCGCGTGCCGCCCCTGGCCCGTAGAGAAGCCCATAGCCGGTCTGCTCACCGGAGAGCCCGTGGGCGAGTGGAACAGCCTGGAGGAGCGGGCCGTGGTGGGCTTGATCGTGCCGGGGAAGGGACGGTCGCACAGTCCGAGTCGCCTGCGGGCGGCCATGCGGGCGCGAACCTGGGCGGGTGTGGGCTGCTCCCACAGATGTCCGGGGCGGTGGGGCAGGCCGTGGGTGTCGTGGGCGTAGGGCGGGTGGCCGCACCAGCGGCATCCGAGCGGGGTGGGTGGTTGTTCGGCATGCCAACGGACCCGGGTGATCCGCATGCCTCTACTAGGGTTGTGCACGGGTCGCACCTCCGACGTGCGATTCAAGGCTCTGCCAGGCGACGTCACTCGCCTGGCAGAGCGTCTTCATGGCGTCCATGGCCGAGCGGTAATGCCCGATGAGCCGAGTCCGATGTCGGCCATGTGGCGGCTCACCAGCTCTATGAGAATTCCGAAGGTGCGTTACGCAGGACCCATACTCCATCACCCTCGGCAACCAATGCTCTTCAGATAGTGAGCTTTGGCCGTAGAATTTTCAAGCCCAAAATTACATTGCGACAATGGTCTGTTTTGTCTGCACCTTCCGCCACTTTCATTCATTGCGTAGAAGGAGAAGATAGGTGGTCGGTAGTCCCACAGTGAGAAGGCGACGCCTCAGCGCCGAACTCATCCGGCTCCGCGAGCAGGCCGGCCTCACACATGACGAGGTCGCCAGACGCCTGGAATGGTCGAGGGGCCGACTCACGCATATGGAACAGAACAAATGGGTGCTGCCCGACATCGGGAACATCCGTCTGCTGCTGGACCTCTACCGCGTCACCGACGTCACTGTGCGCGAAGCGATCCTCGATCTCGCCCGGCAGGCCCGCGAGCGGGGTTGGTGGACGAAGTACAAAGACGTGTTCGGCGGCAGCCTTCCCGGCTTCGAGGCAGAGGCCACCCAGATCCGCACCGTCGAGCTGGTCACGATCCCCGGCCTCCTGCAAACGGCCGACTACGCCACTGCGATCTTCCAGGCCGGCCAGGTGCTCGATCAGGAGTCCGTTCGCCGCCGCGTCGAAGCACGCCTGGCCCGGCAGACGATCCTCACCCGTGATGACCCACCTCAACTGTGGGCGGTGATCGACGAAGCGGCGCTGAGAAAGATGGTCGGCGGCCCGAAGGTCATGGCCGAACAGCTCAGTCATCTGGCCGACATGGCGGCGCGGTCCAACATCGCCGTCCAGGTGATAACGGACTCGACCGGCGCGCACGCGGCGATGGGAAGCGGGTTCGTCATCCTGGACTTCGCGGGTGACCTGGACCCGTCGATCGTCTATCTGGAGACACCGACAGACAACCTTTTTCTGGAGAGACCAGAGGAGGTTCAGGCGTATACGCTCACTTTTGACCGTGTAATCGCGGCAGCCCTGACCGTTGAGCAGTCCGTCCGTTACATCGCCGAACTCGTTGATCTCCTAGGACAGGAGCAGGAGTGAGCATCGTGGACCAGGCTCTTCCCGGACTCGCCTGGCGCAAGAGCAGCCAGAGCGCTCAGCAGGACAACTGTGTGGAAGTGGCACGTCTGCCCGGCGGAGGCCACGCCGTACGGGACAGCAAGGATCCGGACGGACCGGTGCTGAGATTCGGCGGAGACGGATGGCGGGCCTTCCTCGAAGGGGTCCGGGCGGGCGCTTTCGACCGTCCAGGTCACTGAATCGCTTCCTCAGCACCGGTCCCCGGCGTATCTGGAGGAGGACCGAGCCGGCCGCCGGCACCGGCGTCGGGAACGTCGGCGGCTTCCACGGTGCTCCCACCAGGGCCGCGCCGGCGAGACCGGTCCGGCGCCCGGTCCCGTCCCCATGAGCACTTGAGCCTTTGTCGGGGACGCCTCCTACCATGGACGGAATGAGCACGGAGTTCACCGAATGGCTGCGCGGCCGGAGCGACGACCGGTTGCGGGCGCTCGTCGCCGCGCGTCCCGAGCTCATCACCCCCGTCCCGGCTCACATCGAGGGGCTGGCCGGGCGGGCGAGCAGCCCGTCGGCGGTCGCCCGGGTGCTCGACCGGCTCGACCGGTTCGCGCTCGCGGTCCTGGAGACGCTGGTCGTGCTCCCCGAGCCCGTCGGCTACGACGTCCTGCGCGGCAGGCTGGCCCAGGCGCTGCCCGGGGCCGCCGGGCGGCCGTTCCGGGCGGCGCTCCGGGAGACGGTCGAGCGGCTGCGGACCCTCGCCCTCATCTACGGCACCGACCGCGCCCTGGCCCCGGCGCCCGGCGTGCGGGAGGCCCTGGACGCCCCCGCGGGGCTCGGCCCTCCGGCCGCCGAGGCGTTCCGGCACCACTCCGCGGAGCGCCTGGCGGAGCTGATCCACGACGTCGGCGCACTCAACGGCGCCACCCCGGCTGCGGTCGGCGAGCGGGCCGGCGCGCGGGAGGCACTCGCCGCGCTGCTCGGTGACGACGCGACCGTCGGCCGCCTCCTCGGCGAGGTCTCACGGCAGGCCCGCGCCGCCCTCGACGAGCTGGCCTGGGGTCCGGCCAGCGGCCGGGTCCCCAACGCCCGCCGCGAGGTGCGGGCCGCCACCGCCCGGTCGCCGATCGACCAGCTCCTCTCCCGCGCGCTGCTGGCCGCCACCGGTGAGGAGACCGTCGTCCTGCCGCGCGAGGTGGGTCTGTTCCTGCGCGGCGGCCGGATCCACCGCGACCTCTCTCCGCTCCCGCCCGCGCTGGAGGGTCCCGCGCGCGATCCCGGGCTCGCCGACCGGACGGCGGCGGGGCAGGCGTTCGCGTTCACCCGCTCGGTGGAGGAGCTGTGCGAGCACTGGAGCGCGGACCCGCCGGGCGTGCTGCGCGGGGGCGGCCTCGCCGTACGCGACCTGAAGCGGTGCGCGGCCCTGCTCGACCTGCCCGAGTGGGCGGCGGGCCTGGTCATCGAGGTGACGCACGCCGCCGGGCTGGTGGCCGCGAGCGGCTCGGTCGACGGCGAGTGGCTGCCCACCCCCGCCTACGACGCCTGGCGGGTGAAGGGCACCGAGGACCGCTGGGTGGCGCTGGCCACGATGTGGCTGACCATGGACCGGGTGCCGGGCATGATCGGCGACCGCGACGAGCGTGACCGGCTGCTCAACGCCCTCCATCCCGACCTGCGCACCTCCGTGGCCTCCGAGGTCCGCACCACCACGCTGGGCGTGCTGGCCGTCGCTGGTCCCGGGGTGGCGCCGACGCTCGCGTCGGTGCGTGAGCGCCTGACCTGGGAGCAGCCCCGTCGCCGCGGCGAGCGGCGCGACCGGCTGGTGGAGTTCACCCTCCGCGAGGCCGAGCAGCTCGGGGTCACCGGTCTCGGCGTGCTCGCCGGCCACGGCCGGGCGCTGCTCCCCGGCGTCCTCGACCACCGGGATCCCGCGGAGCCCGGCGGCTCCGACGATCCCCGCGGGTCCGGCGAGCCCGGTGGCGTCCGTACGGGCACCGCGGGCGAGCTGCTGCTCCCGCTGCTGCCCGAGCCGCTCGACCACGTGCTCCTGCAGGCCGACCTGACCGCCGTCGCCCCCGGCCCGCTCACCGGCGAGCTGAGGCGGTGGCTGGCGCTGGCCGCCGACGTGGAGTCCACCGGCGGCGCGACCGTCTACCGGTTCGGCGAGGGGTCGCTCCGGCGGGCGCTGGACGCCGGTCAGGGCGCCGACGAGATCCTCGCCATGCTGGAGCGCCACTCGACCACGCCGGTGCCGCAGCCGCTGACCTACCTCGTCACCGACGTGGCCCGCCGCCACGGCCGGATGCGCGTCGGCACGGCGAGCGCCTACGTCCGCTGCGACGACCCCTCGCTGCTGGACGAGGTGATGGCCGACCGGCGCTCGCTGCCGCTGCGGCTGCGCCGCCTGGCCCCCACGGTGATCGCCTCCAAGGCGTCCCGGCAGACGCTCCTCGACGCGCTGCGCGCGATGGGGTACGCCCCGGCGGCCGAGTCGCTGGAGGGCGACGTCATCATCACCCGGCTCGACGTCCGGCGGACCGAGGGCCAGCCCTCCGTCCGCCCGCCGGTCACGTTCACCGGTCTGGAGGCCGACGTGGTCGCGGCGGCGGTCCGGGCCGTGCGGGCCGGGGACGCGGCCCACCGCTCGCGCCGCGCCCCGGTGAGCCCGCCGGAGGGCCGGCCGCCCCGCTCCCCCTCGACCGCCACCGTCGACGCGCTGCGTGAGGCCATCCGGCAGGGCTCCCAGGTCTGGATCGGTTATCTCGACTCCCAGGGAAACGCCACGAGCCGGATCCTGGAGCCCGCCCGGATGGAGGGTGGTTACCTCACCGCCTACGACGAGACCCGGGCGGCGGTGCACCGCTTCGCCCTGCACCGCATCACCGGCATCGCGGGCGTCGAATGACGCGCGCGCCGTTCCGCTGTGGCCGGGAACCCGGCCTCATATCGTGATATCTGTTGAAACTGGTCTGCCCAACCGAAGTGAGAGATCCACAGTGAGCAGCGGTCACCCCGAAGGCCCCAACCACAACCCGGACGACTGGAAGAGCCCGTACGGCTCCGGTCCCGGCCAGACCCCCGGATACGGCCCGTCCGGCGACCACGGCCAGGCCCCCGGACACGGTCAGTCCCACGACTACGGCCAGGCCCCCGGATACGGCACGCCGCCGGGCGGCCAGGGGTACGGCGGCCAGTACCCCCCGCCGGGCCAGCCGTACGGCCAGGGGTACGGCGAGCAGGGGTACGGCGGCCAGGGGTACGGCGACCCCTCCTCATACGGGCAGTCCGCCCCAGGGTACGGCCACGGCGGCTACGGCGGTTACGGCTACGGCCCCGCGCCGCAGGGCGGCAACGACGGCGTGCGGACCCACGCGATCGTCGCGCTGGTGATCAGCATCATCCTCGCCCTGAGCTGCTACGTCAGCCTGGGCGGCATCGCCGGAGCCATCCTGTCCGGCATCGCGCTGAGCAAGGTCGAGCGTGAGCCGCAGTCCGCCAGGAACCTCCTCAAGTGGACCTGGATCAGCATCGGCATCAACGTCGGCCTCCTCATCCTGGGCGTCGGCGGAGTGATCATCGCCGGGATGAACGGCGCCTTCGACTGACCGTCGGCCCCGTCAGCACCCAGGCCCCGCTCGGGATCCAGGCCCCGCTCAGGGCTCAGGCTCCGCTCGGGCCGCCGGCCCCGGTCGGGGGCTCGGGTCGGGTCGGGGGCGCGGGTCACGGCTCGGGTCAGGGCTCGGGTCGGGGACTCGGGCTCCGGTCGGGGACTTATCGGGTGCCCGTATCCGTTGAACATCGGGGAGCCGCACACGGAGAGCGGGACGACACCGCCATCCGGGCCGGCCACACGGACACCCGCCGCGGCGGATTCATGACGGATCCGCGGCGGATCCACGACGCGGGCCCGGAACACGCCGGCCGCCCTTCCGCCGATGCGAGCATGGGTTCGCCGGCCGCGCAACGAGGGAGAAGCCTTGACCGACGGACCACTCATCGTGCAATCGGACAAAACCCTGCTGCTGGAGGTCGAGCACGAGCGGGCCGACGAGTGCCGCAAGGCGATCGCGCCGTTCGCCGAGCTCGAACGCGCCCCCGAGCACGTGCACACCTACCGGGTGACCCCGCTGGCGCTGTGGAACGCGCGGGCCGCCGGGCACGACGCCGAGCAGGTGATCGACGCGCTGATCGGCTACAGCCGCTACCCCGTCCCGCACGCGCTGCTGGTGGACGTGGCCGAGACCATGTCGCGCTACGGCAGGCTGCGCCTGGAGAAGCACCCGGTCCACGGGCTGGTGCTGACCAGCACCGACCGCGCCGTGCTGGAGGAGGTACTGCGCTCCCGGAAGATCCAGCCACTGCTGGGCGAGCGGCTGGGCGACGACGTCGTGGCGGTCCACCCCAGCGAACGCGGCAACATCAAGCAGCATCTCCTCAAGCTGGGCTGGCCGGCCGAGGACCTCGCCGGGTACGTCGACGGAGAGCGTCACCCGATCAGCCTGGCCGAGGACGGCTGGACCCTGCGCGGCTACCAGCGTGAGGCCGCCGAGGCGTTCTGGCACGGCGGGTCGGGCGTGGTGGTGCTCCCCTGCGGCGCGGGCAAGACGATCGTGGGTGCGGCGGCGATGGCGCAGGCCCAGGCGACGACGCTGATCCTGGTGACGAACACGGTCTCGGCGCACCAGTGGAAGCAGGAGCTGATCCGGCGGACCTCGCTGACCGAGGACGAGATCGGCGAGTACACCGGCACGAAGAAGGAGATCCGGCCGGTCACCATCGCCACCTACCAGGTGATGACCACCCGCAGGCAGGGCGTCTACCGCCACCTGGAGCTGTTCGACGCCCGCGACTGGGGTCTGATCGTCTACGACGAGGTGCACCTGCTGCCCGCGCCGATCTTCCGGATGACCGCCGACCTGCAGGCCCGGCGGCGGGTCGGCCTGACCGCGACGCTCGTGCGGGAGGACGGCCGGGAGGGCGACGTGTTCTCCCTGATCGGTCCCAAGCGCTACGACGCGCCGTGGAAGGAGATGGAGAACCAGGGATGGATCGCCCCGGCCGACTGCGTCGAGGTGCGGGTGACGCTGAGCGAGTCGGAGCGGCTCGCGTACGCGATGGCCGAGGCCGAGGAGCGCTACCGGTTCTGCGCGACCACGCCGGCGAAGCTGCGGGTCTCCGAGGCGCTGGTCCGGCGGCATCCGGATGAGCAGGTGCTGGTCATCGGCCAGTACATCGACCAGCTCGACGAGCTGGGCGAGCACCTGGGCGCCCCGGTGATCAAGGGTGAGACGAAGGTCAAGGAGCGGGAGCGGCTCTTCCAGGCGTTCCGCGACCGGGAGATCCAGGTCCTGGTGGTGTCGAAGGTCGCGAACTTCTCCATCGACCTCCCGGAGGCCGCGGTGGCCATCCAGGTGTCGGGCACCTTCGGCTCGCGCCAGGAGGAGGCCCAGCGGCTGGGCCGGGTGCTGCGTCCCAAGTCGGACGGGGGCGGCGCCCGCTTCTACTCGGTGGTCAGCCGGGACACCGTCGACCAGGACTTCGCCGCCCACCGTCAGCGGTTCCTGGCCGAGCAGGGATACGCCTACCAGATCATCGACGCTGACGACGTGCTCGCCGGCGAGTGACACCGCCAGGCGAGCACGCCCTCACATGTACCGGTCCATCGACCGGTCAGGTCCACGAGATACCGCGAGTCTTCGGCAACCACACCACCCCCTCGACAAGGCCGCCGGTGGCCATTGGCGACATACCCCCATGATCTGCGGGAGTCACCAGATTTGCTCCCCTTTTTTGCGATTTTCGAGTAGTGTGACGGAGGGTGCAAAAGGGATTACCGAGGGAATTGGAACGTTCCTCTGGACACCCCCCATGCGGTCCTCCGTCCCGCCGGTCCGTACGGAGGCTGGGATTCCGGCTCCGACGATCGGCACGACCGTCGCGATACCCACCGCGCCGGGTCCCAGTCGCGCGTTAATCGCTTTGAGACGTCCGGAACCCGGGGCTAAGCTGTTCGGTTCGCTGCCTGACCACCTCCGTTGACCGCATGGGAGGCGTTTCCGTATGCCCGCGCACCAGTTGGCCCCCGACATAGCCGACGGCCCCGACGACCCCGGCCGATCCGGCCGATCCGGCCGATCCGGCCACCCCGACGAGTCCGGCCCCGGAGCCGGCGCCGACGGCGCGGACGCCGCGACGGTCCTCGACGCCGAGCGCCGCCACCTGGCCGTCTCCCGGGCGGCGCTGCGCGCGATGCGCGAGCACGCCCAGTCCCTGTCCTCCGACGCCGCCGGCGACTGGGTCTCCCAGCAGGTCCTCCAGGCGCTGCTGGACCAGCGCGTCGCGGCGCTGGCCGACCACTCGGGCACCCCCCTGTTCTTCGGCCGCCTCGACCGCACCGGCGGCGACGACCTCCCCGGCACCGTCTACGTGGGGCGCCGGCACGTCCACGACGAGCGCAGCCGTCCCCTGGTGATCGACTGGCGGGCTCCGGTCTCGCGGGCGTTCTACCAGGCCACTCCGGCCGACCCGATGGGCGTGGAACTGCGCCGCCGGTTCGGCTACCACGGCGGTGACCTGACCGCCTACGAGGACGAGCCGCTCACCGGGGGCGGCACGCTCATGGAGAGCAGGATCCTCACCGAGGAGATCGAGCGTCCCCGCTCCGGCCCGATGCGCGACATCGTCGCGACCATCCAGCCCGACCAGGACGAGATCGTCCGGTCCGACCTGGGCGGCACGGTGTGCGTCCAGGGGGCGCCGGGCACCGGGAAGACCGCCGTCGGCCTGCACCGTGCCGCGTACCTGCTGTTCACCCACCGGGAGAAGCTCGCCAGGTCCGGCGTGATGATCGTCGGGCCCAACCGCGCCTTCCTCGCCTACATCTCCTCGGTGCTGCCCGCGCTGGGCGAGGTCAAGGTCGACCAGACCACCGTCGCGGGGATCCTCGGCGAGTACGCCGCACCGGAGGACCCGGCCGTCGGGACGATCAAGGGCGACGCACGGATGGCGCCGGTGCTGCGCCGCGCCCTGTGGGCGCACGTCGTCAAGCCGGCCGAGGGACTGCTGTTCACCAAGGGCGTCAACCGCTACCGGGTCGCCGACCACGAGGTCCGCGAGATCGTCGCCTCGCTGCGCGGCACCACCCGCTACGGCCCCGGCCGCGCGGCCCTCGCCCAGCGGCTGGCCCACACGGTGCTGGTCCGGATGGAGCAGCGCGGCGAGTCCCCCGACGACCGGGTGCAGGACGCCGTGGCCCGCTCCAAGCCGGTCAAGCAGCTCGTGGACGCCGTGTGGCCCAAGCTGACCCCGCAGCAGGTGCTCCACCGGCTGTTCAGCGACCCCGATTTCCTGGCCGCCGCCGCGAAGGACGATCTCACCGCCGACGAGCAGGCCCTGCTGCTGTGGGCCAAGCCGGCCAAGTCGTACCGGTCGGCGAAGTGGTCGGCGGCCGACGGCGCGCTGATGGACGAGCTGGCCGACCTGATCGAGCGGACGCCCGTCCTGGGGCACCTGGTGGTGGACGAGGCCCAGGACCTGTCGGCGATGCAGCTGCGGGCGCTCGGGCGGCGGTGCCGTACCGGGTCGGCCACCGTACTCGGCGACCTGGCGCAGGGCACCACCCCCTGGTCGGCCCGCTCGTGGACGGAGGTCCTCACGCACCTGGGCTTCGAGAGCGGCGCCGTCACCGAGCTGACCCTCGGTTTCCGCGTGCCGCGCGAGGTCCTCGACTACGCCGCCCGGCTGCTGCCCGACGTCGCCCCCGGCCTGGCCGCGCCCCGTTCGCTGCGGCCCGGCGCGGGCTCCCTGACGGTACGGCGGGTGCCCGACCTCGCCGCGTCCCTGCCGGAGGCGGTGCGGGAGGTCCTGGCGCGGGAGGGGTCGATCGGCGTGATCGTCCCGGACGCCTCGGTCGCGGCCGCGTCGGCGTCACTGGCCGGCCTGGACCACCGGGTGCTGGGCCCCGACTCCGTCGAGGAGCACCGCCTGCTGGTGGTGCCGGCGTCCCTGGCCAAGGGCCTGGAGTACGACCACGTGATCGTGACCGAGCCGGCCGACATCGTGGACGCCGAGCCGCGCGGCCTGGCCCGTCTCTACGTGGTCCTCACCCGCGCGGTCACCTCTCTGACCGTCCTGCACGCCCGCGACCTGCCCGCCCGGCTGCGCTGACGCCGCCCGCCCTCCGCGACCGGGTGGCGTACGGCGTCGGCCCGGCCGTGACACGGCCCGCGAAAGGCGCGCGGAAGGCGCGCGGAAGGGTCGCGGGAAAGCAGAGAAGCGGAAAGGCGGCCCCGGGGATCCGGGGCCGCCTTTCTCGTTCGCGTGGGGCGATGGACTAGAAGTCCATGTCGCCGCCGCCCGGCATCGCGGGAGCGGCCGGGGTCTTCTCCGGCTTCTCGGCGATGACGGCCTCGGTGGTGAGGAACAGCGCCGCGATGGACGCCGCGTTCTGCAGCGCGGAACGCGTCACCTTGGCCGGGTCGAGGATGCCCGCCTCGAACATGTTGACGTACTCGCCGGTGGCGGCGTTCAGGCCCTCACCCGGGGTGAGGTTGCGCACCTTCTCCACCACGACGCCGCCCTCGAGGCCGGCGTTGACGGCGATCTGCTTCAGCGGCTCCTCCAGGGCCTTGCGGACGATCGCGGCACCGGTGGCCTCGTCGCCGGTCAGCTCCAGCTTGTCGAACGCCTTGGCGCCCGCCTGCAGCAGCGCCACGCCACCGCCGGGGACGATGCCCTCCTCGACGGCCGCCTTCGCGTTGCGGACGGCGTCCTCGATGCGGTGCTTGCGCTCCTTGAGCTCGACCTCGGTCGCCGCGCCGGCCTTGATGACGGCCACGCCGCCGGCCAGCTTGGCGAGACGCTCCTGGAGCTTCTCGCGGTCGTAGTCGGAGTCGGTGTTCTCGATCTCGGCGCGGATCTGGTTGACCCGGCCGGCGATCTGCTCGGCGTCGCCGGCGCCGTCGACGATGGTGGTCTCGTCCTTGGTGACGATGACCTGGCGGGCCCGGCCGAGCTGGTCGAGCGTGGTGGACTCCAGCTTGAGGCCGATGTCCTCGCTGATGACCTGGGCGCCGGTCAGGATGGCGATGTCGCCCAGCATGGCCTTGCGGCGGTCGCCGAAGCCGGGGGCCTTGACGGCCACCGAGCGGAACAGACCGCGGATCTTGTTGACGACCAGGGTCGCCAGGGCCTCGGCCTCGACGTCCTCGGAGATCAGCAGCAGCGGCTTGCCGGACTGCACGACCTTGTCGAGGACGGGAAGGAGGTCCTTGTTCGCGGAGATCTTCGAGTTGACGACGAGGATGTACGGGTCGTCGAGGACGGCCTCCATACGCTCCGGGTCGGTGACGAAGTAGGGCGAGATGTAGCCCTTGTCGAAGCGCATGCCCTCGGTGAGCTCAAGCTCCAGGCCGAAGGTGTTGCTCTCCTCGACGGTGATGACGCCTTCCTTGCCGACCTTGTCCATCGCCTCGGCGATCATCTCGCCGATCTGCGGGTCGCCCGCGGAGATGGAGGCCGTGGAGGCGATCTGCGCCTTCGTCTCCACGTCCTTGGCGAGCTTGAGCAGTTCCTCGGAGACACGCTCGACGGAGGCCTCGATGCCCTTCTTCAGGCCCATCGGGTTGGCGCCGGCGGCCACGTTGCGGAGACCCTCGCGAACCAGGGCCTGCGCGAGGACGGTGGCGGTGGTGGTGCCGTCACCGGCGACGTCGTCGGTCTTCTTGGCGACTTCCTTGACGAGCTCGGCCCCGATCTTCTCCCACGGGTCCTCGAGCTCGATCTCCTTGGCGATGGACACACCGTCGTTGGTGATCGTGGGGGCGCCCCACTTCTTCTCCAGGACGACGTTGCGGCCCTTCGGGCCCAGGGTCACCTTGACGGCGTCCGCGAGCTGGTTCATACCACGCTCGAGACCGCGCCGGGCGTCCTCGTCAAACGCGATCATCTTGGCTGCCATACGGCTAGACCTCCCGAACACAGGGTGGCTTGCACCGGATCGAGCCGACGCCCGCGACGGCATTCGGATCCGCGACTCCGTTCGGCGGATCCCATCGTCCCGATCCAGGGTTGGCACTCGCCCTCGGTGAGTGCCAACAAACTATTTAGCACTCTACCCTGTCGAGTGCAAGCGACGTCGCGTTGACCTGCCCGGGAGGTGACGGCCTCCCGCGACGACCCGTTACGGCGGACGCCCCGCACGGTCTCGCCCCCGGCCACCGCCCCGCGCGACCGGATCCCGGCCGCCGTGTCCCGGCGGATTCGGGCCTCCGGCACGGAGAGACCCCGGTACGGCGAGGGCCCGGCCCTCCGAGGGGACACGGTGGACCGGGCCGGCGCGCCGAGGGCCCGCGTGGACTGCGCTGCCACGGGGGTCCGTCCGGCGCGCCCCTTTTGCGCGTCCGGGGGGACGGCTGCCTCAGACGGCCCTCACGGACTCCGCCTGCGGGCCTTTCTGCCCCTGGGTGATCTCGAACTCGACCCGCTGGCCCTGTTCGAGTGCGCGATAGCCGTCCATCATGATCGCGGAGTAATGGACGAACACATCCTTACCACCGTCTACCGCGATGAAGCCGTAGCCCTTGTCCGCGTTGAACCATTTGACGGTGCCTTGCGCCACTTCCGACTCCTCTTACTGGACTTGAGGACATCGCCCATTCCTCTCGCGACGTCCTCAATCTCCGAGGCGGACACATCGCCTGCGTCGATCGTTCTCGACCATACCTGTGGTACGCCGTAGGGCAACAGAGTCAACCAGCAAACTGCCGCTTTACGTACGAATGCAGCACGAGAACATAGTTTTGCCATCGGGCCCGCTGATCAAATATTGCATTATTTCAACAAGCGCCGATATGGACATCCTCCCGAAAGCGCGACACCCGCCCCGGCCAGGCCGGAGCGGGCGTCGGCGGGCGCCGTACGGGACGGCGGCCCGGAGCGCGGGGACGACGGGGTCAGCCCCCGGCGACCGCCGGGATGATGGAGATCTGGACGCCGGACGGCGTCGCGGTGTCCAGGTTGTCGGCGAAGCGGACGTCCTCATCGCCGACATAGACGTTGACGAACCTGCGAATCTTGCCGGAGTCGTCGAGAATCCGGGCGCCGATCCCGGGGAAGTCGGCGTCGAGTTTCCGCAGCACCTCGCGGAGGGTCTCACCCTCGGCGTTCACCTCGGCCGCACCACCGGTGTACGTCCGGAGAATTGTCGGAATCCGTACAGAGACACTCATTATTAAGCACCTTTCCGGTGATTTCAGGCGATGACCGAGCGGAATTCGTCAAGCGAGGGGCGGATGACCGCGGTGGGACGGGCCTCGCCCGCCACCGCGTCGAGGGTCTTCAGGCCGTCACCGGTGTTGAGCACCACGGTCTCGGCGTCGGGGTCGAGCCGCCCCTCGGCGGCCAGCTTGCGCAGCACGCCGACCGTGACGCCGCCCGCGGTCTCGGCGAAGATGCCCTCGGTCCTGGCCAGCAGCCTGATCGCGGCGACGATCTCGGCGTCCGTGACGTCCTCCACCGCGCCGCCGGTGCGCCGGGCGATGTCCAGCACGTAGGGGCCGTCGGCCGGGTTGCCGATGGCCAGCGACTTGGCGATCGTGTCCGGCCGTACCGGGCGGATCACATCGTGACCCGCCTTGTAGGCGGCCGAGACCGGCGAGCAGCCCTCGGCCTGCGCGGCGAAGATCCGGTAGGGCTTCTCCTCGACGAGCCCGAGCGCGATCAGCTCCTTGAACCCCTTGTCGATCTTCGTGAGCTGGGAGCCGGACGCCACCGGGACGACGATCTGGTCGGGGAGTCGCCAGCCGAGCTGCTCGGCGATCTCGTACGCCAGGGTCTTGGAGCCCTCGGCGTAGTACGGGCGCAGGTTGACGTTGACGAAGCCCCACCGCTCACCCAGCTCGTCGCCGATGAGCTCCGAGCAGAACCGGTTGACGTCGTCGTAGGTGCCCTCGATGCCGACGAGCTTCCCGCCGTACACCGAGGCCATGACGATCTTGGCCTGCTCCAGGTCGGCGGGGATGAACACGCAGGCGTCCAACCCGGCGCGGGCGGCGGCCGAGGTCACCGCGCCGGCGAGGTTGCCGGTGGAGGAGCACGACAGGGTGTGGAAGCCGAAGTTGCGGGCCGCCTCGACGGCGATGGCCACCACGCGGTCCTTGAACGAGTGCGTCGGGTTGCCCGAGTCGTCCTTCACGTGCAGCGAGCGCAGGCCCAGCTCGCGGGCGAGGTTGCCCGCGTCGACCAGCCTGGTCCAGCCGGGCTCCGTGTTGGGCCGGGCGGCGACGTTCTCCGGGACGGGCAGCAGCGCGCGGTAGCGCCAGATGTTCGCCGGACCGGCGGCGATCTGCTCGCGCGTGACGCGCCCGAAGTCGTAGGCGATCTCCAGGGGGCCGAAACACTCGATACAGGCGAAGCTCGGGCCGAGGTCGTAGCGGGTGCCGCACTCCCGGCAGGAGAGGGCCACGGCGGGGCCGAAGCGGCCGTCGGGCGCGGTGCCGGCGGAGACGGGGGCGGAGGTGGGGATCCGTGTTTCTGCGAGCGCCATGAAGCGAGGCCTTTCCCTCATCTTCGTCCGCGACCACCCTGGCCACGGACCGGAATTGGCACCTGTCCCGGCCGACCCCGCCATGTCGCGAGTTTGAACCGGGAGGGTTGCCGGGGCTTCGCAGGGCCGGTCCCTCCACCCCTCTGGATGAGCAATATGAAGTTGTGGACCCGATGAACGGGTCTCTCGCACTTTACCCCGGCCGCCGGGCGTTCTGACCAGATGTCTCACTGTGCGAGACGACGCGTGTCATTCCCCGGACGACGGACGGTGAAAAGGCCCGTCACGGGTGACGGTACCCCAGGAGGAAGGGCCCGCCGCCCGCCACGGCGACCACCCGGTAGCGGTAGTAGCCGGGCGTGCCCTCATAGGTGATCGTCTCGAAGGGGTACGGGCTGACCGAGGAGGCGACGGTCCGCCAGCCGGAGCCGGCCGCCCACTTCTCCAGGTACAGGTCGACGTCGGTGCCGTCGTTGGAGTTCACGCAGCCGTAGTGGGTCCCGGCGGTCCTCGACCGGTAGTAGCCGCTCCTCGCCCGGTTCCGGGGGTTCACGGGCCGGTAGGCGGCCTGCCCCGCCGGAAGGACGCTCTGGGCGGAGTCGGGGTAGCCGGTGCAGGTGCCCGTGGTCGGCCGCAGGGTGCCGTCGACGGTCAGCAGGGTCAGGCCGTACGTCGAGAGGATCTTTGCGACCGGCTGGAAGTAGCTGAACCCGGAGCCCGGGAAACAGGAGCCGGAGCCGCCGGAGAGCACCCCCTGGGCCTGGTCCACCGAGACGAACGGGCCGCCGGAGTCGCCCCGGTCGGCGCAGACGCTGGTGCGGGTCAGCCCGAAGACGTTCCCCTGCGGATAGGAGACGCTGACGTCGCGCTGCAGGATGAGACCGCAGTACCAGTCGGAGGTGGAGCCGGACCGGCACACCGACGCCCCCTCGATGGCCGGCCGGTCCCCGGCGATGGGCAGGACGCCGCCGTCGGCGTTGCCCACCGTAGGCTTGGGCGTCCAGTCGTCGTTGACCTGGATCCAGGAGAAGTCGCTCGACGGGAACACCGACCCCCGGAAGACGCCCTGGGGCACCCGGTTGTAGCCGTTGGTCTTCTCTCCCACCTTGCCGCAGTGGCCGGCGCTGACGAAGCCGCCCGCGCCGCCGTGGAGCACGGAGAAGCCGACCGTGCAGCGCAGAGAGACCCCGACGTAGAAGGGGCTGCCCCCCACCAGGTCGTAGAGCGGCCGGGGACGCTCGGTGGACGGCACCACCACGATCGTCCTGCCGTCCACGCCGATGTCCCTGATGACGGCCTCGGTCTGCACCGGCTCCTCGGACAGCACGACGACCTTGTTGTTCCGCACGTCGACGTAGCGCACGCTCCCCCCGCCCGTCGGGCGGGCGGGCAGCGCGGCGTCGAGCTTGTCCTTGACCGCGCCGAGTTCGACCAGCGAGTGCTCGACGACCTCGGCATGAGCGCCCTGGGCGACGATTTTGGGGATGTCGTCGGGGTCGGTGGTGGCCACCACGAGGTTCTGCGCGACGGTTCCCTGGAACCACGAGCCGCCGAAGCGGTCGCCGAGCGCCACCCGCAGTCTCGCCTCGACCGGAGCCAGGCGGATCTCGTTGAGCAGCCGGGCCTGGGCCTGCTCGGCGCTGAGGCCGAGGTCGCGCTGGAGGGCCTGGAGCATGCCCGGCGGCGGCGCGTTGTACGGCAGGCCCGCCCGCCCGGCCTGCCGCGCCCGCCCTCCGCGCTCCGTGGAGTCGTGCCGAGACCGGACCGCGGCGGGGCGCACGCGGGCTCCGCGGCCGGGCCGCGCCGCGGGGAGACCCGCGAGGGCTCCGCGCTCGGGCCGCGCCGCCGGGAACCGTACGACCGGGGCGTCCCGGACGGCGGCCAGGGGCTCGGGCTCCGCCCGGACCGCCGAGGGCGTGACGGCGGCGAGCACGGCGGCGGAGAAGAGGGCACATCCGGCGGCTACGGCGCGACCGTGGAACATACGACCTCCCGGGGGTCCGTCCTTCAGGGCAGGTCGTGCTGGTAGCCCAGCGTGTAGCCGCCGGAGCCGCTCGCGGCGGTCACCCGGTAGCGGTAGCGGCCGGCCGGTCCCTGGTAGCGGAGCGTCTCGTCGGGGTTCGGACCGGTCTCACTCGCCACGGTGACCCAGCTCCGGCCGTTCCACCTCTGCAGGTAGAGGTCGAAGTCGCTGCCGTCGGGGCCGTCCAGGCACGCCAGATGGACCTCGGTCGCCGTCGTCCGGTAGTAGCCGCCGCTCGGCAGGTAGGCGGAGCGGCCCAGGGCGAGCGTCCCCGGGGTCGTGGTCCGGTAGCACGGGCAGGCGCACTCCGGTTCCGGCTGGGCGAGCCCGCCGGCCGCCGGCTCCCCGCCGGACCGCGTGGACGGCGCGGCGCCTCCGTGACAGCCGCGTACGGCCTCAGCGGTCTCCGGGGCGCTCGGGGTTCCCGAAGCGGTCGGGGTCTCCGGAGCTGCCGTGACGCCCGGAGCCGGGGTTCCGGGAGCCGGGGCGCCCGGGGTGTCCGGGGTTCCCGGCGTCACCGGGACCGCCGGCGGAAGCGGGGCGGTGTTCGTGTAGCCCAGCGTGTAGGGGCCGGAACCGGTGCGGGCGTTCACCCGGTAGCGGTAGCGGCCGGCCGCGCCGAGATAGGAGATCGACTTGTCGGCGGCCGGACCGGTGTCGCTCGCCACGACGACCCAGCTCCGGCCGTTCCACCTCTGCAGGTAGAGGTCGAAGTCGCTGCCCGCCGGGCCCTCCAGGCAGCCGGTGTGCAGCCTGTAGGCCGTGGTCCGGTAGTAGCTTCCGCTCGGCTGGTAGGCGAGACCGCCCACGCTGAGCGTCCCGGCCACCCGCCGCGGGTAGCAGGGGCAGGCGCAGCCGGTCTCCGGCGGGACGGGCTCGTCGACCACCAGGCTCACGCCGTAGGCGGAGAGGATCTCGGTGACCGGCTGGAAGACCGTCTCGCCTCCCGCGGTGCAGTTGCCGTTGCCGCCCGACAGGACCCCCTGGGCCTGGTCGACGGAGACGAACGGCCCACCGGAGTCGCCCGGCTCGGCGCAGGCGTCGGTGAGGGTGAGCTGCGAGACCGTCTGGGTCTCGTCGTAGACGACGGTGACGTCGCGCTGCCGTACGGTGCCGCAGTGCCAGCCGGTCGTCGAGCCGGACCGGCAGACCGACGCGCCCTCGATCGCCTCCCGGGAGCCGGTGACGCCGATCGTGCCGCCGGTGCTGACCACGTCCGGGGTGGGCCGCCAGTTCGTGTTCACCGTGATCCAGGAGTGGTCGTCGCCGGGGAAGCTGGAGCACTCGAAGACGCCCTGGGCGACGTTGTTGTACCCGGTGGTGACGCTGCCCGCGTCGCCGCAGTGTCCCGCGCTGACGAAGCCGTTCTGGGCGCCCTTCGTGGCGGAGAAGCCGACCGAGCAGCGCCACGCGCTGTCGATGCGGTAGGCGTCGCCGCCCCGGAGGTCGTACAGGGGCCGGAACCGCCTGGCCGAGGCCTCCACCCGCACCGCCTCCTGGCTCACGCCGGTGAGCCCGACGAGGTTGCGGGTCTGCTCCGGCACGGTCGTACGGATGACCACCTGGTTGGTGCGGACATCGACGTACCTGGCGAAACCGCCCGCCTCTCCCGCGGCGGCCAGATCCTTGTCGAGCTCGTCCTTGACCGCGGTGAGCCGGGCCAGCGACCGGGCGACGATCTTGGGCTGGGCGCCCGCGGTGGTGATCAGGGGAGCCGCGGCGAGGTCGGTGGTGGCCACGATCAGCACCTGCGCGACCCTCCCCTCCAGCCAGGAGCCGCCGAAACCCGCCCCGAGCTCCCGGCGGAGCCGGGCCTCGATCGGCGCGTACCGGATCTCGTTGTCCAGCCGGGCCTGGGCCTCCTGTGCCGTGAGGCCGAGGTCGCGCTGGAGCGCCTCGATCATGCCGTGCGGCGGTTTCCGGACGCTCCGGGCGCTCGAAGCGCCCCCGGAGCTCAGGGGGTTCCGGAGTTCCTGCGCCTTACCGACATCCTGGGCCGCGGAGAACGCCGGAGCCACGGGGGTCGTCACGACGAGGGCGACGGCCGCGAGGACGCACCCCACGGCGACTGGACGTCTGCGAAGCATGGATCTCTCCCCTGGCGCTGACGGACACGGCGCGAGGGGAGACCGGCGCGCACCACGGCCGATCACCGGGTACGGGCGGCACCACTCTAATCCGCCCATCAGGCGAAAGGCCGGGAAAGCCGGACGACACGCGGGGACGCCTCCGAGCGGAGACCCGGAAGCCGGACGGCACGCGGTCGCATCCGCGGAACGACGCCTCAGAAGCCGGGCGAGACGTGAGCGCGGGAGCGTTCCCGGGGCCGCCGGGTTTCGGGTGACCGGGCGGCGGGTGTGTCCCGGAGCGGGGCCTCAGAAGCCGTAGGCGTCGCCCAGGGCTCCCTGGACGTACTTGCGCGCCTGGTGGATGCGCGATTTGGCGGTGCCGAGCGGGATGCCGAGCTGCTCGGCCACCTCGCTGTAGTCGAGCTGACAGATGTCGCGCAGCACCAGCGCCTGGGCGAGGTCGGGCTTCTCCGCCTCCAGCGCCTCCATCGCGTCCAGCAGGTCGAGCCGTGAGCCGGCGATCACACTCACCCGGGCGACGTCGGGCCGCTGCATCGGCAGTTCGTCGGAGCTCTGCTCGGCCGAGCGCCGCTTCAGCGAGCGGTAGGTGGTGCGGGCGCAGTTGGCGGTGATGATGTGCAGCCACGTGCTGAACCGGGCGCGTCCCTCGAACCGGCCGATGTTCCGCGCCACCGCCAGCAGGGTGTCCTGGCACGCCTCCTCGGCGTCCTGCCGGTAGGGGAGGATCCGTCCGCAGTGCCGGAGGATGTCGGGCTCGATCCGTTTCAGCAGCTCGCCGAGCGCGCGGTGATCACCTCGGGCGGCCAGCCGGGCCAGTTCCTCGGTCGTCTCGTCCAGCGCCATCACGAAGCTCCTGATCGGCGGTCACGGTCGATCCATCCTAAGCTCCGGCCGCCCTTCCCTTGGCGTCGCCTTGACCGTTCACCCTCATCCGGCGGCCTCCGGCGCCCCGGCGGATGAGGCGGGAGCGATCCCCCCGGTAACCCGTACAGGTGGAAGACCAGGGCATTCTGCCCCAGGTCCGGCTAACCTTTTCAGTCCAGGCAAGCGCGTCCCTCAGCCGAAGGGATCCCGATGAGCGGCCCCATCCTGCTGGCCTCCAACCGCGGCCCCGTCTCCTTCACCCTCGCCGACGACGGCTCCCTCACCATGCGCCGGGGCGGAGGGGGCCTGGTGTCGGGCCTGTCGGAGGTGTCGCGGGACATCGACCTGCTGTGGATCTGCGCCGCGCTGTCCGACGGCGACCGCGGCGCCGTACGGCTGGCGCCCGGCGGCCGGCTCGACCACACGGGTTTCGACACCGGGGCGGTGCGGATGCTCGACATCCCCCCGGCGACCTTCCACCGCGCCTACAACACGGTGGCGAACTCCACACTGTGGTTCGTCCACCACCTGCTCTACGACACGCCCAACCGGCCGCAGTTCGACGCGAGGTTCCGCCGCGACTGGGAGTCCTACCAGGCGTACAACGAGGCGTTCGCGACGGCGCTGGGCGAGGAGGCGCCGCACGAGGCGCGGGTGATGGTCCAGGACTACCACCTGTCCCTGGTCCCGGCCATGCTGCGCGGCGAGCGGCCCGACCTGCGGGTGGCGCACTTCTCGCACACCCCCTGGGCCCCGCCGGAGTACTTCTCCCTGCTCCCCGACGACCTTCGGGTCGAGCTGCTCGAAGGCATCCTCGGCGCCGACCGGGCCGGTTTCCTCACCAGCCGGTGGGCCGGGGCCTTCATGGACTGCTGCGAGGCGGTGCTCGACGCCCGGGTGGACCGCGTGCACCGCACCGTCACCCACGGCGGCCGGACCACCCGGATCGGCGTGCACCCGCTGGGGGTGGACGGCGAGGCGCTGTGGGCGCGGGCCTCGGAGCCCGACGTCGAGTCGCACATGGCGGCCCTCCGCGACCAGGTGGGCGACCGCAAGCTGATCGTGCGGATCGACCGGACGGAGCTGTCCAAGAACATCGTGCGGGGCCTGTCGGCCTACCGGGAGTTCCTGGCGGATCATCCGGAGTGGCACGGCAGGGTGGTGCACCTGGCGTTCGCCTACCCCTCCCGCCACGACCTGCCCGAGTACCGCGAGTACACCGCCGCGGTGCAGCGCTGCGCCCAGGAGATCGAGGACGAGTACGCCACCGAGGACTGGAGCCCGCTGATCCTCAACGTCAACGACGACTACCCGCGTTCGCTGGCCGCCTACCGGCTGGCCGACGTGATGCTGGTCAACCCGATCCGCGACGGCATGAACCTGGTGGCCAAGGAGGGGCCGCTGCTGTCGCCGGGCAGCGCGCTGATCCTGTCGCGTGAGGCGGGCGCCGCCTCCGAGCTGGGCGAGAACGCGCTGCTGGTCAACCCCTTCGACGTGTCGGCCACGGCGACCGCCATCCACCGGAGCCTGGTCATGCCGGAGGCCGACCGCGTCCGCAGGGGCGCGCGGCTGACGGCGGCGGCCACGGCGCTGCCCCCGCGCCGCTGGTTCACCGACCAGCTCGCTTCCCTGGGCTGACCGCCGGGCCCCGCGCCTGGCGACCTGCCCGCCGCGGCCGGCGCGCCGTGCTCCGCCGCTCCGCCGTCCCTCGACCTCCGCCGTCCCTCGACCTCCGCCGTCCCTCGACCGGCGCCGCGCCGCGGGCCCGCCCGTGCCCGGTTCAGGCCCGGTCCGCGTCCCCGGATTCGATCGTGTCGGCGATCGAGGCGAACAGCTTCATCACCCCGTCGGGCCCGTCCACCACGATGTCGGCCTCCACCTCCAGCTCGGCCGACCCGCTGAACACCGTCACGCCGGGCAGGCCCGACGTCCGTACGGCCTCGAACGCCGCGATGTCGCCGAGGTCGTCGCCGGCGAACAGCACCGAGCGCGCGCCGCGCTCGCGCAGGAACGCGCCGAGCGCCATCCCCTTGTCCATTCCCGGCGGCCGCAGCTCCAGCACGAACTTGCCGGGCTCCACCGCCAGCCCGGTCTCGACGGCCAGCTCGGCGACCGGGTCGCGCAGCGCGGCGAGAACGCCCTGGGGGTCGTGGGCCCGCCGGGTGTGCACGGCCAGCGCCCGCTCCTTGTCCTCGACCACGACCCCGTCGAACGGCTCGACCAGCCGGGGCAGGCCCGCCCGCGCCCGGTCCAGGCCGGGGTGCGGCGGCGGCGAGGTGACCGTTCCCGCCTCCCAGCGTTCGAGGCCGTAGTGGCCGAGCACGACGACCCCGGGTATCCCGGCCAGGGAGCCGTACTCCACGGCGGTGGCCGCCGGGCGCCCGGTGACGATCGCCACGGCGCCGACCAGACGGCCGAGCCTGGTCAGTACGGCGACGCCGTCCGGGTGGATCCTGGCGTCGGCGGGGTCGGGCACGATCGGGGCGAGCGTGCCGTCGAAGTCGACCCCGATCACCGCCCCGGCGGGGTCGGCCGTGATCGCGCGCAGTCCGTCAGGGAGGTCAGTGGTCATGCTCGCTCGCTCCGTCGTCGGCCCGGCCGTCTCGCCGGATCACCGTGTCTCACCGCGTCTCATGTGGATCACCGCGTCTCGTGCGGATCACCGGCTCGCCGTCGTCTCCCGGCTCACCGGCGTCCGCCGGGGTGCCCGCTCGCTGTGCCGTACCCCTCCATTTGATGATTTATCCGAAATGGGGGCTATCACCGGGCTCGCCGGGCGGAGCGTCGCGTGGGGCGTCGGACGGAGAGGAGGTGCCGGGCGGGGCCGACGGGCCGGAGCGGCGGACGTCCCGGTCACGACGGCGCGTCTCACGGAGCCGGCGCAGACGCTTGACGAGCATCGGGTCCTGGGCCAGCGCCTCCGGCCGGTCGACCAGCTCGCCGAGCAGCTGGTAGTAACGGGTGGCCGAGACGCCGAAGGTCTGCCGGATGGCCTGCTCCTTCGCGCCGGGACGGCGCCACCACCGGCGCTCGAAGGCCAGCAGCTCCCGCTCCCGCCCGGTGAGTCCACGGGCGTCCGGCTCGCGTCCGGCGCCTTCGCCGTCGCCGGGGACCGGTGCGCCGTCCATCGCCCTCCTCCTCGGTCGGGCACCCGGCGACCACGCCGAGTGCGCGCCCGGAAGTCAGGATAGTCCGGAATTTCTGCCTGTTCACGGCGAAGGCCCCGACGTACAGTCACCAGGTGTGACCTCAGTCATCACCATTCTCACGGACTACGGCCTGCAGGACGGCTACGTCGCCTCCTGCCACGGCGTGATCGTCGGCATATCGCCGGAGGCGCGGATCATCGACGTGTGCCACCAGGTCCCGACGGGGGACGTACGGCGTGCGGCGGCGATCCTGGCGCAGACGGTCCCCCACATGCCGCCCGCCGTCCACATCGCCGTGGTGGATCCCGGGGGCGGGGCCCGGCGCGCCGTGGCGGTCGAGGCGGGCGACCACGTGTTCCTGGGGCCGGACAACGGGGTGCTGTCGTGGGCGGTCCAGGCGAACGGCGGCGCGCGGGCGGCCTACGAGCTCACCAACGAGGAGTTCTTCCACCGGCCCGTCTCACCGACCTTCCACGGCCGCGACGTCTTCGCGCCCGTCGCGGCGTTCCTGACGGTCGGGCACAGGCCGTCCGAGGTGGGGCCGCCGATCCCGCTCGACCGGCTGGTCTCGCTGCCCGCGCCGACCTCGCGACTGCACGAGGGCGCGGTGGAGGGCGAGGTGCTGTCGGTGGACGGCCACGGCAACACCCAGCTCTCGGTCACCGGGGGCGACCTGGCCACGCTGGGCGCGCGTCCCGGGAGCACGCTGGTGGTCTGGCTGGGCAGGCGGCACGTCACCGTGCCGTTCCGTGAGACGTTCGCCGCCGTCGCGCCGGGCGAGCTGGTCGCCTTCACCGACTCGGCGGGGCTGCTGTCGCTGGCGGTCCACGCGGGCGACGCCTCGCAGCGACTCGGCCTGCCCCCCGGCGCCCACGTGCGCCTGTCGGTCCACACCTGACCCGCGCCGCACCCCGCGGCCCGGGGCCGTGTCGGTTCACCCCTGATCCGCGCCGCCCCCGCGGCCCGGGGCCGTGTCGGTTCACCCCTGATCCGCGCCGCCTCCGCGGTCCGGGGCCGTCTCCGGTTCCGGCCGCCGGGGGCCCCGGGCGCGGGGGTCGCGGCGGTCGCGGCCGCGCGGTGCCAGGCGGGCTTTATCTCACTGTCTGCCCGCCTATGGTGCTGCGATCATTGCCGCCGCCTGACCTTCTCGGCACCGCCCGTAGACGCGCCGCTGGATAGTCTCACTCTCGCTACTTCGCGTGGTCACGCGCATACGCGGAGTTCCAAGGCCAATCACTGGCGCGATTTCCTTTCGGGGGGAACACAAATGATTCGTCGTCTTCTCGTCACCTCGGCGTGTGTCGGCCTCGCCGTCCTCGCCCCGGCCGTCGCCGCCTCGGCGTCCACGGCCAAGACGGCCAACTGCTGCGGGGGCAGCGCCTTCATCCCGACCAGCACCGTCACCTACGGCCAGGTCGTCACCTCGACCCCGGTCGCCATCGCCAGCGGCGCCAACTGCTTCGGCGGCGGCGTCATCGGCGGCGGCAGCTGCTTCGGCGGCGGCTGGGGCGTCGGCGGCAGCTGCTGGGGCGGCGGCTGGGCCGGCGGCGGCTGGGGCGGCGCCGGCTGGGGCGGCGGGCTCGTCCCCGGTGGCGGCGGCTTCCTCGGCGGCGGCAACAACATCAACACCCTCAGCCCCGGCACCGGCGTCGTGGGCAACGGCACGGGCATCGGCGGCCTCGTCGGCGTCGGCAACCTGGGCATCGGCATCCTCTAAGGAGCGGTGCCGCCGGCCGGTCCCGCGCACTGCGGCGGGCGCCGGCCGGCTTCTCCGAGTACCGGAAAGGGGCGGTGCCCCGCACGTCACCGTGCGGGGCACCGCCCTCGGCCGTTTTCCGGCATGGGGCCGTACACGACCGCCGGACCGTACGGCCGGCGCGTCACGCGACGGCCCGCCGTACGGGCCGTACGGGCCGTGCGGCCGGAGAGAACCCCTACACGTGCACCACGTCGTGGGTCTCGGCGAAGTGGCAGGCGCTGGCGTGCCCGGTACCGGGCCTGATCTGCAGCAGCGGCTCCTGCTGGGCGCAGATGTCCTGCGCCTTCCAGCACCGGGTGCGGAACCGGCAGCCCGACGGCGGGCTGGCCGGGGACGGCGGGTCGCCCTGCAGCACGATCCGCTCGCGCCGTTCCCGCCCGTCGGGGTCGGGCACCGGCACCGCCGACAGCAGCGCCTGGGTGTACGGGTGCGCGGGCCGGTCGTAGATCTCCACGTCGGTGCCGATCTCTACCATCTTGCCCAGGTACATCACGCCGACCCGGTCGGAGATGTGGCGGACCACCGACAGGTCGTGGGCGATGAAGACGTAGGCGAGGCCGAAGTCCCGCTGCAGCCGCTCCAGCAGGTTGACGACCTGTGCCTGGATCGACACGTCGAGCGCGGACACCGGCTCGTCGCAGACGATGATCTCCGGCTGGAGCGCCAGGCCGCGGGCGATGCCGATGCGCTGGCGCTGCCCGCCGGAGAACTGGTGCGGGTAGCGGTTGACGTGCTCGGGGTTGAGCCCCACGACCTCCAGCAGCTCCTGCACCTTGCGGCGGCGGTCGCCCTTGGGCGCGACCTCGGAGTGGATCTCGTACGGCTCGCCGATGATGTCGCCCACGGTCATCCGGGGGTTCAGCGAGGTGTACGGGTCCTGCATCACCATCTGGATGTTGCGGCGGACCCTCTTGAGCTCGGCCCCCTTCGCGTTCGCGATCTCCCGGCCGTTGATCCTCACCGAGCCGGAGGTCGGCCGCTCCAGCGCCATCAGCACCTTGGCCAGCGTGGACTTGCCACAGCCGGACTCGCCGACGATGCCGAGCGTCTCGCCGCGGCGCAGGTCGAAGGAGACCCCGTCGACGGCCTTGATCGCGCCGACCTGCTTCCTCAGCAGGACGCCCTGGTGCAGCGGGAAGTGCTTGACCAGGTCGCGGACCTCCAGGATCGGCTCACCTTCGGCTGTCATCGAGGACCTCCCTCCAGTAGTGGCACGCGCTGCCCCGGGTCGGCCCGATCTCGTACAGCGGTGGCGCGTCGGTGACGCAGTCGTCCTGACGGTAGGGGCACCGGGGGTGGAAGGCGCAGCCCCGCGGCATGTCCAGCAGGTTCGGCGGCATGCCCTTGATGGCGTACAGCTCCTGGCCCTTGAGGTCCACCCTGGGGATGGAGTCCAGCAGGCCCTTGGTGTACGGGTGGGCGGGCGCGCGGTAGATGTCGTGCACCAGGGCGTTCTCCACGATCCGCCCGCCGTACATGACCGCGATCTTGTCGGCCACGTCCGCCACGACGCCGAGGTCGTGGGTGATGAGGATCAGGCCCATGTTGCTCTCGCGCTGGAGTTCGGCGAGCAGCTCCATGATCTGGGCCTGCACCGTCACGTCGAGCGCCGTGGTGGGCTCGTCGGCGATCAGCACCTCCGGGTCGAGCGCGATCGACATCGCGATCATGATGCGCTGGCGCATGCCGCCGGAGAACTGGTGCGGGTAGTCGTTCACCCGCTGCCGGGCCGCGGGGATGCGGACCCGGTCCATCAGCTCGATCGCCTTCTTCGTGGCGTCGCGGCGGGACATGCCGCGGTGGACCCGGAACATCTCGCTGATCTGCCAGCCCACGGTGAACACCGGATTCAGCGCGGAGAGCGCGTCCTGGAAGATCATCGAGATGCGCTGGCCGCGGACCTGCGCCCTCTGGTCCTCCGGCAGCCGCAGCAGGTCGGTGCCGCGGAAGCGGATCTCACCGCGGGGGATGCGGGCCGGCGGCATGTCGAGGATGCCCATGACGGCCTGCGCGGTCACCGACTTGCCGGAGCCGGACTCGCCGAGCACGGCGAGGGTCTCGCCGGGGCTCAGCGAGTAGCTGACCCCGTTGACCGCCTTGACGACGCCGTGGCGGGTGGCGAACTCCACGTGCAGGTCGTCGACGGCGAGCAGCGGTTCGTCACCCGGGGCCGTCCGCGCCGGCAGCACCGGCGTCGAGGTCTTCTTCACAGCGGGTCCCCCTTACCGCAGCTTCGGGTCGAGGGCGTCGCGCACGGCGTCGCCCAGCATGATGAAGGCCAGCACGGTCAGGCTCAGGAACAGCGCCGGGAACAGCAGCGGAGCCGGAGCCTCCAGGAACCGCTCCCGGGCGTCGGAGATCATCAGACCCCAGGAGATGTCCGGGGAGCGGAGGCCGACGCCGAGGAACGACAGGCCCGCCTCGGCCGCGATGAACGTGCCCAGGTTGATCGTGGAGACCACGATCACCGGCGCGACGGCGTTCGGCAGGATGTGCCGGAACATGATCCGGGGGGCCGAGGCGCCGAGCGCCCGCGCGGCGACGACGTAGTCCTGGCTCTTGGCGGTGATCACCGCGGCCCGCATGATGCGGAACGTCATCGGCCACGTCAGCACGGCCAGCGCCAGCATGACGGTCCAGACGTTGCCGGTACGGAAGACCGCGAGGATGAGCAGCGCGCCGAGGATCGACGGGATCGCGAAGAAGATCTCGGTGATCCGGGAGAACAGGGTGTCCACCGCGCCGCCCTTGAACCCGGCGAACAGACCGAGCAGGCCGCCGACGACCGCGGTGACGACCGTGGTGCTCAGACCGACCACGACCGAGTTGCGGGCGCCGTAGAGGGTGCGCGCGTAGACGTCGCAACCGAGGTTGTCGGTGCCGAAGAAGTGGGCGCCGCTCATCGGCTGCCGCGCCTTGCCGAGGTCGCAGCTGGCGGCGTCGAACGGGTTCACCGAGGTGAAGAGCCCGGGGAACGCCGCGATGAGCAGGATGACCGCGATGAGGACGGCCGAGCCGATGAAGAGGGGGCGGCGGCGCAGGTCGTGCCAGGCGTCGCTCCACAGGCTCGCCGCCTTGGGCGGCTTGGCGGCCCCGCCGTGCCTGGCGGTCCCGCCTCCGTGCTTGCGGCGCCGGGTGTCCGGCGCGATCGTGTCACTCATAGCGGATCCTCGGGTCGAGCACGGCGTACAGCAGGTCGACGACCAGGTTGGCCAGGATGTAGACCAGCACCAGCACGGTCACGATCCCGACGACCACGGACTGCTCGCGCAGGTAGACGGAGCTGAACAGCTGCTGGCCGATGCCGGGCAGATTGAAGATCGTCTCGGTGATCACCGCGCCGCCCATCAGCGTGCCGAGGTCGGCGCCGAGGAAGGTGATCAGCGGGATCAGGGCGTTGCGCAGCGCGTGCCGGCCGACGACCCGGCGGCGGGGCAGACCCTTGGCCACCGCGGTGCGGATGTAGTCGGCGCGCAGTGTCTCGGCCAGGCTGGTCCTGGTGAGCCGGGTGAGGTAGGCGATCGACACCCCGGCGAGCACGAAGCCGGGCAGCAGATAGCTGCGCCAGCCCTCCGTCACGCCCGCGATGGGGAACAGGTCGATCCCGGCCGTCTTGAGCTTCACGCCCAGCAGCAGCTGCAGGACGAAGCCGGTGACCAGCGTGGGGACGGAGATCAGCACCAGCGTCGCGGCGAGGATCGCCGAGTCGGCGGGCCGGCCGCGGCGCAGCGCCGCGAGCAGGCCGAGGCCGATGCCGATGACCGCCTCCAGGACCAGCGCGGTCACCGCCAGGTTGATGGTCACCTGGAACTTCCCGGCCATGAGGTCCGTCACCGGCACGCCGGCGAAGGTCTTGCCGAAGTCGCCGCTGAACAGTCCCGTGAGGTAGTACCAGTACTGCACGATGAACGGGTCGTTCAGGTGGTACTGCTCGCGCAGGATGGCGACGATGTTGGGGTCCATCCGCTTCTCGCCCGCCAGCGCCGCGATGGGGTCGCCGGGCAGCGCGAAGACGATGGCGTAGATGAGCAGGGTGGCGCCCAGCAGGACGGGTATCGCCTGGATCAGGCGCCTGAGGATGTAGCGGCCCATTCAAGCCTCCCTTGTGCCCCGCCGCGGCCCTCCCCGGCCGGCACCCGGGGGTGGTCGGTGCCGGAAGAGGAGGGTCCGCGGCCGTGAGGCGGTTCGTGCGGCCGGGCGCGGCGCCCGGCCCGTGGGGCGTCGGTCAGGCGACCTTCTCGACCTCGGTCCAGACGACCTGGTTGAGGAGGTTGGTCTTGACGCCCTTGACGTGCTGGGAGAAGGCCGCGTTGGTCCGGTAGAAGTACACCGGGATGTACGGCAGATCCTTGATCAGGATGTCGTCGGCCTGCTGGTAGTACTTCAGGCCCTCCTCCTGGGTCGCGGCGGCGTCGCCCTTGGCCAGCAGCTCGTCGAACTGCTTGTTGGACCAGCCGGCGTAGTTGGAGCCGGTCTTGATCGCGACGGTGGAGAAGACCGGGGTCAGGTAGTTCTCCGCGGACGGGTAGTCGATCGCCCAGCCCATGCGGAACATGCCGGTGTAGCTCTTCTTGTCCAGGTCGTCGAGGATCGAGGCGAACTTCTCGAACGGCTTGACCGTGACCTGCACGCCGAGGTTGGCGCGGAGGCTGTTGGCGACAGCCTCGATCCACTCCTTGTGCGGGCCGTCGGTGTTGTAGCCCAGCTCCAGCGTCTTCGGACCGCCCGCGGCCGCGTACTGCTCCTTGGCCTTGGCCGGGTCGTAGGTGCAGGCCGCGCAGGCGCCCTGGCGGTAGCCCTCCAGCAGCGGGTTGATGAAGTCGTCGGCGGGGGCGCGGGTGCCGGAGAAGACGGTCTCGGCGATCGTCTTGCGGTCGATGGCCATGGAGATGGCCTCGCGCACCTTGATGTTCGAGTAGATCTTGTTGTACTGCAGCGGGAAGCCGATGTAGCCGACGCCGGCGTCGGCGGTGTCGATGTAGCGCTCGCCCAGCTCGGTCTTGGCCCGGGAGATGGCCGACGGGGGCAGCGAGTCGTGGACGTCCAGGTTTCCGGCGACCAGGTCGTTGAACGCGGTCTCCGGGCTCGTGTAGAGCTTGAACTGGAGCTTGTCGAACTTCGGCTTCTCACCCGGGAACTTGTCGTAGCGGGTGAGGTCGATCGTCTGGTCGGTGCCCTTGTTGTAGGGCTTGTCGAGCTTGAAGTAGCCCTGGCCGATCGGCTGCTTGGCGTACGCGTCGGTGATCTTGCCGTCGGAGCCGAAGGCCGCCTTGGGCAGCGGGTAGAACGCGGTGTAGCCGAGCATCGTCTTGAACTGCGAGAACGGCTTGGAGAGCGTCACCTTGAAGGTGCTCTCGTCGACGGCCTTGAGGCCCTTCATCCCCTTGGCGGAGACGGTCTTGCCCTCGCCCGGGTTCAGGTCGGCCCAGCCCTCGACGCGGCTGAAGAAGCCGTTGGCGCCCTGCGCGTTGTCCTGGTTCGCCGCGTAGTTCCAGGCGTCCACGTAGTTCTGGGCGATCAGCGGCTCACCGTTGTGCCAGGTGTAGCCCGGCTTGAGCTTGATCGTCCAGACCTTGTTGTCGGTGGACTCGATCGACTCGGCGACGTCGTTGACGACCTGCTTGTTGTCGTCGTAGTCGACGAGCGGGGCGAAGATCGCGGCCAGGACCTCCGAGCCCTCGGACTCGGTGGTGTCGCCGGGGTAGAAGAGCTTCTGCGGCTCACCCAGCTCCATGCGCACGGGCTGGTCGCCGCCGGCGGCCGATCCCCCGCCGGTGGAGGACTGGCTGCCGCACGCGGCGAGCCCGAGCGCGAGCAGCGCGGTGCCAGCGATGATCCGTGCGCCGTTAGTAACGCGCATTGTAGGTTTTTCCTCCCTTTACAGGCGGACGTCGCCGATTAACTGCCGAAGACCGGGGCACAACGGAAGAGGATCTTGTGGTCCTCGGATCCCCGTCACCCTGGGCAACGTGCTGACGCCCCACCAGTCAGACGCGACTATCCCGTACCGCTCCACACCGGGTCGCCCCTGTGATGTTGCAGTTGGGTCACGCTTATGCCGGTTCAACGCCATAAGTCTGCCAGCACCGTCCCCACAACCTCCCATCGAGGTATTAACCCGACATAGAGGCACATGTGGTACGTGAACGACCAGGCTAAAATACCGGCGCACCGGCAGTGCTCGCACCCGTTGCCCCTCTGCTGACCTTGAGCTGGGCTAACGTTGGGCGGGGCGAGGGGGACCCGGGGTCCATCGGCAAACCACACGAATCGCCGTGGAACCTCTTTCCCGGAGATCCCGTCCAATGTGTGCGGCGGGACCCCCGCCGCAGGCACTTCAACCACTCGCATCCAATAGAGTCCTTGCCATGAGCCAGCCGGAATCCGCGATCGCGGACGCCCAGGCGGGCGGCCCGAAGAACGGCACCTCCGCCACGGGGCAGGAGCCGCTGGCCAAGCTCGCCGAGCGTTACGGACTTCGGCGTGCCATCGCACGCCCCAGTCTGCCCGTCTACCTGCGCCAGTTGTGGGAACGACGGCACTTCGTCATGACGTACGCCACCGCGCGGAACGTCTCGAAGTACAGCAACTCAGCCCTGGGCCAGCTGTGGCAGGTCCTCACGCCGCTGCTCAACGCCGCGATCTACTACGTGATGTTCGGCCTCATCCTCGGGGCCAAGGGCGGCATCGTGAACTACCCGGCGTTCCTCATCACCGGGATGTTCGTCTTCACCTACACCCAGCGCTCGGTGAGCAGCGGCGCCAAGGCGATCTCCGGCAACCTGTCGCTGATCCGCGCCCTGCACTTCCCCCGCGCCGCGCTCCCGCTCGCCTACACCATCCAGGAGTTCCAGCAGCTCCTGATCTCCATGGGCGTGCTGGTCGCGCTGATGTTCGTCCTCGGCGAGATGCCCACGTGGCTCTGGCTCCTCGTCCCGGTCGCCCTGGCGCTGCAGACCATGTTCAACATCGGCGCGAGCCTGGTCCTGGCCCGCGTCGGCGCCTCGGCCCGCGACCTGAACCAGCTGCTGCCCTTCATCATGCGCACCTGGCTGTACGCCTCCGGGGTGTTCTTCTCCATCCAGGACCGGGTCGTGAACGCCGCGCACCTGCCCCAGTGGGTCGCCGACGTCATGTACTTCAACCCGGCCGCCGCCTACATGGAGCTCATGCGCGACCTGCTCATGCAAACGCACGAGCTTCGCCCCTACATCTGGCAGGTCTGCGTATTCTGGGGAGTGTTCGCCCTGATCGGTGGCTTCTGGTACTTCTGGCGAGCCGAGGAGAAGTACGGCCGTGGCTGAGTTGACCGAGGAGCTGTCGCACGTGAAGGCCGAGGAGCCCGGCGTCCCCAGCACGGACGTCAGGGTGCACCCTGACCCCGAACCCGCGGGCAAGGGCGAGGAGCCCGTCCCCACGGTCATCGTGGACGATCTGCACATCATCTACCGCGTGTACGGCGCGGCCACCGACAACGAGAAGGGCAACGCCGCCAACGCCCTCATGCGCCTCGTCAAGCGCCAGGGACGGCCCCAGATGAAGGAGGTGCACGCCGTACGCGGCGTGTCCTTCGTGGCCCACCACGGCGACGCCATCGGCATCGTCGGCCGCAACGGCTCCGGCAAGTCCACGCTGCTGCGCGCCATCGCCGGCCTGCTGCCGCCGCACTCCGGCGCCGTCTACACCGACGGCCAGCCGTCCCTGCTCGGCGTCAACGCCGCGCTGATGCGCGAGCTCACCGGCGAGCGCAACATCGTGCTCGGCTGCTACGCCATGGGGATGAACCCCGCGCAGGTCAAGGAGAAGTACGACGACATCGTCGACTTCTCCGGCATCGGGGAGTTCGTGCAGTTCCCCATGTCCACCTACTCCTCGGGCATGGGCGCCCGCCTGCGTTTCGCCATCGCCTCGGCCAAGTCCCACGACGTGCTGCTCATCGACGAGGCCCTGGCCACCGGCGACCGCGACTTCAAGCGCAAGAGCCAGGAGCGCATCAAGAAGATGCGCGACGAGGCCGGCACGGTCTTCCTCGTCGCCCACAACCTCGATGTGATCGAGGAGACCTGCAACAGGGTCATCTGGCTGCACAAGGGAAAGATCAAGATGGACGGCGACCCGAAGGCGGTCCTCGCCGCCTACAACGCCTGACCCCGGGCAGGATGGGGAGGTCAGAAAGACCGTCCCACCGGAGGTGAACCTGTGTCCTCGCGGCCACCGATCCCCTACGACTTCCTGCCCCAGGTCCCCGCGCTGACCGTCGAGAGCGACGACGTCCGCGACGGCGAGACCATGTCCCGGACCCATGTGTTCGACGACTGGGGCTTCACCGGAGAGAACCTCTCCCCGCACCTGCGCTGGTCCGGCGCCCCCGAGGGCACGCTGAGCTACGCCGTCACCTGCTACGACCCCGACGCCCCCACCGGCAGCGGGTTCTGGCACTGGCTGCTGTTCGACATCCCCGCCGACGTGACGGAGCTTCCGAGGGGCGCCGGGAGCGCCGACGGCGGATTCGGCACCCACGGCCGCAACGACTACAGCGCCAACGCCTACGGCGGCGCCGCCCCGCCGCCCGGCTGGCCGCACCGCTACGTCCTCGCGGTGCACGCCCTCGACGTGGACAAGCTCGACCTGGGCCCCGACACCCCGCCGGCCGTGGTCGGGTTCAACATCACCGCCCACACCCTGGCCCGCGGCTACATCGCGCCGGTCTACGAGAGCTGACCACCGCGCCGCCGCCCCGGTCCTGCCCCGGGCGGACCGGCGCCCGCAGGACGGCCGCCCACCCGGACGCGTCCCGGCGCACCGGGTTCCCCGGCCCCGCCGCGTCCGGCGCGCCGGGCGGGCCGCCGCGTCTCCGGCGCGCCCGTCCCGATCCGCTGACACGAGGATCAGTGGTCCGCTATGATTCGAACGTTGGTTCGATCATTGGAAGCCGTCATGGAGTGGGGGAGCGCGTTGCGAGAGCTGTCGACCGCGATCGACCACCTGGCCGTCGAGGACCCATCCGAGATTCCCCGCCTCCAGCTGACCGAGCAGCTCATCGAGCTGCACTGGCAGATGGCGCGGCTCCAGGCCCAGATCGCCCGCCGCACCGCCGTACGGGCGCCGGGGGCCTGAGCGGAGCGGGTCCGCGCACACCCGGGCGATCCGCGGGCCCGAAGCACCCGGGAGACCAGCGCGAGGTCCCCGGCACCGGGAAGGGCGGCGCCCCGGGGCGCCTCACGCCCACCGGGAGGGCGCACGTGGCCGGACTTCGGCGGCCGGTCACGGCGCGCGGCACGACGGAGAGGGGGCGGCCGATGCACATCGGCCGCCCCCTCTCCTCGTCACGGCCCCCGGCCCCCGGCCCCCGGCGGGTGCCGGGGGCCGGGGGCCGCTCCGAGCCCCGTCCCGGACCCCGTCCCGCGAAGCGATCCGCGGGGCGGAGACCCGGTCCGTCCGGTGGCGCCCCGCCCGTTCGCGGGAGCGCCACCTGGCCGCCGTCAGCGGCCCATGACCACCAGCGGCATGCCGCCCATCGGCATCCCGCCCATCTGCGCGCCCATCGGGATGCCGCCCATGGGCATGCCACCCATCGGCATTCCGCCCATGGGCATTCCGCCCATCGGCATGCCCATGGACGGCATGCCCGTCTCGGTGCCGCCGTTGAGACCGAGCGACCCGATCGGCTGGCCGAGCAGGTTGAGGTTGTCGAGCTGCAGACCGAGGATGCCCAGCAGGTTGTCGTTCCCGCCGATACCGCTGTTGGTCGCCGCCTGGGCGGGGGCGCACACCGTCGCCGCGATACCGAACGCCGCGACGGCCACGGCCGTCTTGATGACCTTCTTCATGGTTGCCTTCCCAGCTTCTCTTCGGCCCGCTTGACTCCCGGACTCTTTTCGGGAAGCGGGCTTTCGGACCCTGTGTCGCCGGCGGGCGCGAGGTGAAGGGTGCGCGGAGAACGCGCCGGCCGGGAACCGCTCGGCATTTGTATCCCAGGCCGGACGGCGCGAGATCGGCCTTTGGCCAGCTGATTACCCTCCTGGCCCGTGCCGTCCCGTCCCCGGGTGCACACTTGACCGGCCACGGCGGATACGGGGCCTCCACGCCACGACCTTCACTCCCGCCGGACGGCGCACCGGAACCCCGAACCGGATGCGGCCCGCCTTCCCCGGCGTCCTTCCGGCTCCGGACAGCACGGCCCCTCCCCCGGCACCTCTCCCGCTCCGGACCGCACGGCCCCTTCCCCGGCGTCCCGGCTCCGGACCGCGCCCCCACGCGGCTCGCCGTTCCCTACGCTCCGTACGACTTGACGTCCTCCTCCGGAAAACACCGGATTCACCTATCGCGATATATCTTGTCCGCATACAATCGGCGTATGACCTCCCTCGACCCCGCCACCCGCGTGGCCGGTCTCGTCCCGCACGGGTCCGACCCCGCGCTGCGCGCCTCCGACGCCGACCGCGACCATGTGGCGAGCGTGCTGAGCGAAGCCCTCGCCTCCGGCAGGCTCACCAGCGTCGAACACGCCGACCGCCTGGAGGCGACCTACAACGCCGTGACCGTGGGCGAACTCGTCCCGATCACCCGCGACCTGCCCGACATCACCTCGGCCGGCACCGGCGCCGCTCCCGTCCGGCAGGAGGTCGGCGCGGTCTTCAGCAAGGTGATCCGCGGCGGGCGCTGGATCGCCGGGCGCCACACGGCGCTGAACGCCACCTTCGGCGCCCTGATCGTCGACCTGTCCGACGCCGTCCTCCCCGGCCGGGAGATCACCCTTGAGGTCGACTGCCGCTTCAGCAAGATGATCGTCAGGGTCCCCGAGAACTCCCACGTCATCGACGAGGTCGGCGCGCTGTTCTCCAAGCGCAGCATCTCCGGCGGCGTCGGCGCCGAGGACGGACCCGTCATCAGGGTCGTCGGCAACGTCACCTTCGGGAAGATCATCGTCTCGCGGGAGACGACCGACTGGAACCTTCCCTCCAGGCACTGAGACCCGCCCCTCCCGAAGCCCTCCCGCCCCCGGGAGCCTTCCTCCGGACCCCGGAACGCTTTCGAGCCCCGAACCTCTGCGTCCCCGGGAGGCATCTGCGTCCCGGGAGGCTTTCGAACCCCGGCCGCTTCCCCGGACGCTTTCGAACTCCGGACGCTTTCGAGCCTCGGACGCTTTCGGGCCCTGGACGCTTTCGGGCACCGGGTGGAAAGGACCGCATCCGGGGGCTCCGGCCCCCCGGGAGACCGAGCCCGCGGCCACCCCGCCTACGATGCGGACATCCACTTTCCCGCACGAGGTGACCGCTTGCCTGACACCGACGCCTCCGGCGTCCCGCCCATCGCCCTGGACGCCATGGGCGGCGACCACGCTCCCGACGAGATCGTCGCGGGAGCCGTGCGGGCCGTACGGGAACACGGGGTGCCCGTCCTCCTCGTGGGCGCGCCCCGCCCTCTCCACGAGGCGCTCGCCCGGCACGACGCGCTCACCGAGATCCCCATCGTGCGGGCCGAGGAGGCCCTCGCCATGGACGAGGGCGCCCTGGCGAGCCTTCGCCGCCCGCGCTCCAGCATCGCCGTCGCCTGCCACCTCGTACGGCGGGGCGACGCCTGCGCCGTGGTCTCCGCCGGATCCACCGCCGGGGTGGTCGCCACCGGCAAGCTACGGCTCCGCAGCCAGCCCGGAGTGCTCCGTCCGGCCATCGCGGTCGCCCTGCCGACCAGGCCCGTCCCCACCATCCTGCTGGACGCCGGGGCGAACGCCGAGGTCAAACCCGAGATGCTGGTGCAGTTCGCTCATCTCGGAGCCGCCTACGCGCAGGCATGCCTCGACATCCCCGACCCCACGATCGGCCTGCTCACCATCGGCAGCGAGCCGGAGAAGGGCAACAAGCTCGTCCGGCGGGCCCACGAACTGCTGTCCGCCGTGCCGGGCCTCAACTTCGCCGGCAACATCGAGGGACACGACCTGCTCACCGGAGCCGTCGACGTCATCGTCGCCGACGGCTTCACCGGCAACGTGGCTCTCAAGACCATGGAGGGCAGCGTCCGTTACGCCTTCTCGGAGCTGGGGGCCACACTGCGGGAGAGCCACGCGGCCCGGCTGGGTGGCCTGCTGCAGCGCAGACGCCTCAGGGAGCTTCACCGGCGGCTCGACCCGGAGGTCCACGGCGGGGCCGTACTGCTCGGCCTGAACGGCACCGTGGTCATCGCACACGGGGCTTCCCGGGCCGGCGGCGTCAGCGCCGCGTGCGTCCTGGCGGCCGAGCTGGCCCGGCGGGGCGTGGTGGCGCGGGTGGGAGAACGCCTGGCCCACTCCCGGTCGCACCGCCTCTGGGGACGATCGTCCCCGCCGGCCTCCCCGGCCGCGACCCCGCCGCCGCCTCCGCCGGACCCCGGCGACGGCCCCCCGGAATGAGACCGCCGCATGGGCGGGACGGCCACGTCGGTGAGACCGTCGTACGGGCAGGACCGCCACGCCCGGCGAGACCCCGCACGGGCAGGGCCCGCGTCCGGCGCGACCCCGGAACGAGGCCGCGCGGCCCTCTCGCACCCCTGCCCGCCACCGTTTTCAAGATCATGTCATCGGTCGATATATAGCGGGTTCAACGCAGGCCAACCGATACCCTTGATGTATGACCGACCCGCAGCTCGTGCTCACCGAGCGCGTCCAGCAGGCGCTGGCCGCCGCCTTCGGCGCTGAGTACGCCACCGCAGACCCGCTGATCCGTCCTTCGCAGTTCGCCGACTACCAGGCGAACGTCGCGATGAGCCTGAGCAAGCGACTGCGACGGGCCCCGCGCGAGGTCGCCCAGGAGATCGCCGACCGCCTCTCCGGCGCGAGCGGGGAGGGCGAGCCCTTCCCCGGCACCGTCGAGGTCAGCGGCCCCGGCTTCCTGAACATCACCCTCTCCGACGACTGGATCACCGGTCAGGTCACCGGCCTGCTGGCCGACCCGCGGGCCGGCGTCCCCGAGACCGCGTCGCCGCAGACCGTCGTGGTCGACTACTCCGCGCCCAACGCGGCCAAGGAGATGCACGTCGGCCACCTGCGCACCACCATCGTCGGCGACGCGCTCGTCCGCGTCCACGAGCACCTCGGCAACCGGGTCGTCCGGCAGAACCACCTGGGCGACTGGGGCACCCCGTTCGGCATGCTCATCGAGCACCTCCTCGACATCGGCGAGGACGCCGCCGTGGCGCAGCTGGAGGCCGGAGAGGGCAACGCCTACTACCAGACCGCCCGCGCGAAGTTCGACGGCGACCCCGAGTTCAACCGGCGCGCCCGCGCCCGCGTGGTCACCCTCCAGGCCGAGGAGCCGGAGACCATGCGCCTGTGGCGCATCTTCATGGACGCCACGGTCCGCTACTTCAACAAGGTCTACACCCAGCTCGGCGTGACGCTGACCGACGCCGACATCGCCGGCGAGAGCATGTACAACCCCATGCTCGCCCAGGTCTGCGACGAGCTGCAGGAACGCGGCATCGCCGTGATCAGCGACGGCGCGCTCTGCGTCTTCCCGCCCGGCTTCACCGGCCGCGAGGGCCAGCCTCTCCCGTTCATGATCCGCAAGAGCGACGGCGGGTACGGCTACGCCACCACCGACATGGCGACGATCCGCTACCGCGTCCAGGACCTCAAGGTCGACCGCATCCTCTATGTGATCGGCGCGACCCAGGCCCTGCACATGTCGATGCTGTTCGCCTCCGCCCGGATGGCCGGCTGGCTGCCCGACCACGTCGACGCCGAGCACGTCCAGATCGGCAGCGTGCTGGGCAGCGACGGCAAGATGTTCAAGACCCGCAGCGGCGAGTCCATCAAGCTGCTCGACCTGCTCACCGAGGCCGAGACCAGGGCCGCCGCGGTGATCGCCGAACGCGACTACGACGAGGCGACCCGCGCGGAGATCGCGCGCGCCGTCGGCATGGGCGCGGTCAAGTACGCGGACCTGTCGGTCAGCCACGACAGCGAGTACGTCTTCGACTTCGACCGCATGCTCGCCCTTACCGGCAACACCGGCCCCTACCTGCAGTACGCCACCGCCCGGATCCGCTCCATCTTCCGCAGGGGCGAGGTCGATCCGGCGGAGGCGACCGGCCCGATCGTCCTCGGCCACCCGGCCGAGCGAGCCCTCGCCCTCCAGCTCCTCGGGTTCGGCCCGGCCGTGCTGGAGATGGCCGAGGGGTCGGTCCCGCACAAGCTCGCCGCCTACCTCTTCGAGACCGCGAGCGCCCTCACCACGTTCTACGAGCACTGCCCCGTACTCAAGGAGGGCGTCGAGCCTGCCACCCGCGCCTCGCGCCTGGCCCTGCTCGCGCTGACCCTGCGCGTCCTGGAGACCGGCCTGGGCCTGCTCGGCATCCCGGTGCCCGAGCGCATGTGAGATCATCGACCGAATGATCGCCTTGATTCAGCAAATCGAGGCGATCATCCGGCAAAGTTGGATTCGGCGCGCCTCCCGACGGGGATGACCGGATCGCACTACGCTGGCGCGGTCAGTCGGTCACGATTTCGGGGAGTTCTCTGCCTTGAGCACGGACCTGACCGCGAGCCCCCGCATCGGAACGGAGCCGCACCGCTACGCCGAGGCGCTCCTTTCGGGCCTGACCGCCGGTGACGGCGCCGGCCTCCCGATGCCACCGGAGACCGCGGACGCGCCCGAGCACTGGCTGGGGCCCGCCGTCCAGGCTCTCGACATGATCCTGCGGGGCGAGGACGCCCTCGAACCTCTCGGCCGCGCCGCCCAGCTCGACGGCCGACAGACCGCGCTCTTCCTCTGCCTCGCCCTGGCCGTCGCCGGGCAGGGCGAGCAGATCCACGCCTCCTGGCTCGGCATCGCCTTCGGTGAACTGTCGCTGGACCGGCCGGTCACCCACGGCCAGCGCGCGCTCTGGCTCGCAGCCGCCCGCGGCGCGTACGGCCCCGCCGGCAAGATCTTCGTGCTCCGCAGACTCGACGCGGTGGCCATCCCCGCGCACGCCGAGCCCGAACGCTGGCTGAGCGCGCTGACCCCGCACGAGCCCGCGATGGTGGTACCGCCCTCGCTGGTCGACTTCCCCCAGCTCGCCGAGCTTCCAGAGCTGGCCGAACCGGTGCAGGCCGCCGCCCAGCTCGCCCGCCTCCGTGGCCGGTGCACCGAGATCACCTCCGCCCGGCAGAACGGCTCCGGCCGCACACCGGCCGTCCCCGAGACGAGGCCCACGGAGGCCGAGAAAGAGCTCCTCGGCGCCCTACGCCACCTCATCGGCTCCGCCGAACCCGAGACACCGCCCGGCCGGCTCACCGACCACCTCCTCACCGACCTGCGGCCCGGCTCCGACCTGCACCTCGCGGGCATCGCCCTGCACGTGGCCGCGCCCATCGTGCGGTCCGCCGCGGAGACCCTCGTCACGGCCACCCAGGCCGAGCCGCCGGAATCGGTCACCATGCCGATCCTGGGACACCACGTGGTCCTCCGGCCGGAGGGCCCGGACCCCGAGTCGCTGGCCGCGGCCGAGGAGCGGATCTCCGTCGAGGGTGTGCCGAACCGCGGCCGCCCCTGGATGGGTTACGCGCTCCTCGTCTTCGGCGTCGCCGTACTGGCGGCGGCGTTCGCCACCTCGGCGACGCTCCCCCTCGCGGGCCTGGCGCTGGCCCTGTTCGCGGCGGGAGGCTATGGGCTCTGGCACCGGCGCAGGCGCGAGCGGGCCGACGCCGAGTACGTCACCGCGCAGCTCTCCGAGCTGAGGGAGCTGGCGGAAGGCGCCGTATGGGCGCTGCACGAGTACGCCCGGGAGAACGAGAAGCGCGTCCATGACGCGGCGGCGGACCTCGCCGAACTGATCCGCCTGCTCCGCAGGGGACCACGCGCCCGCTAGGTTCTGTTTTGTGGATCTTTTCGCCTACTGCGGTCGGCCAGGCGGCCCCTCGCCGTACTCGGCCGCCGGGTTGCGCACGCCGCGGGACACGAACGTGCCCGGAGGCGGCGTGACGCCTCCGGGCACGTTCCAAAGACCGGATCAGCCGGTGGTGATCTCCACGTCGGCGGGCGCCAGCAGGAAGACCTTCTCGGCGATGCGCTCGATGCGGCCCTCGCAGCCGTAGGCCAGGCCCGCCGCGAAGTCGACCATCCGGGTGGCCTCGGCGGTGCTCATGCAGTTGACGTCCATGATGACCGTCTGGCCGTCACGGAAATGCCGCCCGATGAGCGGCGCGTCGTTGTACTTGCGCGGCGTCAGCATCACGATCTGTGAGGGCTCGCTCGTCGAGCGCCAGCGCCTCGCCGCGCGCTCCGACGCGGACTGCCAGTCCTCGCCCTCGCCTTCGACGTCGTCCACGTACTCGTAGGACTCGTCGTAGTCCTCAACATCGCCCAGGCCAAGGTATGTCGCCACCTTGCGCACTGCCCCCATCGGCTCGTCCTTTCCTACAGGACCACGCCGCAGCCGGCTTGTCCCTCCACCTTGGACGGTAACCGACGAATTGGAGTTCGCCGCGCGACACGCCCAGGGCTTATTCCCACTTTGTACGGCTAGCGCACTGGTCCACCCGACCCACATACCCACTTCTGGGCGGATATTGCCTCACGACTAGCATTATGGACATGCGCATCTACACGGTCGATTCATTTACCGACCAGCTTTTCAAGGGTAACCCGGCAGGGGTCTGCCTACTCGACAATCCGGCACCGGACGCCTGGATGCAGGCCCTCGCCGCGGAGATGCGGCACTCCGAGACCGCCTTCCTCCTCGGAGGAGAGGCCGGCGAGCCGTACTCGCTCCGCTGGTTCACCCCGACGACCGAGGTGGCCCTGTGCGGACACGCGACCTTGGCGACGGCGCATGTCCTGTATTCCACCGGAACAGCGCCGGAAACCCTGAAGTTCGCCACGAAGAGCGGAATCCTCGCCGTGACCAGGGACGAAACCGGTCTGATCACCATGGACTTCCCCGCCAAGCCCCTGGAGGAGGCCGACCCGCCGGAAGGGCTGACGGAGGCGCTGGGGGTGAATCCCCTGTGGGTCGGCCGGAACGTCTGGGACTACCTCGTGGAGGTGGAGTCCGAGGACGCCGTACGCGCCGCCTCCCCCGACTTCCCCGCGCTGGCGGCCGTCGACGCACGAGGGGTCATCGTGACCGCCCCGGCGGCTCGTCCCGGCGTCGACTACGTCTCGCGGTTCTTCGCCCCCAGGGTCGGCGTCCCCGAGGATCCGGTCACCGGCTCGGCCCACTGCGCCCTGGCGCCGTACTGGACGGCCAAGCTGGGCCCGGCGACCCTCGTCGGGGAGCAGCTCTCCGAGAGGGGTGGGGTGATGCGCACGACCGTATGCGGGGACCGCGTCGAACTGTCCGGCCGGGCGGTGACCGTCCTCTCGGGCGAACTCCACGTCTGAGAGCCCGAGCGCGTCACCCGGGATCCCTTCAGCGCTTGAGGCCTCGGATGCTTCCCGGATGTCCCGGTGTGTCGACTGAGGTCGCGGCACTTCCCGAAGGCTCCGAGGCGCCGGCTTGGACTCCCGGCCATGCCGCCCCCACCCGGATGGAGTAATGGCCCCCACGGCTCGTACCGAACCCATCCGAATGTGCGCCGCACACGGACACTCGAAGTCCGGGAATCACGATTAAAAGTGACGAAGAACCACATGCACGGAAAACGCGCTTCGCCCGAAGGGCGAAAAAGCGCATATGGAATGCAAGAAAAAGAGTCGAGAAATACAGAAAGGGCTGTTCTCTGACGAAGTCAGAGAACAGCCCTTCCCATGAAAGATTGTCCGGCGGCGACCTACTCTCCCACACCGTCCCCGGTGCAGTACCATCGGCGCTGAAGAGCTTAACTTCCGGGTTCGGAATGTAACCGGGTGTTTCCCCTTCGCCATAACCGCCGTAACACTATGAAACACACAAACACGCGCACCAACCCAAACCCTCACGAGCCTGGGGATGCAAGCGGTGCCTGCTGCCTCAGAATCACACAGTGGACGCGAGCACAACCCAACAAGACCACGCGCTGCTCCGGACCCGGCGAAGGATACAGAG